>NZ_JANHJR010000003.1:0-600000 GCF_024495425.1 Haloarchaeobius litoreus | reverse complement strand
TCGTAGAACAGGCGTCGCTCCTCTGGGCCCGGAAGCCCGTGGTAGTCTGCCGGGGTCGTCCCGTTGGGGCGCTCGGCTGGCAATTCTGGATAGGCGGCAAGCAACTCGACAACGAGCGAGGCGCCCACCTTGGCGAGTTTGCGGTATACCGTATCGACGGTGTCGGCGTTGTCGAGGGGGAACGCCCGTTGGGCGAGAATCGGGCCTGCGTCGAAGCGCTCGGTCATACGATGTGCTGTGACACCCGTTCGGTCGTCGCCGTAGAACAGCGGCCAGAAGGCGGTCGCCCGGCCGCGGTACTTCGGCAGTAGTGACCCGTGAAGGTTCACCGCGTCGTTGGCGCTCTCCAGGACCGGCCCGGGAAGTCGCTGGCCCGCCACGATCGAGAGCAGAAGGTCCGGTGCGAGGTCCTCCATACGCTCGACGAACGTCGGGTCACTCACGTCGGGGATGCGCTCGACGGGGATGCCATGGGCTCTCGCGACCGACGGAACCGAGTGATACCGCCCGGTGACACGCCGGGCGACCTGCCCGGGCAACGCGTCAAGCCCCCGACTCCGTCCGTAGCGGAGTGCCATCCGGATGCCAGCGCGGGCACCGTACATGCCTGCCTGCGAGCGTAGTTGCTCAGCTGGGGATGCGTCGAAGGGGGCGATGACCACCTGGTCGATAGTGTCTGCGTGAGCCTCGAAGATCGGCTGGAGGTATCGGGGGAGATAGAGCGGTTCCGCACTCGTAAACAGGACGACGCACACAACCGAGGGGGAGAACCTGAGGCGCATATATCTTCTGCCCGGTCGACACAAAGCCTATTCCATCCTCTGTTGATGCGCAACCATGTCCCCAGCCTCCAAGGGCAACGCCCTCCGCGCGGTGTTCGGAGAGGTCTGTCGGGCTACCGGTGTCCTCCTCGCCGGTGCCCTCGCCATCGCCGTGCTGTCGCTATGGCACCGGGCCATCTCGTCGATCCAGGCAGCTAGACATAGACCCGGAGTTGAAGAGCGCGACAGCCCCACACTCGTCGAGTACGAATTCGACTGGTACCGATACATCAAGGCCTTCGACGCCCACCATGGCCCCGGCGGGGGACCCGGTCGAGCTATCGCTTCAGGGGCGTTCGTCCGCGGGCTACGCGTGTGGCTGGAAACGCGTTGTCTCCGGGGCTACACGCTCGAAAACGAGGTGTACGTGTGCCCGGACGCGCCGCGGGTGCTGCGCGTCCACCAGGCAGGCCACGCGCCTGCGTTCGGGAAGGAGTGTGAGACGCTGGTCCAGCCACGCCGCGAGAACGGCGGTCTCGACGACGAACCGCTCTACACTCTCGACGTGATGCTTCCAGGCGACTTCCCACACACATTGCTCCGCCTGCGCGACTCACGCGGACTCACGGACCGATACGAGACGTGGCTACGAGACGGCAAGATCGCGCGAGTTCGAGCCTGAGGGCAATTACGGTCGTCACCTCTCTCCCGAACTGGTTATCAAAACGTCGCGCGGCAATTCTGATGCCCTTCTGATAGAATGTGGAGCTCTTCGTTAATTCCTCCACCTTTACGCAGTGCGTCGATGCACTCTTCTTCGGTCGTCATCAGTCGTCCATGACGAGAAAAAACGGCTGTGAGTTCGCTCGGGAATGGAGAACACAGAAGGTGTGTGGTGCAGCGAACCCTGATTCCTCGATCTCTCAGTTCATCTTATGATCGATACGCCCGCCACTGGAACGGGTGTTCGGGAGTAGTGCGAGTCTAACACGGACCTCATTCGACGACGACTATTCTGCCGCCTGGAATTTTCCAAACGTGTACTCTAATACGAGCATGACGACCCCCATCGCGACCGCCTGAACAATATACAACTCCTCACTCAGGAGTAGCCCAACGACGAGAACGCCGGTAGCCGCCGATGCACCCAGAAAGACTGCATACCGGGCGCGAGAGAGATTGCTGGCCCACTGGTCAACTTGGTTGAACAGACGTCTGATAAAACTCATGTCTTAATCGCATGTGTCTGCGTATCAAGTAGGCTTCGAGAGTGGCCAGTTGTACCCTCCTGGTAGTAGACCCACCTTGCGAATTGACCACAGAACGTTCTGACAATTCAAAGGAGTGTTCCGATAGCGTGCAAGATACACAGCGCGTATCTCGCAGCGAGTGACTTTCGATCGGAATAGGACCCCGAGAATTCGTCCCGTTACTGATTCGAAGTCGGTGAATCTTCGATCCGTCGTATGGAGTAGAAGTATGCTAGTACTATCTTATATACTTCCACAACATGTTATCTAAATAATGTATTGGGGGCGTCGTGCAAACGTCGAAGGCATAGATACTGACAGCAGTACTCCTCTGGCGACGCGCCGAGCGGTCCTCGCTGCGGGTAGCGCTGTCGCACTAGGGAGCCTCGCTGGCTGCAGTGCAGTCGATGGACTGCTGGACCAGGCTGGTGAGCAGGTGGTCGGGACGACGGTGTCCGCACCAGCGGCGTTCTACGCCGGGCAAGCGCCGCCGCAGAACCAGGGCACTGACAACGACGGGCAATCCGAGGATGACGAACTGCAGTTCTCTGTCGGTGCTGATACCGAGGTTCGGGCGGTGCCGGCGACGGTCCGGGCTGACTCCCGCGAGATTGAACTCGAAGGCTGGTCGACCAGCGTGCAATATACGGCTTCACCGATTCCACCGAAGGCCCTGGCGGGCAGACCACCACGGAATCTGAGTCCCGACGGCGAGACGGACGCTGACGAGATGAACGAAGCCGCTCTCATCGAGTATCTGGAGAACGAGTCGACTATCGGAGAGCGGTTCACCATCTGTCTGCCCGACGCGAAGCTGCCGGGTGATCGTGGCTCACTGGCCGAGGAACTCACACTGGACCGGGCGCTCGCGTACTTCGCCCCCTCACGCGAGCCCGACGGTGTACGGGCACCGTTCCACGACCAATACGGTAGCCAGGGAATCGAGTACGACGAGAACGGCTGTCTCCAGATTGACGGCCTCGTGTCGCTCCACGAGGACATCACCTGTCAGAACATCCTCTCGGCGGAACTCGACACCTACCGCACCGCAAACCGGGGCATCGTCGGCTACGGGACCGCGGGGGGCGCTGTGGTCAGTGCCGCGCCAGTGTCGAGCGACACCATCGGAAAACGCGTCTTCCTCACGGCCGATGTCACCGGCGAAATCATCCTTGGCGAGGACAGAGACATGGTGGTGCCGGACAACGACGGCGAATCAGACTCGCAGACGCTGGTCTGTCCCGTGGCCGTGACGCCCGAGGACTGCCCGTGCCGACTCCCTGGGCTGTTCTACGTGCGGCGGACCCACCACGACGACCAGGTCATCTTCGCCGGGGGGTGGATACTCGACGAGGGTGCACTCTTCGAGGATTCGGTGACGCTCCTGTTCGACGAGGGTCAGACCGAGGTTGCGAGCGTGACGCCGGAGGATATCGAGAGCGACGACTACGGGGACCGCATCGTCGGGCAGTTCTCTCGCGACCGGAGCCAGTTGGGCTCGTTGGTCGGTATCGCGCAGGGACAGGGAACCGAGATGAATGGAGCAGAACTGATCGAGTCGATGGCATCAGCGGCATTCCAGACGGATCAGGGCCGCCGAGGGCTCAACGCCGTGAACGTGAAAGTCCTCGGTGAAGTGGGGGGCGGCGATGGCGACGACGGCAGCGACGGCCCGATTCAAGTGACCGCGACGGCGCTGGACGCCCCGCTCGTCCATCTTGGCACCGCTGCAGGGATGAGCAACGATGTGAAGTTCAAAGCTGGTGCGGAGCTGTCGAAGGCGGTCAACTGAACGGGTCCAGTTCCCCGAGTGCAATCGCCGGGGTCGCGTTCCAGCGTCTATCGCTTCCAGCCCAACCCGATGCGACGACACTGCTGAACGAATCCCCTGTATCTCGCACGGCGTCTTTGATAGATACCGATCAGATCAAATGGATGGTCGATACGTGATTCCCCTACACCGAACGGCAAAAGATCGATTGGCTGTTTACAGCCAATCTACGTTCCCTGGACACGATTGGGAGTGTGGCGGGTGGGAGATTGGTGAGTGCTCTGCTCACCGTTGTTTGTGGGGGGCACTTCTCCCGTATCGAAGATGGGTGGGAAAACGTATCAACCCCTACACTCACCCGTTTAATTATTCGTTACGAGGCCAGTGACAGAGCACCCATTCAACCGGATTCCGTAGACACGGAGAATCGATACGTACACACGAGCATCCACCGGACCTACGTAGGCAATGAGACCCCGTCGCAACGGATATCATCTGTTCGGCGCGATATTCTGGTTCACGTTGAACACGTTCTCGGGGTCCCACTCGGTCTTTATCGAGCGGAGGCGCTCGAAGTGTTCGCCATACGCCTCCCTGACCCGTGCTTCCCCTTCATTGCTCAGTACGTTCACGTAGACGCCGTCGCTTGCGTACGCAGCCAGGTCGTCGTAGACGTCTCGTGCCCATTCGATGAGTACCTGGTCATCGGCCGGGTCGGTCCACGCTGGCGACACCGTAATCGCAAACAGTGGCTCGCGGTGTGGGTAGGCCGTGGCGTCCGAATCGACCCGGCCGATCTCGCCTCCCAGATGCTCGAAGAATATCGACGAATACTGGGTGGGGAGGTCCTCGACGTGCGCAACGAGTTGCTCGATGAGTCCGTCCGGTAAGTCGTCGAAGTAGTTCGACTTCCAGTAGTACCGTCGTCCTGCGGGGAAGAGGTCGTCGGAGATCTGCTGGTACTCGACGTACGGCATCGGTTCGAACGAGTTGATAACCGGCTCACCGAACGCTCGAAACGGTTCGAACACCGCCTTTGCCGATTCGAGGTCGCCGGCGTAGAACAGCCGAAAGAGTAGAAGGGTCTCTCCCCACTGCTCCTCTGGGAAACGAGGCTCAGGCGGTGCCGGGATGAAGGCCGCGTAGACGCTGGCAGCGTCGGGAGCCTCCGCAGCGAACTCACGATAGAAACGGAGCACCTCGGCTACATCGTCGTGCGTGTAGGCCAACACCCCACCGGGAATCTCCGGACCGACCTCGTGAAGGTCGAATTCGAGTGAGGTGACGACACCGAAGTTCCCCCCACCGCCCCGGAGTGCCCAGAACAGCTCCGGGTGCTGGTCGTCGCTTGCCTGGACGAGGTCCCCATCCGCGGTGACGACGTCGGCCGAGCGAAGATTGTCGATGGCCAGGCCGTACTTTCGTCCCAACCGACCCCACCCCCCACCGAGTGTCAGTCCAGCCACGCCGGTCGATGAGATAATCCCGCCCGTGACCGCCAGGCCGTGTGTTTGCGTCTCGCGGTCGAGGTCGGCCATCGTCGCCCCGCCCTGAACCCGAGCCGTCCGTGCCGCAGGATCGACCCGGACGGCATCCATCGGCGAGAGGTCGATCACCAGCCCGTCGTCGCACAGTCCGTTCCCGGCGACGTTGTGTCCCCCTCCCTTGACGGCCAATCGCAGATCGCGGTTTCGGGCGAACGTCACCGCGGCAATCACATCACTCGCTCCCCGACATCTCGCGACGAGGGTGGGTTCTTTTTCGACCATCGCGTTCCAGACCGAAGTCGCCTCGTCGTAGCCTTGGTCGCTCGGTCTCAGCAGCGTCCCGCCTAACTGTCGTTCGAACGTTTCGATGGCTTCCGAATCGAGATGGACTGTTGCCATGACGTGGGCCTCCGAATGCCATCTAGTGGTAGACCGGGCTCCTATCTACACTTACTCCGTGGCGGTCCCGCCCACGGACTGAGTGAGTCACCCACACCATGAACACTGATAACACTGCACATGGTACGAGGGGTATGCATGGGGATCCGAACGAGATGCCTCACGACGCGATGGAGGACATCGCGTACCTCGGTCGTTCGGAGAATCGCTTTCCGCTTCTCAGCGCTGTTGCCGAAAGGTCGGCTACCCGGTCGGAACTGGGGGAACGGACCGGTATCGCATCGACGACCATCGGGAGGCTCATCAAGGAGTTCCAGGGACGCAACTGGGTGGAGCGGACGACAGACGGTGAGTACCGTGCAACACCGACCGGGCGAACTGTCGTTCAGGTGTTTGCGCCGTTCGTGGCTTCAATGGCGACCATCCGAAGCCTCGGTGATGCTGTGGGCTGGCTCCCGATGGACGAGCTATCGATCGACCTGCGGCACTTCAGCGATGCACGTGTCCTCCGGCCGTCACCGAACGCTCCGTACGAATTCGTCGAGCAGTTAGCCGACCGGATTCGAGCCGCACGTTCGTTTCGCGTGCTGACCTTCCTCGAGCCACCGCTACCGGCGGGTGAGGCGATGGAGACCGGTGTCGTAGAGGGGCGATTGACTGCGGAACACGTGCTCGCTGGAGGGCTCGTCGAGTACCTTCAAGAACGGAACAAACAGCCGCCACGATGGAAGGAGTACATCGAGGCCGGGGCCACGGTTTACGCGTACGATGGCCACATCCCGTGTAACTTATTCATCACCGATAGGTCCGTGCTGATAATGGACAAGCGGCCCGAAGGAGGTGGTGCCGCGCTCGAATCCCACGATGAGACCGTTCGGAGAGCCGTCACCGAACTCTACGGGAGCTACCGGGATGCTGCAACCCTCGTCGAGTCTGACCGATTCGGATAGTGGGTGTCGAGAGGGGAGACAACTGACGAATCGCGCCTCTGCCCGTCTCGGATGCTGACCTGCCGCTGGCCGCGCCAGTCACGCTGCAGGCACCAATCGACGGGAGGAGTCGGTGGCCGAGGTGCGGCGGGGCGGCGCGTGCATGTTCGCCCCGTTCGGCGTCCGGCAGCAGCTGTCCGTCCCCCGACCCCGAGCTCGGACTGGGCTCGGAGGGCGCTCCACGAGTACGAACCGGGGGCGCGAGAAGGGGGCCTTCCGAGCGGTCGATGTGGGCACGTCGGGAACCCGGGATTCGCCAGTTTTTCCTCCTCCATCACCCAAGTTGTGAGGGATGGTCGAACGCGAGACCTGGGCCACGCGCATCGGATTCCTCCTTGCGTCGATCGGGAGCGCGGTCGGGCTCGGGAACATCTGGCGGTTCCCGTTCCAGACCGCGGAGAACGGCGGCGCGACGTTCCTGGTGGTGTACCTGGTCGCCGTCCTGGTGATCGGCATCCCCGCGATCCTCGCCGAGCTCGTCGTCGGTCGCCGGGCGAACATCAATGCGATCACGGCCTTCGAGAAGCTCGGACGACCGAACTGGAAGATCGCCGGCGCACTGGGCGTGTTCACCGGCTTCTGGGTCCTGTCGTACTACAGCGTGATCGGGGGCTGGGTGCTCCGGTACATCGGTGCGAGCGCCACGGGCGGGTACGTCGACGACCCCGCGGCGTACTTCGGGGCCGTCTCGGCGGGTCCCGAGGCCGTCGCGCTCCACGCCGTCTTCCTGGGGTTGACCGTCGGTATCGTGGCCCTCGGTGTCGAGGACGGCATCGAACTGGCGACGAAGTTCATGGTCCCCAGCGTCGTGGTCCTGATGATCGGACTGGCGGTGTTCGGCGCGACGCTGCCGAACGCGGGCGAGGGGTTCGCGTACTTCCTCGCGCCGGACGTCGATGTCCTGGTCGCGAACCTCGGGAGCGTCGTGCCCGCGGCCGTCGGACAGGCGCTGTTCTCGCTGTCGCTGGGGTTCTCGATCATGATCACGTACGCCTCGTACATCGGCGAGGACGACAACCTGGTCGTCGACGGCGCGACCATCGCCGCGTTCAACACGTTCGTCGGGGTCCTCGCCGGGTTGATCGTCTTCCCGCTCCTGTTCGCGGAGGGCGTCTCGCCGGACACGGCCGGTCCGGGTGCCATCTTCATCTCGGTCCCGACCGCGCTGGGGGAGCTCCCCTTCGGGGGCGCCGTCGGGGTCGTCTTCTTCTTCATCGTCCTCATCGCGTCGCTGTCGAGTTCGATCTCGTTACTCGAGGTGGTCGTCTCCTACCTCGTCGATTCCTACGACGTCCCCCGGCCCGTCGTCGCCAGCGGGCTCGGTCTCGTCCTGTTCGTCCTCGGCGTCCCCTCGGCGTGGGACACCGACTGGCTCGGCTGGTTCGACGCCATCGCCGTGAACCTCTTCCTCCCGTTGACGGTGTCTCTCGTCGTCTTCTTCGTCGGCTGGATAGTCGCCGGGGACGCCGTCGACGAGGTCCGCCGGGGAGCCGAGGGGTTGCCGGACCTCTCGACGCTGTGGCTGTGGGCGGTCCGGACCGTCGTCCTCCTGGCGGTGCTCGGGACCCTCGCGCTGGGCGTCCTCGAGCTGGCGACGCCCACCGACGCGTACATCGTCCCGCCGCTCTGACCACGGACGAGCCGGCCCGTCGGCACACGGGGAGGGCTCCGTGACCGCACGAGCGCTCCGTTCCGCATCGCTGGCGCACGTGCCGTGGTGTTGGCCCTGAAACGTCGGAGGACGGTCGAACGGTCAGGTGCTCCGCCGTCGAGGCGTCGTGCGGGAGGGTCCGACCGTGGACGTCGAGGGAGGCAGGACGGCGGTCCGTGGCTCGCTCCGGGCCGTCGCGGACGGTCGCCGGGACAGTTCAGTCGAGGGTGACCGCGAGGTCGGTCTCGTTCTCGACGTTGTCGGTGACGGGACACCGGTCCTTCACGGCCGCGAGCCAGGCGTCGAGGTCGGCGTCGCCCGCGGTCTCGACCGCGAGCGTCACTTCCAGCCCCTGGAGACCGGCACGGTCCGCGACGTCCTCGCCTCGATAGGTCGCGTAGTTCACGTCGCCCTCGACCGTCGCCTCCAGCGACTCGATGTCGATGTCCATGTCGCGGGCGACCATCGTCGCGGTCGAGTTGAGACAGGCCAGGACGGACCCGAGGAAGTACTCCACGGGGTTCACGTCCTTGCCGACGGTGAACTCAGCGTCGCCGGTGTCGACGCGGGTTCGCTTCGGACTGACGCGCGATGCACGGACTTCGTAGTGGGTCAGTTCTGCGTCGCCCATGTTCGAGTGTCCGCGCCTTCGGCAGAATACGTTTGGGGTCGCGTGTACTTCGAACGCACCGGTGATGGGGACACGGCTGTCGGGGGAGTGGTGGGGTTCAACGTGTGGTCGTTCGGGGGACGTATCGCACGCGGTCGGTAGGCGACCACTCACGGGACGACGAGTGGTGTTCCCGGGCCCCCCGGTTTACTCGGGTGGGTGCAGTCGCCCGCCTCGTCGGTGAAAAACTGATTGAACCCTTCGATACCTTTTCACTTTGGTCCGTGGTATCCTGTGACGTGCCCCGTCTCCGAACCGTCTTCGTCCTTCTCGCGTGTCTCGTCCTCCTCGCCGGCTGTAGCGGCGGCCCGGAGACCGACACGACTGTCGCGCCGACGGACGCCGAGCCGACGGATCGAGCCACGGACCGGACTACTGCCGAACCGACGCCCGTCGGAACGCCGGCAACTCGGACGGCGGTGCCGACGGTCCCAGCGTCGACCGACGTGGCGGATCCACCCGACCCACGAGCTGTCGCGATGAACTTCGAGCCGAACCAGTCCCTGGACACGGTCTACCGGCGTGTGGAGGCACTTCGCGGGCTGACGGCACGTGAACAGGTGAACGTCTCCGTCCACGGAATCGACATCGTCAATCCCGAGACGAACGAGCGGATGCAGGTCGGCGACCCCTTCGACTATCCCGACGACGCTGCGGGCATGGACGAGACGCAGACGAAGGCCCTCCAGCTGTACTCCTCGGAGCCGGTCCCGCTCAGGGGACTCGTTGCGGCCGGGATGGCGCGAGCGACCGCGGTAAACGTGGCGAACGAGAGCGCGTACGAGCGCATCGCCGACGACTCGTTCGAGATCCTCCTCGTCCACGAGTTCGCGCACACGCTGCAGGAACAACACGGCCTCAACGAGCACTTGCGGACTGGGACCACCATGACGACAGACGCGGACCTCGCCGGCATGATGCTGACCGAGGGCGACGCCACCCTCACCGCGTACCAGTACTGGCAGGAGTACGACGCCGGCGGGGAGGACCCGCTCGCGCTCCGGAACACGACGGCAGAACGCGGAAACTGGACCCACGGATTCTACGACAAGACGCGGTACTACGGGGCGCGATACCTGCAGGCCGTCTCCGAAGACCGGCGGAACGCACACGTCAGCCAGCCGCCGGACACCACCGCGGAAGTGATGCATCCGAACACGACCTGGGACCTCCCAGGACCGGCAGTCACCGCACCTGCGCCGGCCGGCTGGACGGTCCAGAGCGAGAACCGCGTCGGCGAACTCACCATCCGGTACACGCTCCGGACGAACGGCATCCCGTACAGTCGAGCGGCCGCCGCGAGCACGGGCTGGTGGAACGATTCGATGCGGACGTTCGACCGCCCGGACGGGATCGCGACGTCGTGGTCGACGCGCTGGGCGACCGAGCAAGAGGCCAGGGAGTTCGCGAGTGCGTGGCGTGCAGTACTCGAGAACCGGGACGCGACACGCGACGACGGCGTCTTTCGGGTTCCTGGAACCGAACACACTCCGGAGCTGTCCTACGTGATCATCCGTGACGGGTCGGTCGTCCACGTCGCAGCCGCGTCCACGACGGCGGACGCACGCTCGATCGCGGCCGCCAGTGGCGCGTCGAACCGCTCGCAGACGGACGCACCAGCGGCTTCCGAGACGGCGAGCCGCACGGCCCCCGTCGACGACCGCTGGACGGAACGCGCCGCAGCCGACTCCACGTGGAACTCGACCGCTGACGGCCGGACTGGCGACGACGAGGGCGCGCCTCTCCACCAGCGTGCCCACGGCACGAACGTGGCGAGCGTCGACACCGATGGGGACGGCATCTCGGACTTCGTCGAACGTAGTCAGGTCGTCGGACACCATCCGTGGGTGGTGCTCCCCGAACTCCACTCCACCGAGAAGGACGTCGTCGTCGACGTGGTGTACGCTACCTCCGTCGCGGCCGACCAGCGATTACGCGAACACGAACTGACGGCCATGCGGTCGACCTGGGCGGGATTCCCCGTGGATAACCCCGGCAGTACGTCGGGCGTCCACCTCCACGTTCGGACGCACGACACCACGGCGCTCGACGGCGAGTTCGGCACGGATTTCGACGAGGACGACGTCGACGCGTTCTACGAGCGGCGCTACGGCCAGCCACCGGGGGACGGCGTGGTCAATCTGGTCGTCGTCTCGGCGTTCGACGTCGGGTCATCGGAGCTGGTCGCATTCGGTTCCAGAGGCGGAAACGTCGCCGTGGTTCGCGCGAGCGAGTCCCGGCCCATCGTCGTCACGCACGAGCTCATGCACCTCGTTCTCGGCCCCATCCACGGCGAGCGCGACTGCGATATCGCGGACAATAGCAGCCACACGTGCCGGGGGTACCTCGCCCCCGGCGGCCAGGCCGAGCCGTTCCTCACCGAGTTGCTGACGCAGGCGCTGAACCGGCCCTGGTCGAGCACGAATGCATCGCACACCGACAACAGCAGCGTCGTCGGTCGTCGACTCACCGCTGCAGCGTAGTGTCGGTGTAGAAGGGCGCCGGTCAGGGTCGCGATGTCCCGTTCGTCGCGGTCCAGGTCGCACTCACCTCGACAGCGTTCTCGAACGTGAGCTGTGCGACCTCCGGCGGGGAATCGTCCCCACCGCCTGCAGGGAGGAACTGGAACCTGAGCCGGTCGCCAGTCTCTCCGAGCCGGGCCTCGAGAGTCACGATGTCACCTCGATCGGCGGTGACGAACTCACGACGAACGGCCGTCTCCCCGGCAGCGACTTCGGCATCGAGTGCGGCGTCATACTGATCCGATTTTGTCTGTATCGAGACCCTCACCGCGCTGTCTCCTGTGTTCTCAGCGATGAGTGTTCCACCCGGATACTCGGGGCCCTGCTCGCCACCCGGGAGCATTTCAGTGCAACCAGATAGCGATAGCGCACCGAAACACCCCCCAACCGCTCGTAGATACCGTCTTCTCTGCATATCTAGACCTCCCTGTCGATGCCGAAACATCTTCCCATGAATCAAAAACCCGCTGGCGAATCTATTCTCCCTCGGGCTGTGCAAAGCCCACCCCGCCAGCGAGGATGGCGGTGCCGGCGAGGATCGTCGCTCCGAGGACGACGAAGCCGTCGGCTGGGTTCAATCCGGCGATCGATGCTGCAGCATCCACGACGAACACCGTGACGAACAGACTCAGGATAGCGAACGCGAGCATGACGATCCCGGCGAGTAGCGAACTGGCCAAGGAACCGAACGCATCAAGAATTCCCATACAAGCCCACTTGCTTGCTGGTCATAAGTATGTGGTCATCGCGTTGGTATCGGGTGTATACTTACGCCGGACGCTCACACGGATAGCTGATACCGATGCAGTCCCCCATCGACGTCCGGGACCGCGACCTGTACGAGGTGGACGAGTTCGACATCGGCGAGGTGTACCGGTCGGATCTCGACGGGGTGTTGATTCCACGGGATGAACTCGAAGAGCGCGTGGCGCAGCTCGCGGCGGCGATCACGGACGACCACCGCTCGAACCCCGACTTCTACCCGGTCTGTGTGCTCAAGGGCGCGATGCGCTTCTTCGTGGACCTGCTGGGCGAGCTCGACCTCCAGGTGCCCTACAGCGAGGGCGTCGTCCACTCTTCGCGCTACCAGTCCGGACCGACAACCGACAGGCCCGCCGTGCAGTTCTTCGACGAGGGCCGGTTCGCCGGGAAGGACGTCTTCCTCGTCGAGGACATCCTCCACGAGGGGTACACGCCGGCGACGCTTCGGGACCGCGTCGAGGCGTTCGACCCGAACTCGGTCTCTATCGTGACACTCTTCGAGGTCGGCGTCGACCGGGACGTGGACGTCGACCCCGCATACACCGGGTTCGTCCTTCCGGATTCCTTTTTCGTGGGGTACGGGCTGGACTACGAGGAACGGTACCGGGACCTTCGCCACCTCGGGGTCCTCGACCGGGCGCTCCTGGACGACTAGACAGCCCAGTTCGGGTGCCGGACGAGGCGTTCGGACCCCGGGGTGAGTCCAGGAGCACGACCGGCGGCTGGAGACGCGTCCCGGTCCGTCCCCTGAGTCGGTCAGAGCGCTGGGACCTTCGACGGCCGGGACGCCATCTGCGGTCACGGCCCCGACGGTCCCGCCGAGATGGTCGTGGGGTGACCCGCCGACCGGGGTGGTCGTGCAGTCTCCGCGAGGGCGTCAGTCGCTGCCGGGTCGTCACGACGTGGGCACCCCGTCACCCACTGCCGGTGTGTCACGGGTTAGCTACCTACCGTTCGAACTCGTATCGACCGGACTGGAGGTACCTGAACCACCATGACACAAGCACACAGGCTGGACTGTGAAGCGGCGGCGGCCGACTGCCGGTTCATCGTCCAGTCGGAGGACGAATCCGAGGCGGTCGAACTGGCGAAGAACCACATGCGCGACATCCACGGGAAGGACTACACGGACGACGAACTCCGGAGCGAGTACCTGCAGACCGTTTAGCGACAGCCATGGCAACAGAGCCCCGACCGAAGACGGACCCGATCGACGAACAGAAACTGACCGAACTCGTGGAGACGTCGCTCGTCGACCTCGGTGCGACGGTCCACACCGCCCTGGTCAACATCGGCGACGAGCTCGGGCTCTACGCGGCGTTGGACGAGGCCGGGCCGCTCACCGCCGCCGAGTTGGCCGCGGAGACGGACACGGCGGAACGCTACGTCCTCGAGTGGCTCCGCGCGCAGGCGGCCGGCGGCTACGTGACCTACGACCCCGAGACCGAGCGCTACGGGCTCTCCCCCGAGCAGGCGTACGTCTTGGCCGATGAGGAGAGCCCGGTGTTCATGCCGGGTGCGTTCCAGCTGGTCGCGTCGGTGTCCAAGATCGAGCCCGAACTCCGCGAGGCGTTTCGAACGGGGGAGGGAATCGGCTGGCACGAGCACGACGAGGACGTGTTCCACGGAACGGAACGCTTCTTCGGCCCGTCCTACGGGGCGAACCTGCTCGACTGGATCGAGTCGCTCGACGGGGTGGACGAGACCCTGACGGCGGGCGGTCGGATCGTCGACGTCGGGTGTGGCCACGGCGCACCGACGATCCGCATGGCCGAGGCCTACCCCGACTCGACGGTCGTCGGGATCGACTACCACGCGTCGTCGATCGCGGTGGCCCGCGAGCGGGCGGAGGATGCGGGTGTCGCAGACCGCGTCGACTTCGAGGTCGCGACGGCCAGGGAGTACAGCGGCACCGACTACGACCTCGTGACGATGTTCAACTGCTTCCACGACATGGGGGACCCCGTCGGCGTGGCCGCCCACGTCCGGGAGACCCTGGCAGACGACGGCTCGTGGATGATCGTCGAACCCTACGCGGAGGACCGGGTCGAGGACAACCTCACCCCGTTCGGCCGCCTCGCGTACTCGATCTCGACGGTGGCCTGCACGCCGAACTCGCTCAGCCAGGATGTCGGCTACGGGCTCGGCGCCCAGGCGGGGGAGGAACGGACCCGCGAGGTCGTCACCGAGGGCGGGTTCGGCCAGTTCCGCCGTGCGGCCGAGACGCCGACCAGCCTGGTGTTCGAGGCGAAGCCCTGACGGCCTGCCGACCCACCCGTCGGCTCCGGGCTACCGGAGGCGCCAGACGAGCGACCGGAGTTTGTAGCTCAGCGACCCGTTCTGGTACCCGCGCCACCCGCTCATGCCACCGAGGAGCGTCGACGCCTCGTACCCCTCGTCCCTGAGGACGCTCGTCGCCTGCCTGGCGACGATGCCCATCTTGCAGACGACGACCACGTCCTCGTCGGTCGGGACCTCGCCGAGGCGGTCACGCAGCGCCGACTCGTCGCCCTGGCGGAGCTCATCGTACACGGGGACGTGCCGGCTCCCGTCGATGGCACCCGACTCGAACGCCGGTTCGGGGCGGATGTCGAGGAGGAACGGCGCGTCCCCGGACGGCGAGTCGAGGCGGTCGTCCAGCTCGGCCGGACGGATGCTGCTCATTGGTTCGGTATCGTCCGTTCGACGGAAAGTTGTGCCGCTTGCGGGCGTCCAGAGACGTCCAGTCGGTCGCGGACTACTCCGCCGCAGTCTCCTCGGCGTTTTCGCCGCCGCCCCTGATACGGACCGTCGAGATGCGTGCGCCGTCGACGCCCGTCACCTCGATGACGTAGTCGCCGGCCTCGACGGTGTCGCCGACCTCCGGGAGGCGGTCGAGGCGTTCCAGCACGAAGCCGCCGAGGGTCTCGAAGCCGTCGCTCTCGAACTCGGTGTCGAGCTCCTCGTTGACGTCCGAGAGCGTGACGGAGCCGTCGGCGTCGTAGCTGCCGTCGTCCTGCCGGCGGATGGAGTGCTCGCGGATCTCGGCGTCGAACTCGTCGCGCAGGTCGCCGACGATGGCCTCGACGACGTCCTCGACGGTGGCGATGCCCTCGAGGACGCCCCACTCGTCGATGACGGCTGCCATCTGGCGGTGCTCCTCGCGGAACTGCAGGAGGAGGTCGTTGACCGTCGTCGTCTCGGGGACGACAATGACGTCGCGGGCGAGGTCGCCGGCGGTCGCGGCCTCGACGTCGGACTCGGTGGCGCGGAGCACGTCCTTCACGTCGACGTAGCCGACCACCTGGTCCGGGTCGTCGGCGTCGAGGACGGGGTACCGGGTGTGTTCGGCGTCGAGGACCGTCGCGCGGAGCTCGGACAGCGACAGGTCGGCGGGGATGCTCACCACGTCGGGTCGCGGGACCATCACCTCGCGGACCGTGGTGTCGTCGAGGTCGAAGACGCGCTCGATCATGTCGACCTCGGCCATCTCGACGTGGCCCTCCTCGCCCGAGCGCATCAGCACACGGCGGATCTCGCGCTCCTCGAGCGTCTCGTCGGTCTCCGACGCGGGCGGGACGCCCAGCAGTCGCGTGAAGGCGTTGGCAGCACCGTTGAACACGACGATGCCGGGTTTGAACAGGTAGTACGAGACGGCCATCGGCGGCGCGAGCAGCAGCGAGACGCGCTCGGCGTCGGCGATGGCGATGGTCTTCGGGGCGAGCTCGCCGAAGACGACGTGGAGGAACGTGATGATGCTGAACCCGATCGCGAACGCGACGAGGTGGACGAGGTCCCCCGGGAGCAACGGCCCGAGGACGGGTTCGATGAGCGCGGCGACGGCGGGCTCACCGATCCACCCCAGTCCCAGCGAGGCGAGCGTGATGCCGAGCTGGGTCGCCGCGAGGTAGTCGTCGAGGTTCTCCATCACGCCTTCGAGGGCTGCCGATCCGGCGAGCCCCTCCTCTGCGAGCTGTTCGACCGAGGTCGAGCGTACCCGGACGAAGGCGAACTCCGAGGCGACGAAGAAGCCGTTCAGGACGACGAGGAACAGCGCGGCGAGCACCCGTGCCGCGGAGAAGACGAGGTCTACCATCGCTCCTCCACGGAGGGGTGTCCGTTCGAGCGTCGAGTTTCCATGGCTGGACATCGGAGGTGGCGGTATTAAAACGGCGGCACTGACGGCCACACCGAGGCGGGTCGTGGAGCCGTCGGTGCGACGGCGGTCCGTCAGCCCACCGCGCCGAACACGGCCGACCTGATCGCCCGGTCCAGTTCGGCCTCCGCAGCGCCGATTGCTGGTTGGTAAGCGTGCCTTGCCATCGTAAGCCCGGAGTACCCGCCCGGAACTGGCGTTCGAAGCCGTGCTGAACCCTGTTCGCGACGCGGGGCTCGTGTGGAGCGGTTGTGGTCCGGTTACGTCGCCGAAACGGCCGTGTTACTAACTGGGTCGCGCCGCTGTGTTACGTGACTCATGCAAGCGTACGTGATGCGGTCGATCGGAGAGACGGGGCTCGTGGAGAAGGACCGACCGGAGGCCGGCCCGAACGACGCCATCGTGCGGCCGACGCTCGGGCTGGTCTGCACCTCGGACGTGCACACGGTCCACGGCGCGATCGGGGAGCGGGAGGACATCACGCTGGGGCACGAGGCCGTGGGCATCGTCGAGGAGGTCGGCTCGGAGGTCGACCACTTCGAGCAGGGTGACCGGGTCGCGGTCGGTGCGATCACGCCGGACTGGGGCTCGCCGGCCGCCCAGGACGGCCACCCGTCACAGTCGGGGGAGGCGCTCGGCGGCTGGAAGTTCGCGAACGTGAAAGACGGCGTGTTCGCCGACTACTTCCACGTCAACGAGGCCGACGCGAACATGGCCCACGTGCCGGACGGCGTCACCGACGAGGCGGCGGCGTACGTCACGGACATGATGAGCACCGGCTTCAACGCGGCCGAGCGGGCGGACATCCCGGTGGGGGGAACCGTCGCGGTGTTCGCGCAGGGGCCGGTCGGGCTGATGGCGACGAAAGGGGCGGCGCTCCAGGGTGCGGGACGGGTCATCGCCGTCGAGAGCGTGCCGAAGCGCCAGGAGCTCGCGGAGTCCTACGGCGCGGACGAGATCGTCGACTTCAGCGAGGTGGACACGGTCGAGGCCATCATGGAGCTCACGGACGGCGAGGGCGTCGACGCGGCCATCGAGGCGCTGGGCTCGAACGCGACGTTCCAGGACTGCATCGAGGTGACCAAGGCCGGTGGCGTCATCTCGAACGTCGGCTACCACGGCGAGGGGGAGACCGTCGACATCCCCCGTGAGGCGTGGGGGGTCGGGATGGCCGAGAAGGACATCGTCACCTCGCTCTGTCCGGGCGGCCGGCTCCGTCTCCAGCGGCTGCTGCGGCTGCTCGAGCAGGAGAAGGTCGACCCGACCCGGATGACCACCCACGAGTTCGCGTTCGACGAGATCGACGAGGGGTTCCACCTCATGGAGAGCAAGGAGGAGGGGATCATCAAGCCGGTCATCAGGTTCGACTGAGTTGACGGTCGCCGGCGCGACCGCCGGCCCGCCCGGCTACTGAGACGAACGTAGCCACCCGGAGACCACATACGAACGGTCAAGTCCGCGACCGACAGTCCAGTCTGCATGGCAGAGCCAGCAGTGACGGTCGCGTTCGTGTGTGTGCAGAACGCCGGCCGGTCCCAGATGGCCTACGCGTTCGCGGAGCGCGAACTCGAGGACCGGAACGCGGGAGATGAGTTCGAACTCGTGATGGGCGGCACACGACCCGGTTCGCACGTGCACCCGGCGGTCGTCGAGGCGATGGCCGACGTCGGGGTCGACATCGGCGACCGGACACCTCGCGAGGTGACGTTCGAGGAGATCCAGGGGAGTGACTACGTGATCACCATGGGCTGTTCCGCGTCGGACGTGTGTCCGGCGAGCTGGTCCGGCGAGAACCGTGACTGGGGGCTGGACGACCCGGATGGGCGGTCGGCGGCCGAGGTCGCACGGGTCCGCGACGAGGTCCGGGACCGCGTCGTGGCGCTGTTCGACGAGCTCCAGGCCGGCGAGGCGCGGTAGCGCTCCGTCGTCGACCGGTCACCCCCGCGGTGGCAGCCGGTCAGCGCCCCGCGCCGAACACGACCGACTCCGCTTCGGGGTCCAGTTCGACGTGCCCGCCGATGGGAATCGGGAGCTGCGGGTCGGTGTGGCCGAAGTCGAGGTCGAAGCAGATGGGAACGTCGGGCTGGTACGTGCGACAGGTCTCCGTGATGGCCTCGCGCTGTGCTCGTCGGTACGCCTCGCGTTCGTCGTCGCTCCGGGGCTCCCTGTGTCTGGTCTTCGGACGCCCGACAACCACGGCCGCAGTTTGCTCCAGGAACCCGCGCTCGCCGAGACAGCGGAGCACGGACTGCACGGTGTAGGGGTCGGGCATGAGCTCGGAGGTCTCCAGCGCGAGGACGAACGGTGCGTCGGGCTCGGGGACGAACCGGTCGACGGCGAGGAAGTGCTCCAGGACGACCACGCAGCCGCCCCAGAGCGGGCCGGAAACGGTCTTCTCGGTCGGGAAGTCCCACGTCCAGCCTGGGTTCGGCTCCCACTCGCGAGGTGCGCCGGTGTCGAAGTCGTAGTAGTCGTCCGTCCACTCGTCGGCGGGCGCGACCTCGCCGACCGTCTCGTCGAACAGCGCGCGACGGAGGTACCGCTCGGTGTAGTCGGGCAGTTCCGGGTCCAGCGCGAGCCCGGGGACGAACTGGCAGCCGTAGTAGGAGACGACGCCCGCGGCCGAGAGCGCGAGGTGGAGGATGGTGTTGTCGCTGATGCCGAAGAACCGGGTCGGGTGCTCGCGGAGTCGGTCGAGGTCGAGGTGCCGCAGCAGCCGCAGTTCGTCCTCGCCGCCGGTCACGGCGAAGACGGCGCTCGCGTCGGACTCGAACGCCTCGTGGACCTCTTCGGCGCGCCCGGCCGGGGACAGCTGCCCGTCGGCGTGGGCGCTCGGGTACAGACGTGGTGAGACGCCGAACGTCGTGCGGAGCCGGTCGACGCCGCGGTCGACGACCGACCGGGGTAGCTGTCTCGACGGGGCCAGCACCGCGACCTCGTCACCCGGCTCGACGGCTGGTGGAGTGACACCGTGCATTCGGGTCGAGAGAGCGGCCGGAGTCGTATCAAACTAGCTGGGCCTCGGCACGGGCTCACAGGGCCGGGACAGCAGCGGAGAACTGCAGCGGGCTGGTCGGTCCGGACTCAGGCGGTCAGCTCGACGTCGTCCTCGCCCTCGAGGTCGACCTCGTGCTCCTGGACGTCGTCGTGCTCCTGGACGTCGTCGGTGCGGCGGCCACGCACGCGACGGGCCACCGCGCCGACGGCGACGACGGCACCGACGACCGCGCCGAGGAGGGCGACGCGTCGGACACGGCCGGCCAGCGAGCGTCGGGAGCCCGCGTCGGACTCGGACTCCGTCGCCAGCGACTCGCCGGGCATCTCGTCGTCGTCTCCGGCGGGCATCTCGCCGCCGGGGGTGGCGTCTTCGACACGCAGCTCTACGAGGGTAATCTTCTCGAACATTATACTTCTAAGTACGCTGATATACGTATTAACCGTTGCGTGAGCCGTGCTACGTCGGGTGTCGGATCCTCGGAACTACAGCACGCTCGGCTGTAGTCGCTCGACGAGCCCGTCGAAGTCGTCGTCGAACGAGAGCACGTGGTCGATATCTCGACTCTCCGCCAACGCAACGGTGTTCGCGTCCGTGAAACTCAACGACTGGTCGTCGTACCGGTCGAACAGCTCTACCGTGGCCTCGAACTCCGCTTCGGTAACGTGCAATAGCTCGGCCAGTTTCGGGAACTCACCGGTGCCACGGATACGCTCGCCCAGCGTTCGAGCTGCCGCGTGGTCCCCGAACCGTTGTCTCGTGAGTGTGACGGCCTCGTCGTACACGTAGTCGCTGGTGTAGACGCGGCCGAACTCCCCGGACGCGAGCCGGCGCATGGCGTCGACAGCGGGTTCGTGGCGGGTTGCGTCGCTGTCGTGCTGGGCGTAGAAGACGCCGGTGTCGACGAAGACGCTCATCCGTACAGGATTTCGTCGATGTCGTCCTCGTCCGTCTCCGTCCCCGAGGAGATCGTCCCCGAGAGCCACTGTTCGGTCTCCGCTTCGGTGAGTCCGTCCCACTCGTCGCGGAAGGAGGCGACGAGTTCGTCGCGGGACTCGAACCCGTGTTCGGTGATGCGGCGCAACAACTCCTGTTGTGTCACCCGTTCGCCGGTCTCCAGTCGAATCTCCGCCTGGAGACGTTCCAGCAGGTCCTTCGTCCGGTCATCGACCTTCACGGATGTCGCCATACTACCGAGTAGAATGTGCTAACTGATACCGCTTTCTACTGCCTCCACTCGTCTTCGAGCAGCCCGTAGTACCGGGTGCCGACGTACTCGCCCTCGTAGTACTGGTTCTCGCGGAGGGTGCCCTCGAGGGTGAAGCCGAGCTTCTCCCAGATGCGCGCGGAGGCGTCGTTGGGTTCGATGACGCGGGTCTGGAGGCGGTGGAGGTTGCGCTCGGAGAACGCGTAGTCGACGAGCAGCTCGCTCGCCTCGGTGGCGTAGCCGTTGCCCCAGTGCTCGGGCGCGATGCTGATCGCGATCTCGGCCCAGCGCCTGCGGTCCTGGATCTTGAACAGGACGATGTCGCCGACCGGTTCGGGTTCGTCCCCGTCGTCGACGCAGATGAGGAGGTTCACCGAGTCGTCGCCGGAGACGACCTCCTCGAAGAACTCGCGGGTCTGCTCGCTGTTGGCGGGGTCTGCACTGGTCAGCGGCCGGCGGACGCGCGGGTCGTTGACGTTCCGGTTGAGGAGGTCGAGGTCCTCCTCCTCGACCGTCCGGAGGGTGACGCGCTCGCCGGAGAGGAAGGCGGCTCCTGGCATGGGCCAACGTCGTGTGCCCCACGAAAAAGCCGTTTCGGCGGTGTGTGAGGGGTTCTCAGACGCCGTCGCCGTCGAGCCACTCGTCCTCCAGCAGGCCGTAGTAGTGCATGTCGACGTACTCGCCGTCGTCGAACTCCTCCTCGCGGAGGGTGCCCTCGTGGGTGAAGCCGAGTTTCTCCCAGATCCGTCTGGAAGCCTCGTTCGTCGCCAGCACGCGGGCCAGGAGGCGGTGCAGATTGCGCTCCGCGAAGGCGTAGTCGACGACGAGTTCGGCGGCGGCGGTCGCGTAGCCCTCGCCCCACTGCTCGGGAACGACCCAGACGCCGAGGTCGCCCCAGCGGGTGCGCTCGTCCTCGACGGAGACGGAGACCAGGCCGACCGGGTCGTCGTCGTCGATGCAGATGAGGAGGCTGACGCCGTCGTCGTCCGAGAGGACGTTCTCGAAGAACTCCTCCATCTGCGTCTCGTTGGCCGGGTACGGCCAGGCGAGCGGGCGGCGGATTCGCTCGTCGTTCTTGTGCTCGGTGAGGAACGCACAGTCGTCGCGCTCGACGGTTCGGAGGGTGACGCGGTCGTTCGCGAGGAAGGCAGCACCTGGCATGGAGAGACGTGGCGTCGGCGGGTAAAAAGTGGTTGCGGGGGTGTGGGGCGGTGTGACGGTCCGGGCCTCGCTGCCGGGTTCAGTCGTCGCCGTCGAGCCACTCCTCTTCGAGCAGGCCGTAGTCGTGGACGTCGACGTGCTCGCCGCGGACGAACTTCGCGTCGCGGGAGACGCCCTCCTCGCGGAAGCCGAGCGACTCGAGCAGTCCCCGCGAGGCCTCGTTCGTCGAGAGCGCCCGGGCCTCCATGCGATGGAGGCGGCGGCTCTCGAACGCGTAGTCGAGGACGAGCGAGACGGCCTCCGTCGAGTAGCCCTCGCCGTGGACCGCCGGGGAGAGCCAGTACGCGACCTCGCCGTTGCCGGCGCGCTCGTTCACGTGGAAGAACATGACGAAGCCGATGGGCTCGACGCCGTCATCGGTGACGAACCGCTCGTCGTAGCCGGCGTCGTCGCCCTCGACGCAGACGAGGAACTGCGCGCCGTCGCCGTCGTCGCCGATGTGTTCGCGCTGCTCGTCGAGGTTCGTGGGACCGACGAGCGTCATCGGGTCGCGGATGCGTGGGTCGTTCGAGTGGGTGGCGAGGAACTCGGCGTCCTCGTCCTCGGCGGTTCGGAGGGTGATTCGTTCGCCGGCTTCGAAGATGGGACCGGGCATATCTCGTGGCTCTCGTGTACGGGACTAAGCAGTTCTGGGTGTCTGCGACACAATCACACGGTTCCACGGGCTCAGAACAGCCCGAACAGGTTCAGCTCCACAGCCAGCAGCGCGGCCGCAGCGAGCCACGACTCGAACACCAGCGTCCCGAGCGCCGACAGCGCGGCGAACTCGCGGACGTTCATCTCGCTCACGCCGGCGGGCACCGTCAGCATCCCCCGGGTGAACAGCAGCGCGTTGCTCACCGGAACCGCCGGCCGGCCGTAGCGGTGGAACCAGCCGTCGAAGCGGTCCAGACGGTCCTCGCTCACGCGGAACCAGGGTTTCTCCAGCAGCCACTCCCGCCCCCCGCGCTGGGCGAGCAGGAACAGCAGCGTCTGGCCGGTGGTCGCGCCCGCCACGGCGATGGCGAGGATGAGCGCCACCATCGCCACGTTCTCGCCGCCGCCCGCGAGCACGCCGATGCTCACCGGCACCAGCGCCTCGCTCGGCGCGAAGTACAGCAGCATCGCTCCCTCCAGCACGAAGATGGCGAACAGCGCGGCCAGCCCGTAGCGGTCGATGAGCGACCGCGCCAGCGCCTCGTCGCCCCAGACGAACAGCGCGATACCCGCGATGCCCGCGAGGAAGAACGCGCCAGCGACGACGAGCAGGCCGTAGTCCTCCGCGAAGACGCGGAGTCGGCTCCTGTCGGTGGACTCTGCGGTGTCGTACCCACCGTCGGCGCGTTCGTCTGTCATCCTTCTCGACTGGTCGGTCGGCGGGTAAATCGTTTCCGCACCCGGACGGCGGCGTGAGCGACGGTCAGCGACGACCCCGGCACCACGGTCGGTGGATTCATGCCGTCAGTGGCGGTACCGTCGAGGGAACGATGGAGCCGAGACGGTGCTACGTGGTCGGCCTCGGACTGTGCCTGGTCGGCGGGCTCGCGACCGTCGCGAGTCTCGTGCTCGCCGGGGCATTCGGAATCGGCGTCCTCGCGCTCGTGGCGACGGGCACCTTCGTGCTCGCGCTCTCGAACGTCCCCGACCGGGAGCCGTTCGACATCGAGCCGACGCTGGCCCACCGCGTCGCGACCTGGGGTGGGGCCGTCTTCGCGCTCGCGCTCGGGGTCCTCATGCTCGGTGTCGGGGTCGTCTCGGTCGTCACGTTCGGGTGACCGCCGACCCCTGCGGCCGGGTGGGTCCGCGCCCGGTCGCGTCGGTCGGCGGACGGTGCGGTTTTCACGCTCGCCGACAGAGGCCCGGGTATGGACCTCACGAACCGACCACGGCGGCTGCGCGGCGACGGGGTGCGCGGGCTGGTCAGCGAGACGAGCCTCGCACCGTCTGACCTCATCGCGCCGGTGTTCGTCGACGCGACGACCGACGAGCGGGTGCCCATCGAGTCGATGCCGGGGCACGAGCGGGTGCCGGTCGACGAGGCGGTGGCCCGCGTCGAGGAGGTACTGGAGACGGGCGTCGAGGCGGTGATGCTGTTCGGCATCCCGACGGAGAAGGACGCCGAGGGCTCGCGCGCCTGGGCGGTCGACGGCGTCGTACAGGAGGCGACCCGGCGCATCAAGAGCGAGACCGACGCCTACGTCATCACGGACGTCTGCATGTGCGAGTACACCGAGCACGGCCACTGCGGCCTGCTGACGGAGGGGGCACGCGAGGGCGACGGGCTCACGGTCGACAACGACGCGACGCTGCCGGCGCTGGAGCGCACCGCCGTCTCGCACGCCCGCGCTGGCGCGGACATGGTCGCGCCGTCGGGCATGATGGACGGGATGGTCGAGGCCATCCGCGAGGCGCTCGACGACGACGGCCACAGCGAGGTGCCCATCATGAGCTACGCGGCGAAGTACGAGTCGGCGTTCTACGGGCCGTTCCGCGACGCGGCCGACGGGGCACCGTCGTTCGGCGACCGCCGGCACTACCAGATGGACCCCGCGAACCGTCGCGAGGCGATGCGCGAGGTCGCACTCGACGTCGAGCAGGGCGCTGACGTGCTGATGGTCAAGCCCGCGCTGCCGTACCTCGACATCGTCGCGGACGTGCGCCGGGAGTTCGACCACCCCGTCGCCGCCTACAACGTCTCCGGCGAGTACGCGATGCTGCACGCCGCGGCGGAGAAGGGCTGGCTCGACCTGGAGTCGGTCGCCCACGAGTCGCTGCTCTCCATCAAGCGCGCCGGCGCGGACCTGATCCTCACCTACTTCGCGGAGGACGTGGCGCGGTCGCTGCCGTAGCGCGGCGTCCATCCTGAGTGCCGCTCGACCAGTCAGCGGTCGCTCCGGTGACAGTTCTCGCCGTCCACGACTGTCCGGTTCTGGCCCACGAACGCCCACGAAACCCCGCGATAAACAACCTTGTATGGATTATATTTGCTATTAAGATGGACGGATGCACATTAGGCAACGAAATTATGGACGAACGTCAACGCTAACCATTATATTGTTCTCTCCCATGTCCTGTGACCGTAGAACATGAGTACGAGTATGGCAGTATTGGTGGAAAACGTGGACGAACGTACAGAAAGTGGCAACATTTGCGCACCCCCGGCGGTGGTGGGATGCTAGAGCTCCTGCCCCTGCAGTCGGAGGCCCAGGCCATCGCGAACAGCATCAACTACGTGTGGGTGCTGGTGGTCTGCTTCCTCATCTTCTTCATGCAGCCGGGGTTCGCGCTGCTGGAGGCCGGGCAGGTGCGGGCGAAGAACGTCGGCAACGTGCTGACGAAGAACATGACCGACTGGGCGCTCGGCGTCCTGACGTACTTCGTCGTCGGGGCCGGCCTGGCGAGCATCGTCGGGATGCTCACCTCGGGGACGAGCCTCGACGTGATGGCCGCGTTCTCCTACATCGGCGCGCCCGGTGCGACCGGCTGGATCAACTGGGTGTTCGGGGCCGTCTTCGCGATGACGGCGGCGACCATCGTCTCCGGCGCGGTCGCAGAGCGCATGGACTTCCGTGCGTACGTCGTCTTCGTGGTGGTGCTGACGGCGCTCATCTACCCGACCGTGCAGGGGCTCACCTGGGCCGGCGGCCTGCTCTCGGGGCCGACGCCCGAGGGTACCGGCGGCTTCCTCGGCGAGCTCATCGGCGTCGGCTACCTCGACTTCGCGGGCGCGACCGTCGTCCACATGGTCGGCGGTCTCGCCGGCCTCGTGGCGGCGAAGATGGTCGGCCCGCGCACGGGCCGGTTCGACGAGAACGGCGACAGCCAGCCCATCCCGGGCCACTCGATGCTGCTCGCGGTGCTCGGGACGCTCATCCTCGCGTTCGGCTGGTACGGCTTCAACGTCGGCACGCAGGCGACCGTTCTCGCAGTCGGTGAGGACGGCTCCCTGACGTTCATGGGCGCGGCGCTCGGCCGCGTCGTCCTCGTGACGACGCTCGGGATGGGTGCCGGCGCGGTCGCCGCGATGGCCGTCTCGACGTTCTGGCAGGGCAAGCCCGATCCGCTCTGGATGGCCAACGGCCTGCTGGCCGGGCTCGTGGCGGTCACGGGCGCGGTCCCGCACGTCACCTGGTGGGGCGGCCTGCTCATCGGGGCGGTCGGCGGCGCGCTGGTGCTGCCCGCCTACCGGTGGACCGTCGACGTGCTGAAGATCGACGACGTCTGCGGCGTCTTCGCGGTGCACGGCGCGGCCGGCGCGGTCGGCACCATCCTCATCCCGGTGTTCGCGGCGTCCGGCTCCGGCACCGCCATCCTGGGCGACAGCTGGGCGTTCCTCGGCGTCGACCAGCTCGTCATGCAGGTCGTCGGCGTCGCGGTCATCGGCATCTGGACCGTCATCGCGACGGGCGTCACCGGCCTGGTGGTCGACGCGACCATCGGCCTCCGCGTCTCCCCCGAGGAGGAGGAGGCCGGCCTCGACGCGGGCGAGCACGGCATCTCGACGTACCCCGAGTTCGTCGGCGACAGCGGCCCCGAGTCCTCGCGGCCGACCGTGAGCGCCGACGGCGGCACCGTCCAGACCGACGGCGGCGTCGACGATGCGACGACGGCCCCCGTCGACGGGGGTGAGAGCGATGACTGACAGCGACATCGAGATGGTCGTCGCGATCATCCGGCCCGACCGGCTGACCGACGTCAAGCGCGCGCTGGCGACGGTCGGTGCGCCCTCCCTGACCGTGACGGACGTCTCCGGTCGTGGCTCACAGCCCGCCAAGAAGAGCCAGTGGCGCGGCGAGGAGTACGTCGTGGACCTCCACCAGAAGGTGAAGGTCGAGTGCGTGGTGGCGGACATCCCCGCCGAGGACGTGGTGGAGGCCATCGCCGACGCCGCCCACACCGGCGAGAAGGGCGACGGGAAGATATTCGTCCTGCCGGTGGCGGAGGCCTACCAGGTTCGGACGGGGAAGACCGGCGTCGACGCGGTCTGAACCGGTCCCCGTTTCCGGGTCTCTTCCGGAAGGCAGCAGATGTTCAGACCGTGCCTCGTCCGTCTGAACGATGGGTGTCAACACCTCGAAATCCCTGCCGTCTCGGCTCCCGGGGCCGGCGAGACTCCCTGCAGTCCTCTCGCTGCGTTCCGACCGCTATGCTCACCACACCCTCGCTTCGTTCGTCACGCGAGCCGGCCGCACACCGAGAGCGGAAGTTTACAATATTCGTAAACCTCGGCCGGGTGGCGAAACCGCTGCCCGATTCGGACAGTACTCTCGCGAAACCACTTACCCGGCGACGGCCGCCCGCAGCGCCTCCCGCTTCACGAGCACGAAGCCGACGCAGATGACGAGGAAGCCGACGACGGTCCCCGTGGAGACGACCTCGCCCAGCCAGTACCAGCCGACGAGCGTCGCGAACACGGGGGCGACGTAGCTGACGAGGTTGATCTCGACCGGGCCGAGCCGGTCGAGCAGGCCGAAGTACAGCAGGTAGCCGACGGCACCGGCGGCGAAGACGAGGTAGCCGAAGGCGATGGCGACCCGGGGCGAGAGGGCGACGGTCTGTGGCTCTCCGGCGAGCAGGCTCGCCGCGTGGAGCAGCGGCCCGCCGACGAGCATCATCCAGCCCTGGCGGGCGGCCACGTCGAGTTCGGGTGTCTCCCGACGGAGTCCCACGCCGGCGAGCGCGAACACCGCCGCACTCGCGAACAGCAGGCCAACGCCGACCGGGTCGGGGGCGTCGACCGCCATCGGGCCGGGGACGGCGAGGATGGCGGTGCCGACGAGGCCGAGACAGACGCCGGCGACACGGGACGGTGTGGGGCGGGCGGTGTCGAGGAACGCGGCGGCGAACCCGACGCTCCAGATGGGGACGGTCGCGAGCACGACCGACCCGATCGCGCCCGAGACCCGCGCCTGCCCGACGAACAGCAGGCCGTTGTGGACGGCGACGATGCCGACGCCGCCGACGAGCACGGCCCGGAGGTCGGCCCTGCCGGGCACGATGGACTGGCCTCTGGCGAGCGCGTACCCGAGCACGACGACGCCGATGGCGTCGAACCGGAGCGCGGCCATGAGCAGCGGGTCGACGCCGGCCTTCGCGGCGCGGATCGCCGGGTAGGACGCACCCCAGAGGGCGGCGAGCGCGACGAACCCGACCAGGTTCTCGTGACGGTTCACAGTTCGGCCGAGGAGAGGCCCAACAATAGCAGTTGCGTGGTGCCAACGCTCAACATGGTTTCACTCGTTCGTCCACCGCGTACGGGTACCGACGACCGGGACCGACGCGCGGTGAGACAATCCTTTTACGCCCCCCTCCGAACGCCCGACCATGCACGAGGAGAACTCGCGGAACCTGTACGACCGGGCGCTCTCCGTTATGCCCGGCGGGGTGAACTCGTCGGTGCGGGCGGCCATCGAGCCGTACCCCTTCTTCGTCGAGCGCGGCGACGGCGGCCACGTCGTCGACGCCGACGGCAACCGGTACATCGACTGGGTGATGGGGCTCGGCCCGCTCCTGCTCGGCCACGACCTCCCGCAGCCGGTCGCGTCGGCGGTCCAGAAGCACGCGAGCAACGGCCCGATGTTCGGCGCGCCGACGCCCATCGAGGTCGAGCACGCCGAGTTCGTCACGCGGCACGTCCCGAGCGTCGAGATGATACGGTTCGTCAACTCCGGCACCGAGGCGACCGTCTCCGCGGTCCGGCTCGCCCGCGCCTACACCGGCCGCGACAAGGTGGTCGTCATGCAGGGCAGCTACCACGGCGCGAACGACACCACGCTCGTCGAGGGCGAAGGCACGCACGTCCACCCGTCCAGCCCGGGCATCCCCGACGACTTCGCCGAGCACACCATCGCGGTGCCGTTCAACGACCACGAGGCCGCCCAGAACGTCTTCGAGGAGCACGGCGACGACATCGCCTGCGTGCTCGTCGAACCGGTGCTCGCGAACTACGGCATCGTCACGCCCGCCGACGAGTACCACGAGACCCTGTCGGACCTCTGTGACGACCACGGCTCGCTGCTCGTGTTCGACGAGGTCATCACCGGCTTCCGCGTCGGCGGCCTCCAGTGCGCACAGGGCGAGTTCGGCATCGACCCCGACCTCACCACGTTCGGGAAGATCATCGGCGGCGGCTTCCCCGTCGGGGCCATCGGCGGCAAGGCGAAGATCATGCGCAACTTCACGCCCTCCGGCGACGTGTTCCAGGCCGGCACGTTCTCCGGCCACCCGGTCACGATGGCCGCCGGGCTGGAGACCCTCACGTTCGCCGCCGAGAACGACGTGTACGACCACGTCAACTCGCTGGGCGAGCAACTGCGCCGCGGCCTCACCGAGATCTGCGCGGACCAGGCCCCCGAGTACACCGTCGCCGGGCTCGACTCCATGTTCAAGGTCATCTTCACCCGCGACGGACCGGACGACCTCGACGGCCAGTGCGAGGCGGGCTGTCGCCAGCGCACGTCCTGTCCGCGCTACGACTACTGCCCGAAGAACGGCGGCGACGTGGCCGCGGGCGAGACCGACCGCTGGCGGCGCGTCTTCTGGCCGCAGATGAAGGAGCAGGGGGTCTTCCTCAGCCAGAACCAGTTCGAGTCACAGTTCGTCTCCTACGGACACACCGAGGAGGACGTCGAGGAGACGCTCGAGGCGTACAAGCAGGCGCTGTAGGCGGTTCTCCCTCTCTCCCGTCTTCGACGCGGCCTCTTTCTCGCTCCGGCACCTAGCATCGTCGATGCCCGACGACCCGGTCCTCTCCGAGACGGACCGACAGAAGCTCGATTCGAGCCCCGACGACGCGTTCTACGACCAGCCGCGCTTCGTCCAGCACGTCGACGAGGGGTTCCGCGAGCGCCTCACCGAGCTGTACTGCGACCACCTCGCCGACGGCGACCGCGTGCTCGACGCGATGTCGAGCTGGGTGTCGCACCTCCCCGACGACCGCGAGTTCGCCCGCGTCGTCGGTCACGGGCTGAACGAGGCCGAGCTCGCGGCGAACCCCCGACTCGACGAGTACGTCGTCCAGAACCTGAACGTCGACCAGCGGTTGCCGTTCGACGACGCGAGCTTCGACGCGGTGCTGTGTGCCGTCTCCGTGCAGTACCTCCAGTATCCGACCGCAGTCTTCCGCGAGTTCCACCGCGTCCTCGCTCCGGATGGCGTCCTCGTCGTCTCCTTCTCGAACCGGACGTTCCACACGAAGGCCGTCCGGGCGTGGCGCGAGCGGTCGATGGACGACCGCGCCGCCCTCGTGCGAAGATACTGCGAAACAGCCGGCTTCGAACGGGTCGAGACGGTCCGCGACCCCCGGAACTCCGTCCTGCCCGGTCTGGGCGGTGACCCGTTCTACGCGGTCGTGGCCCACCGCGACTGATTTCGTATCGCAACATGCAGTTTAACCGCGGGTTCCCCCCACGACTGCCTCGATGCACGTGGAGACGCCGCTGTCGTCCGGAAACGGTCGATTCGACGGCCGAGCGCGCCGTCACCGACAGCACCGACCCGTCGACCGCAAACTGGTGGGCTTTTCACCGTCGGCCACCGACTCCCCCGCATGAGAACACGTGGGACAATCCGGCTGGCGACACGGGGCTCCGACCTCGCCATCCGGCAGGCGACGACGGTACGCGACGCGCTGGCGGAGCGACGCTACGAGGTGGAGCTCGTGGAGGTCGAGACCGAGGGCGACAAGATCCGAGACGAGCTCATCGCGGACCTCGGGAAGACCGGCGCGTTCGTGCGATCGCTCGACGAGAAGGTCATCGAGGGCGAGGTCGACGCGGCCGTCCACTCGATGAAGGACATGCCGACCGAGATGCCCGACGAGCTCGTCGTCGCGGGCATTCCCGAGCGCGCCCCGGCGGGCGACGTGCTCGTGACGCCCGACGGCAGCACGCTCGACGAGCTGGAATCCGGTGCTGTCGTCGGGACTGCTTCGATGCGGCGACAGGCCCAGCTCCTGCACGACCGCGACGACCTGACCGTCGAGCCCATCCGCGGGAACGTCGACACGCGGGTCGAGAAGGTGCTGGCTCCTGCCCTCCAGGCCGAACACGAGCGCCGGACGGAGGCCGAGAAGGAGGAGAAGGGCAACGCCGGTAACGACGATTTCGAACCCGAGTTCGACCGGACCGTCGAGGAGTGGTTCGACGACCGGAGCGAGATCGAACGCCGCGCGCTCGGCCGCGAGGTCGAGACGGAGTACGACGCGATCGTGCTCGCCGAGGCCGGGCTCCAGCGCTCCGGGCTGGCCCACCACGTCGAGTACCAGCGACTCTCGAACGAGTCGTTCGTCCCCGCGGCCGGACAGGGCGCACTCGCCATCACGGCACGCGACGACGAGACCGCCGAGGAGCTCCACGAGGTGCTCGACTTCCCGCGAACGCGGGTCGAGACCACCGTCGAGCGGACCGTCCTCGCGGGCCTGAACGGCGGCTGTATCGCCCCTATCGGTGTCCACGCCGTGCTCCAGGGCGAGTACGTCCACACGAGCGCGCAGGTGCTGCACCCCGACGGCGACGACCTCGTCCAGCAGCGCCGGGACATCCCGGTCGAGACCCACGTCGCGGCGGCGAAGGAGTTCGCCCAGAACCTGCAGGATGCCGGCGCGGACGAGTACGTCGCGGCCGCTCGCGAGCGATGACGGGCTTCGTCTACCTCGTCGGGAGTGGCCCCGGCGACCCCGACCTCATGACGGTGAAGGCCCGCCGGTTGCTCGACGAGGCCGACGTGGTGCTCCACGACAAGCTCCCTGGCCCGGAGATCCTGGGCACCATCGACGAGGAGCGCCGCGAGGACGTCGGCAAGCGCGCCGGCGGCGAGTGGACCCCGCAGGAGTACACCAACAGACGGCTGGTCGAGCTCGCAGAGGCGGGCAAGACCGTCGTCCGGCTCAAGGGCGGCGACCCGTTCGTCTTCGGCCGCGGCGGCGAGGAGGCCGAACACCTCGCTGCCCACGACATCCCGTTCGAGTACGTCCCCGGAGTCACGTCGGCCATCGCGGGCCCCGGTGTCGCCGGCATCCCCGTCACGCACCGCGACCACGCCTCCTCGGTCTCCTTCGTCACGGGCCACGAGGACCCGACGAAGGACGAGTCGGCGGTCGACTGGGAGGCGCTCGCGGCCACCGGTGGCACGCTCGTCGTCCTGATGGGCGTCGGGAAACTGCCCGACTACACCGCCGCGCTCTGCGAGGCCGGCATGGACCCCGGGACGCCCGTCGCGCTGGTCGAACGCGCTACCTGGCCGGACATGCAGGTCGCGACCGGCACGCTCGACACCATCGTCGACGTGCGCGACGAGGACGGTATCGAACCGCCCGCAATCACCGTCATCGGTGACGTGGCCGGAACCAGAGAGCGCGTCGTCGAGTTCCTCAGGACCCGAACATGACCACGAGAGACACCACCGTCGCGGTGTTCCGCCCGGACGACGAGCGCCTGCGCGACGCGGTCGAACTGATCGAGTCGCTCGGTGCGACCCCCGTCCCGGACCCGATGCTCGAAGTGCGGGAGACGGGTGCGTCGCCCCGAACGGACGCAGAATACACCATCCTGACGAGCAAGACCGGTGCGGAGATCGCTCGTGAGTCCGGCTGGGAACCCGGCGAGACGACGGTCTGTGCCATCGGCTCGGCGACCGCCGAGGCACTGCGCGAGCAGGGGTACGAGGTCGACGTCGTCCCCGAGGAGTACACCTCGACCGGGCTGGTCGAGACGCTCGCCGACAGCGTCGACGGGGCATGCGTCGAGGTCGCCCGGAGCGACCACGGCAGCCAGGTGCTGCTGGACGGACTGGAGGCGGCCGGGGCGTACGTCCACGAGACCGTGCTGTACGAGCTCGTCCGTCCCCAGGGCGCGGGCGAGTCGGCCGAACTGGCCGCCGCCGGCGGGCTCGATGCGGTCTGTTTCACCTCCTCGCTGACCGTCGAGAACTTCCTCGATGCGGCCCAGGAGCGAGGCGTCCGGACTGAAGCGGTCTCGGGGCTGAACGACGCGGTCGTCGGCGTTATCGGCGAGCCGACCCGCCAGACCGCCGAGGACGAGGGTGTCGCTGTCGACGTGGTTCCCGAAAACGCGGACTTCGACGAGCTGGCCTGTGCGGTCGTCGAACGGGCCGCGCCGACGTACCACGACTGAGCGGATTCGCTGTTTTCGGACGATTTGGGCGTCCTCTGAGCCGTTGCCTCGCCGTCGGCGTCGAGTACCATCTCGCGGGAATAAACTATATTCCACGATACGAAATGCGGGTCGGGCCGTGAACGGTGGGCTTCGTCGAGTCCGTCGGTTCGGCGTGCGCGGTCGTCCCGTGGCCGCCCCCGGCCGACCCGACGGTTTAAACCGGACGACGACCCATGCTCCGACGAATGTCCGCCAGTGCCCCCGTCCCGGAACTCGCCGACCGCGCCGCCGCGTGCGCCGAGCGCCTGCGCGCGGCCGACGAGGTGTTGCTCGCGTCGCACATCGACGCCGACGGGCTCACCAGCGCGGCCGTCGCGTCGAGCGCGCTCGAACGTGCCGCCATCCCGCACGAGGTCGTCTTCGAGAAGCAACTCGACGCCGAGCGCATCGCCGCCATCGCCGAGACGGAGTACGACACCGTGCTGTTCACCGACTTCGGCAGCGGCCAGATCGACGACATCGTCCCGCACGAGGAGCGCGGGGCGTTCACGCCGGTCATCGCGGACCACCACCAGCCCGGCGACGCCGACACCGAGTTCCACCTGAACCCCCTGCTGGAGGGTATCGACGGCGGCTCCGAGCTCTCGGGCGCAGGGGCGGCGTACGTGCTGGCCCGGGCACTCGAAGGTGACGGCGACAACCGGGACCTCGCACGGCTGGCCATCGTCGGCGCGGTCGGGGACATGCAGGACCAGGACGGCGAGCTCCACGGCGCGAACGCGGCCATCGTCGACGACGGCGTCGCGGCCGGCGTCGTCGAGGGTGGCACCGACCTCGCGGTGTACGGCAAGCAGACCCGGCCGCTCCCGAAGCTCCTGGAGTACGCGAGCGACGTGCAGATCCCGGGCGTGACGAACGACCACAACGGCGCTGTCGCGTTCCTCGACGGGCTCGACGTCGATTGCCGAGCGGACGGCGAGTGGCGGCGCTGGGTGGACCTCACCGCCGACGAGCGCCAGACGGTCGCGAGCGCGCTGGTCAAGCGCGCGGTCGCCTCGGGCGTGCCGGCCGACCGCATCGACGACCTCGTCGGCACGACGTACACGCTCACGGCCGAGCCCGAGGGCACCGAACTCCGGGACGCCAGCGAGTTCTCGACGCTGCTGAACGCCACTGCGCGGTACGAGCGCGGCGACGTCGGACTCGCGGTCTGTCTGGGCGACCGCGACGAGGCGCTGACGGCGGCCCGGACGTTGCTGCGGAACCACCGGCGGAACCTCTCGGAGGGGCTGGAGTTCGTGAAGAACGAGGGGACGACGACCGAGGAGCACGTCCAGTGGTTCCACGCCGACGACCGCATCCGGGAGACCATCGTCGGCATCGTCGCCGGGATGGCACTCGGTGCGGGCGGCATCGACCCTCGCAAGCCCATCCTGGCGTTCGCGAACGAGAGCGACACCGAGGTCAAGGTGTCCGCACGTGGCAGCGGCGCGCTGGTTCGGAAGGGGCTCGACCTCTCGGTCGTGATGCGCGAGGCCTCGCAGTCGGTCGGCGGCGACGGTGGTGGACACGTCGTCGCGGCCGGTGCGACGATTCCCCGCGGTGAGGTCGAGGCGTTCGTCGCGGAGGCCGACCGAATCGTCGGGGAACAGCTCGGCTGAACCGCAGGAGTCGACGCCGTCCGTTACTCGAAGAAGCGTGCCGGCACGTGCCGTGCGACCGGCTCGGGGAGTACCCGGGCGAGCGTGCCCCACACCGTCGCGAGGCGCTTCCGGAGTGCGACGTACACCGCGCCGACGGCCAGCAGTCCGAAGGCGAACGCCGGAACGGGGTCGGGGAGCGTCGCCGCGGGGAGTGCCAACACGGTGGCCGTGGCGAGGTCGTGGGGCGAACCGTCGTAGGGAACGAGGCGCTTCGGCGCGAGCCAGCGGCCGTGATAGTGACTGTAGACGGCCCGCTCGGAGCGACCCTCCCACGGACGGAGCTCGAGGCCGCCGCCGTAGATGTCCATCACCGGGTGGAGCGCGGCGGCCACGAGGAACGTCGCCAGGGCGACGGTCGCGTTCGTCTGGACGACGACGGCGAGTGCGACGGCTATCCCTGCCGGAATCCACCCGTACACCGGGTAGTGCAGCGTCTTCCGGTGGCCGGCGTAGATGTCGAGGTCGGGGAACAGGCTTCCGGCGAGCCCCACGAGCGCGACTGTCACCGGGTCGCCACCGACAGCGACTGCGAGCGCGGCGAGGACGAGCCCCGCCAGCGCGTGTGTCATGGCCATCATCACGCCACCGTACGAGGTGGGGCCTTAGTAATCTGTCCCCTCTACGAGGACAGTGGATGGGTTTTTCACGCTGCCACCGTTACCGAGCGGTATGGACCGCCTTCGGCTGCTGAATCGCACCCTCCAGGTCGGTCTCATCGCTGTCCTCGCGTTCGGCGTTCTCGCGCGCAACGTCAGCGTAGTGGTGAACGCCCTCGCGGGCTTCGGTGTGACGCTCGTCCCCGCAGTGCTCGCACGTGACCGTGACCTCCTGCTCGACCCGCGGTTCACGCTCGTCGTCTCCGTCGCGGTGTTCCTGCACTCCATCGGGATGGTCGGACTGTACGACCGCATCTGGTGGTGGGACCATCTGACCCACACGTTCTCCGCGACCATCGTCGCGGTCATCGCGTACACCGTCGTCTGGGCCGTCGACGTCCACCGCGAGGACATCCACCTCCCGCCGCCGTTCACCGGGCTGTTCGTGCTCACCTTCGTGGTCGCGATGGGTGTGCTCTGGGAGGTCGCGGAGTTCCTCGCCCGCGAGGTCGCCATCTTCCTCGGCCAGGAACCCGTCCTCGTCCTCTACGGCCTCGACGACAGCATGCTCGACCTGCTGTTCAACCTCCTCGGTGCCGTGACGGTGACGGTGTTCGCGACGACCCGGCTGCGTCGCTGGGGCGAGCAGCTCGCGGCGTGGCTCGACCGGCAGCTGGAGGCAAACTAGAAACCCTTCGGGTGTGAGACACCGACCGTGACACACACGCGTTTCCTCGCCGAGGACGCCGACCGCCGGCAGGTCGCCGTCGGGATGGCCATCTTCGCCCTCCTGCTCGTGGCCGGTGGGCTGCTCACCAGCAGGTTCCTCTGGCTCTTCGAGGAGCCCGACGCCATCCGCGAGGCCGTCACCGCGTTCGGGCCGTTCGCGCCGCTGGCGTTCGTCCTCATGCAGGCGGCACAGGTCGTGGTCGCACCCATTCCGAGCCACGTGCTCTCCTTCGCCGCCGGCTACCTGTTCGGCCCGGTCTGGGGGTTCGTCTACAGCATGACCGGTGCGATCGCCGGAACGCTCGTCGCGCTCGTCATCGCACGCCGGTACGGTCGGCCGGTCGTCGAGCGGTTCGTCGCGTCCGAGGCGCTCGACCGCTTCGACGCCTACCTCGGCGAGTACGGGCTGGCGGGCGTGTTCGTGGTGTTCCTCCTGCCCGGCTTCCCGGACGACGTGGTCTGTCTCGTCGCCGGCTGCTCCGACCTCGACATCCGGAAGATACTGGCCGTCGCGACGCTCGGGCGGATTCCGGGCTACCTCGTGCTGGTCCTCTCCGGTGCCGGGGTCGCCGAGGGACAGCTGTACGGGTCGGTGTCGCTGCTGCTGGCCGCCGCGGCAGTCGGCGGGCTCCTGTTCTGGCGGCGGAAACGCCTGCTGGAGTGGCTCCGCCGGCAGCTGGCCGACGACGACGACGGTCGCCACCAGCCCGGTTCCTGACCCGGTTCCGCGCGTTCGGTCGCTTTCGTGCATGAACGGACCCGTTCTCCCAGCCTGTGGCTCGCCGACCGCGGACCATTCTATATCGTGGTATGTGATTTATAGGATGGGTGTCGTGGCCGACCCTCCTCTCACTGGGGGAGCGGCTGGAACGACCGAAAACAGTCGACTGAGTGCTCAAACGTGGCTTCCTTCGTCGGTCAGGCCCGCGGCGACCGGCCGAGGCGTCGAGTCGTCACCGACGCGTCGGCCAGCCGCTCGAGGACGGCGAGCTCGCGTTCGAGAGTATCGTCGCCGATTTCGGCCATCTCGGCCTCGAAGTATCCGGCGAACGACTCGAAACGGTCGGCGTACTCGGGGGAGACGGCCAGGTCGGTCGACTGGCGCTCCCAACGCCCGAGGTCGCCGTAGTCGGCAGGTGCAATCCCGTCTGCGGGCGGTTCGCCGTCGTCCTCGCGCATGGCGACCGCCCAGTTCCGGCAGAGGTCGGCGTAGCGCGTCAGCAGGACGGCCTTGCGGACGCCCGTGTTGGCGAACTGTTCCGGGCCGTCGTCGGGGACGTCGACGGTCGCGGTCGTCTCGCTGGTCTCGCCTTCCCGGTTCTCCCAGCTGGCCCGCAGCTGGAGGGAGCCACTCCCACCGGTCTGGCGGAGCTTCGCGAGGACGACACCACCCTTCGTCTCCCCGCCCTCGCGGTCCGAGGCGAACAGCGTGTTGACGCGCATGACCTCGCCGGTGGACTCCTCGGCGGCAGAGGAGCCGTACACCGTCTCTATCTCGTAGCCCTCGGCGTCGAGTTCGAGCGAGAGGTCGAACACGAGCGGCGTGACCATGTACTGGAAGCCGTCGGTGAGACGCTCCTCGAACTCGTCGGGGGAGTGGACCGAGTAGTGGTTCGCACCGCGGACGGCCGTGATGGCGTCGATTATCTCGGTGTTGAAGTCGACGCCCACGCCGACGAACGTCGCGTGGACGCCGCGCTCGGACTCGGCCGCGAGCCGTCCCTGCAGGCCGCCCTGACTGGTGTCGCCGAGGTTCGGCATCGCGTCCGTGAGCACGGCGAAGCGGTTCTCGTACTCGTCCGGGTCGGCGTCGGCGACGTCGTCGAACAGGGCGCTGGCCTCGTCGAGGCCGGCCGAGAGGTTCGTGCCGCCGCCGGCCTCGATGTCCGCCTCGATGTGGCCGCGGATGGCCTCCATGTCGGTCGTCTCGACGGCGTTCAGTGGCTTCGCGACCGTCGCCTGGTCGTTGTACAGCACGACGCCGAAGCGGTCGCCGGGACGGAGCTGCTCGGTCAGCGACGTGAGCGCGTCGCGTGCGACCTCGATCTTGGGCCGGTCGTCGCCGTCGCCTCCGTCCCCGTCGTAGTGGTACTCGTCGAAGGGGGAGGACATCGACCCGGAGACGTCGAGCACGACGACGAAGTTCAGCCGTTTGCGTTCGAAGTCGTCGGCGTCGAGCCCGGAGTTCAGCCCCATCGAGAGGTATCGTTCGGTCTCCCCGGAGAGGGGGTCCGCCGAGACGGCCGGGGCGTAGCGCGGGCAGAACAGCGACGAGCAGTCGCCCCCGTTGCCGGTGTCGAAGTAGTAGTCGTAGAACAGCCCCTCGTAGGGCATGTCGGTGGGGAGCGGGAGGAAGCCCTCCTCGACGTTCTGCCGGAAGTTGTTCACGTCCTTCGCGCCGCCGGCTGCGAGGCCGACGGAGCCGCTGTCGGCCGACGTGGACTCGTAGCTGACGTTCGCGCCGCCGCTCGAACCGCCGGAGCCGCCGTCGTCGTTCTGCTCGAGGTCGCCCGGGTCGTACTGCCAGTCGTCGACGAGTTCGCCGGGCGGTGCAGTCGTCGGCTGGTCGGTGCCGGGGCCGTCGACGGGGGTCGAGCCGGTGCTACAGCCGGCCAGCGAGGCGGCAGCCGCCGTCGCCAGCGCGAGGAACGAGCGTCTGTGTCGCGGGGACATGTGCGTTCGTTCGCCGGCGACCCCCATAACGTGGTTCCAAGCTGAAACCTCGGTTTCAGCCAGCTCGCTGTCCGAGGCGGCCGTTCCGTGTGCTGGCGATTCGGGGGCCTGCCCAGGCCATAAATCGGATAACGCGATACGAAATACCTCCCGGCCCTGCGAGAGGACGCGCTGCGCGCCGCCGGTGAAACGCCCCGCTTTTGACCGTCCTGACCGTTCTCCCCGATATGACCGAGTTCGACCCGGACCGCTTCGAGGCGGAGAAGTACGTCGACTACTTCCAGCAGCTCCAGCGCGCCTACAAGAACGCGTTCGAGACGATGAACGAGGAGTTCGACTCGACGCTCATCCACGGCATCGACCAGCAGGTGCTCAACGAGTCCGAGCCGTTCTACGACGAGGACGAGGGCTTCACCGTCGAGCTGCCCGACGACCCACACGACCGGCTCACGGCCGTCGTCGTCGACGAGGAGAAGTTCGAGGCGGTGATGGAGCGCTACCGGGAGGAGATCCGGAGCGAGCTCCGGCGCGTCTTCGGGCTGTAGTCCGGGTCAGTTCCCGTCGAGGTACGACATCGCCTCCTCGTCGGAGACCTGCGTGAACGACTCGTAGAACTGACCGACGGCGTGGAACTGGGGCGGTATCAGCAGGCAGACCACCTCGTCGGCCTCCGCCCGGAGCCGTTCGACCGTGTCCGGGGGGCCGACCGGCACCGCGAGGACGACCCGTTCGGCCCCGGCCTCGCGGGCCCCACGGATGCAGGCGATGGTCGTCGCGCCCGTCGCGACGCCGTCGTCGACGACGACGGCCGTCAGCCCGTCGAGGTCGAGCGGCGGCTTGCCCTCGCGGTACGTCTCGGTCTTCTCCGCGGCGACGGCGTGCTGGCGGCCGGTCTCCTCGTCGAGGTACGCCTCGCTGATACCGAGGTCTTCGACGAGGTCGGCGTTCACCCACACCGCGCCGTCGCTCGCGACCGCGCCGACCGCGAGCTCCGGGTTCCAGGGGGACCCGAGCTTCTTCGCCGCGATGACGTCCAGCGGGGCGTCGAGTCTGTCGGCGACGGGTCGCGCGACGGGCAGGCCGCCGCGTGGGACAGCGAGGACGATGTCTGCCGTGACGCCGCGGTCGACGAGCAGGTCCGCGAGCCGTCGACCGGCGTCCGTTCGGTCCGCGAACATGGCCGACACTACGCGGTGCTGTTCCTTCCGTATTTATCGACGTGTCAGTGGAGCTACCCGGGAGTCGGAGTTCGCGGCCGGTCTCCTGCTCGGCGACCGCTCCGACACCTTCCGAGATGGCCTCCGTCGCACCGGCGTCTCGGAGCCCCGCTATCGTCTCCAGAACCACCTCGAGTACGTCCAGGGTTGGCACGGAGGCGGTACCCGGTCACATATGCGTTCGCTCCGTCCGCGGGGAGCGGTGCCAGCGACCGGGCGAAACGCCGGCCTCACCGTGCGAACGCGTGGTGCGCAAGGTTTAGGGACGCCCGTCCCGAACCTCGGCACATGAGCACCGAGACACAGGGCGGCGACGACCTGGAGGAGCGCGTCACGAACTTCCTCCGTCGCAACTTCCCGCAGATCCAGATGCACGGCGGCAGTGCGGCCATCCAGGACCTCGACCGGGAGACCGGCGAGGTCACCATCCTGCTGGGCGGTGCCTGCTCCGGCTGCGGTATCTCCCCGATGACCATACAGGCGATCAAGAGCCGCATGGTCAAGGAGATACCCGAGATCGAGCAGGTCCACGCCGACACCGGCATGGACGGCGGCGGCCACGGCGGCGGCGGTGGTGGCATGTCCCCCTCGTTCCCCGGCGAGACCGTCGACGACGACGACGGCGAGGAGGACGAAGGTCCGCAGGCCCCGTTCTGAAGCCATTTAAATCGTGCTGACGTGACGGTCGGTCCACGGAAAACAACAGTTCTTAATCCTCCGTGCCCTCGAAGCCGAGTATGAACCCCACAGCCGGGCAGAACGTCCTCTTCGTCGTGATGGACACGGTCCGGAAGGACCACCTGTCCGTCTACGGGTACGACCGCCCGACGACGCCCGGTCTGGAGGCGTTCGCGTCGGAGGCGGCCGTCTACGAGGGTGCCGTCGCGCAGGCACCGTGGACGCTGCCGGTCCACGCCTCGCTGTTCACCGGGCTGTACCCGAGCCAGCACGGGGCGAGTCAGGAGAACCCGTATCTGGAGGGTGCGACGACGCTCGCGGAGACGCTCTCGGATACCCACCGGACGGCGTGTTACTCCTCGAACGCGTGGATCACGCCCTACACCCACCTCACCGACGGCTTCGACGACCAGGACAACTTCTTCGAGGTGATGCCCGGCGAGTTCCTCTCCGGCCCCATCGCCCGTGCCTGGAAGGCGATGAACGACAGCCCGACCCTGCGGCGGGTCGCCGACTGGATGGTCTCGGTCGGCAACACCATCCACGAGTACACCGCCTCGGGCGAGGGCGCGGACTCGAAGACCCCGCAGGTCGTCGACCGCACGCAGGAGTTCGTCGCCGAGGCCGAGGCCGACGGCGAGAACTGGTTCCAGTTCATCAACCTGATGGACGCCCACCTGCCGTACCACCCGCCCGAGGAGTACCGCGCGGAGTTCGCCCCCGGCGTCGATTCGACGGCGGTGTGCCAGAACTCGAAGGAGTACAACTCCGGGGCGCGCGACATCGACGCCGACGAGTGGGCGGACATCCAGGGCCTGTACGACGCCGAGATTCGCCACATCGACGCGGAGCTCACCCGGCTGTTCGACTGGCTGCAGGCCGATGGGCTCTGGGAGGACACGCTCGTCGTCGTCTGTGCGGACCACGGCGAGCTGTTCGGCGAGCACGGCCTCTACGGCCACGAGTTCTGCATCTACGACCCGCTCGTGAACGTCCCCTGCATGGTCAAGCACCCCGACCTCGACCCGGGCCGCTACGACCGGCAGTTCGAGCTGCTCGACCTCTACCACACCGTGCTCGACCACGCGGACGTCGAGAACGCGGGCGGCGACGGCGTCGACCTCGACCCCACGCGGTCGCTGCTCGACGACGCACACGGCGACCGCGAGGGTGGCGAGTACGCCTTCGTGGAGTACTCCCGGCCGGTCGTCGAGCTCAAGCAGCTGGAGGGGAAGGCGGCCGACGCCGGCATCGAGCTGGACGAGGACTCCCGGTTCTACTCCCGGATGCGCGCCGCCCGCCGCACGGACGGCAAGTACATCCGGAACGAGCGCATCCCCGACGAGTTCTACCGCGTCGACGAGGACCCCGGCGAGACCGACGACCGGCTCGGCGAGGGGGACCCCGTCGAGGCGGAGGTCGAGTCCGCCCTCGACGCGTTCGAGGAGCGCGTCGCCGACGAGTGGGACGGCGGCCCCTCGACCGACGCGAGCGACGGCGAGCTCGACGAGATGAGCGACACCGCGAAGGAACGGTTACAGGACCTCGGGTACATGGAGTAGTGTGAGCGGGACATCTGGTGGGGCGTTCGGGGACCTGTTCGGTCGCAGGACGCTCGCGAAGATGGGGGTGGGCTTTGCCATCTCGCTGCTGCTCGTCTACCTCCTCGGGACCGCGGTCGGCTGGGAGCGCACCCTCGACCAGCTCGCGCGGGCCGACCCCGTCTGGGTCGCCGCCGGCTGTCTCTCGACGTTCCTGTGTCTGGCGGCGTGGGGACGTGCGTGGCAGATCGTCCTCGCCGTCGGCGGCGTCGAGGTCCCGTACCGGAAGCTCGTGGTCACCTACTTCGCCGCGACGTTCGCGAACTACGTCACCCCGTTCGGGCAGGCCGGGGGCGAGCCGTTCATCGCCTACGTGCTCTCGCGGGACACCGACGCGGACTACGAGCAGAGCCTCGCGAGCGTCGTCACCGCCGACCTGCTCAACCTGCTCCCGTTCTTCAACTTCGCGGCGGTCGGGACGGCGTACCTCGTGGTCCAGACCTCGCTCGGCGACACCGAGACCGTCGGGAACCTCGTGCTCGTGCTGGGGCTGCTCGCGGTGAGCATCCCCCTCCTCGTCTGGTTCGGCTGGCGGCACCGCTGGGCCGTCGAGGGGCTCGTCGTCAGGCTCGTCCGACCCGTCGCCCGCGTCACCAGCCGGGTGAGCGTCGACGGCACCCGCGAGCGTATCGAGCGGTTCTACGGCTCCGTCGAGGACATCGCCAGCGAGCCCCGGGAGCTCGCCCGGGCGCTCGGCTACTCCTACGTCGGCTGGCTGTTCTTCACGCTCCCGATGGTCGCCGCGCTCCGGGCGGTCGACGCGAGCATGCGACTGCTGCTCGTCTTCTTCATCGTCCCGGCGAGCACCATCGCTGGCCTGGTGCCGACGCCGGGCGGGCTGGGCGCGGTCGAGGGCGCGCTCACGGGCCTGCTCGTCGAGATCGGGCGGCTCCCGGCGGACACGGCGTTCGCGGTGACGACGCTCTACCGCCTGGAGAGCTTCGTGTTCGCGCTGGTGGTCGGTGGTATCGCGGCGCTGTGGGTGACCGCGCGGGTGTGAATTCGGTACGTAGAGAGAGTGTGCCTACGACCCGAACGAGACCGTGGGTTCCTACGCGGGTGGATCTGCGTCGTCACCGAACCCACTCCCGTACGCTTCGAGGACCTCTGTGACAGTGACCTCGTACGCATCGTACCACTCTGTCCACCGTTGCTTCGCCCGTTCGTGGGTAGCATCTGCTCCGAACGACTCGAGCCCGTCCAACGACTCCCAGTAGTACACGACGAGAACCTCCTCGCTCTCCGGGGCATGCCACGTCCGCTTGCCCAGGTATCCCTCCGTGTCCTCGGCAACCGCCTGTATCGCATCGTTCAGTTCGTGGAACTCCGCGTCGTACTCCCCTGGATCGAGGCGGAACGTAACCAGGTACATCGATACCGGCACTTGCCCGCTTGCGGTCAATAAGGTTCGCCTACGGGAGCACGAGACGCATCGTGGACACTTCCCTCTGACCGATACGCATAGCTATCTACCAGGTGTTCCAGCGACGAGGGTACCTGCACCCGGGTCTCGCCCGGGCCACTCACCTGAGGCCCCGCGCCTCCTCCCACGCCCTGAGAAGCCGGGTCGTCGTCTCGCAAACGGGAACGGCAACGTCGGCGTCCCGGATCTCGCCGGCGCGGTCGACGACGTAGCCGGTGATGGCGTCGACCTCGGTCCGGCGGCCCGATTCGACGTCCTGCAGCATCGAGGAGGTGTTCGCGGCGGTGGTCTCGGCGACGGACTCGACCGCGGCGACGGCCTCGCGGTTCGACAGGGACACGTCGTGACCGCGGGCGACGCGGGCGGTCTCGCGGGCGGCGTCGCGCGCGAGCCCGCTGGCGGTGCCGTCGAGGAGGGCACCGTTCTCGCTCCGGGTGAGTGCGGTGACGGTGTTGATGCCGGCGTTGACCGCGAGCTTCTCCCAGAGCCGGCGTGGCATGTCGTCGACGACCGCGGCGGCGAGGTTCCCCCCGACGAGCGCGCGTTCGAGCAGGTCGTCGACCGGCCCCGCACCGCCCTCGGGGGAGCCGACGACGACCTCGCCGACGCCCGTGCACTCGACGCGGCCGGCCTTGTGGAGGATGGCCCCGTAGGTGACCGTGCCGGCGTAGACCGGGCAGTCGACCTCGGCTGCGAGCGTCGCCTCGTTGCCCATCCCGTTCTGGAGCGAGCAGACCGCGTCGAAGGTGCCCGTGGCGAGGTCGGCCGCGGCAGTGTCGGTGTCGAACGCCTTCACCGTCACGAGTGCGAGCTCGGCTGTCAGGTCGGCTCCGTCGGTCGTCGCGTCGGGGTGGACGGTCTCCGTCCCGTCGGGGGTCTCGACCCGGAGGCCATCCGACCGGACGGTGGTGACGTGGGGGTCCCGGCCGACGAGGACCACGTCGTGTCCACCGGTCTGGAGGAGGCCGCCGAGGAGGCTACCGAGACTGCCCGCGCCGTAGACGACGATTCGCATGGCTCGACGTGGGCGGGCGACGGAGAAAAAGCGTGCCGGTCAGTCCTCGGTCCAGTAGTAGATGTCCTCCTTCTCGGTGCCGCAGTTCGGGCACTCGTCGGGGATGTCGCTGTCGAGCTTGCCCATCTCGCCGCACTCCCAGCAGCGCCACATCAGCTCGCCCTCGCCGAACTCGTGGCCGGCGCGGTGGTGCTCGATGCTCAGCCCCTCGATGCCGTCCTCCGCGGTCACCTGGAAGCCGTGTTCGTCGAAGCCGCGGACGTGCCCGACCTTCGTGCCGTCCTCGGTGTAGATGCCCGCGCCGAAGCTGATGCGTGGCTTCTCGTCTTGCTGGCTCATGTGCGAAGAGACGACGTCCAGAATCTTAAGCTGTATGTCAATGCTTCTCATGGTTGGTGGGGGACACAGGTCGCTCACACGGCCGGACCGCGAGCTATTTCCACCCGTCCGCACAACCACGACACGATGATCGACCTACGCAGCGACACGGTCACGAAGCCGGACGAGGCGATGCGCGAGGCGGCCGCGACGGCCCCCGTCGGCGACGACGTGTACGAGGAGGACCCGACGGTGAACGAGCTCGAAGCCGAGGCGGCGGACCTCGTGGGCATGGAGGACGCGCTGTTCGTCCCCACGGGGACGATGGGCAACCAGGTCGCGGTGCGCACGCACACCGACCGCGGGCAGGAGGTGCTCTCGGGGCGCGAGAGCCACGTCGTGAAGTGGGAGCTCGGTGGGATGGCGCAGCTCTCCTCGCTGCAGGTTCGCACCTTCGACGGCGGCGAGCGCGGCGTGCCGACGCCCGAGCAGGTGCGCGAGGGCTACGTCGCGGAGGACCTCCACCGACCAGGGACCGGACTCCTGACGCTGGAGAACACGCACAACTCGAAGGGTGGGGTGGCCATCACGGCCGAGGAGATCGCGGCGGCGGCGTCGGCCGCACACGACCTCGACGTGCCGGTGCACCTCGACGGCGCGCGGGTGTTCAACGCGGCCGTCTCCCTCGGCGTGCCGGCGAGCGACCTGACCGACCCCGTCGATTCGGTGATGTTCTGTCTCTCGAAGGGACTCGGTGCGCCGGTCGGCTCCATCCTCGCGGGCTCGGCCGAGTTCATCGAGCGGGCACGGCGGAACCGGAAGCTGTTCGGCGGCGGGATGCGACAGGCGGGCATCATCGCAGGGCCGGGGCTGCAGGCGCTCGGGAACGTCGAGCGGCTGGCCGAGGACCACGAGAACGCGCGGACGCTGGCGGCGGGACTGGACGCGCTCGACGGGCTGTCGGCGGCCGAGCCGGACACGAACATCGTGCTCGTGGACACGACGGAGAGCGGCCTGACCGCGGAGGCGTTCCTCGACCGCTGTGGGGACGAGGACGTGCTGGGCTCGGCGTTCGGCGAGTACGTCGTCCGGTTCTGTACGCACTGGGACGTGGACGAGGCGGCCGTGGAGAGGGCGGTCGAACGGGTCGCGTCGGTGCTCTAGTTCTTCCCGGAGCCCTTCTCCATGCCCTCCTTGAAGCCGAGGAGGGTGCGCCGGAACAGCAGGTAGAAGAAGAAGATGAGCGCGAGCAGCACGACGACGACGAACAGCGTGAACGGGTCGTCGAAGAAGCCGCTGACCTGTGCGGGGACGGGTGTCTGCATGGTTACTCGTTTCGCGGCTCGAAACAAATGCGTTTCGACGTTCCCGGCCCCTCCCTCACGGCGGGAACCGGCGGCTGAGGCGCGCTCGCTGCCGGTACCACCGCGCTCGGAAATCACTGCTGGTAGCGCGTCGTTACTCGCGAGCCACCCCGGCGCAGTCTTGCGATTCTGGAGGCACAAAGAGTTGTCGAAGATATACAAACGTTCATGTTCGACGATGCCCATCCCTACGATATGGCGGACCTGTTGCCCTCCTCTCCGGATACGTCGGCCGCCGACGACGCGGAGCCGCGCGTCATCGGACTCGACAGCGACGACGCCGACGACCTCATCGGGGCTCTCTCCTCGTCGACGGCGCGTGAGGTGCTGACTGCACTCCACGACGAACCGGCGACACCATCCCAGCTCGCCGACGCGGTCGACACCTCCCTCCAGAACACGCAGTACCACCTGGAGAAGCTGAAGGACGCCGACATCATCGAGGTCGTCGACACGGCGTACTCCGCGAAGGGACGGGAGATGAAGGTGTACGCGCCGGCCGACCAGCCGCTCGTCGTCTTCGCCGGCGGTTCGGAGCAGTCGACCGGGCTGAAGGCGGCGATCTCCCGTCTGCTCGGTGCCTTCGGGCTCCTCGCGGTGGGGTCGCTGTTCGTCCAGCAGACGCTCGGTGGCGGACTCGGCTCGTTCTTCGACTTCGGCGGCGGTGGGACGCCTCCCGACGGGGTTCCGCTCCCTCCCGAGGGGACCGAGACGGTCGCGAGCAACCCGAACGATACGGCGACAACCACGGCCGTCGAGACGACGACGACGGTGACACGCGTCGTGGCCGACACGGCGGGCGCGACGGTCTCACCCGGACTGGCGTTCCTGCTTGGCGGGACGGTCATCCTCGCCGCGGGCTTCGCCTACTGGTACACGGCGAACCGGTAGGTGAAACGCGGGTTTGAGCTATCAGTAGCTCTTTTGATACGTAGCCTGTCGGTGGATGTGGACCCCGGGGCTTCGGCCCTCCGCTGTCATGACACACGGCCCTGGGGCACGTCGGCCCACGACCGACGCGCCGGCAGCCGTCCCCGCTTTTGCCCGCATCACGCTGGATTCGCGCTCAGCGACGACTGCGCATCGCTCTGGCGACCGACGCTCAGTCCTGTGCGTCGCGACCGCCCGCCGGCACCGAGAACTCCTCGATGAGCGTGCCGTCGGGCTGGACGATCCGACCCGAGAGACCGCCGTCGGTCGGTTCGAGCTCGGCGTGCCCGGGCCGGTTCCCGCGCGGCTGGGCGTGACTGCCGGGGTTCAGCAGGGTCACGTCGTCCGTCTCGACGACGGTCGGCCGGTGCGTGTGCCCGGAGACGACGAGGTCCGCGCCCTTCTCGCGACCGAACATCCGCAGGCCGGTCGCGCCGCCGCTGCGGCGGTGTGTCACCGCGATGCGGACGCCTTCGTAGTCGACGACGCGGGCGGTCGGGAGCCGCTCGATGACCGCTGGGGCGTCGGCGTTGCCGTGGACGGCCCGGAGCTCCGGGGCGACCTCGTAGAACGCGTCGAGCACGTCGGGCGAGACGAAGTCGCCCGCGTGGACGACGAGGTCGGCGTTCTCGACGGCCTCGCGGGTCCGGCCGGTCAGCGCGTGGCCCGTGTGGGAGTGCGTATCGGAGACGACGACGAGCATGCCGAGCCGTAGGTGCGCGGGGGTGACGTGCGTTTCGTTCGACAGAAACCACTTTGGTCCCGCCGGTGCAACGGTGAGCCATGGTACAGGAGCCCGAGCGTCACGGGGACGAGGAACCGCCCGGTGAGGCCCCGCCCCGTGCGGTCGTCCTCGCGACGTTCGACTCGCTCGCTCCACGGACGGCCGAGGGGGTCGCCGGGGAGCTGGACGTGGCCCGGGACCACGCCGCAGCGACGCTGTCGGCGCTCGTCGACGCCGGCGAGCTCGAATCGGCCGCGCTGGTCGACGGCGACGACGCGCTCACGGCGTACTATCTCTCACCGGACGTGCACCCGGGGGGCAGCATCGACCCCGAGACGGCCCGCCGCGCGGCCGTCCAGCGCACCATCGCCGAGCTCGACGTGCCGGGCGTGAGCGAGATGATGCAGGACTGGCGACGCGACGCGCTCGAACGCGCCTGGGAGTTCCTCGCCGAGGAGGGCACCGTCAGCGACCGGGCGTTCAAGCGCGAGGTGTACCCCGGCCACAAGGCCGGCTACGACACGGCCGAGGCGTGGTGGGCGTTCCTCCGCCCGCGACTCGCCCGCCTGCCCGGCGTCGAGGGCCCCTCCGACGACGGCTCGACCTGGGAGTACGTCGGGCCCTGAGTCCGGGCCGGTCGCGCGTCGCTCCGGAACGGTTTTTTCCCTCCGTGTCAGTCGAGTAGCCAATGGCCTCGAGCAAGTCAGTCGTCATCGCCGCACTCTTCGCCAACGGGGCGATCGCGATACTGAAGTTCGTCGGGTACCTCCTGACGGGGAGCCCGGCGATGCTGTCCGAGACGTACCACTCGGTCTCCGACACCGGCAACCAGGTGTTCCTGCTGGTCGGCATCCGCTACTCCGGCAAGGAGGCGAGCCGGAGCCACCCCTTCGGCTACGGGAAGGCACAGTTCTTCTATGCCTTCCTCGTCAGCGTGCTGCTGTTCGGCATCGCGGGCTGGGAGTCAGCCACGCACGGCTACGACGCCATCGTGCACCCCCACGAACCGACGGTGACGGACCCGACCCTGTTCGGCGTCACCTTCCCCGCGGTCTGGGTGAACTACGGCGTGCTCCTCGGGGCCATCGTCTTCGAGACGTACGCGCTGGCGAAGGCGAACAAGGCACTCACGCTCCAGATGGAGAAACACGACTGGGCGAGCTACCGCGAGGCGTTCCGGAAGACCAGCGACGTGACCACCCTCACCGCGTTCACCGAGGACACCATCGCGATGGCCGGTGCCGGCATCGCACTGTTCGGCGTCTACCTCACGAACGTGACCGGGAACCAGATATACGACGCCGTCTCGGCGCTGCTCATCGGGCTCCTGCTCATGTTCTTCGCGATCGCACTCGCCTGGGAGAACAAGCGCCTCCTGCTCGGCGAGTCCCTGGCCGCTGACGAGGAGTCCGACCTCCGGAAGGCCGTCCGTGAGGGTGAGGGTGTCGTCTCCGTCAACGACTTCCGGACCGTCTACTTCGGTCCCGGTCGACTCGTCGTCACCGCGGACGTCTCGTTCGAGGGCGACCTCGACACCGAGGAGATCGACGACGCCATCAGCGCCATCGAGGCGAAGCTGAAGGAGCTCGACAGCGCGGTGAAGACGGTGTACATCGAGCCGGAGACGAAACTCGACGGCGGCTCGGGTACCGACGCGACGTCGGCGTAGCTCAGCGCGCCTCGGTCTCGAGGAGCCGACTGATCTCCTCCGGTTCGAGCACGTCGGTCAGGCCTTCGCCGGCCTCCAGACGAGCCAGTTCCTCGTCGTCGAGCATCTCCTCTAGGGCCCGCTGTGCGAGGCGTTCCCGGAGCGATTCGTCCAGATCGTCGAGGTCATAGCCGGGCACTGGCATGTGGTACCGTATGTCTTGGTCGCTCTTAGGTCTGTGGGAGCCCGTCAGTACAGGTCGGTGACGAACCCGTCGTGGTCGAGGTCACCCCCGTTCTCGAAGTCGTAGTAGTCCGTGATGGCGTCGACTCCGGACGCGTCCTCGAAGACGCTCGCGATCTCGTTCTCCGCCGTCCTGTAGGAGATGGCTTCGTGGGGTACGGCGTCGTCCTCGTGGGCGGTCATCGTGACGTAGTCGCCGGTGTCCCAGAACTTCGCGTGGTAGCCGCCGAGGATGCGGAACGTGCCTGTCGCGGCCGTCTGATGCTGCATCTCGAACTGGGCGTTCTGCGGCACCCACGCGTACCGGTTGTACTGGACGACGATGTCGGTCCAGCCGTTGCTCGTGAGGGTGTCCACCGCCTCGTCCATGTCGATGAAGGTGTTCGAGCCGGCGAGGTTCATCGGCCCCTTCAGCTCGTAGCCACCGTCGACCGCCTCGAAGTACCACTTCGGACAGTCGCTCGGTCGGGCGAGGGCGTCCCCGGAGACCTCGGTTGTCGATACGTCCCGCTCGGTGTAGTAGGTCTCCCACTCCTCGGCCGTCGCGTAGTGGGTGTCCCACGGCCGACGGATCGTCCGTGTGTCCCGCGCGGGGAGGTCGTCGCTCCGTGCCTCCGGTCGGGGGTACGTCTCGGTGGTGACGAGCGCCCGCGAGGCCCGCCCGTACCGACGTTCGAGGTCCGGACTGACGCGGCGTCGGGTGACGCTCACCTCCTCGGGGTCGATGCGGACGGTGACGGTCTCGGTGCCACGGACGCGGAAGGAGTCGGGCAGTCCGTCGCCGGTGTCGGCGAGCGCGCGTCGGGTCGCGGCGCTCAGTCCCGCAAGCGTCCCGGCCCCGACGCCCAGCGAGCGCAGGACGTCGCGGCGTGTTCGGTCGTCCCCGTCCGTCGGTCTCCGAGAACCATCATCATCGGCCATAGCGAACGGAGTCGCGTAGCGGTGGACGACAGAAAAAGATGTATCACGGTTCAGTGGTGTGCGCGGTCGGCCCGCTGTCGTGCCGTCCGTGAGCGAACCGTTCACGAGAGCATACCGCCGACACCCATCGGCGGGATTCGGTAGCCGTGCTCCACCCGCGCCCGTCCGTGCTGGTCGTGCTCGGTGGGCCGTCTCGCGCGTCGCCGACCCGGCGACGATGGGCGACCTGCCCCAGCCGGGACTCGCACTCGCCTACGGCTCCCTGCTCGCCGCAGTGGTGGCCACGGTCGGGGAGGCAATCACCACGGGCCTCTGACGACCACAGGCACGAACCATTTTATCCGAAGGCGGCCAAAGGCGGGTGTGGCCGACACCGACGCGTACATGCGGTTCTTCCCGTACGACGCGCCCTACGACAACCAGCGGGACGCGATGCAGCGCATCCACACCTCCCTGGGACGGGGACAGGACGTGCTGTTCGAGGGTGCCTGTGGTACCGGGAAGACGCTCTCGGCGCTGGTCCCAGCGCTGGAGTACGCACGCGAGGCGGACAAGACGGTCGTCATCACGACCGACGTCCACCAGCAGATGCGCCAGTTCGTCGAGGAGGCACGCGCCATCACCCGCAAGGAGCCGATCCGCGCGGTCGTCTTCCGCGGGAAGGCCTCGATGTGCCACATCGACGTTGGCTACGAGGAGTGCCAGGTGCTGCGTGACAACACCCGCGAACTCGTCGACGCGCGGCGCGAGGCCGCGGAGCTGCGCGAGCGCGAGCGCGAGCTGCTCGCACAGGCCCAGACGGGCGAGGAAGCCGCCATGGAGGCGCGGCAGGCGGTCGTGGACGAGCTCGACAGCGTCGAGGAGCGCGCGACCACCATCTCCGACGAGAAGAACGTCTGCGACAACTACCGGAACAACCTCACCGGCGACGTGGAGGGCTTCCGCGCGTGGCTGTTCGACGACGTGCGCACGCCGGACGACGTGTACGACTACGCGGGCGAGCGGACGATGTGCGGCTACGAGCTGCTGAAGGAGTCGATGGAGGGCGTCGACCTCGTCGTCTGCAACTACCACCACCTGCTCGACCCGAACATCCGGGAGCAGTTCTTCCGGTGGCTCGGCCGCGAGCCCGAGGACGTCATCACCGTCTTCGACGAGGCGCACAACGTCGAGGGCGCGGCCCGGGACCACGCCACGCGGACGCTCACCGAGCAGACGCTCGACGCGGCACTGGAGGAGCTGGCGGAGAGCGACGACAGCCGCGCGGAGCGCGCCGAGAACGTCCTCCGGCCGTTCAGGAACGCGCTCGTGGAGACGTACGAGGACTCCTTTGGCTTCGGCGAGCGCGAGCGCGTCGGCGACGACTGGGTGGACGTGGCCGTCGCCAACGAGGACAGGCGCGACGACCTCACGCTCCGGTTCCTCCAGCTCTACAGCGGCCCGGGCTACAAGACCGACCTCGAAGCGGCGGTGACGCTCGGCTCGGACCTCGACGACGCCTACGAGGAGGCGTACAAGAACGGCGAGGCGACGACCCGCAAGGAGTCACAGACGCTGCAGGCGGCGGGCTTCGTCGGCGCGTGGATGCGCGAGGGCACCGACGAGGGCCTCTACCCGGTCGCCTCGGTCCGTCGCGACCAGGGAACCGACGAGGTCTACGGGCGCGCCGAGCTCTACACCTGCATCCCGCAGGACGTCACCCGGGACCTGTTCGAGGAGGTCCACGCGACGGTGCTGATGAGCGCGACTTTGCGCCCCTTCGCCGTCACCGCCGACGTGCTCGGGCTGACCGAGCCGGTGACGATGGCGTTCGGGCTCCAGTTCCCGCCGGAGCGCCGGCGCACCTACGCCGTCTCGACCCCGGCGCTGTTCGCCAGCGCCCGCAACGACGCCGAGGTGCAGGAGACCGTCGGCTCGACGCTCGCCGACGCGGTCGAGTTCACGCCGGGCAACACGCTCGTCTTCACGCCGAACTACGCGGAGGCCGAGCGCTACGCGACCCGGCTCCGCGGCGAGACCGACGCGACGGTGTACCTCGACGAGCCGGGCACGCGCGCCGAGGACCTCCGCCAGCGGTTCACCGACGACGACGACGGCGTCCTCCTCACGTCGCTCTGGGGCACCCTCGCGGAGGGCGTCAGCTTCGACGGCGACGACGCCCGGAGCGTGGTCGTCCTCGGCGTCCCCTACCCCCACCTCGACGACCGCGCCGAGGCCGTCCAGGACGCCTACGGCGAGGCGTTCGGCCGCAGCGGCGAGCGCGACGCCGGCTGGCGCTACGCCGTCGAGATCCCCACCATCAGGAAGACCAGACAGGCCATCGGCCGTGTCATCCGCTCGCCCGAGGACTTCGGGGTGCGCATCCTGCTCGACGAGCGCTACACCGCCAAGAGCAAGGGCGAGATGGGCAAGTACAGCGTCCGCGATACGTTCCCGGTGGAGGAGCGCGACGAGATGCTGGACCTGCAGCCGGAGAAGCTGAAGTTCGCGATGCTGAACTTCTATCAGGACATGGACGGGTACGACGGCGAGCCGCCGCGGCCGTGATAAAATCGGTTGACTGACAAAGATAATTTGTCATCACCGGGACTGTTACTGTGGTATGTGCCCTCCAACCCGGCGGAAGTTACTCACATCGGCCATCGGGCTAACCGGCGCAACCACCGGTTGTCTATCCACCAGTGATACCCAGAACGGTACAGAGTCGACACCGACACAGCAGACAACTACCCAGAGCGTAACCGTCGCCGAAACACCGACGACCGCAGAGACTGGCACGGCCACTCCGGTAACCGATGGGAGTGCTGGCATGGCGGCGTCCTGCCGGGATGGGTACCGGTCCATCGAACCGTACTGGGTCGTGGAGAGCTACGGACGACTCGCCGGGTATCGGCTTGAAATCGAGGATCAGCCGATCTCGGTGGGGGAGACACTCGTCGCGACGCTGGAGAACGTTTCCGGCGAGACCAACACATCCGGGAACAAGGGTAAGTTCGACATCCAGTACCGGGACACGGACCGGTGGCGTACAATCTTCGGCCGGGAGGAGGTATTCGCAGGCTGGTCGGACGAGGGCGTGATGCACGACCCCGGGGACGGGTTCCGGTGGGAGCTGACGTTCACGCAAGACGGTGCGTCGGATGCGGTTCGCCACTCGCCGACCTACCACGTCTGTGCGCCGCTCAGTAGTGGGGAGTATCGATTCGTGTACTGGGGTGTCACGTCCGAGAAGGAAGTCGAGAACGACTACGAAACGGACTACGGGGTCGCTGCCCGGTTCTCCGTTCGCTCGTAACTCCCGCAGAACGAATCGACGACGCCGGCCACGAAACACACGTCGTTACTTCCGGTACTCCGCGCCGAAGAACGCCCGCTCGTCGACCGTCCATGTCACCGACATCGACAGTCGGCGACGTGGAGCGCGGCCGCTCGCGAGTGTGAGGGTTGTAGAACGAAATTATCGACCGGTCGCCGGATGCGGCGGACGAAACTCGTAGTTAGTTACGGACGACGTTCGTCGCGCGGGGGCCCTTGGGGGCGTCCTCAATGTCGAACTCGATCTCCTGTCCCTCTTCGAGGTCCGGACCGCCAACGTCCTCCATGTGGAAGAAAACGTCCTCGTCCGCATCCTCAGTCTCGATGAAACCGTAGCCGCCTGTGTCGTTGAAGAAGTCAACGTTACCGTTTGCCATTACAACAATATATTCAGGCGGCTGAGGGATAAGGGTTCCGAGGGTCGCGGTACCACGACGGGGGATGCGGGTTCACACGGACCGGGAACGTCTCAGGCGGGCAACGAGATCCGCCCGGCGACCTCCCGGTACTTCGAGTCGAAGAACTCCAGCTCGTTCACCGTCCACGTCACGGGTTCGAGGTCCTGCGCCGCCGCACGCTCGGCGCTCGCCATATCGCCGTCGCGGGCCAGCGTGACGTGGGGCGTGTAGTCCTCGCCCTCCAGCCCGTCGATGGCCCCGAACTCGTCGACCAGTGACTCGTGCAGCTCCAGCAGGCCGGGGCTCTCGACGGCGAGGTAGACGACGGGCGCGGTGCCGACGGTCGGGCGCTCGAAGTAGTCGACGCCCGTAACCTGGGCCTCGAAGGCGGGCTGGCCGCGGAGGGCGCGGCGGACCTCGTGGGTGCGGGCGTCGAAGTGGTCCGGGTCGCCGATGCGCTTGGCCAGCAGGGTGTGCTCGTCGCGGACGCGTTCGAAGCCGAACAGCGCCGGCTGGAGCTCGTGGGCGAGCCGGGAGACGGAGCCGGGGACCGGGACGTTCAGGCTGAACACGGTCGTACTCGGCGGTCGGGCGAAAAGAGGCTGGCGGTCAGAGCCGGTCGGTCAGCCAGAGGACGATGATGACGACGATGGCCAGCCCGAGCACGGGCCTGAACGGGCCGAGCAGCCAGCCGAGCAGGCCGAGCAGCTCGCCGACGATCTCCAGTGCGATCCAGACCACGACGAGGCCGAGGATGACCAGCAGGAGCGATTCGGCCTCGATGTCGGCTCTGTCGTCGATTCCATCGAACATGGGCTCCAGTTATCTGGGGCGCTGTAAAAAACCAGGGCCAAGCCGTGCGGGGTGTTCGCACGAACCGCGAAACCGCCTGACGTGCAAGCGTTGCCTGCCCGCAAGGCTTTAATAGCGACCTCGTTGTAACTGTGTGTACGATGAGGCAACACCGCGACTCCCGCGCTCGCACTTCTTCCGCGAGCGGTGTTGCCGTCCGACGACCGCGACCACGACCGGCCCGTTAGGGCCACACTCATTCATCCCCAGCGCTGGGCACAGTTTGCAACTAACTCCGGCGGACGTCAGTCCGCCAGTTTCCACGACACTCAATGACACACACGACATCTGACGGCGACACGGACACACACGAAACGGGCGGCAAAGTAGCACTCGCGTTCTCGGGCGGACTGGACACGACGGTCTGTGTCCCACTGCTGGAGGAGGAGTACGGCTACGACGAGGTCATCGGCGTCACGGTCGACGTCGGCCAGCCGGCGGCCGAGTTCGACGAGGCCGAGGAGACCGCCGAGGCGCTCGGGCTGGAGCACTACGTCGTCGACGCGAAAGCCGAGTTCGCCCAGCTCTGTCTCGACTCCGTGACCGCGAACGCGACGTACCAGGGCTACCCGCTCGGGACGGCGATGGCCCGCCCGGTCATCGCGAAGGCCATCCTCGAGGTGGCCATCGAGCAGGGCTGCACCGGCATCGCCCACGGCTGCACGGGCAAGGGCAACGACCAGCTCCGCTTCGAGGTTGTCTGGCGCGACTCCGACCTCGAGGTCATCGCGCCGGTGCGCGAACTCGGGCTCACCCGCGAGTGGGAGCAGGAGTACGCCGCCGAGAAGGGCCTGCCCGTCGAGGGCGGCAACGAGGGCGACTGGTCCATCGACACGAACCTCTGGAGCCGCTCCGTCGAGGGCAAGGACCTCGAAGATCCGAGCTACCAGCCGCCGGAGGACATCTACGAGTGGACCGACGCGCCCACGGGCGAGACGACCACCATCACCATCGAGTTCGAGCAGGGCTACCCCGTCTCCGTCACCACCGCCGACGGCGAGGGCGGCGCGCTCGCCCCCGTCGAGCTCATCGAGTTCCTCAACGAGTACGCCGGCGCGTACGGCGTCGGCCGCACGGACATGATGGAGGACCGCATGCTCGGGCTGAAGGTGCGCGAGAACTACGAGCACCCGGCCGCGACGGTGCTGCTCACCGCACACGAGGCGCTCGAACAGCTCGTGTTCACGAAGGACGAGCGTGACTTCAAGCCACAGGTCGAGAACCAGTGGGCACAGAAGGCCTACGAGGGCCTCATCGACGCACCCATCATGCGGTCGCTGAACGCCTACGTCGCGGCGAGCCAGGAGACCGTCACCGGGACGGTCACCGTCAAGCTCCAGGGCGGGTCGGTCCGCCCGGTCGGCCGCGAGAGCGAGCACGCCGTCTACTCCGAGTCGGCGGCGTCGTTCGACACGGAGACCGTCGACGGCATCGCACAGGCGGACGCGACGGGCGTCGCCAAGTACCACGGCTTCCAGGCCCGCATCGCGAACACGGGTGGCACAGACGAGGAAGAGACTGATGTCGAACTCACAGCGGACGACTGAGATGTCCGGCTTCGGCGGCGACGACGGCGAGTTCACCCTCGGCGGCGACGACGCCGACGGCCTCGGCGGGAGCGACGGGACCGCGGTCCGCGGCGACCGCTTCAGCGGCGGACCCGCGCGTGGGTTCCTCTCGTCGCTCGCCGACGACGAGCGCATCTTCGCGGCCGACGTGGCCGTCGACCGCGCGCACGTCGTCATGCTCGCCGAACAGGGGGTCGTCGACGACGACACCGCGGCGAAGATCCTCACGGCGCTGAACGTCGTCGAGGTCGAGGGCCACGCGACCCTGCCCGAGGGCGAGGACGTCCACGAGGCCATCGAGACGGCCGTCGTCGACCAGGTCGGCCCCGACGGCGGGAAGATGCACACCGCCCGTTCGCGCAACGACGAGGTGGCGACGTGCATCCGCTACCGTCTGCGCGGGGACCTGCTCGCGGCGGCCGCGACGGTCTGTGACCTGCGCGCCGTGCTGCTGGAGGCTGCCGAGGAACACGCGGGGACGACGATGCCCGGCTTCACGCACCTGCAGCACGCCCAGCCGACGACGGTCGGGCACTACCTGCTGTCGTACGAGTCGGCGCTGGCACGCGACACCGAGCGCATCCTGGACGCGTTCGAGCGCGTGAACCGCTCGCCGCTCGGCGCGGCCGCGTTCGCCGGGACGCCGTTCGACGTGGACCGCGAGCGCACGGCCGAGCTGCTCGGCTTCGACGAGGTCATCACGAACGCGACCGACGCCGTCGCAGCCCGCGACTTCCTCGTGGAGTCGGCGGCCGCGCTGGCCGCGCTCTCGACCACGCTCTCGGGGCTGGCCGAGGACGTCGTCCTCTTCGCGAACCAGGGCTACCTCGAACTGTCGGACGACTACTCCTCGACCTCCTCGATCATGCCCCAGAAGAAGAACCCGGACACGTTCGAGCTCGTCCGCTCGGTCGCGGGCGACGCGTCCGGGAGCCTGACGGGGCTGCTGACGACGCTGAAGGGGCTGCCACGCGCGTACAACCGCGACCTGCAGAACGCGACGCCGCACGTCTGGGCGACGGTCGACGCCGTCACCGAGGCGACGGAGGTCGCGGCGGGCGGCATCGCCACCGCGACGTGGAACGCGGAGACGCTGGCCGCGGAGGCCGGCTCGAACTTCTCGACGGCGACCGGCGTCGCCGACCTGCTCGCGATGGCGGGCCTGCCGTTCCGCACGGCCCACGAGGTCGTCGCGACGGCCGGCCAGCTCGCGAGCGAGGCCGGCACCGAGCCCGACTACGCCATCATCGACGCGGCGGCCGAGCAGGTGCTCGACGAGTCCATCGCGGCGTACGTCGAGCGCGAGGCTGTCGAGACGGCGCTCGACCCGGCCGCGAGCGTGACGATGCGCGACTCGCCCGGCGGGCCCGCACCCGACGCGGTCGCGGAGGCACTGGCCGACGCCGAGAGCTGCCTCACCAGCGACCAGGCGGTCGTCGAGGGCATCGGTGACGGCCTCGACGATGCGCACGACGAACTCACCGCCGAGGTGACCGACTATGTCTGAGCACGACGCGGCGGTGGCCCCACGCCCACCACTGCCACCAGTCCCCCGACGGGGACGACATATTTAGAATCCGAGACTAGAATCCGGGTTCGTTCGATTTGACTGCCCAGAAACCAGTTAGAGGCGTCACTAGTTATATAATTTATTTGGTAAGTTCGCAATCTTTAAGTGATGTCGGCGTCGAAGGTCAGGTGATGACAGAATGCGTCGAATGCGGGGCAGAACTGTCCCTGCACGCGGACCTCGAAGCCGGAGAGATCGTCGACTGTACCACCTGCGGTGCCGAGCTCGAAGTGATCGACACCGACCCCGTCACACTGGACGTGGCACCCGAGCTCGCCGAGGACTGGGGTGAGTAGGATGACTGGGCAGGCACAGGCACTCCCGACGCGAGACCGCGTGTCGAGGTGGGCGGCGTGAAGGTCGGACTGCTCTACTCGCGTATCCGCCGGGACGAGAAGCTCCTGCTCGCGGAACTGCGCGAGCGCGACCACGAGGTCGTCAAGATAGACGTGCGCAAGCAGCGGTTCGGTCTCCACGAGGCCCCCGACTCGTTCGACGGGCTCGACGTGGTGCTCGACCGGTGCATGGCGACCTCGCGGAGCCTCTACGCGACGCAGTTCTGCGAGGCGTACGGGATTCCCGTCGTCAACGCCGCCGAGACGGCCGACATCTGCGCGGACAAGGCGAAGACGAGCCTCGCGCTCGCGAACGCGGGCGTTCCCACGCCCGAGACGCAGGTCGCGTTCACCACCGACGCCGCGCTGGAGGCCATCGAGGCGTTCGGCTACCCCTGCGTCCTCAAGCCGGTCGTCGGCTCCTGGGGTCGCCTGATGGCGAAGGTCGAGTCGCGCTCGGCCGCGGAGGCCATCCTCGAGCACAAGTCGACGCTCGGGCACTACGAGCACTCGGTGTTCTACGTGCAGGAGTTCGTCGGCAAGCCCGACCGCGACCTGCGCGTGCTCGCCACCGACGGCGAGCCCGTCGCGGCGATGGCGCGCTCGTCGGACCACTGGCTCACCAACGCCGCGAAGGGCGCGGAGACGGAGGAGTTCGACCTCGACGACGAGGTCTGCGAGCTCGTCCAGCGCGCCAGCGACGCGGTCGGCGGCGGCCTGCTCGGTGTGGACCTGATGGAGACCGACGAGGGCGGCTACACCGTCCACGAGGTCAACCACACGGTCGAGTTCAAGGCGCTTGACGACGCGACCGCCGTCGACGTGCCCGCGAAGGTCGTCGACTGGCTCGAATCCGTCGTCGAGCCCGGGCTCGACACGGAGGCCGCGGAGGTGACGGCGTAGTGGGGACCACCGCTGCGACCGACGCCGACACGACCGCGGAGACGAAGACCGCCGGCGTCGTCGGCGGCTCCGGCTTCGCCGGCGGCGAGCTCCTGCGCCTGCTCGACGGCCACCCGAACTTCGAGCTCGTGCAGGCCACGAGCCGCGAGTACGCCGGCAAGTCCATCGGCGGCGTCCACCCGAACCTGCGTGGGCGCGAACTCCGCTTCTCGGAGCCCGCCGAGCTCGAACCCGTCGACGTGCTGTTCACCGCGACGCCCCACGGCGTCACCATGGAGCACGTCGACGAGTATCTCGACGCCGCGGACCTGCTCGTCGACCTCTCGGCGGACTTCCGCCTCGCCACCGAGGGACAGTACGACGAGTGGTACGACGGCCACAGCGCACCGGCGTACCTGGACGTGGCCGAGTACGCGCTGCCCGAACTCAACCGCGAGAACCTGCAGGATGCGGACATCATCGCCTCCGGCGGCTGCAACGCGACGGCGACGCTGCTGGGGCTGAAACCGCTCGCCGATGCAGGAGTACTCGACGGCGCACACGTCGTCGTGGACGTGAAGGTCGGCAGTAGCGAGGGCGGCGCGGGCGGCGGCGCAGCATCGAGCCACGCCGAGCGCTCGGGCGTCGTCCGCCCCTACGCGCCGACGGGCCACCGCCACGAAGCCGAGATCGAGCAGTGGCTCGGGCTCTCCGTCTCGTTCACCTGCCACGCCGTCGACATGGTGCGGGGCGCGAGCGCGACCTGTCACGTGTTTCCCGACGGCCCGGTCTCGAAGAAGGAGCTCTGGACGGCCTACCGCGGCGCGTACGAGGCGGAGCCGTTCGTCCGGCTCGTCGCCGGCGGCTCCGGCTCGTACAGGTATCCGGAGCCGAAGGCCGTCGCCGGCACGAACTACGCCGACGTGGGCTTCGAGCTGGACCCCTCGAACGAGCGCATCGTCGTGTTCTCGGCCATCGACAACGTGATGAAGGGCTCGGCCGGGCAGGCGGTCCACGCCGCCAACGTCGCCCTCGGCTTCGCGGAGACCGCCGGACTCGAGTTCGCGGGGCTGCACCCCGTGGGGAGTCCGTAGATGGCAGTTGTAGTCAAGGTCGGCGGCGCACGCGCGGTCGACCCCGCGGGCGCGCTCGCCGACGTGGCCGACCTCGTCGAGTCGGGCGAGGCTGTCGTCGTCGTCCACGGCGGCTCCACGGCTGTCGACGACACCCTCGAATCGCTCGGCATGGAGCCCGAGTACGTCGAAACGCCCGGCGGCGTCGTCGGGCGGTTCACCGACGCGGACACCATCGAGGTGTTCCAGATGGTGCTGCCCGGGAAGCTGAACACGGGGCTCGTCGAGTCGCTCCAGAGCCAGGGCGTGAATGCGGTCGGACTGTCAGGCGTCGACGGCGGGCTGCTCGAAGGACCGCGCAAGTCCGCCGTCCGCGTCCTCGAAGACGGGAAGAAGAAGATCCGCCGGGGCGACCACTCCGGCACCATCGAGTCGGTGAACGTCGACCTCCTCGAGACGATGCTCTCGGGCGGCTACACGCCGGTCGTGACCGTCCCGATGCTCGGCGCGGAGGGCGACGGCACGTACACCGCGGTCAACGCCGACGCCGACCGTGCGGCGGCCGCCGTCGCTGGCGCGCTCGGTGCTGACCTCGTCGTCCTCACCGACGTGTCGGGCGTGTACGCGGACCCCGAAGACGAGTCGACCCGCATCGACACCGTCGAGACGGCCGCGGACTGGGCGACACTCGAAACCGCGGCTGAGGGCTTCATGACCCGGAAGGTGCTCGCGGCCGAGGAGGCGCTCTCCGGCGGCGCGTCGTCGGTCGTCGTCGCCACCGCGAACGCCGACACGCCCATCCAGTCCGCGCTCGACGGCGACGGGACGACGCTGCTGCCGAGCGCGCTGGATGACGAGAAGAAGGAGGTGAGCCAGTAGATGCCCGCCGACTTCGTCTTCTCGCGCAAGCCAATCACCATCGAGGGTGGCGAGGACGTGTTCCTCTACGACGACGCGGGCACCGAGTACCTGGACATGGGCGCGAGCTACGCCTGCGTCCCCGCCGGTCACGGCCACCCGGACATCGTGGATGCGGCGCAGTCCCAGCTCGCCGATCTGACGTTCGTCCAGGGCTCGTACCCGACGAGCGCCCGCGACGAGCTGTACGAGAAGCTGTCGTCGGTCGCGCCGCCGGGGCTGGACAACGTCTGGCTCTGCAACTCCGGCACCGAGGCCAACGAGGCCGCGCTGAAGTTCGCCCGGAGCGCGACCGACGGGACCACGTTCGTCGCGACGAAGCGGGGCTTCCACGGCCGGACGATGGGCGCGCTGTCGACGACGTGGAAGCCGAAGTACCGGAAGCCGTTCGAGCCGCTGCTGGACGACGTGACGTTCGTCGACTTCGGCGACAGCGGGGCCATCCGCGAAGCCGTCGACGACGAGACGGCGGCGGTCATCCTCGAACCCGTGCAGGGCGAGGGTGGCGTCAACCCGAGCACCACGGAGTTCCTGCAGGCCGCCCGCGAGGCGACCGACGACCACGGCGCGGCGCTCGTCTTCGACGAGGTCCAGACCGGTCTCGGCCGGACGGGGACGTTCTGGGCCTGCGAGGCAGCCGGCGTCACCCCCGACCTGGTGACGACGGCGAAGGGCCTCGCCAACGGCCTGCCGATGGGCGCGACGCTCTGTGCCGACTGGGTCGCCGAGGACGCTGGCCCGCATGGCTCGACGTTCTCCGGCGGCCCGGCGGTCTCCGCGGCGGCGGCGGCGACGCTCGACACCGTCGTCGGGGAGGACCTGCCCGGCAACGCGGCCGACGTGGGCGACTACCTCGTCGACCGCCTCTCGGACCTGCCCGTGCGTGACGTGCGCGGCGAGGGCCTGCTCGTCGGTATCGAGGTCGGGCGCGGCGCGAACCGCGTCCTGCGCGACCTCGCGATGAAGCACCAGATCCTCGCGCTGCCGGCGGGCCGGACCGTCGTGCGCCTGCTCCCGCCGCTGACGATGACCCGGGAGCACGCCGACGAGGTCGTCGCCGCGCTCGACGCCACGCTGGAGGTGACCGAGGCGTGAGCGACGCGGCCGTGGCCGACGGTGGTGCGGTCTCCGACGCCGCCGCGCGGGACCTGCTCGAATCCATGGTCGCCATCCCCTCGCCGTCGGGCGAGGAGCGGGCGGCCGCCGAGCACCTGCGCGACTTCCTGCTGGACCACGGCCGCGAGGCGTGGCTCGACGACGTGGGCAACGTCCGCGCGCCGGCCGACGACTCGGTGCTGCTGACCTCGCACGTCGACACCGTCCCGGGTGAGGTTCCCGTGGGTGTCGAGACGCCGGACGAGACCGGCGACCCCGCCCCCTGGGGCGGCGACGACGCACCCCCTGCGGACGCCGCCGTCCTCCGGGGACGGGGCAGCGTCGACGCGACCGGCCCGCTCTGTGCGATGGCCGTCGCGGCGGTTCGGACCGGCGTCTCCTTCGTCGGCGTCGTCGGCGAGGAGACGGACTCCCGCGGCGCGCGCCACCTGGTCGACGACCGCGAGGCACCCGACGCCGTCGTCAACGGCGAGCCCTCGGGCTGGGACGCCGTCACGCTCGGCTACCGGGGCTTCCTCGCGGGCACGTACCGCGTCGAGACCGAGGCGGGACACTCGTCGCGCCCGGAACCCAACGCCATCCAGCACGCGATGGGCTGGTGGAACCGGGTCGAGAGCGCGTTCGAGTCGGCCGACGACGCCGTCTTCGAGTCGGTGACGGCCAAGCCCGTGGACGTGCGCGGTGGCGTCGCCGACGACGGGCTGTCCGTCGAGGCGACGATGGACGTGCAGTTCCGCATCCCGCCCGGCACTGCCGCCGACGAGATACGCGGGGCGGTCGAGGGCGAACTCGACGCCGGGACGGTCGACTGGGCCGACGCCATCCCGCCCGTGCTCGACAGCCCCCGCAGCGGGGTCGGTCGAGCGTTCCGCGTCGGCATCCGAGAGCGAGGGGGCTCCCCTCGCCTCCTCAAGAAGACCGGAACGGCCGACGTGAACCTGTTCGCCGGCGCGTGGGACTGCCCGATGGCCACCTACGGCCCGGGCGACTCCGCACTCGACCACGCCCCGGACGAACGCCTCGCACTGCCCGAGTACGACCGCGCTATCGCGGTCCTCGAGACCGTCTGCGACGACCTGCAATGAGCACACACACCGACGTGACATCCACGAACCCAGCACAGCCACCGAAGCACTTCCTCACCGTCGACGACCTGTCGGCGGCCGAGCTCCAGTCCGTTCTCGACCTCGCGGCCGAGTACAAGGCCGCCGTCGAGAACGGCGAGTCACACGGCGACCTCGGGGGCAAGACGCTCGCGATGCTGTTCGAGAAGCCCTCGACGCGCACCCGCGTCTCCTTCGAGACGGGGATGACCCAGCTCGGCGGCCACGCCGTCTTCCTCGGTCCGGAGGACACACAGCTCGACCGGGGTGAGCCGGTGAAGGACACCGCCCGCGCGCTCTCTGGCTACGTCGATGCCATCATGGCCCGCGTCTTCGACCACGACGACCTGACCGAGCTCGCGGCGTACGCCGAGGTGCCCGTCGTCAACGGGCTGACCGACGACGCGCACCCGTGTCAGACGCTCGCCGACCTGCTCACCATCCGGGAGCTGTTCGGCGGCTTCGACGACGTGACGGCGGCCTGGGTCGGCGACGGCAACAACGTCGCCAGCTCGTTCGCCGTCGGCTGTGCGATGGTCGGCGTCCACCTCACCGTCGCCTGTCCCGAGGGACACGGGCTGGACGACGAGGTGCTCGACGCGGCGAGCGAGGCGGGGACGGCACCGACGATTACGACCGACCCCGAGGCGGCTGTCGCCGACGCCGACGTGGTGTACACCGACGTCTGGGTGAGCATGGGCGAGGACGACGACAAGGTCGACGACTTCGACGGCTTCACCGTGGACGAGACGCTGCTCGCGGGCACCGACGCGAAGGTGATGCACTGCCTCCCGGCCGTCCGCGGCCAGGAGATAACCGACGAGACCATCGAGAGCGACCGCTCGGTGGTCTGGCAGCAGGCCGAGAACCGGATGCACGCCCAGAAGGCGCTGCTCGCGACGCTCGTCGGGTAGGCCTCAGTCGTGGCTGTGGGGCCACTGGCTGGTCTCCACGAACGACGCCGCGCCACAGACCTGGCACTCCGCGGGCGGTTCGTACACGTGGCTCCCGCCTTCGACGTGTTCTGCGACCGTCCCGGCGTACACTATCTGGCAGTCCGCACAGACGTACATCTCGGGCCGCTCTGGTGAGTGTGCCATATGCTATCTTGCACGCCGAGGCAGATATGTCTGTGGTGTGGTAGCTCCGGTAAAGAATGGGGGTTCGGTCGCGGTCACAGTCGGACGGGTCGGCATCGTCGCCGACAACGCGTTCACGGCTCCCGGCGGTTGGTTCGATTGTTGAAAACCGGTCGGGGGACCGCAGTCGGACGGTTCCTCAGTCCGCGAACGTGACGAACGGGTACACCAGTCCGAGCACGCCGCCGTAGACGAGGTGACCGAAGAGGCTCTGGACGTTCACGTTCGGGAGCGCGGGTGCGCCCGCGAAGCCGACGGTCTGGAGCCACACGGGCATCACCAGGACCGCCAGGACGAGCCAGAGGACGACGCCGTAGGCGAGGCCGGTGCCGACGCTCGGTCCGAGCGAGTCGAGGTCGAACTGCTTGGCGACCGCCGCGAAGCCCACGCCGAGGATGGCCGCGTGGAACATGTGAATCACCCACCCGGCCGCGCCGCCGGACAGTCCGTACATCGCGGGGATGGCGTTCTCGATGACGGGTGTCATCTGCATCGTGAGCATGACGCCCATGGCCACACCGCCGAGGAGCCCCCCGACGACGCCGCCCTGCCACGGTTCCATTCGTGTGTTCCGTCCGACTACCGTCCCGGTGGTTGTCTCGGATGCCATACCGTATCGGATGCTATATGTTATCATAGCCGTATCCCGGAATGGCGCGACGACCGCAATCGGCCACAACGCTGAAGTGGGGGAAAAGAGCGAAGGTCCCCACGCGAGCAGATGAAGACGATGACAGAGCCGCTCCGCGTCCGGGCCGGCGAGCTCGAAGCCGACGAGATACTCGCCGCCCTCCGGGAGGGACGCCGTGTCCGTATCGTCACCGAACTGCTCGGGTCGGAACACGAGGTGACGCTCAGACACGACGGGACGATCTTCTACTGCGACACCCCGACGACGCTGCACAGACACGAGACCGAGGACGAGATGCGTCAGTGCATCGAGAACCAGGGGTACGCGCCGTCGCGGGAGGAGTAGCCGCGTTGGGGATGCCGCGGTGGGTAGCCTTTAGGTCACGCCAGCCGTGCGTTCGCCCATGAGCGACACCTCCGCTGACGACCTCGGCGACCTGCTCGAGCAGCCCGAGCCTGGCTTCCGGCAGGTGATGAGCTGCGTCTTCGGCATCCACGAGCACGAGACCCGGACGTACCTGATGCTGCTCGACCAGCCGGGCAGCACCGTCGAGGAGCTGGCGAACCAGCTCGAGCGTGACCGCAGCAACGTGAACCGGTCGCTCTCGACGCTGCTCGAACGCGGCCTCGTCGAGCGCGAGCGCCGGCTGCTCGACTCCGGCGGCTACGTCTACCAGTACACCGGCGTCGAACTGCCCGAGGCGAAGGAGATGCTCCACACCGCGCTCGACGAGTGGACCGAGCACGTCCACGGCGTCATCGAGACGTTCGACGGCGAGACCTGAGCCCCCGACGCCGGCATCACTTCGCACGAACCTGCGTCTTTTTCCCCGCGTAGCGCCACCCCCCGACAATGAGTTCGCTCTCGCTCTCGGCCGAGGCTCCCTCGGCACCGCCGGCCGCCGTCGACGGCGTCTGGCTCGAATGCATCGACTGCGGAGACGCCTACGCGCCGTTCGAATCGGTCCGCTACACCTGCGACTGCGGTGCGCTGCTGGAGGTGCGGTACGACGACCTGCCCACCTGGGACGACTTCGAGGGCCGCGGCGTCTGGCGCTACTCGGCCGCACTCCCCTTCGAGGAGGGCGTCTCCCTGCCGGAGGGCGACACCCAGTTCCACCGCGTCCCACGACTCGAGGACGAGGTCGGCGTCGAGAGCCTCCGGGTCAAGCACGAGGGGATGAACCCCACCGGCTCGTTCAAGGACCGCGGGATGACCGTCGGCGTCCGAACCGCCCAGGAGCTCGGCGTCGGCCGCCTCGCCTGCGCCTCGACGGGGAACACCTCGGCCGCGCTCGCAGCCTACGGCGCACGGGCCGGGCTGGAGACGCTCGTGCTCCTGCCGGCCGGGAAGGTCGCCGCCGGGAAGGTCGCCCAGGCCAGCCTCCACGGCGCGCGCATCCTCGAGGTCGACGGCAACTTCGACACCTGCCTCGACATCGTGCAGGACCTCGCGTCGCGGGGCGAGGCGTACCTGCTCAACTCGCTCAACCCCTTCCGGCTGGAGGGACAGAAGACCATCGGGCTGGAGATCCTGGAGGCGCACAGGGAGGACTACGGCGAGTATCCGGACCGCATCGTCCTCCCAGTCGGCAACGCCGGCAACACCGCGGCGCTGTACAAGTGCTTCCGCGAACTCGTCCAGGCGGGCGCGATGGACCGCGACGAGGTGCCGAAGCTGACCGGCGTGCAGGCCGCCGGGGCCGCCCCGATGGTCGAGGCCATCGAGGAGGGGAACGACGAGACGCGGCGCTGGGACGAGGTCGAGACAATCGCGACTGCCATCCGCATCGGCAACCCGGTGAACGCGCCGAAGGCCCTGCCCGGCATCCGCGAGACGGGGGGGACCGCCGTCGCCGTCGACGACGACACCATCACCCAGGCCCAGCGCGACCTCGCGGGCGAGGGCGTCGGCGTCGAACCCGCCTCCGCGGCGAGTCTGGCGGGGCTCCGGAAGCTCCGCGAGCGCGGCGAGGTGGGCGACGACGAGCGCGTCGTCTGCCTGACGACGGGCCACCTGCTGAAGGACCCCGACGCGGCCGCCGCGGCCGGTGCCGACCCCGAGCCGGTGCCCGGCGACACCGCAGGTGTGCTGGAGCACCTCGGGAGCTGACGACGACTACTTCCGCCGGCCAGTCAGACGGCCGTCGTTCGGGAGTCTGCCGCCGATTTTTGTACTGTGTGACCGTAGCACTCTGTCCGTGTCCCGAAACGCCCAACCCGACCTGTCGACGGCCCAGCTGGGGGAGGAACCGAGCGACGCAAGCGACGCCGACCGGGCGCGGACCGCTCCCGACCGGACGCGGACCGACCCCACCGCGCTCCGCGCGCAGGTGGCCGTGCTCGAACGCGACCTCGCCGCGCGCGAGGCACAGGTGAGCGCGATGCGAGAGCAGTACGAGACCGTGCTCGCGGCCCACGACGAGAACGAGGACCGCGAGCTCCGGACCGACGGCGGGCAGAGCCTGGCCGACCGAATCAGGCGCGCGCTGTCGCTGTAGCCGTCGAGCCGCGAAAACGGTGTCCGGTCCGGGACCGTGGCCGGGTCCTCGTCCCTGTTACTCCCGCCGCCACGCGCCGAGCGCGACGAACGCGAGCAGCGCGGCTGCCAGTCCGAGGACCGGGAGGAGCGGGAGGCCGCTGCCGCCGTCGGTGGTCGCCTCGCTCGTCGGTGCGGCGGTGTCCGCGACCGTGGTCGCCGACGCGGTGGTGGTCGGCGGCTGCGTGGTCGACCGCGGTTCGACGACCAGCGACCCGACGGGCTCGCCGTCGACGGCGACGTCGTAGGTACCCGCGTCCGGGCGGGCGAGTTCGACCGTCAGCGTCGTCGTGGACCGGGCGTCCACGTCGACGGTACGGCTCGCGACGGGTTCGCCGTCGACGGTGACCGGGACGGTGACGGTCCCGACCGCACTCCCGAGGTTCTCGACGTCGACCGAGAGCGTCACCGGCTCGTCGACGGTCGTCGTCCCGGTGTCGAGTTCGGCGCTCGACACCTCGAACACCGGTTCGGCGACGCCGATGGCGAACCGCGAGAGACCGGGTGAGTCGGCCTCGAACCGGTAGTGAGTCCCCGTCTCGCCGACGACCGTCGTCGGGAGCCGGTTCCACCGGGTCGTCTCGTCGCGGTAGAGTGCGAGGGCGTCGGCGTCGACCCCCCGCTCGTCGAGGTACCGCTTCGACACCTCGAACGTGAAGCCGACGCCGTCGATGTCCCCGTCGCCGATGGAGTGCTCGACCGTGACGTAGCCGACGGGTCGCGACCCGGTCTCCTCGACGAACTCCCGGTCGTCGGCCACGAGTCTGTCCGGAACGTGGACCCACCGCTCCCCGTCGTCTCTCACCGGCGTGACCGACGGGACCCGTTCCTCGGTGGTGACGTTCAGCGTGAAGTCGCCGTCGCGGCTGACGCTCATCCCGAGATCGGTCACGGAGAGATTGGGCCGCGCGACGGTGTTCCCGGACGCGCCACCGTCGTCGGTGAACGGGATGCTGACCGTCTCGTTCGCCCGAGCGTTCTGGACTGTCACGTTCATCCGCGCGTTCACGTCGGGTGAGGTCGACTCGTTGTTCCGGTCCCCGTCCCGGTCGACGGTGACGACCGTGTCGCCGTCAGCGGAACCGTCACCGCTGCCGTCGTCCGAGCCGTCGTCGCTGTCGTCCGTGCCGCTGTCACCGCCGCTTCCGCTGCCACCTCTGCTCGCGCGCTCGACGGTCACGGTGTCGGTGTCCGTCGCGCCGCTGCCGTCGGTGACCGTGAGCGTCGCCGTGTAGGTCCCCGGCTCGCTGTAGGTGTGCTGGACCGTCTCGCCCGTGGCGTTCGTGCCGTCGCCGAACGCCCACTCGTGGCTGGCGACGTGGACGTTGTCGGTCGAGGCGGAGCCGTCGAAGCTGACGGCGGTGTCCTCGGTGACGGTCACGTTGGAGCCGGCCACCGCGGTCGGGGCGACGGTGTCGACGGTGATGGCGGCGTCGGCCGCGGAGTAGTGGATGCCGAAGTCGACACGGACGCCACCGCCCTGGACCGCCGTGACGGTCGTGTTCCGGCTCGCCCCGTCGAGTTCGCCGGCGAGCTCGGAGGCGGTGACACCCCAGTCGTCGAGCAGCGCCTGCGGGAGGAACGCCTCGAAGAAGCCGGTGTTGTTCGTGCCGTCGGCGGCGAAGTGCGGCCCCTTCACGTGCAACTCGACCCGGTCGTTCGGCCCGGAATCGTCGTACTGCGGGCTGCCGAACTCCTGGGCGTCGGTGGTCATGACGGAGCCGTTGAGCCGCTCGCGGTGGGTCGCAGTCATGAGCGAGAGGTCGTCGACGGCGAAGCTCCACGCGGCGTCCTGTGACTCGTTCGCCCGGATGGTCCCCGGCCAGCTTGCGGGGCTTGAGCCGTCGGACTCGAAGTAGGAGTCGACCGCGGCCGGGCTGCCCTCGATGACGACCGTCCACGTGCCGTTGCCGTTGTTCGTCCGGGTCCACGTCGCGTCGTGTGCACTCCCGATGAGCGCACGCGGCGTGGCGTTCTGGACGGTGACCGTCGCCCGAAGGACCGTCGTGTCGTCCGCGCCGAGGCCGGCGAGTTCGTAGTCCGGACCGGTGTCGAAGTCGCCGAAGTCGGTGGTGGCGTTCTTCGCCTGCACCTGGAGCAGGCCACCGGAGAACCACGCGTCGAGCGTGACGTTGCTCATGTCGGGCTGGCTGCCCGAGACGTGCTCGACTGACGAGGAGACGACGGCGGTCCCGACCGGTACGTCCGCGGACTGGCCGCCTGCGCCGTCGTTGCCGGCGGCGTCGGTCGCCCCGTAGACGGTCGCCCCGTAGCGCCCGTCGCTGCCGCCCTCGTAGGTCGCGGTGTAGGTGTACGGGCCGGACCCGCTCTCGGTGAAGTTCGACCGGTCGAGGATGGCGAACTCCGCGCCGTCGATGCCGACCGTGATGCCGGCGAGCTGCTCGTTCGACTGGAACGACACCGTCACGTTCTGGGCGTCGGGGTTCGTCACGGCGAGGTTCGAGAGGACCGGCACGGTCGTGTCGACGGTGACGCTGGCGGACTCGCCAGCCGCGCCGTCGTTCGCGGCGGCGTCGCTCGCGGTGTCGAGGGTGACGGTGTAGCTCCCGTCGGCCGAGCCACCGTATTGTGCACCGTACGTGTAGGTACCGTCGCCGTTGTCGACCTCCACGAAGTCGCCCGTCGTGAACGCGATGGATCCGGCCCCGGAGACGGTCGCTTCGACCGTCGCGAGCTGCTCGCTGGTGTTGAACACGACCTGCACGGTCCGTCCCGAGGGATTCAGCACCGTGTAGTCGCTGACCGTCGGCGGGGTCGTGTCGTTCACCGTCACCGACAGCGTGTCCGTCCCCTCGTTTCCTGCGGCATCTGCTGCGGTGAGGGTGACCGTGTAGGTCCCGGGGTCACTGAACGTGTGACTCGGTGAGACGCCGGTCACAGTCCCGGAGCCGTCGCCGAAGTCCCACTCGTAGCTCGTCACGCCGACCGTGTCGGTCGAATTCGACCCATCGAACGAGGTCGACACGTCCTCGTCGACCGTCTGGTCCGGCCCCGCGTCGGCCGTCGGATCGACCGTGTCGACGGTGATGCTCGCGGACTCGCCCGCCGCGCCGTCGAGCCCGAACGAGTCGTTCGCGTGGTCGAGCGTCACCGAGTAGCTGCCGTCGCTGCTCCCCGTGTACGTCGCGGTGTACCCGTAGGTGCCGTCGCCGTTGCCGGTCTCGGTGAAGTCACCCGTCGTGAGCGTGGCGGATTCGGTGTCGCCGACGGTCGCCTCGACCATCGATAGCTGCTCGCTCGCGTTGAACGACACCTGCACGGTCCGTCCGTCCGGGTTCGACACCAGATAGTCCGAGAGGGTCGGTGCGGTCGTGTCGACGGTGACGCTGTCGGACTCGCCGCCTGCACCGTCGTTGCCGCTGGCGTCGCTCGCGGTGTCGAGCCCGACCGTGTACTCGCCGTCGCTGCTGCCCGCGTACGTCGCGGTGTAGGTGTAGTTGCCGCCGTTATCCGTCTCGGTGAAGTCGGGGAGGGTGAGCGTGGCGGACTCCGCGCCGGAGACGGTGGCTTCGACGGTCCCGAGCTGTTCGCTTGCGTTGAACGAGACGGTCACGTCCTGTCCGGTGGGGTTCGAGACGGCGTACTCGGAGACCGTCGGCGTGGTCGTGTCGACGGTGACGCTGTCGGACTCGCCGTCGCCGCCGTCTTTCGCGTCCGAGTCCTCGGCGGTGTCGACGGTCGCGGTGTACGTGCCGTCGCTGCTGCCCGCGTACGTCGCGGTGTACGTGTAGCTCCCCACGCTCCCGGTCTCGGTGAAGTCGCTCTCGGTCAGCGTCGCACTCCCCGCGCCCGAGATGGACACCGAGATGTTCACCAGTTGCGTGTCCGAGTCGAAAGAGACGGCAACGTCCTGGCCGCTCGGGTTGGTCGCGTTCACGTTCGTGATGGCCGGTGCGGGCTGTTCGAGCGCGTAGAAGTGGCTTCCGGAGCCGTAGTAGAGGAAGCCGTTCCAGGCGAGCACCGTCGGGTAGGTGTTCCCCGTCGGCGAGTCGTACTGCCAGCGTTCGGTGCCGTCGGTCGCGTCGAACGCGAGGACCGTCCCGTTCCCGAAGTCGGAGATGTAGAGCACGTCGCCCGCGACGACGGGTGCGCCGTAGAAGTCGGAACCCGTGTAGTTCCAGACCTCGGTTCCAGTGGCAGCGTCAAGTGCGACGAGATCGCCACCCCTACTGGCGCCGTAGACGACGCCGTCGGCGTAGACCTGACCGCTGTCGACGTGTCCGGTCATCTCGTACCGCCAGCGCTGGGTACCGTCGGTGGCGTTGAGCGCGTATATCTGGCCCAGGCCAGCCGTTTGCGAGCCGTTGTCGCTACCGACGAACACCGTGTTCTCGGCGACCGTCGGGTCGGATTCCACCTGCTGGGGGGTCTGGAACCGCCAGACGACCGCACCGGTGTCGGCATCCAGCGCGGTGACGTTGGAGTCGCTGCCCCCGATGTAGACGACGCCGTCGACGACCGCGGGGTTCGACTCGACGCGCACCGGCTGGTACATCGTGTAGTACCACAGCTCCTCGCCGGTCGTCGCGTTCACCGCCGTCACGTTGCCGTCGTTGCTGCCGAAGTAGACGACCCCGTCGACGACGGCGGGGGCGGACCGGACGTTCGTCTGCGTCGAGTAGTTCCACAGCTCCGTGCCGGTGTCGGCGTCGATGGCGTGGAGCTTGTAGTCGTTGCTCCCGAGGTAGAGCACGCCGTTCGCGTAGGCGGGCGTCGTCCAGGTCGACCCGGAGCCACCGCCGGGCGTGGCGTTCCAGTGCTCCTCGCCGGTCTCGGGGTCGAGTGCGTACAGCTTCCCGCCGTCGTGGAACGCCGTGTAGAGCGTCCCGTTCACGATGGTCGGCTGCATCACCTGCGGCGTGCCGTCGGTGATGTTCCACGCCTCCACGGGCTGGCTTCGGGGGCCGTACTGGTCCGGGTAGTGACCGAGGTTGGCGGGTCCGCCGTGGTACGTCGGGTTCGCCGCCCGGACGGTCACCGTCTCGGTTGCGCTCGCGCCGCCGCCCGAGACGGTGACCGTACGGTCGCCGGCCTCCCAGAGCGACTCCCGGACGCTGATGGTCCGCGTCGTGCTCGCGGCGATGGTGCCGTTGGCCCACTGCTGGACGGTCCCGTCGACCGAGACCGAGACGTTGTACGTGCCCGCGCTGTCGCCGGTGTTGCTGACGACGACGCTCGCGTTCACCGCGCTACCCACGTCGAGTGGCGTCGGTGTGACGGACGCACTGCCGTAGGAGACCGACGGCGGTGTCGCGGCCGTCCCCGTAGCGGCTACTGTGCCGACGGAGCCGAGGACGAGGAGGCAGAGGAACAGCGCCGAGAGCCGTCTGCGGGCCCCGGTCGGCACGTCACGGCCTCCGTGTGGTCGCCGGAGCGGAGTTACGGATCGGGTCGTCGTCGTCGGACGGCAGCGTCGCCACTACCGGGATGTCTGAGAGAGCCATGTCTGCTCGCCTTATAACACACCTGACAGTCCAGGGTGAGATAACCGTAACGGCCGCCGGTGGGCAAACGCCCGAAGGGTCAGTCGTCGTCGAGGACGATCTGGCGCACCTCGATGATGCGCCCGTCGGCCAGCAGTTCCTCGATAGCGTCCTCGGGGACCTCGCCGTCGACGTTGTAGACGGTGAGCGCCTCGCCGCCGATGGTCTCGCGGGCGTTGAACATCCCCGCGATGTTCACGCCGTAGTCGCCCATGACGCTCCCGATGAGGCCGATGACGCCGGGCTCGTCGGCGTTGCGTGCGACGACCATGCGCCCGTGCGGGATGGCGTCGACGCGGTAGCCGTCGACGCGGACGATGCGCGGGTCGTCGCCCGCGAACAGGGTACCACAGACCGAGACCTCGGTGTCGCCGTCGGCGACCTTCACGGTGATGAGGCTCTGGAAGTCCTCCGCCGAGCGGGTCTTGGACTCGGTGACGTCGACGCCGCGCTCCTCGGCGATGCGCGGGGCGTTGACGGCGTTGACCTGCCACTCGAGCGGCTCGAACACGCCCTTGAGCGCGCTGGCGGTGACGAAGTCGACGTCCTCCTCGGCGATGTCGCCCTGGTAGACGACCTCGACGCTGGAGATGCGGTCGTCGAGCAGCTGGGCGGCGACCTTGCCGGCTGTCTCCGCGAGCCCGATGTAGGGTTCGACGCGCGGGAACGCCGTCTCGTCGATGGACGGGGCGTTCAGCGCGTTCATGACGGGCTCGCCCGCGAACGCGGCGACGACCTGCTCGGCCGTCGAGGTGGCGACGTTCTCCTGTGCCGCCTCCGTGCTCGCGCCGAGGTGGGGCGTGACGACGACGTCGTCGACGGCGAGCAGCGGGTTGTCCTCGCTCACGGGCTCCTCCGCGAACACGTCGACCGCCGCGCCGGCGACCACGCCGTCCTCGACGGCTTCGGCGAGTGCGGGCTCGTCGACGACGCCGCCGCGGGCGCAGTTGACGACGTAGCCGCCCTCGAGCTGGGCGAGCTCTTCCTCGCCGATCATGCCCTCGGTCTCCTCGGTCAGGGGGACGTGGACCGTGAGGAAGTCGGCGCGGTCGAGACAGCCGTCGAGGTCGGCGAGCTCGGCCCCGAGCTGGTCGGCGCGCTCCTCGGAGATGTACGGGTCGAACGCGACGATGTCCATGCCGAGCGAGGCGCACTTCTTGGCGACCTCCTGCCCGACGCGGCCGAGGCCGACGACGCCGAGTGTCTTGCCGTTGACCTCGGTGCCGAGGTAGTCGCCCTTGGCCCACTCGCCGCCCTTCAGCCGGATGTGCGCCTGCGGGATGGAGCGCGCCGAGGCGAACGCCATCGCGACCGTGTGCTCGGCGGCCGCGCGGACGTTCCCCTCGGGTGCGTTCGCGACGATGACGCCGTGGTCGGTCGCGGCCTCGATGTCGATGTTGTCGACGCCGATGCCGGCCCGACCGACGATGACGAGGTCGGGGGCCGCCTCGAACACCGCTTCGGTGACCTCCGTTCCCGACCGGACGACGAGTGCGTTCGCGTCGCTCACTGCCTCCAGCAGGTCGTCGCCGGAGACCTCGTACGCCGTCTCGACCTCGTGCCCCGCGTCGCGGAACACGTCCAGACCCGCGTCCGCGATGGGGTCCGTTACGAGAACCTTCATGCCGGAAGCAACCAGCCCGGGCGGGTTAACGTTTCCTCTAGCGGCCCGCGTTGCGCCGCTGTGCGGGACGTTCTCGCGGGGCACGGGGATCGAGGCCGACCGCCGGTCGGGTAAGCCGACGCTACCCGTGGCGGCTGGCCGTCAATGGTCGGCACGGACAGAACAGTGGGGTGCTCCTGGCCTACCCGAGCCGGAGCAGCTGCGCGTGGAGCGTGTCCTCGATGGCCAGCACGTTCGCCTCCTCGACGATGCCGGCGTCGATGGCGACGGTGACCGCTCGCTCGCCGACGATGTTGGCGACGCTGGCCCGGCGCAAGCTGTCGACGACGGCGTCCTCGTCGACCTCGTCGCCCGCGTAGAACTCCTCGGTGACGGTCAGCGAGAGGTCGCCGTCCTCGAACGTCTCGCCCAGCACGTCCGGGTCGCAGACGGAGACGAGCAGTCCCTCCTCGGTGTGTCGTTCGTTGAGTATCATCCGTCGACGAGCTCCCGCTCCTGCTGGCGACGGATGGCTTCCGCCTCCTCGGCGACCTCCTCGGCCTCCTGATGTCTGTCGAGCTCCTCCAGCGCGCGGGCCTTCTCCTCGAGTACGTCGGCGTTACGCATGTCGAGCCGGATGGCGTTGTCGAGGCAGTTCAGCGCGTCCTCGGCCAGCCCGCGTTCGAGCAGGAAGAAGCCGCGGTTGTACCACGCCTGTGCGAACCGCGAGTCGAGCTCGACGGCACGCTCGGCGTGTTCGAGCGCCTGGGAGACGTCGCCGGACTCCCAGAGCGCGTAGGCGAGGTTCGTCTCGGCGGAGGCGGCGTGCTCGGAGTCGTCGTCGATGTGCAGCGCCTCGCGGTACGCGCCGATGGCGGCGTCCCACTCCTCCATCTCGGCGTGGGCGACGCCCTTGTTCACCCAGGCCTCCTGCTCGACGAGTTCGTCGTCGGCGAAGCGGGCGGCGCGCTCGAACGCGTCGGCGGCCTGCTCGTGGCGGTTGATGCCCATGTAGTTCAGGCCGACGTCGATGAGCGCGTCGGCGTCGACGTTGCCGCTGTCGAGGTTCTCCCGGTCGAGCACGTCGGTGACGACGCGGGAGTCGACGGGGTCGACCTTGCTCGGGTCGACGCCCAGCTCGGGGGGGTCGAGGTCGAAGCCCTCGTACGGGTCGGAGAAGCCCTGACCCTCGGAGAACTCGTGTTTTCGCTCCTCGTCGGTCATACACCGCGGTTGGCGGTCCGGACGGGTAAGGGTTGCGACGTGCAGACCGGGTGAGAACCCGGTCACTGCTTGCGATTGAACGGAGGATAGTTTCAAGTCGCAGTCGGGCATCTGGTGGGCCATGCGACTGTTCGTCAGTGTCGATCTCCCGCCGGACCTCGCCGACGACGTGGCGTCGGTACAGGAGCGGTTCGCGGACACCAGCGGGCTGGACCCGACTGACCCCGAGCACGTCCACGTCACGCTCAAGTTCCTCGGCGAGGTGAGCGAGGCGCGCCTCGGACGGGTCGAGGACGCCGTCGCCGCTGGCGTCGATCGCGCCGAGGTCGAGCCGTTCGAGGCGACGTTCGGCGGTCTCGGCGTGTTCCCCTCGCTCGACTACATCAACGTCGTCTGGCTCGGGGTCAGCGACGGGACGGACGAACTCGTCGCGCTCCACGAGGGCATCGAGGCCGAGACGACGGCCATCGGCTTCTCGCCCGAGGACAACGCGTTCACACCGCACGTCACCCTCGGGCGGATGCGTCACGCGGGCGGCAAGGAGCGCGTGCAGGAGCTGGTCCGCGAGACCGACCCGTCGGCCGGCTCGATGCAGGTCGACGAGGTCAGGCTGACCGAGAGCACGCTGACCGACGACGGCCCGGAGTACGAGACCGTCGCGAAGTTCTCGCTCTAGTCCTCCGACCCGCCGTACAGTCGACCGAGCCCGACCAGCCCGGCGAGTGCGGCGACCGCGCCGGTCGCCCGGAAGCCCGGGATGGGGCCGCCGCCCGCGTCGCCTGACCCACCGGTAGGCGTCTCGGTCCCGAGCGGGACGGACGACTCGGAGATGGCCTCCGCGTCGACGGTGACGTACCCACCCGAGCACGGCTCGATGGTGCTGATGATGAACACCGAGCCGACCTGGACGGGCGGCTCCCGTGCGTTGGTCAGTATCTCGCGCTCGTAGTCGGTGGGGTCCTGTGCCAGTCGGTTGACGATGAGAGCCTCATAGGTTCGGGTTTCCTCGGGGCCGAACGCCGCGATGTCGCAGTTATCGACCATTGACGGGTCGAGACTGGCCTCGTCGTCGTCCAACTGGTCCGTGATGACGACGTAGTGGCCGGCGGTAACGAGCTCCTCCGGAATCTCCTCGAACACCATCTGCCGGCTGAGTAACGACTGCGCTGCCGACGGGGCGGTCGCCAGGCCAAGCCCCGCCGCGCTGGCGAACGCGGCCGTCCCGGCACCTCGCAGGAATCGACGACGTGTGCGTGTCCACCCGTCGTGCGAATCCGTCATGGTGTCCCGTTCGTTCATAGCCAATCTGTGTGTACGCGCGCGACGGTCAAACCCCTTCGGCAACGTGGCAACTGTGGAACTGGTGTACGCGCAACGCCAGTCCGGCCCGCCGTGTCGGCTCGAAAAGAACAACACTATAAACGCGGGCGGGGTATCTGCGGGCACTATGGGTAAGAAGTCGAAGGCGAAGAAAAAGCGCCTCGCCAAGCTCGAGCGACAGAACAGCCGGGTGCCCGCATGGGTCATGCTGAAGACCGACATGGAGACCCAGCGCAACTACAAGCGCCGGAACTGGCGGCGTAACGACACCGACGAATAATGAGCGCGAACGACTTCGAGGAGCGCGTCATCACCGTGCCGCTCCGCGACGTGAACGCGGAGGCGAAGCACAAGCGCGCCGACAAGGCGATGTCCCTCATCCGGGACCACCTCGCACAGCACTTCAGCGTCGACGGCGACGCCGTGCGCCTCGACCCCTCCATCAACGAGGCGGTCTGGTCGCGCGGTCGGAAGAAGCCCCCGAGCAAGCTCCGCGTTCGCGCCGCCCGCTTCGACGAGGACGGCGAGTCGATCGTGGAAGCCGAACACGCGGAGTAACGCAGCCGTGCTACGGACCGCGTTCGCCGGGTCTCCCTACGTCGGCGTGTTCGCGCGGGCCACCGACACCTGTCTGCTGTGTCGCCCCGACCTCGACGAGTCCCTCGTGGACCAGCTCGCCGACGAGCTCGCGGTGCCGGCCATCCCCACGAACGTCGCCGGCTCCTCCACCGTCGGCGCTCTAGCCGTCGGTAACTCCAACGGCCTGGTCGTCACCAGCCGCATCCGCGACAACGAGCGCGAGCGTCTCGAGGACGCCATCGACGGCACGCTCGGCGAGCTCCCCGGCCGGCACAACGCCGCCGGGAACATCGTCCTCGCCAACGACACCGGCGCGTACGTCCACCCGAACCTCTCGGACGAGGCCGTCGCCGTCGTCGAGGACACCCTCGACGTGCCCGTCGAGCGCGGCGACCTCGCTGGCGTCCGTACCGTCGGCACCGCCGCCGTCGCGACGAACAAGGGCGTGCTCTGTCACCCCAAGTCGACCGACGAGGAGCTCGACGCGCTCGAGGACCTGCTCGGCGTCCCGGCCGACGTCGGCACCGTCAACTACGGCGCACCGCTCGTCGGCTCCGGCCTCGTCGTCAACGACCACGGCTACGTCGCCGGCGAGGACACCACCGGCCCCGAGCTCGGCCGCATCGAGGACGCGCTCGGCCTCGTGGACTGAGCTCCGGCGTTTCTGCTGTCGATTTTCGACTGGTTGTTGACGAGTAGTGTGTTCGACCGCCGGCGCGCGCTGGCGAGGGTGCTGCGCGGGGCGGGACTGTCTGGTTGTTGTCGGGACCAGCGGTTCCCACGAGTGGCGGGGCTTTCGAGTCGGACACGTCCCCGTCGAACTCACCTGCGGAGGGATTCCGGAACACCACCTCGAATCGACACGCGCACGGACAGAAGGGAACATTCTTCCATCTGCCCGACCGAGTAGCGTCCATGAGTCAGTTTACTGTTCGCGGGACGTTTCAGGCACGCGAGGGGGACCGCCCCTTCGAGACGACAGTCGAGGCCCCGAACGAGAACGTCGCGCGTGAGCGCACGTTCGCGACGTTCGGCAGCCAGCACAACCTGAAGCGTGCGCAGATGGACGTCACGGAGGTCGAGGCACAATGATGGGCGGTGGCGGCGGTCAGATGCAGCAGCTCCAGCAGGAGATGCAGGCCATCCAGCAGGAGATCGAGGAGCTCGAGGGCGAGGTCGAGGGCCTTCGCGACGAGAAGACGGAGATGAACGAGGCCATCGAGGCGCTGGAGACGCTCGAGACGGACTCGGTCGTGCAGGTGCCGCTCGGCGGCGACGCGTACATCCGCGCGACGGTCGAGGACATCGACGAGATCGTCGTCGGCCTCGGCGGCGGCTACGCGGCGGAGCGCGACCAGGACGGCGCTATCGACACCCTCGAGGCGAAGAAGGACACCGTCGACGACCGCATCGAGGACGTGCAGGGCGAGATCGCGGAGCTGGAGAGCGAGAACGAGCAGCTCCAGCAGCAGGCCCAGCAGGCCCAGCAGCAGCAGCTCCAGCAGCAGATGCAGCAGGCCCAGCAGCAGGAAGAGGCCGACGACGAGTAAGCGATGTTCGACAGCCTGAAGGAGAAGCTCGGCAGTTTCCGCGAGGACGTCGAGGAGACCGCCGAGGAGAAGGCCGCCGAGGAGGAGGCCGCGACCGAGGCTCCCGAGGGCGAGACTGCGGAGGCCGCGGCGGCGGAGCCGGTCGGAGAGGCCGACGCCGCCGAGCCCGAGGCAGTGGACACGTCGGGCGACGAGGCCGTCGACCCCGAGGCTGCGGACACGTCGGGCGACGAGGCCGCCGAGCCCGAAGCGGGCGAGACGTCCACGGGCCTCGGCGCGAAGGTGAAGGCCGCGGCGACGGGCAAGTTCGTCATCGAGGAGGAGGACCTGGAGGAGCCGCTCTGGGACCTCAAGATGGCGCTGCTCGAGTCCGACGTCGAGATGAGCGTCGCCGAGGAGATCCTCGACCGCGTCGAGGAGGAGCTCGTCGGCGAGCGCCGGAAGTTCACCGAGTCGACCGGGAGCATCGTCGAGGACGCGCTGCGCGAGGCGCTCCTGGACGTCATCTCGGTCGGCCAGTTCGACTTCGACCAGCGCATCGCGGATGCGGACAAACCGCTGGTCATCATCTTCACCGGCGTCAACGGCGTCGGGAAGACGACGAGCATCGCGAAGATGTCCCGCTACCTCGCGGAACGGGGCTACTCGTCGGTGCTCGCGAACGGGGACACCTACCGTGCCGGCGCGAACGAGCAGATCGGCGAGCACGCGGCGGCGCTCGACCGGAAGCTCATCTCGCACCAGCAGGGCGGTGACCCGGCGGCGGTCATCTACGACGCCGTCGAGTACGCCGAGGCGAACGACGTGGACGTGGTGCTGGGCGACACGGCGGGTCGGCTGCACACGAACGAGGGGTTGATGGACCAGCTCGAGAAGATCGGGCGGGTCGTCGGCCCCGACATGACGCTGTTCGTCGACGAGGCCGTCGCCGGGCAGGACGCGGTCCGCCGCGCCGAGCAGTTCGACGAGGCCGTCAGCATCGACGGCTCCATCCTGACGAAAGCAGACGCCGACTCCAACGGCGGCGCGGCCATCTCGGTCGCCCACGTCACGGGCAAGCCCATCCTGTTCCTCGGGGTCGGGCAGGGCTACGACCACCTCGAACGGTTCGACCCGGAGGTCGTCGTGGCGCGGCTGCTCGGCGACGACGAGTAGCGACTCCCCGTTTCTGCGGTCGGCTCGCGCGAAAGAGAGATGTATCGCCAGGATGCCATCGGGATGATGGAAGTGGGGTGGGATGACAGCTGGCGACAGGCTGCACACGACGGTACGACGACCGGGGTTAAAAGCGGTCCCAGAAGCCAGTTTCGGTAGTCAAATCGAGGGGTTGGTTGCGATTCGTGGCCGCACGGACGGGGTCGTCCTTCCGGAGTCGACGAGAAAAGGCCTTTAGGCGGGAGCCACGTACGGGTATCCAATAATGGTACTCGACGACTTGGGGAGCTCTCTCCGAGGCACCCTCGACAAACTCCGCGGGAAGTCGCGCATCTCCGAGGAGGACGTCGAGGAGGTCGTCAAGGAGATCCAGCGGTCGCTGCTGCAGGCGGACGTGGACGTCTCCCTCGTGATGGAACTGTCGGACAACATCAAACAGCGCGCGCTGGAGGAGGAGCCGCCGTCGGGCACACCGGCGCGTGACTTCGTCCTCCGCATCGTCTACGAGGAGCTGGTCGACCTCATCGGGGACTCGACGGAGCTCCCGCTGGAGGAGCAGACCATCATGCTCGCCGGCCTGCAGGGGTCGGGGAAGACGACCTCCGCGGCGAAGATGGCGTGGTGGTTCTCGAAGAAGGGCCTCCGCCCGGCGGTCATCCAGACGGACACGTTCCGCCCGGGTGCGTACGACCAGGCCAAGCAGATGGCCGAGCGCGCCGAGGTCGAGTTCTACGGCGACCCCGACAACGACGACCCGGTCGACATCGCCCGGAAGGGGCTGGAGGCGACCGAGGACGCCGACGTCCACATCGTCGACACGGCCGGTCGCCACGCGCTGGAGGACGACCTCATCGACGAGATCGAGGAGATCGAGCGCGTCGTCGACCCGGACGTCTCGCTGCTGGTGCTCGACGCGGCAATCGGCCAGGGCGCGAAGGAGCAGGCCCAGCAGTTCGACGAGTCCGTCGGCATCGGCGGCGTCGTCATCACGAAGCTCGACGGGACCGCGAAGGGTGGCGGTGCGCTGACCGCCGTCAACGAGACGGACTCCTCCATCGCCTTCCTCGGCACCGGCGAGGAGGTCCAGGACATCGAGCGCTTCGAGCCGGAGGGGTTCATCTCCCGCCTGCTCGGCATGGGCGACCTGGGCTCGCTCGTCGAGCGGGTCGAGCGCGCGATGGAGGAGACCCAGGAGGAAGAGGAGGACTGGGACCCCGAGGACATGCTCCAGGGCCAGTTCACGCTGAAGGACATGAAGAAGCAGATGGACGCGATGAACCGCATGGGCCCGCTCGACCAGGTGATGGACATGATCCCGGGCTTCGGCGGCGGCGGGCTGAAGGACCAGCTACCCGACGACGCGATGGACGTCACCCAGGAGCGCATGCGCAGCTTCGAGGTCATCATGGACTCGATGACCGACGACGAGATGGAGAACCCGCGCTCGGTCGGCCAGTCGCAGGTCGAACGCATCGCCCGCGGCTCCGGCCAGCCCGAGGAGAAGATCCGCGAGCTGCTCCAGCAGCACAAGATGATGGAGCAGACCCTGAAGCAGTTCCAGGGCGGCATGGACGGCGACATGCAGCGCATGATGAAGAAGATGCAACAGCAGGGCGGCGGCGGTGGCGGCATGGGCGGGATGGGCGGTGGCGGCGGGCCGTTCGGGTAGTCGAGCGTTCGGGTTTTCAGTCGTCGTAGTACGTTCCACCTGGGTACCGTCGGGACGATTTCAACGGACAGCGTCGGCCCGTCGCCGGTGTCGATACGTGATCTCCCAGCGTGACTCTCGCTTGGGGTGGACGCTAGCCGTTCACAACTGTGGATTGGTACCACCTTTCGTTACAATCTTATTACAATTGCGGTGTGTTAGCTCACGTGTATGGTGGCAGATGCACTCGGCACGGCGATGCGGGACTTCCAGCGCGGCGAGCTCGGCGACTGTCGGTACGTCGACGGCGAGGACCGGATGGACGGCCACATCGCGGAGAACTACTTCGGCAGGTACGAGGAGTGGGATGATACACAGCGCGCGCGACTGGCCGAACTCGACGGCCCGGTGCTCGACCTCGGTTGCGGCGCGGGCCAGCACGTCCGCTTCTTCGAGGACAGGGGTACCGAGGTGCTCGGAGTCGACGTGAGCCCCGGCGCGATCGAGGCGGCCCGCGAGCGCGGCGTCGAGAACGTCGCCGTCGCGGACATGTTCGACCTGCCGTTCGAGCGCGACCGGTTCCGGTCGGTGCTGCTGAACGGCACGCAGGCCGGGCTCGCACAGTCGACGGCGGGCGTGCGGTCGCTGCTCTCGGACCTCGCGCACGTCACCGATGCCGGGGCCACCGCGCAGGTGGACAACTACGACCCGGAACTGGTCGACGACCTGTTCGGCTACCGGCCCGACCCCCGTGACGGGTTCGCCCACCGCACCTTCCACTTCGAGTACGAGCCGCGCGACGGCGACCAGATTCTCGGCCGGGCGCTGCACTTCCTGCTGTTCTCGCCGGACCGGCTGCGGGACATCTGCGTCGGCACGCCGTGGTCCGTGGTCGACGTGGAGCACCACCACGAGGTGTACTACGAGGCGCGGCTCGCGAAGTGAGCCGGCCGGAAACAGTTAACACGACACCCGGTCACTCCCCGACATGGTACTCGTACTCTCGGACGACGAGGTCGCGACGCTGGTCGACCTGCCGTCGCTCGCGCCCGTCGTGGAGGACGCGCTCGTGAAGCAGGGCCGTGGCGAGGTCGAACGGCCGGCCCGCCCGCACTACGACGTGGGGACCGGGCTCGACGGGCCGGAGCCGCTGGGGATGGGACTGGCGATGCCGGCGTACGTCCACGGCGAGCCGTACTTCGCGACGAAGCTGGTGGGCGTCCACGAGGGCAACGCCGAGCGCGGCCTACCGACCATCCACGCGCAGGTCGTGCTCGCCGACGCGCGGACCGGCGAACCCGTCTCGTTCATGAACGGCGGGCGCATCACGAACGCCCGGACGGGCTGCATCGGCGGACTGGCGGCGCGCGAGCTGGCGGCGGCAGAGCCGCTCCGCGTGGGCGTGCTCGGCGCGGGCACGCAGGCGCGCTGGCAGACCCGCGCCATCGCGGCGCTCTGTGCGGTCGACTCGGTCAGCATCTACTCGCCGAGCGACTCGCGCCACGACTGCGCGGCCGACCTCCGCGGGCACGGCATCCCCGCCGAAGCCGTCGATTCGGCCGAGGCTGCGGTCGAGAACTCGAACGTGGTCGTGACGGCGACGACCAGCACCGAGCCGGTGTTCCCCGCCGACGCGCTCTCGCCTGGCACGCTCGTCATCGCGGTCGGCGCGTACACCGCCGAGATGCAGGAGCTCGAACCCGGAGTGTTCGACCGCGCCGCTCGCGTGTTCGCGGACGTGCCCGAGGAGGTCGCGGAGATCGGCGACCTGCTGGCGACCGACCTCTCTGCCGAGGACCTCATCCCGCTGTCGGCGGTGTTCGAGGGCGAGGCTGGGCGGGAGTCCGCCGAGGAGATTCTGGTGGTCGAGAGCGTCGGGACGGCAGTCCTCGACGTGGCGGCGGCTGCGGCGGTGTACGAGTCGGCGACCGAGGAGGGAGTCGGGACCGAGCAGTCGTTCTGACCGTCAGCCGCCGAGGAACTGCCGTCTGACCTCGTCGTCGTCGAGCAGGTCGTCGCCCGGTCCCTCGTAGCGGTTCTCGCCCTGTGCGAGCACGTAGCCGCGGTCGCAGCGCCGGAGCGCCTCCTTCGCGTTCTGCTCGACCATCAGGACGGAGGTGCCGGCGGCGTTCACCTCGTCGATGCGGTCGAACATCTCGTCGACGAGGTCGGGCGCGAGGCCGGCGGAGGGCTCGTCGAGCAACAGCAGGTCGGGGTCGAGCATGAGCGCCGCGCCCATCGCGAGCATCTGCTGCTGGCCGCCCGAGAGCGTCCCGGCGTTCTGGTCGCCGCGCTCCTCCAGCACGGGGAACCGGTCGAACACCGCCCGTCTACGCGCCTCGGGCACGTCGTCGAGGATGTACGCGCCGATGCGGAGGTTCTCCTCGACGGTGAGCGACGGGAAGATGTTCTCCGTCTGGGGGACGTAGCTCATCCCGACCGTGATGACCTCCTCCGGCGGGAAATCGGTGATGTCGATGCCGTCGAACGTTATCTGTCCACCCATCCGGTCCGCGAGGCCGAACACGGACTTCATCAGGGTGGACTTCCCGGCCCCGTTCGGGCCGACGATGGCGACGTACTCGCCCTCGGCGACGTGCATGTCCACGTCGGAGAGCACCTGCAGGTCGCCGTAGCCCGCGTCGAGGTCGGTCACGTCGAGCAGGTGGTCGTCTCGCGTACTGCGGGTGTTGTCCGGCGTGTCGTCGTCGAGCGTCGTTGCGTCGTTCATGATCCAAGGTAGGCGTCGATGACGCGTTCGTCGTTCAGTACGACCTCGGGCTCGCCCTCGACCAGCAGGCTGCCCTGCTGGAGCACGACGAGCCGATCGACGAGCTCGGTCAGCGTCTCCAGTTCGTGTTCGATGACGACGAGGGTCATCCCGTCGTCGTTCAGGCCGCGGATGTGGTCGGCGATCTCGTTCGTGAGCGTCGGGTTCACGCCGGCGAACGGCTCGTCGAGCAGGAGCAGGTCGGGCTCCAGCATCAGCACGCGGGCGAGTTCGAGCAGCTTGCGCTGGCCGCCCGAGAGGCTGCTCGCGTACTCGTCGGCGAGCCGTGTGAGCTCGAACAGCTCGATGAGCTCGTCGGCGCGCTCGGCGACCTCGGCCTCGGTCTCCTGCATCGTGCTGGTGCGCAGCAGCGCCGAGACCGGCTGTTCGCCGGGCTGGCCGGGCGCGGCGAGCCGGACGTTCTCCCGCACCGTCATCGTGTCGAGCTGACGGGTGTGCTGGAACGTCCGGACCAGCCCGTCGCGGGCGAGCGTCGCGGTGTCCACGCCGGTCACGTCGGCGCCGTCGAAGCGGACGGTGCCGCCGTCGGGCTGGACGACGCCGCTCACGCAGTTGAAGAAGGTGGACTTGCCCGCGCCGTTGGGGCCCATCACGCCGACGAGTTCGCCCTCGTCGACCGAGAGCGAGAGGTCGTCGATGGCCAGCAGGCCACCGAACCGCTTGACGAGCCCGTCGACGTCGAGCAGGCTCACGAGTCCACCTCCAGCTCGCGTTCGTCGCCCCAGATGCCGGCGGGCCGGAACCTGATGACGAAGATGAGGATGAGCCCGACAACGATGAGCCGGATCGAGGCGAACTCGCCGGCGGTGACGGGCGCGGAGTTCTGGGCGAACCGCGACAGCAGCCGCAGGCCCATGATGATGCCGAGCCCGCCGAGCACCGCGCGGTGGTTCGATGCGCCGCCGAGCAGCATGCCGATCCAGACGGTCACCGTCACCTGCAGCTCGAAGAAGTCCGGCGAGATGGCGCCGTTGTACATCGCGAAGATGGCCCCCGCGAAGCCGGCGAGGGCGGCACCGTAGACGAACGACTCCATCTTGTAGCGGAACGTCGGCTTGCCGACGGCCCGGGTCACCAGCTCGTCGGCGCGGATGGCGCGCAGCACCCGGCCGTACGGGGCCTCGGTGAGGCGCGCGACGATGGCGAACGTCAGCGCGGTGAGGCCGCCGAACACCAGCAGCGTGGCGACCAGTGTCGCGTCGCGGGTGCCGGCGATGTCGCCCAGCGGCGTCGGCACGCCGAAGATGCCGGTCGTCCCGCCGAAGATGTCGGTGAAGTTGATGAACAGGGTGTGGAATATCTCGGCGGTGGCGAGCGTCGCGATGGCGAGGAAGTCCCCGCGCAGCCGCAGCGACGTGGCCCCGACGAGCGCGCCGAGCAGACCGGCGACGAGGACGGCGGCGACGAGCCCGAGCGGCCACGGGTAGCCGAGCGCCATGCCCTCGAACGAGTCCACCGCGGTGAGCATCGCCATGGTGTACGCGCCGGCCGCGAAGAACACGACGTGGCCGAAGTTGACGAGCCCGGTGTGGCCGTACTGGAGGTCGAGCCCCAGCACGAGGATGCCGTAGACGACGAACAGGATGCCGACCTCGAAGAACACGTAGAGGTCGCCGGGAATCGTCGCCGTGACGGGCGTGAACGCGATGGCGAGGCCGAGCAGGACGGCGAGGACGCTGAGAACCAGCGCGGTGTCGGAGTCGCGGTCCGGAAGGGAGTCGCGGACGCTCACGCCTCACGCACCTCCGCACCGGCGATGCCGCTGGGTTTGACGAGGAGGACGACGACGAGGATGGCGAAGGCGATGGCCGAGGAGATGCCCGTCATCGACGAGGGCAGGAACGCCGTCGAGAGCGCGAGCGCGACGCCGATGACGTACGCGCCGGCGATCGCCCCGTACGGGCTGCCCGCGCCGCCGAGGATGGCGGCCGACAGGATCTGGAGGATCTGGCTGAACCCGGTCGAGACGCTGACGTTCGTCTGGATGCCCAGCAGCACGCCCGACAGCCCGGCGAGCATCCCGGCGAGCACCCAGACGCTGTTGCGGATGAACTGGGTGTCGATGCCGCGGACGCGGGCGAGCGCCTCGTCGTCGCTCATCGCCCGCATGGCGATGCCCACGTCGGTCCGGGTCAGGACGGTGTGGAGGACGACGAACACGCCGAGCGCACAGCCGACGACGACGAGCTGCTGGGAGGTCACGAAGAACCCCCCGAGCAGGTCGACGGGACCGACGGCGAGGTCGGGCACGTTCTGGAACTGCCACGTCGTCGTCTCGGTGTCGTAGTACCGGGCGCTACGGCCCGCGAAGAGCCGGATGGCGTTGCGGAGCACGAGCCCGAGCCCGATGGACGTGAGCAGCATCGGGATGGGGCCGGTGTGGTTGATCGGCGTGAAGAACAGCTTCGCGAGCAGGATGCTCGCGACGCCCCCACCGACCATCGCCACGAGCACCGCCACGGGCAACGGCAGGGGAAGCGCCCCGCCCGCGAGCAGGCCGATGAACGCCCCGATGGTGAGGTACTCGCCGTACGCGAAGTTGATCATGTTCACGATGCCGTAGATGAGCGTGAACCCGATGGCCGCGATGGCGATGTACGAGCCCGTGACGAGCCCGAAGATGAGGTTCTGTGCGAGCCCCATCTATCAGTACTCGCCCTCCGGCACGAACTCCCTGAGGTCCTCCGCCGGGATGGTCTCCACCTGGGTGAACGCCCCGTTCTGGACCTCGTTGATGACGACCGAGCCGACGACGTTGCCGAACTGGGTGAACGTCACGGGCGTCGCGGCACCCATGTACTTGATCTCGTCGCCGTTGTCCAGCGCCTCCTTCCCCTCGGCGAAGCTGGCGACCTCGGTGCCCGGGCCGCGCGAGACGGGGCCGAGGTTCTGCTCGATGGCCTCCGGCGTCGCCTCGCCGGCGCGCTCGATGGCGAGTGCGGTGACCATCGTGGCGTCCCACGCCGGCGGCGTCCAGGCGTTGATATCGGCGTCGCCCTCCGCGCTGTTGTATGCGCTCTCGAAGGTGCCGTAGTTCGGCCCGGACTCGCCGGGACTGGCAGCCCACGCGCCGTTCAGGTCGCTGCCGACCTGGGTGGCGAGCTCGTTCTGCGAGAGGGGGTCCGAGAGGACCGGCTGGCGGCCGTAGCCGCCGTCGGACCAGTCGCTCATGAGCGTGATGGCGTCCTCCAGCGGGAGGCTCACCGCGAACGCGCTGAACTCTGCCTGGAACAGCCGGTCGAGCGCGGACTGGTAGTTCGACTCGCCCTGGGCCACCTCGACCTGTTCGGCGACGGTCCCGCCGTTGGCCTCGTAGGCGCTCCGGAAGCCGTTCACCCAGCTGCGGGCCCCGGAGGTGGTGCCGTTGATGATGCCGATGGTGTCGTGCCCGTCTTCGAGCGCACGCAGCGCAGCACCGGCGGTGTGGACGGTGTCGCTGATGACGGTCCGCCAGATCCACTCGTCGTCGCTCACGTCCTCCGGCGTGCCGTGGTCGCCGCCACGGGTGTCGAGGAAGTTCGAGCCCGGCCACGGCGTGACCACCGGGGTCTCCTGCTCCTGCAGGAACTCGTACAGCGGCTCGAGCTCGCTGGAGAACAGCCCCAGCAGCGCCACGGCGTCCTCGTTCTCCGTGAGCTGCGTGACGACGGTGCGTGCCTGCTGTGGGTTCACCGAGGTGTCCGAGCGCTCGAGGTCGAGCTCGCGGCCGAGCGGGCCGCCGGCGTCGTTGATGCGCTGGATGGCTACGTCGGTCGCCTTCGAGACGCCCGGCTGCAGGAAGTCCCACTGGCCGGTCTGGGCCGCTGGCTGTCCGACCGTGATGGCACCACCACCACCGCCGCCGCCGAGCCCCAGGCACCCGGCGGTCGCTGCGATGCTACCCGCGCCGCTGATCTTGAGGAACGTTCGCCGGTCGACCACCCTGTCGCTGTTTCCAACCATGAGCCAAGGTAACACTCATCGTTAAAATAGTTTACTCGGGTTTCTCCCCGACGGCTATCACTTTCGACGTCTCACCGACCCTCCCGGGTCGGCAACGCGCCGCCACCGGACCATGGACTGTCAGGCAAGATTCAGCTGCTCCACGATGGCGTCGAGCTTCTCGTGGTGGGCGGCCTCGTGCGGTGCGGTCAGCGGCGAGATGCTCACCTCGCCGTCGACGACGGCGCGGCGGTCGCTCCCGACGGGGTAGCGGTCCCGCACGGTCTCGGCGTCCGCCAGCGGGTTCTCCCAGTTCTCGACGTGCGGCCAGAACTTGTCGTTGAGCGCGACGAGCTCGTCGTCCGGCTCGACGTCGATGGGCAGGTCCTCGACCTCGGCCTCCGCGACGCTCCGGTGCTCGACGCGCACGTCGAAGTCGTCGTGCGGGTGGGTCACCCGGAGCCGCGGGTCGGTCGCGTCACACGGCGCGTTCACGTTCAGGATGTCGACGGCGTCGAACACCTCGGCGTCGAGCGCCGCCCGCGTGAGCTCGCCGGCGATACGGGTCGGCTCGGAGAAGTCGAACTCCTCGGCGGGGTGGGTGAAGAACTCGACGTTGTGGTACGCGGAGACGGCGACAGCGGGCGTCCCGAGGTAGGCCGCCTCGACTGCAGCGCCGACGGTGCCCGAGCGCCCGAGCACGTACGAGCCCATGTTCGGCCCGTGGTTGCAGCCCGAGACCACGAGGTCGAACTCGCGGTCCAGCCCCCGGAGGGCGTAGGCAACGCAGTCCGCCGGCGTCCCCGCGATGGCGTAGCCCCACTCGTGGGATTCGCGGGTGGTGTACCGCGAGCGCTTGCGGCCCACGCCGGACTGGTTGTCGGCGGGCGCGACGACCGTCACGTCGCCGATGTCGAGGAGTTCGTCGCGGAGGGCGGCCAGCCCGTCGCCGTCGATACCGTCGTCGTTCGTCAGGAGGATGTCGGTCACGTTGTCGGAGCGTTCGTGTTCGACGAGGTAAGTCTTCCCGGAGTCCGTTTCTGAATGGAGTGTTCGGTTTCGGTTCATGGGGTAACGGAGGATTTCGGACCGCTGGGGAGTCTCTTTCAGCCGTGGGACTCGCTTGAACCATCAACAGGCAGAAAGCCCCGAGCGTCTCGACTCGGAGGACTCGTTGCGCTCCTCGTTCCTGCGGTGCTTACTTCGTCCACCGTCGTCGAGACGCTCGCCCCTTTCAGTCCCACCCGCCGCACAGCACCGCAACCGCCCTCGAACCTCCCCAGCCTCCTGCGATGCTCGCTGGCGCTGCGCTTCTCGTCCCTCGCGCGGATGACTCGCGGCCTCGCTGCGCTCGGCACGCTCGCCAGCCGCGCGCCACCTGGTCAGTCCGGCAGTCGCGGCGTGGTCTTTTATCACCCTCGCACGTGTGCCGACCCACATGAGCATCCGCGCCGTCGCACGCGAGGCCTACCGCGAGGCGCTGCCCGCGCTGGGGGCGAGCGTCGTCGGGGGGCTGTTCGCGGGCCTCGTTCTGGGCGGGATGCGCTCGGAGCTCCAGCAGGTGCCCGGACTGCTGGTGCTCGTCCCGGCGCTGCTGGCGACGCGCGGGAACGTCTACGGCTCGCTGGGTGCGCGGCTCGCGACCGGGCTCCACCAGGGGCTGCTCGAACCCCGCATCGACCTGGGGAACGAACGGCTCCGGGGGGCCATCGCGGCGGCCATCACGAACGGGCTGTTCGTGAGCCTGTTCGCGGCGACGGCGGCGTACGTCCTGCTCGGACTGCTCGGGGAGGCGGCCGCGCCGCTGTCGACGCTCGTCGCGGTGTCGCTGCTCGCGGGGCTCCTCTCGGGTATCACGCTCACGGTCGCGGTCGTCTCGGTCGTCTTCGTCGGCTTCCGCCGGGGGCAGAACCCGGACACGCTCGTCGGCCCCATCGTCACGACGACGGGCGACGTGTTCGGGATGGCCTTTCTCCTGCTCGCGGCGCGCACCGTGCTGTTCTTCGGGGGTATCTGAGTGCCCGAGCACTGGTCGGTCCGGTCGATCTCGCGGGCGATGCTCCCGCTGCTGCTCGCGCTCTCGCTGGTCGAGCTCGGCTCGGGGCTGGTGCTCGGGAGCTTCGAGGAGGAGCTGCTGGCGCGGCCGTCGCTTTTGGTGCTCGTGCCGGTGACCATCGGGACGGCGGGCAACCTCGGCTCCATCCTCGCGGCGCGGCTCTCGACGGCGGTCCACCTCGGCACCGTCTCCTTCTCCCCCGAGGACGACACGCTCGTCGGCAACGCGCTCGCGACGGCCGGGCTCGCCGTCTCGGTGTTCCCGGTGGTCGGGTTCGGCGCGTGGGCGCTGACCGAGCTGACCGTGGGGGCGACGCTTTCCCCCGGACAGGTCGTCCTCGTGGCGGCGTTCTCCGGGGCCGTGCTGGCGGTGCTCGCCATCGCGGTGACGCTGGTGACGACGTACGCCGCCTACCGGCTCGGGCTCGACCCCGACGACGTGGTCATCCCGGTCGTGACGAACACCTGCGACGTGCTCGGCGTGCTGGTCCTGTTCGCCGCCGTGATTCTGCTGCTGTAGGCCAGAAGCGTCAAGTTCGGGGCTCCGGTAGCACAGGCAGACATGGACAGACGCGTCTTCATCAGGGCACTCGCGGTCGCTGGGGCGACGGCGGTCGCCGGCTGTTCGGAGGCACCGGGTGGCACAGCCGGCGGTGACGACGGCGACGACGGTGGCTCGACCGATGACGACGGCGGCTCGGGCGGCGGCGACGGCGGCAGCGGCGGGTCGGACGACGATGGTTCGGACGGCGACGGGTCGAGCGACGAGACCGGCGAGCACATCCGTGCGGCGGTCGGGATGCTCAACCGCGTCGGCTACCGGCTCTCCGAGCTCCAGTCCCAGCTGGAGGAGGAACCGACCTCGGTCGAGGTCGACACCGAGGAGACGCTCGCGGCGATCGACGCGGCCCGGTCGGACCTCGACGCGGCGGCCGAGGGCGCGAGCGCCGACCAGCAGGCGACTATCGAGACGCTCAGGGCGCTGGCGACGGTGCTGGAGTCGATGACGCGGCTGGTCGACCTGCTCTCGACCGTGGACGTCGACGGCCGGCTGAACGAGGTGCAGACCACGGTCGAGGCGGGCAACTACGACGAGGCGCTCGCGCAGGTCCGCGAGGCGAAGGCGCGGGCGGAGGAGGCCGACGCCCACGTGACGGCGGCGGAGGAGGCCGCTGCCGAGATCGAGCCGGCACGGCTGGAGGCGGTCGACGCCGTCAGCTACGACGAGCTGGAGCCGTCGCTGACCGCGGCCAGCCGGCTGGTCGACGCACTGCTCGCGATGACCGAGGGGTACGAGGCCATCCTGCTCGGGCGCGAGGACCTGGTGACCGCACAGGAGGCCCTCGACGACCGGGAGTACGACGTGGCCGAGGCCGCGCTGTCCGACGCCGAGGCGCAGTTCACCGCCGCCGACGAGGCGTTCGCCGGCATCGAGAACGCGCCGTCGAGCATCGCCACGCACCTCGACCGCTCGCGCTGTCAGAGCGAGCACCTCGTCGCGGCGACCGAGCACTTCCGGCAGGCGGCCGCGGCCGCCCGTGACGGCGACGCCGCAACCGCACGCGAGCAGCGCGACGCCGCCGAGGCCGACCTCCAGCGCGTCGACGAGTGCTGAGGGAATCGAGCAAGACCTAACCCGGCCCGTTCCCAAGCCGGAACCGATGAGTGAGGCCGAACTCGCCGACGACAACCCGTACGTCGAGGACCCGGAGACGACGTTCGAGCCGGTCGCAGCGCTGACCGAGGAGGCGGCCCGCGAGCAGGCCGACCTGCTCCGCGAGGCGGTCCGGTACCACGACTACCGCTACTACGTCGAGCACGACCCGGTCATCGGCGACCGCACGTACGACGCGCTGTTCTCGCGGCTGGAGGCGCTCGAAGACGCGTTCGACCTGCAGACTGAGGACTCTCCGACCCGCCGGGTCGGCGGCCAGCCCGTCGAGTCGTTCGAGACGGTCGAGCACGTCGCGCCGCTGCTGTCCATCGACCAGTCCGGCGACGCCGCGGACGTGCGCGAGTTCGACCGTCGGGTCCGGGCGGCGGTCGGCGACGTGGAGTACGTCTGCGAGCCGAAGTTCGACGGCGTCAGCATCGAGGTCATCTACCGCGACGGCCGCTACGAGCGCGCGGCGACCCGTGGTGACGGCCACGAAGGCGACGACGTGACCGAGAACGTCCGCACGATTCCGGCGGTGCCCCAGCGACTGCGGGGCGACCATCCGGAGTATCTCGCTGTCCGCGGCGAGGTGTACATGCCGAAGGACGCGTTCACCGCCCACAACAAGGAGCGCGTCGAGGCGGGCGAGGAACCGTTCGCCAACCCGCGGAACGCGACGGCGGGGACGCTCCGCCAGCAGGACCCGGCCATCGTCGCGGAACGGCCGCTCTCCGTCTTCTTCTTCGACGTGCTCGACTCCAGCCGGGAGTGGGAGACACACAGCGACGCACTCGCGGCGTTCCCCGGCTTCGGCCTGCCGCTGAACGACCGCGTCGAGACGGGCTGTGACATCGGGGCCGCCATCGACTACCGCGACCGGCTGCTCGACGAGCGCGACGACCTCGACTACGAGATCGACGGCGTGGTCGTCAAGGTCGACGACCGCGCCGCCCGCGAGGAGCTGGGGGCGACCGCCCGCTCGTACCGGTGGGCGTTCGCCTACAAGTTCCCCGCCCGGAACGAGGAGACCCGTCTCGCCGACGTCGCGGTGCAGGTCGGCCGCACCGGCCGGCTGACGCCCGTTGCGCTGCTCGACCCGGTCGACGTGGGCGGCGTCACCGTCTCGCGGGCGAGCCTGCACAACCCCGACGAGATCGAGAGCCTGAACGTCGACGTCGGGGACGTGGTGCGCGTCGAGCGCGCCGGCGACGTGATCCCGTACGTCGCGGCGGTCGTCGAGAAGCGCAGCGAGGGTCACTTCGAGCTACCCGACACGTGCCCGGTCTGTGACAGCCAGGTCGAGCGCGAGGGGCCCCTCGCCTTCTGTTCCGGCGGTCTGGGCTGTCCCGCCCAGCTCAAACGCTCGGTCGAGCACTGGGCCAGCGACACCGGGCTCGACGTCGAGGGCCTCGGCGCGGAGACCGTCGAGCAGTTCGTCGAGGCCGGCCTCGTCACCGACGGCGTCGCCGACCTCTACGACATCGAGCGCACGGACCTCCTCGAACTGGAGGGCTGGGGCGAGACGAGCGCCGACAACCTTCTGTCGGAACTCGACGCCTCGAAGCAGCCCGAACTCCCCGACTTCCTCGCCGCGCTGGGGGTCCAGAAGGTCGGCCCCGAGACGGCCCGCGCGCTCGCCGCCGAGTTCGGCAGCCTCGATGCGCTCCGCGAGACCGCGGAAGCCGGCGACGAGGAGCGCCTGCGCGCCATCGACGACGTGGGCCCCATCGTCGCCGAGACCATCGTCGACTTCTTCCGGAGCGAGGCGAACCAGCGCGTCCTCGACCGTCTCGCCGAGGCGGGCGTCGAACCCCACCCCTACGAGGACGAGGGCGCGGCCGAGCTCGACGGGCTGACGTTCGTCTTCACCGGGTCACTCTCCGAGTCCCGCAGCGAGTTCCAGGCGCTCGTCGAGCGCCACGGCGGGTCGGCCACCTCGTCGGTGTCGGGCAACACTGACTACCTGGTCGTCGGCGAGAACCCCGGCCAGTCGAAGCGGGACGACGCCGACGCGAACGACGTGCCGACGGTCGACGAGGGCGAGTTCCGCGAGGTCTTGCGGGACCACGGTGTCGACGACTGGGTCGGCGAGTGACCGGCCGCCCTACGCGATGTCGTAGCGGTCCCGGAGGAACGCGCGGTGGCGCGTCTCGGCTGCTGCCTGTGCGTCCGAGCCGTCCGCGAACCAGAACGGGACGCCCTCCATGCCGGCGAGCCTGGTGACCAGCCGGTAGGCGTGTTGGCGCGCCCGGAACGCCGCGTCGCGGTCCACTCCTGTCTCGGCGGCGTACGCCCCGTAGAGCGTCTCCAGGAGCGTCGCCTGTCGGTCGGCGGGGACGTCCTCCCAGCCGAAGAGGAAGTCCGCGGTCTTCGCGAGGTCGAACTCGCCGTGGGCGGTGTACGTGTTCCCCCAGTCGATGACGGCCCGCGTGACCGCGTCATCGGGCGGCGCATCGGGGTCGACGAGCAGGTTTCCGAGCCGGTAGTCGGTGTGGGCCGGTGCGGGCCGGACGTCCCGGGGGACCGCGTCGGCGAGCCGGTCGAGTTCGCGCCGACAGGCCGGGAGCAGGTCGTCGAACGGGCCGTCCGACATCCGGTCGAGCTTCCCGTGGGCGAGCTCGTGGAACCACTCGCGCCAGTCCGGTCGGGGCTCGTCGACACGGAGCGCGCCCGACCCGTCGACGCCCACCCGGCCGAAGCCGTCGAAGTGGCTGATGCCGTGGAGCTGGCCGAGGTTGTGCCCCGCCTCGCGGACGAGCCGTTCGTGGCCGTCGTCCGGGAACTCACTCGCGCGGTTCTCCCAGTTCTCGCCGTCGACGTGGGCCATGACGAACCAGGGGCCGTCGATGGGGCCGTCCTCGCCGACGTGGTGGACCGTCGGCACGGGAACGTCGGTCTCGCGGTCGACCAGCGCGGCGAGGCGTGGCTCCGGCCGGAACCGCTCCGGGTCGACGAGCTCCGGTGCCTTCAGCACCACCCGGCGGTCGTCGGTCAGCGTCGCGACGGCGATGCGGTCGCTGCCTTCCTCGGCGTGGCTGTACGACCGAACGGTGGCGTCGCAGGCCAGTGCGACCGCCCGGTCGACCTGCTCGTCGGTGAACGGCTCGGTGTCGAACACGTTCCGACGGACGGCGTCGGGCCGAAAAAGGGTTCAGGTGGCGTGGGGGGCGTTCACAGGTCGGCAGCGTCGAACCGCCAGTAGCCGACGACCAGCGGCACGACCAGCCAGACCCCGAGGACGACGAAGCCGAGCCAGTCCTGGAGCAGGAACGAGCTGCTGTCGATACTGACGGAGGCTGACTTCGGGAGGACGGCGTTCCGGGCGACGTTGTACGCTGCGGTGGGGGCGAGCCGGGTGACGACGTAGAACCACTCGGGGTACTCCGCCGGCGACACGGGGATGGGCTGGTCGGTGACGTAGTAGTAGCCGAACACCGTGACGGTCGGCACGAGCTCCCAGAGCACCTCGAGGACGACGAAGATGGAGATGGCACCGGCGGTCGCCTGCGTGGTCGTGTTGGCCATCGCGGAGACGCCGACGACGATGCTGACGTACACCAGCGCGTAGAGCACGGTCAGCAACGCGAAGATCGCGTACTCCGTGACGACGACGTTCACGCCGAGGGCGAACGCGACGAGGAGCGCGACGGCGAAGCCCAGCAGGACGGGGGCAGCGAGGACGGCGGTGCGGCCGACGACCTTCCCGAGGAGCACGTCCAGCCGGGAGTGGGGCAGGCCGAGCAGGAGCTTCAGCTGCCCGGACTCGCGCTCGCCGGCGATGGCCTTGTAGCTCACGACGAGCGCGGTGGCGGAGATGAACAGCGTGGTCGCGCCGGCCATGAACAGGTAGAGGTTGAAGCTCACGCCCTGCTGGGCGGCTGCCGCGGCCTCGTCCCCGGAGAGTAGCCCCTCGAACGCGGAGAACGCCCAGACCATCGCGGAGATGAACAGGACGTACAGCCCGGAGAGGATCCAGAGCACCTTCGACCGGCTGGCGTCCTGGAAGTCCTTCTTCGCGACGAGTGCGAAACTCACGCGAACCACCCCCCGGCGGCGAGCGTGAGGTCGTCGGGCGACGGGAGTCGTCCGACGGAACTCATGCGCTCACCTCCGTGTACTGCATGAACAGGTCCTCCAGCGAGGTCTCCTCGGTGGAGAAGTCGACGACCTCGTGGCCGGCGGACTCGATGGCGTCGAGGACGTCCATCTTCACGTTGCCCTCACAGGAGATGGTGAGCGTCGTGCCGTCGGCGGCGATGCTCTGGACGCCGGCGACCGCCTCGGCGGCGGTGATAGCCGACTCGCTCGCCGGGGTCGAGAGCGTCACGGTCAGCGTCTCGCCAGCGGCGGTGGCGTCGCGGAGGTTGTCGATGGTGTCGACGGCGACGAGCTCGCCCTCGCTGAGGATGCCGACGCGGTCGGCGACCGCCTCGACCTGCTCGAGGATGTGTGACGAGAAGAACACGGTCGCGCCGCGGTCGACCTCGGTCTCGATGATGCGGCGCATCTCGCGCGCGCCGGCGGGGTCCAGCCCCGTCGTCGGCTCGTCGAGCACGAGCAGCTCCGGTTCGCCGGCGAGCGCCATCGCGAGGACCAGCCGCTGGGTCATCCCCTTGGAGTAGCCCCCGGCCTTGCGGTCGGCGGCGTCGGCGATGTCGACCCGTTCGAGGAGGTGCATCGGGTCGTCGTCGCCGCCCTTGGAGTCGATGGCGAACTGGACGTGCTGGCGGCCCGTCAGCCGGTCGTAGACGTGGTAGCCGTCGGGGAGGATGCCGACCCGGCTCCGGACGGCCTCCGGTCGCTGCTGTGGGTCGATGCCGAGCACCCGGCACGAGCCGCTGGTCGGGCGGACGAAGTCGAGCAGGATGTCGATGGTGGTGGACTTGCCGGCCCCGTTCGGGCCCAAGAATCCGAACACCTCCCCCTCCTCGACGGTCATGGTGAGCTCGTCGAGTGCGGTGACCTCGTCGAACCGCTTGGTGACGTCGTCGAGTTCGATGGCGGCCATGTGTGTGCCACGCTACGACCAGGCATCAGATAAAAGGGGTCGGCGATTTATCGACCCGGAAAACCGGCTTCCGTCCCCGCCACGGCCCGTGTTCCCTCGCTCAGAGGTCGGCCCGGCTGAACCGGAACGCGCCGATGGCGAGCGGGACGACCAGCCAGAGCGCCAGCCAGACGAAGCCGAACCAGGGCTCGAGGTAGACCGCCTCGGCGGTGCCGCCGATGACCTCGCCGGTCGTGCTCGCCCCGTCGAGGACGGTCGCGAGGGCGGACTGGTAGGCCGCACTGGGCGAGAGGCTCACGATGCCGAAGTACCAGGTCGGATAGTCGGCCATGGTGGTCGGGAGCGCGAAGCCGTTGGCGACGTACACCGCGGCGGTGGCGACCGCACCCCAGAGCAGCTCGACGACGACGAACGTGCCGAACGCGAGGGCGGCTGCCTTCCCGCTGGTGGAGACGCTGGCCGAGATGCCGACCATGAGGCTCACGTACACCAGCGCGAACAGCAGGGTCACGCCGACGAACAGCGCGTAGTCGACCAGCGAGTACGCGTCGTACAGGGCCACGATGACCCCGAGGGCGACGGCGAACCCGAGGACGATGGAGACCGCGAGCGTCGCGGTGCGCCCGACGACCTTGCCGAGCACCACGTCCAGCCGGGAGTGGGGCAGGCCGAGCAGGAGCTTCACGCTGCCCGAATCACGCTCGCCCGCGATGGCCTTGTAGGCCAGCACGAGCGCCGCGATGGAGACGAACAGCGTCGCCGACGAGGCGAGGAAGTCGTACAGCCCGAGCGCGGTGAGCTGCGGGTCGTCCGCGCCGAGGCTGCTGATCTCCGTGTACACCCACGCCATGCCGGCCGCGAACAGGACGAACAGCCCCGTCAGCAGCCAGAGCGACCGCGAGAGGCGGGCGTCCTGGAAGTCCTTCCGTGCGACGGCGGACCAGCTCATCGCTCCACCTCCATCGCCGCGTCGGCGGCCGGGTCGTCGGTCGTGTCGTCCGCCCCGACGGTCGGCCCGTCGGCGTCGCCGGTGTACCGGAGGAACAGGTCCTCCAGCGAGGTGCGTTCGGTCGCGAAGTCCGAGACGCCGAGACCGGACGCCTCGATGGCGTCGAGCACGGCGGTCTTGGCGCTCGACGCGCAGTGGACCGTGATGGTGGTGCCGGCCACACCGACGGAGTTGATGCCCGGGAGCGCCTCGATGGCGTCGAGCGTCTCCGTGGTCGGCTCGGCGTCGACGGTCACCGTCAGCGTCGCGCCGTCGCCCATGCTCGCGCGCAGGTTGTCGATGGTGTCGACGGCGACGAGCTCGCCCCGGTTGAGGATGGCGACGCGGTCACAGACCGCCTCGACCTGTTCGAGGATGTGCGACGAGAAGAACACCGTCGCGCCCCGGGCGACCTCTTCGCGGATGATCTCGCGCATCTCGCGCGCCCCGGCGGGGTCGAGGCCGGTGGTGGGCTCGTCGAGCACGAGGAGGTCGGGTTCGCCGGCGAGCGCCATCGCCAGCACCAGCCGCTGGGTCATCCCCTTGGAGTAGCCCCCGGCCTTGCGGTCGGCGGCGTCGGCGATGCCGACGCGCTCGAGCAGTTCGATGGGGTCGTCGTCGCCACCCTTCGAGTCGATGGCGAACTGGACGTGCTGGCGGCCGGTGAGTCGGTCGTAGATGTCGTAGCCGTCCGGGAGGATGCCGACACGCCTTCGGAGCGTGACGCTGTCGGCCTGGGGGTCCATGCCCAGCACGCGGATCTCGCCGGCTGTGGGCCGGACGAAGTCGAGCAGCATGTCGATGGTGGTGGACTTGCCGGCCCCGTTCGGGCCTAAAAATCCGAACACCTCGCCCTCCTCGACGGCGAGGTCGACGTTTCGCAGCGCGGTGACGTCACCGAACTGCTTGGTCACGTTGGTAAGTTCGATTACAGAAGCCATAACAGATATACGCTTTTCGGCTACTTATAGATACTCTGATGGGTAGTAGCATGGCTCTATGTGGCTCTACGGGGGCGAATATAGTCGAAGACCATTGCTTGTATTCGATTTCGTATCTGTTGGGTTGTTCCTCCCGGCGCCCTGATGGACTGGCGCCTCAGATCTCCTCGTCCGGCTCGTACGACGCCGCCGTCCGCTTGGCCTCCTTCGCGTAGCGCTCGCGCGTCTCCTCGTCGGGCGTCTCCTCCAGCTCGGCCGCCGGGAACGCAGCCCCTGCGGTGACGGGCGACCGGCGCACCGCGTGCTCCGAGCGCTCCTGCTGGCGGTACAGTGCGCCGTCCTCGGTCGCGTAGATCACTGTCACGAGGTTCCGGTCGCCGAACGAGCGCTCCACGAGCCAGCACTGCACGGTGTCGGTCATTGAACCGGGCTTCGGGTGGGAGGGGTTTGTCGGTGTCGGTGCCCGGGAGTATCCGTCGCTTCTACTGTGAGTATCGGCCGCGCTTCTCGTCCCTCGCCCGATCGCGGCGAGCGGCCTTCGGTTCGCCCGCCAGCGTGAGAGCAAGCTCTCAGTGTCCATCGGAAGCGCGCCGCGATTCCGAGACGGCCGCGCGCCACAGCATTGAATCGGTTTCCCTCACCGCTCCGGGTGCGTCTCGGCGTCGAACCCGCCCCTGACGAGCGGTTTGGCGACGTGCCGGCGGGCACACGGTGGCACCTCGTACCAGCCCGGTTCGAGGTCGCGCTCGACGGTGGTCTCGACCTTGCCCTCGGTGCTGGTGCCACAGTCCCGGCAGCGGTAACCCTGGTTCCGCCCCGCGGACTTCATGGTCCGGCCGCAGTCTGGACAGGTCGGCGTCACGCGTTCCGTGGTTTGTAGCTCGCGCACGGCGAACTTCTCCAGTTTGAGGGTGCCGTCGTCCATCTCACCGCAGACGGTGAGGCGGTCGCCCGGGTGGAGCGCGCGGACGCGGTCCCGGAACCGTTTGGTGGGTTCGAAGGCGGCACAGTCCATGCGTGGGCCGTCCTCGTCGCCGAACTCGACGAAGACGTGGCCCCCCTCGCGCGTCTCCGGCTCCGCGAGGACCTGCCCGTCGACCCGCCACCCCCGCTTCGGGTCGAGCGCACCGAGGTCCCCGTCGGCGAGGTGGGCGTCGGTGCCCTGGTTGGTGACGAACAGCCGCGAGTCGTGGACGGGTTCGCTTCGAATCTCGCCGGCGAGCGCGCGGACCGAATCGGGGTCGTCGCCCCGGATGCCGTGGAGAATCGGGCAGGGAGTGTGGGGCACGCAGACGGCCTCGCCCTCGACGCGGTCGACGGTGTCCCAGGCGTCGGGGTAGTGGCGGTCCGCGGCGGCGAAGAGGGAGTCCAGGTCAACCTCGCGCTCGGTGCCCCAGCGGTCGGGCTCGCGGTAGCTGATCTGCTCGTACGTCCAGTCGTCGAAGGCGGCCCACGCGCCGACTGCGGCGAGTGCGCCGACGGTCCCGCGGGCGTTGCCGTGGCCGCCGTGGCGGTAGCCGGACTCGTCGGCGAGGACGCGGGCGTCGTCGATGGCGTGGATCTCGCGGAGGGCGTCGCGGGCGAAGGCGGCGACGGCGTCCGGCACGGCGTCCGGAGCGCCGGGTGCGACGACGAACCCGGGGTTCGTGTTCGGGTCGTCCGTCTCTGCTGCGGCGAGCTCCTCGCGGGCGATGGACTCGGCAGTCTCGGGTGCGACGTCGCAGTGGACCGCGAGCGCGGCGTTGCCCCGCGTCTTGTGCTCGACGGCGGGGTTGAGACGGACGAGCAGTACGCGGTCGACCCGGCCGCCAGCTGCTTCGACCCGGTCGGCGACGCCGCTGGCGACGTACGTCGTGCACATCCCGAACTCGCGGGAGTCGGTGTCGTCCAGCCCGATGACCGTCATCGGGGGTTCGTAGCGGCGGCGGCGGGTAATCGCTTTCGGGACCGGGTCGCGGGCCCGCGGGCGCGGCGGACCTCGTATTTGTACCTTCCCCTCGACTCGTCGGGAATCGCCGGACATCGGGCGTTTGCGCCCGGCACAACACATATATGCGAAGAATCGATTACGTACGGGTATGTCCCGGGATGCACTGGTCGGCAACCTCACAGCAATGCTCCAGGATGCGGGCTTCGCCGTGAGCGACCGGTGTGCCATCCGACCCAAGAGCTTCGACCTCGCGGCCCGGCGCGGGGAGGACCTCGTCCTCCTGAAGGTGCTCTCGAACATCGACGCGTTCGACGCCGCGACCGGCGCGGAGATGCGCCGGCTGGGCGCGTACCTCAACGCGACCCCGATGGTCATCGGCCTCCGGACCCGCGACGAGGACCTCGAATCGGACGTGGTCTACTTCCGCCACGGCGTCCCCGTCTTCGCGCCCGACACCGCCATGGGCCTGTTCGTCGAGGGCGTCCCACCGCTCGTCTACGCCGCGCCCGGCGGCCTCTACGTCAACATCGACGGCGATCTGCTCGCCGACGAGCGCGAGGAGCAGGACATGAGCCTCGGCCAGCTCGCCAGCGAACTCGGCGTCTCCCGTCGCACCGTCTCGAAGTACGAGGACGGCATGAACGCCTCCGTCGAGGTCGCGATGCGGCTGGAGAAGCTGTTCGACGCACCCCTCACCGCCCCCGTCGACGTGCTGGAGGACGGTGCTGACGAGGTCCGCGACGCCGAGCCCACGCCCGAAGACCCCGACGCCGACCCCGACGACGAGCCGATGGTCGCGGTGATGACCCGCGTCGGCTTCGACGTCCACCCGACGACACGCGCGCCGTTCAAGGCCGTCAGCGAGGACCACGAGGCCAGCGACGACGGCGACGCGTGGGACGTCCGCGAGGACACAATCCTCACCGGTCACTCGGCGTTCACCCAGGCCGCCGAGAAGCGCGCCCGCATCATGGCCTCCATCGGCGACGTGACCCGTACCCGGTCGGTGTACTTCGTCGACCGCTCGAAGCGCGAGTCCGTCGACGGCACCGCCATCGTCGAGCGCGAGGAGGTAGAGAAGCTGCGCGACGCCGAGGAGCTGCGCGAGCTGATCCGCGAGCGCGCCGACGTCGAAGAGCGGCCCGCCTGATTCTCACCGGTACCGACCGCGGCCTTCGATGTCCTGCAGCCGCGTGAGCACCTGCTCGTCGCCGGCCTCGCGGTAGCCGTCGCGGACGACGTCCCGGAGCTCGTCGGGGGCGTCGGCGGTCCCGACGAGGCTCTGGTCGAAGACGTGCAGGTCCATCGCGTAGTCCTCGACGTGGTCGGTGTGGTAGCCGAGGCCGAAGTCCACGAGGTACGTGCGGTCGTCGTCGCCGCCGACCCGGACGTTCCGGGTGGTTGGGTCGCCGTGGACGAACCCGGCGGCGTGGATCGTTGCGAGGTGGCGTCCAACGTCGCGGACCCGTGCCGCCGAGAGGGCGTCGCGCAGGTCCGCCGCGCCGACGTACTCGAACTCGATGGTGGCCGACCCGACGTCGACGTCGCGGACGACCGGCGTCGGGACGCCGACCCGCCGGGCGAGACTCGTCAGCCGGGCTTCCTGTGTCGTGCGCTCGCTCCGCAGCGTCGCGTCGAGGTCGGGGTGGCGGTAGCGCTTCGGGACGCGCCGTTTTCGAACCGTGTCGCCGTCGAACTCGACGACGGCCTCGGCACCGCGGACCGGCCCCGACTCGGGGGCGATGGCGACGTCCTCGTCGTCGTCCCGCCACGTGACCGGCACCTCGTCGGGCCGGAAGTTCGGGTCGACGCGCGACTCGGGGATGGCGAGCGTGTCCCCGGCCGCGTACATCTTCGCGCCGAGGACGGCTATCATCCCGGCGTTGTCGCGCAGGAACCGGGGTTCGGGCGCGAAGAAGTCCGCGCCGCGCTGCTCGCACATCGTCTCGAGCATCCCGCGGAGGCGGGCGTTCTGGCCGACACCGCCCCCGAGGACGAGCTCGTCGCTGCCGGTCAGCGATAGCGCACGCTCGGACACCTCGGTCAGCATCCCGAAGATGTGCTCCTGCAGCGAGAAGCAGACGTCCTCGACCGGGGTGCCGTCGTCGGAGGCCTGCTTCGCCGCGGACATGATGCCCGAGAAGGAGAAGTCCATCCCCTTGACGACGTACGGGAGGTCGACGAACGAGCCGTCGGCGGCGTGGGCCTCGACCTTCGGCCCGCCCGGGTGCGACCAGCCGACGTGGCGGGTGAACTTGTCGATGGCGTTGCCGACGCCGGTGTCCATCGTCTCGCCGAGCACGCGGTAGCGGCCGTCGCGGTAGCCGAGCAGGTGGGCGTTCGCGCCGCTGGCGTTCAGACAGACCGGCGAGGAGAATCCCGACCGGTGGCGGCCGATTTCGAGGTGCGCGACCATGTGGTTGACGCCGACGAGCGGTACGTCGAGCGCCCCGGCCAGCGCCCGGGCCGTGGTCCCGACGATGCGCAGGCAGGGGCCGAGTCCGGGCCCGCGCGAGAAGGCGACCGCGTCGATGGGGTCGTCGACCTGTTCGAGGACGCGCTCGACGACCGCTGGCAGGGCCTCCTGCATGTGCTCGGCGGCCTCGCGCGGGTGGATGCCGCCGCTCTCCGGTTCGTAGGCGTCGGACTCGATGAGAACGTCGTCGGCCTCAGCGTCGTAGCAGGCGGCACTGGCGCACCAGGCCGTGCCCTCGACGCCGAGGACGTGCATCTACTCCCACTCGGTGTAGGAGCACTTCCCGCAGTGCTTGCGGTCGCCGTGGTCGCCGAGGAACGTGTCGCCACAGCGCGGACACAGCTCTCGCTCGGCCTCGCCGTCGTCGTTGTAGTACTCGTGGCGTGCCATCGTCAGGCCTCCTCCGCTTCCTCGCCGGCGTCGTCGGCGCCGATCTTGTTGCGGTCGAGCATGTGGTCCTGCTCGACGTCGCGGGCGCGATCTGCGGTGTCGTACACCTTCGCGTGGCCGACGGTCTTGCGCATCCCGAACTTCGTGTCGAGCTTGCGGATGACGACCTCGTCCGCGTCCTTGTTCAGCATGGCCGCGAGGCTGTCACGAACCGAGAGACGGGACGGGGTCGCCTCCTCGTGAGCCATCTCGAACTTGACGTCCGTTCGGTGCAACATGGGGTTCTCCTCCTCAGAGAGTATCTCGATGTCCATGGTATCCAGTTACCTAATCTACCCCGCGAAGCGGGTAAAAGGATTTCGAAGTGGAGGGTTCGACCCGCTGAGGCGACGCGCGACCGGTAAGCGGCCGTCGTGGCGACCGGCGCACCCACCACGTGTCGCTGTTCCGCACGAGCCTCGATACCGTCGTGAAAATCACATGACAACATCTGCCGAGAGCTTTATCAATCATCCACTAAATTCAAGGGTATGTTCCAGTTCTTACGGCTGCTCGTTCCGAACGCGATTCGGAAGCGGTATGCACTGAAATTCGCTATCGCGCTCGTTCTCCTCGGCGTCGTCGTCGGGGCGGTGGGTCTCGCGGCGACCGCACAGGTCGAACAGGAAGTCGAACAGGGGACCAACGACGAGTACACCATCCTCGCGAATCAGGAGGCGAACGAGCTCGCGAAGTGGAACGAACGGAACAGACAGCTGACACGTATCCTGGCTACCTCCGGAGCGGTCGACAGCGAGAACACGACTCGCATCACCGCGATGTTGTCACAGCGCAGTACCCTCGAGGACGTCGAGGCCATCGACTACGTCAGCCTCGACGACCGGACCATCGAGGCCAGCACCCGTGGGTTCGAGGGCCAGGGCGTCGACAGCCTCGGGATGTCCTCGACCAGCGCGCTCGACGGCATCGAGGGCACGGAGAACCCCCGTCTGGTGGACGTCTACCAGAACGGCCAGCTGCAGGCGGTCACCTACGCTGCGGCGACGGGTGACGGGCACGCCATCCTGCTGACGATGAGCGCGGACGCCTACTCGCTGAACCTGCGCGGCACCGTCGGCGACTCCGGTGCGACCGTCGTCATGGACGGCGACGGGACCATCCTCTTCGACGACCAGTTCGCGTCGCTGTTCTTCGGTCAGACCTACGACGCGAGCCGCGCCGGGGACATCACCGCCGTCGCCGGCGGCAGCAGCAACGACAGCGCGGCGCTCACCACGAGCTCGCCCGACAGCGTCCTCGACAGCAGCACGTACGGCCTCAGGGACGACTACGTCGTCGGCTACGCACCGGTCGAGGGCACCGACTGGGTCGTCGCCGTCCACAAGCCGCAGGACGAGGCCTACGGTGTCGTCTCCGACATCTCCGAGTACGGGCTGTACGTCACCGGCGGCATCGTCCTGCTCATCGGGCTGGTCGGTGCGGTGCTCGGTCGGAACACCGCGACCTCCATCGACCGCCTCCGCGGGAAGGCCGAACAGATGGAGGAGGGCGACCTGAACGTCGAGTTCGAGACCGGCCGGGTCGACAACATCGGGCAGCTGTACGCCGGCTTCGCCTCGATGCGTGACGCGCTGCGCGAGCAGATCCAGAACGCCAACGAGGCACGCGAGGCGGCGGAGCTCGCCCAGGCCGAGGCCGAGGAGATGAACCGCCACCTCGAGCAGAAGGCCGACCAGTACGCCCGGGTGATGCAGTCCTGTGGGGACGGCGACTTCACGGCCCGCATGAACTCGGAGTCCAAGTCGGAGGCGATGAGCGACATCGCGACGGAGTTCAACGAGATGATCGGCGAGATCGAGACGACCGTCGAGCGCCTCAAGAGCTTCGCGAGCGAGGTCGCGACCGCGTCCGAGCAGGTGACCGCCTCCAGCGAGGAGGTCCGCTCCGCGTCGGAGCAGGTGACCGAATCCATCCAGGAGATCTCGGACGGGGCGGAACGGCAGAATCAGAGCCTCCAGAACGTCAGCGGCGAGATGGAGAGCCTCTCGACGACCACGGAGGAGATCGCGGCCTCCTCGAACGAGGTCGCCGACATCGCAGAGCGCACCGCCGAGACCGGCCGTACCGGTCGCGACGCGGCCGAGGACGCCATCGAGGGCATGCGCGAGATCGAGACGGACTCCGAGGCCGCCGTCGAGGCCATCGCCGAGCTCGAGGACGAGATGCAGCAGATCGACGAGCTGACCGAGTTCATCACGGACCTCGCGAAGGAGACGAACATGCTCGCACTGAACGCGAACATCGAGGCCTCACGCGGTGCCGCCGGCAACGCCGACGGCGAGGGCGAAGGCTTCGCGGTCGTCGCCCAGCAGGTCAAGGAGCTCGCGGAAGACACCAAATCCGCGGCCGAGGACATCGAGGAACGCCTCGAGAGCATCCAGGAACAGACCGACGAGACCGCAGAGGAGGTCCAGAACACGGCGGCTCGCGTCTCCCAGAACGTCGAGTCCGTCGAACGCGCGGTCGACGCGCTGGACGAGATCGCCGAGTACGCCCAGGAGACCAACACGGGCGTCCAGGAGATCTCGGCGGCGACCGAGGAGCAGGCGGCGTCCACGCAGGAGGTCGTGGCGATGGTCGACGGCGCGGCGACCATCTCCGAGGAGACCACCAGCGAGGCCGAGAACGTCGCCGCGGCCGCGGAGGAGCAGACCACCGCGCTCACCGAGGTGTCCAACAGCGCGGGCTCGCTCAGCCAGCAGGCGTCCCGCCTGAGCGAGGCCCTCGACCGCTTCGACACGGACGCCACCGCCGACGCGGAGGGCCTGCTCGGCGAGGAGCTCAGTCTCGACGACTCGTTCGACGAACAGGCGCTCGACGCCGACCCGGTAACGGACGCCGACGCTGGCGGGGACGAGCCGGCGGCTGACGACGTGGAGTTCGAGTTCGGCGACGGGGCCGACGAGAACTAGAGCAGCTCGGCGACCCGCCCGTGGTCGCCGTCCATCCGGTCGAGCAACGAACGCATCTCCCGCTTGTTCTCCGCCGTCACTTCGACGTGGACCATGCCTTCGTCGGGCTGGCCGTAGACGACGCTCGCACCCTCGGGCGCGAGCAGGACCGCGGGGAGCGTCGCGAGGTCCTCCTCGCCGTCGACGAAGATGGTCGTCGTCTCGCCGTCTTCGAGCGCCTCGCGGAGCGCGACGAGCAGCTCCTCGGTGATGGTGCCTGCGGGGTTCGGCACGCTCACGTCGGCGTCGACGACCGCCTCGCGGACGGCGTCGTCGACCGGTGCGCGCTTCGTGCGCTCGTCGACCAGCGCCACGTCGGGCTGTCGCCCGGCACTCACGAAGTGGTAGGTGACGATGTCGCCGACGGCGACGAGCGGCCCCGAAACGTCCTGCAGAAGTGTGTTCGCGTCGGTCTCGACCGGGCCCAGCGGCTCCTTGAACGCGCTGCGGAGCGACTCGGGCAGCGTCAGTAGGACCGTCCCGTCGCTGTCCCCGCTCACGTCAACGGACCTTCAGCGCGTACTTGCCGGGCTCCGTGACCTCCATCTCGGTGGCGATGTCGGAGCGCTCGGGGTGGGCGATGATGACGTAGCCCGCCCAGTCCTCCGTCAGCGAGCTGGAGCCACAGGACTCACACGTCGCGTTGTTCGGCTCGTTCACCCGGTGGCACTCGCGGCAGACGACTCTGTCTTGCGCCATCTAATCACCCGCCTGCGCTTCGCGCTTCTGTCTGTCCTCCTCGAGCCAGCCGTGCTTGCCGAGACCGGGCTGTTTCGCCGTCAGCCCGATCTTCGAGTCCCGCGGGTTGCGCTCGTCGATACTCTTGGTGACGATGCGCGCCCGGACGGCGTCGTCGACACCGAGCGTGCGGTTGGACTCGTTGGAGGCGAGCTGCTGGTTCTCGTGGTCGAACGCGAGGTACTCGTCCGAGATCTGCGAGACGTGGAGCAGCCCGTCGACCGGACCGATGCCGACGAAGGCACCGAACTCGACGACCTCGACGACGGTCCCGTCGACGACCTCCTGCATCTGCGGGTCGAACGTGACGGCGTCGAAGTCCGCCTCGTAGTAGACGCCCGGACGGTTCGGGAGGACCGTACCCTCGCCGATGTCGTGGACCCTCGTCACGGTGACGACGCTCCCGACGTCCTCGTCCATGCGACCTTCGAGCTTGTCCTGCAACAGTTTCTTCACGAGGTCCGGGCTGACGTCCCCGAGCTCCTCCGGCGGCACCTCGACCGTGTCCTTGAGCCTGACGCGTTTGTACATCTGTTTATGGTTGAGTTACTGCAAGTTTGTTCTTGCCCCGTAAAGCTATTACCGGAACGCCCGCGTCGAGGACGCGGTCGCGCAGGGGCAGGTCGTTCGTGACGACGTACGCGGCGTGGCCCTCGCGGGCGAGTTCGACGATGGCGTCGTCGGCGTACGATTCCTCCGTGTCGACGATGAGGCAGCGTTCCGTGACGAGGTCGTGACCGACGTTGGCGGCGGTCCCCTCTTCGCCGCCCTTCTCTGAGAGGCGACGGAGCTCCTCGACGACTGCCTGCGGCGCGACCGGGTCGGCACCCTCCACGAGGCGGTCCAGCTCGTCGAACAGCCGCACGTCCAGCTCGACGGGCATCATGAGCGCGTTCGTGTCGAGGGCGACCCGTGTCGACATCGGCTATCCCTGGAGCGTGCCGACTCCGATGAGCCGCCAGCGTGCGCCGACGCGGCGGTTGATGGCGATCTTCGCGCCGTCGGGTGCACACACCGGCCGCTTGAGGTTGACCTCGCACTCGCCCTCGCGGGCGGAGGTGACCGCACCGACCGTGGTGGCGGTGCCGACCGTGAGCATCAGGGGCTCGCCGGTGTTGATGTCCTCGACCTCGCCCATGTCGTCGCCGACGACGCGGTCGAGCAGGTCGACGGACATCGTGAACGCGTCCCACGTCGGCGGGAGCGTCCCCGGAGGGCCGGCGATCTGGCCGGCGAGCGCGTCACCCTTCGTGTAGGAAGGGTCGAGCCCGGTGCCGACACCGAGCAGGCCGCCGGGCGACGCCTCGTCGACGGTCTGGCCGCCCGCCTGGAGCGAGCGGATGGTCGTCTCGATGGGACGGTACTCCGTCTGGCCGCCCTCCTCGACCTCGCGGCCCGGGCGGACCTCGATGTCGTCGTCCGTGTGGAGCCGGCCGCTGACGAGCGACCCGCCGATGACGCCGCCCTTGAGCTGGTCCCACGTGGTGCCCGGTCGGTTGATGTCGAACGACCGCGCGACGTGCATCCGTGCGTCGGCGTCGGGGTCGCGTTCGGGCGTCGGGATTCGCGTCTCGATGGCGTCGATGAGCACGTCGATGTTGACCTCCTGCCCGGCGCTGACCGGGATGATCGGTGCGTCCTCGGCGACGGTGCCCGAGACGAACTCCGTGATCTGCTCGTAGTTCTCGCGGGCGCGGTCGGCGTCGACGAGGTCGACCTTGTTCTGGGCGATGACGATGTTCTCGATGCCGATGATGTCGAGCGCCATCAGGTGCTCCTCGGTCTGGGCCTGGGGCACGTCCTCGGTCGCGCTCACGACGAGGACCGCACCGTCCATGATGGCCGCGCCGGAGAGCATCGTCGCCATCAGCGTCTCGTGACCGGGCGCGTCGACGAACGAGACCGTGCGGACGACCTCGGTGTCCACATCGTGTTCCTCGCAGTGGTCGGCGACGGTGTACGCGTCGGGCTCCTCGCACTCGGGGCAGCGGCGGAACGTGGCGTCCGCGTAGCCGAGGCGGATGGAGATGCCACGCTTCATCTCCTCGGAGTGCTGGTCGGTCCACTCGCCGCTGAGTGCCTGCACGAGTGTCGTCTTCCCGTGGTCGACGTGGCCGACGAGTCCGATGTTCACCTCCGGTTGTTGGTGGTTTCCTGCCATATCGAGAGTAATCTTGGCTACGACTACCCCTGTGCGCTTGATAAACCCACCGTTCTCAGACGCCCGTTACTCGGCCGTCTCGGTTCCGCTTGCCCCCGAATCGGACACCTCCAGCAGGGTCCAGACCGGCGTCACGACCACCGCGCCGAGGCCGAACACCAGCGAAGCGACCTCGACGAGGTCGCCGCTGGCACCCTGTGTCGTCAGGATGAGGATGCCGAGCTGTACGACGACGATTCCGAGCAGCATGGAGGTACCGTTGGACGAATACATCGGTGATGGCCGGGACGGACGACTGATACCGGGTGTGTGCTCTCGTCCCCCGTCTCACCCCGGCGGCCACAGCACGCCGATCCCCAGCGTCGTCACGACCGCGAGCAGCAGCTGGAGCGGCGCGCCGACGCGCAGGTAGTCCGTGAACCGGTAGCCGCCCGGCCCGTACACCATCAGGTTCGTCTGGTAGCCGATGGGCGTCATGAACGCCGTCGAGCCGGCGAACGTGACCGCGAGCACGAACGAGAACGGGTCGGCGCCGAGTTCGTTCGCGGACTGTGCCGCAACCGGCACCAGCAGCGCGACGCTCGCGACCGGCGTGATGACGTTCGCGAGCAGGCCCGTCAGCACGTAGAACGCGCCGACGACCAGCAGCAGGTCGGCTCCCTCGGCCAACAGCACCAGCAGGTCGGCGAGGTAGTCCGCACCGCCGGACGCCTGGAGCGCGGCCGACAGCGGGAGGATACCCGCGAGCAGGAAGATGACGTTCCACGACACCGCGTCGTAGGCGTCGTCGATGTCGAGACAGCCGGTGACGACCATCGCGACGACGCCACCGAGGGCGGTGACGACGATGGGGAAGTGCGTGAACGCCGCGAGACCGATGACGGTGAGCAGGATACCGACGGCGACGGGCGTCTTCGGCGAGAGCGCGGGCTTCTCCGTCTCGTCGGCCGGCCCGCGCGTCACCAGTACCTCGTCCTCGTCCGCGAGCAGTTCGGCCGCCGTCGAGGTGGCGTAGACGAGCAGGGAGTCGCCGCCCGAGAGTTCGAACGCGTCGAGACGCTCGTGGGTGACCCGACTCCCGCGTCGGATGGCCATAACCGTTCCGCCGTACCGTTCCCGGAACCGCAGTTCGGCGAGGGTATCGCCCACGAACTCCGACTCCGGAGGGATGACGAGTTCGAGCAGTTCGCCGCGTATCCACGGCGCGCTCAGGCTGTCGCCGCTCACCTCCTCGCGGGGAAGCTGCCGGAGGTCGTACGCCTCCGCGAAGCGGTTCACGTCCTGCAGGTTCGCGCGGACGGTGAGCACGTCGCCAGCCACGATGTCGCGGTCGCTGCCGGGCGCGATGAACACCTCCTCGTCGCGGACGAGCTGGAGCACGTCGACGTCGAGGTCCATCGACGTGAAGGCGTCCTCGACGCGCTGGCCGACCAGCGCGGAGGACTCCCGGACCCGGACCTGCGCGAGGTAGTCGCTGACCTCGTAGGTGTCGGTCACGTCGAGCGTCGCCGGCACCCGCTCGGGGAGCAGTCGCGGGGCGACCGTCAACAGGTAGACGCTCCCGACGAGCAGGACGACGACCCCCAGCGGCGTGAGTTCGAACATCCCGATGGGACCGTGGTCGGGCACCAGGTCGGTCGCGACGAGGTCGGAGGCGACGATGTTCGTCGATGTCCCGATGAGCGTCAGCGTTCCCCCGAGCATGGCGGCGTAGGAGAGCGGGATGAGGAACTTCGACGGTGAGAGGTGGCTCTCCTCGGCGAGGTCGCTGATCATCGGGATGAAGACGGCGACGACCGGCGTGTTGTTGACGATGCCGGCGAGTGGCCCCGTCGTTCCGACCGTCGCGGCGAGGACGCGCCGCTCGTTGCCGTCGGTCACGCGGGCGAGGACCGCACCGAGCCACTGGACCGCGCCGGTCCGCTGGACTCCCTCGCTCAACATGTACATCGCCATGATGGTCACGGTCGCGGCACTCGCGAAGCCGGAGATGGCCGTCGCCGGGCCGACGGTTGTCCACGGTTCGAGGACGACCAGGGAGACGAGCACCGAGAGCGCCGTCACGTCCGGGGAGACGACCTCCGCCACGAACGACAGCAGCGCTACGGCGGTGATGGCGAACACCACGAGCATCGCCGTCGTGGGTTCTGGGACGGCCATTGCCGGCCGTTCTCCCGTCGGGCAGAAATAGCTACCCACACGAAGTCGGTCCGTCGGCGAGTCGACGTCGCTCGGAGACGGATATTTACCCCCGCGAGACCAACCCCGCCTGTGCGCGAATTCGCGTTCGAACAGCGGCTCTGTGCCAGTCTGGAGCGCGAGGTCGACGGCGTGCTCGCGCGACAGCTGGGCGGCGGCGTCCACAGTGCGCGCCGGGTGCTCGACGTGGTCGTGGTCGAACCAGGCCCGACGTTCGACGACCGTGCCGCCATCACCGGGCGGTCCATCCCCCGCCGGGCCATCGAGAGCGATGTCGGGCGTGGCCGCTCGCGGGACTGGCGCGGGGCGTTCGATCTGCCGGCGGAGCGGGCCCGTGGCATCGTCGAGCGCGCCGTCGAGGTGGGCTTCTTCGAGCGCGACCCGACCGCGGGGGCGGAGCACGTCCGGCGAGCGTGTCGCTACCCGGACGGCTGGTTCGACCGGCTCGTCGCCGTCGAGAACAAGCCCGACCTCGGCGCGCCGGGCGATCTGGAGACACAGCTCCTGAAGGATGTCCGGCTGGGGCTCGTCGACGAGGTGGTGCTGGCGACGGCGAGCCACGTCACCCGGGCGCATCTGAACCGTCTCCCCGATGCGGTCGGCGTCTGGCGCTTCGACCCCGAGACGCTGGACCGCAGCGTCGTCAGGGAGGCGACGCCGCTGCCGGTCGACGAGCACGGGACCGAGATCGTCGAGGAGCACGCCGGCTGGACGGAGGTGCGCCTCGCGAGCCCGACGGCCAAGGCCCGGGCGCGACGCCGGCTGGCCGAGCGTGCCTACGGCAAGGGCTGGCGAGTCGACGAGTTCCCCGGCTGTGCGCGGGTCCGGGACGAAGCCGCCGCTGGCGGTGGTGGCCTCCCGCGTTGCGAGTGGAAGGGCCGTGTGGTCGACCCCGGCAACGAGTGCGGGCCGGACTGTCCGGGTTTCGAAGGGGACGACCCGCCGTCGGTCGACGTGGCGGGCGAACGCGACCGACGGACGGGCTGGGTGGCGGAGCCGGACGGGCTGGCGAGCAGGCAGGCGGGGCTGGACCGCTTCGGTTGAGCGGGGCCGTCGCTATCGGAGGGCGTACAGACGGCACGAGGGAGGGGCGCGGACCGATGTGCCGTACGACCGCTGACCGGTCCGCGGGGACTCGTCAGGGCACGCCGCCGTTGCCCCCGGCATCTCACTTGAACCCGCGGCCGGGAGATGTCAGAAACTGGACCAAAACGAGCTACAGGGAACGCTTTACTTGGATGCTCACGAACGACTGTCTATGAGCAGACCGGACAGCAAACCGGACATCAACGAGTGCGAGGCCTGCGTCGCGCCCGCGAAGGCGTTCTCGGTGGTGGGCAACGAGACGCGGCTGTCCATCCTCGAGGCGCTCTGGCGGGCCGAGGAGCGACCGGTCCGGTTCTCGGACCTCCGCGAGACCGTCGGGATGCGCGACAGCGCCCAGTTCAACTACCACCTCCAGCAGCTCACCGACCAGTTCGTCGTGAACACGGACGACGGCTACGACCTGCGCTACGCCGGCACGAAGGTGGTTCGGGCGGTCATCGCCGGCGAGTTCAACCAGAACCCGCGCTGGGGGCCGCACGGACTGGACGCCGACTGCGTCACCTGCGGTGGCTCGCTCGTCGCCGCATACGAGGACGAGACCATCGGCATCGAGTGTGCCGACTGCGGCCACCCCCACGGCGAGTACCCGTTCCCGCCGGGAGGGCTGACCGACCGCGACCGCGACGAGGTGATGCGAGCGTTCGACCAGCGCGTCCGCCACCTCCACTGCCTCGCCGCCGACGGCGTCTGTCCCGAGTGCAGCGGGCGGATGGCGAGCCACGTCGAGCGCGAGGGCGACTGCTGCATCGGCTCGGACGTCCGCGTCGAGCACGTCTGCCAGCAGTGCGGTCACTCGCTCTGCTCGGCCATCGGTCTCGTGCTGCTCGACCAGTCCGACGTGGTCCACTTCCACCGCGAGCACGGCATCGACCTCAACGGCACGCCGTACTGGGAGCTCCCCTGGTGCGTCTCCGACCACGGCACGACCGTCCACTCGATGGACCCGTTCTCTGTCACCGTGACCATCGAGCTCGACGGCGACTCCCTCGCGGTCACCATCGACGACGACCTCGCCGTCGCCGATGTCGAGCGCACGGCCGCGGTTCCGGCGGACGACTGACCGCGGCCGCTGTCCGGTTTCTCCGTCTCTCACTCCTGTCTGCGACCGGTGGTGAAGGGAATTTCAGTACACGCGCTTACAGAAATGTATTTCAGATTACACTTATGGGGTCCACGGTCCTACGAATAGATGAGAACAGATGAGTACGACCACCATCGCGCTCGGCCGGAAGAACCGACCCCAGACCACCATCGTCCCGCAGGGACTCGGCCGCGCCCTGCTCGCCGTCGTCGCCGTCCTCGCGCTGGCGACCGTCGCGCTGACGCTCGTCCCCGGCCTGGCGCTCGCCATCGGCCTGGCTGTCTACGCCGCGCTCCTCGTCGGGGTCGTCGCGAGCCCGGTCGCGCTCGTCCTCCTCGTCGCCGAGACGCTCTAGCTGCCCGGGCGAACGGCCGCACCTGTCGTCAAACCTTCTACAGCTCGTACGTCTCCCCGTCGACGGCGATGGCGTCGTCGAACGCCTGCTCGACCGGGTAGAAGTGCGCCGCGTGGACGACCCGCGTCACGTCGGCGTCGATGTCCTCGCCGAGCGCGAGCGCGCCCTCGTAGGTCATGTGCTTCGTGCCGAACGTCCGGAAGACGCCGTCATCGTCGGCGTGGTCGCCACCGAGCGGGTGGTGCCTGCAGAGGTCGGCCGGGACGATACCGTCGGCGAGCAGCAGGTCGGGGTCCCGCAGCACGTCCCGCGAGTCCTCACCCAGTGCGTAGCTCGAATCGCCCGAGATGGCGAGTTTCCCGCCCGTCTCCGGGTCCTCGATGGCGAGCCCGTAACAGACCAGCGGCGGGTGGACGACCGGGACGAGCGTCACCTCGAAGCCGCAGGTCTCGAACGGCTCGAACGGCGTCTCGTGGTTCACCGTCACCGCGTCGAGGTAGTCGTACTTCCGGTCGACGGTGTCGGCGACGCTCTCGCCCGTCTCCGGGTCTGTCTCGTTCGCGGCGTACACCTGCAGCCCGTCGAGCAGCCGGTACGCGTTGCCGAGCCCGTCGAGGTGGTCGAAGTGGATGTGGGTGACGACGGCGGCGTCCGGCAGGTCGACGTCGTTGTGGAGGAACTGGTAGCGGAAGTCGGGGCTGCAGTCGACCAGCAGCGACTCGTCGGTGCGCTCGTTGTGGACGTGCACGGAGAACCGGGTGCGCTCGACGCCACGTTCGAGGGCCGCCTGGCACGTATCGCAGTCGCAGCCGGGCGTCGGCGTCCCCGTCGTGTCGCCCGTTCCGAGCAGCGTGACCAGCATCGTGCCCGCCTTTGCGGTCGGGAGCGAAAAAGGCGCGGGTTGGCGGCCGGTCGTCGGATCTCAGCCGTCGTGGCTGTGGTCGTGGTCGCCGTGGTCGTGCCCCGAGCCGTCGCCAGCGATGTCGCCGCCGGCGACGAGTGCGTCGTGGTCGCCCCCGATCATGTCCATGTTCTTCAGGTTGTCGCGCTCCTCGAAGTCCGCGACCGCTGCCTCGAGGTCCTCCTGGGTCAGCGTCGTCCGCTCCTCGGTAAGCGCGTCGAGGACGGCCTCGCGCATGACCAGCCGGAGGTCGCTCCCGGTGAGCCCCTCGGTGATGTCGGCGATGGCGTCGGGGTCGAACTCCTCGATGTCCATCGCGCGGGTGATGATGCGGAGGATATCCGAACGCATCCCGTGGTCGGGTTTGGGGAAGTTGACGATCTCGTCGAAGCGCCGCCAGGCCGCGGCGTCGAGCTGGTCCGGGTGGTTCGTCGCGCCGATGAGCAGCACGTCGTCCTGGATGAGCGAGATGTCGTCGATGCTCTTGAGCAGGGTGTTCACCGCACGCTTGATGGCGTTGTGCTCGTCGCCGCCGCGCGTCTTCGCGACGAAGTCGAACTCGTCCATGAACAGGATACACGGCGAGAGCCGCTTGGCCACCTCGAACGTCTTCTCGACGTTCTTCGCCGTCTCGCCGAGGTACTGGCTGGTGATCATCGAGAGCTTCACCTCGACGAACGGGAGGTCGAGCTTGTACGCCAGCCCCTTCGCGGCGGAGGTCTTCCCGGTCCCCGGCGGGCCGACGAACAGCAGCTTGCCGATCTCGCGCAGGCCGATCTCGGCGAGGTACTCCCGGTGCTCGATGGCCTTCACGACCTTCTGGATCTCGCCCTCCTGCTCCTCGGTGAGGACGATGTCGTCGAGCGTCTGGTCGATCTCCTCGGGCGCGCGGATGTCGACGAGGTCGAGCATCTCCTCGTCCTCCTCGTCCTCGAACATCTCGTCGAGCAGCGAGTCGATCCAGACGCGGTCGGCCTGGATGGGGCGGTTGGCCTCCCGGGCCTCCTCGTAGGTGAGGTCGTCGAACTGGTCGGCGAACTCCCAGGCGAGGGTGGGGTTGCGGCGCAGCGTCTCCGCGTCCACGCGCTCGAGGAACCAGTTCTCGGCCATCTCCGGCTGGGTCAGCTTCAGCTTGCCCGAGAACTCGTCGCGGTCGGTGAACAGGAGCTCGGAAATCGCGTCCCACGGGTGGTCGATGCCCGTCGCCGCCCGGGCCGTCTTGTTCGTGACCGTGAGCGGTCGCTCGACCTCGCCGTCGACGTAGAACACGCGTCGGAACCGCGGTGGGAGGTCGTTCTCGTCCAGCTCGCGGTTCTCGGTGTAGATATCGGCGGTCAACAGGAACTCGACAACCGATAGCGCCGCGTTACTCATTCCTTCAGAGGTTGACGCCACGGCCGCTTAAGGCCGTCGGAGCGCCGATTACGTGCCGAGCGTGGAGGACTCGGCCGCTCGGACTGGTCGCGCCGCGGCCCGGAGCCAGCCGTCACCGACGATGGACCGGGCCGCCGTCTGCAGCCGGTCGGTCGGTGCCGTCGAGGCAGGTATCGTCGCGCTCGACTGCTCGGGTGGCGGTACGTCTGCCGATTCGGACAGCGCCGACTCGTTCACGTAGACGACGAAGGGGGTGCCCGGGCCGAGGTTCTGGTCGGTCCGGTTGACCGTCGCGAAGCGCTGGAACTCGCGGGCCTCGTAGCCCTGCTCGACGAGCCACTGGTGGATGTCCTCCGCGTCGTCACCGTTCGAGCCGTTCCCGATGGCGACGACGACCGGCGCGTTCGTCCGGTTGACCTGCCGGAGCGTGATGGCCGTGTCGTAGACGAACTGCTGGCCCTCGGTCGCGTTCGCGCGGTACTGGTACATCTCCATGTACCACATCAGCGTCCGGCGTTCGTAGTAGCCCTGCGAGGCGGGTGGCTGGAAGTCGTCGCTCAGGTTCGACGTGTAGTACTCGTTGCCGTAGAACAGCACGTCGACGTCGTCGGGCCCGCCCTGCTCGCGGCCGATGCGCTCGACGTCCTGCAGCGTGTCCTTCAGGTCCGTACTGGAGGACTGGGCGTACTGGACGAGCATGTTGTCGGGGTCCTGGTCGTTCACGTACACCAGCCCGACGGCTGTCGTGGCGACCTGCCCGGAGACGAGCAGGAGGATGACGACCGTCAGCGCGACGCCGACGGGGTCGTCGTCGGTGAACGACTCGATGCCCCAGCGGAAGACGATGGCGAGGCCGACCGCCGCCGGGATGGCCAGCGCGATGATGGCGTGGCTCGTCGCCCAGCCCGCGCGGATGTCCGTCGCGATGGGGTAGCCGAGCACGCTGACGAAGCCCCAGTACGACGCGAGCGCGACGAGGTCCCGCGGGCCGTCGCTGCTGTAGCGGTCCACGACGAACCCGACGATGGCGAACGCACACAACACGAGCGCGGCGGCCTCCAGCACGTTGATGTAGTGCTCGAAGAACGCGAGGTAGGAGTTGCCGTGGTCGCTCGCCCACTGGCCGGTGAACTCCTCCCACGAGCCGAGTATGGACTCCCGGACGACGGCGAGGAACATGTCGGGGTCGCCGCCGGCGAGCTGACCGAGCGAGTTCCACAGCCCGATGCCCTGTCCCGCCTGCTCCGGTCCGGGCCAGCCCGCGGCGTGTTGCTTCGTGTAGCCGCCGCCGCGGGGCGCGTAGAACAGCACGATGATGGCGAAGAACTCGACGGCGAGGCCGACCGCCACCCCGACCGAGACCACGATCGAGCGCCAACCCGTGACCCACCAGTCGATGTGCCGGTCGATGAGGCCGTTCACGTCCCCGCCCGCGAGCACGCCCCACGACCCGCGCAGGTCGAACGGCAGCACCCAGTCGAGGTAGTCGACGAGGACGCCCCAGACCGTCAGGTCGTCCGCGACCGGCGCGCGGAACAGCCGATGGTCGAGCAGGAGTGCGGCCGCCCCCAGCCAGCAGACCGGATACAGCAGCGCGTTCTCCTTCGTCGTCAGGGCGAGCGCGAGCGTGGCGACGGCGGCGGCGAGGTACCGGCGCTGGCGCTCGTCGTAGTAGCGCAGGAAGAACCCGACGGTGAACGCGACGAACACGACGAGCGGGATGTCAGAGCGCATGAACCGCGAGTAGTACAGCAGCACCGGGTTGAACGCGAGGAACAGCCCGAGGGCGACGACCTCGGTGTCCCGCAGGTGCTTCCGGTAGAGCCACGCCGAGAGCGGGAGCGCCGCGCCGAGGATGGCGACCGGGAGCCGGGCGGTGAAGTCCGAGGGCCCCAGCAACTGGAAGACGTACTTGTCGACGTGGAACAGGAACGGCCCGTGGACGATGGGTCGGTACTCGTACGCGCCGGTCTCGAGGTACCGGAGCACCCAGTACGCGACCCGGCCCTCGTCCTGGTGGACGAGCCGCTCGCCGAGCCACACCAGCCGCGCGGCGAGGCCGACCACGGCGATGACCACCAGCGCGCCGAGCGTGCGGTTGCTCGATTCCTGGGGATGGTCGTCGTTGCCCGCGAGGTCGCTCGCCTCGGGGTCGTGGTTCCAGCTGTCGTGTTCGGGCTCGTCGTCGTCGGCCGTCTCGGTGGCATCGTCCGCTGTCGTCCACTCGTCCCACTCGTCGTCGTCATCGGTTGGCTCGCCGGCGCGCTCACCGGGCGTGTCGTCGTGGGCGTCGCGGTCGTCGTGAGCGTCGCGGTCGTCGTGTCCCGTGGGCTGGTCGCGGTCGTCGGCCTCGTCGCGGTCGTCCGCCGGGGGAGAGGACGACGACCCGCCGTCGGCGCGGAGGGCGTCCGCCGGAGGGCTGGCGGGCGGCGTGGGGTCGTCGGTCATTACTCGCTTCCAGCGAGAGCGTGCCTAAACCCTTTTTGGGTTCCGTTCGCCGGCACGACGCCCGAAATCGGGGCCGGTGTCGGGTGGCTGGAACGATTCCGGACGCTCGCGAGCGGTCCGAATAAACTCCCGGCACGATTACTGCCCGTTCAGCCGTGATTTAAGGTTGTGCCTCCCAACGCTTCAGGTATGCCAGCACACACGCCCGTCATCGCGGCCGCGTACCGGACACCCCAGGGTCGCCAGGGTGGCGTCTACGAGAACACCCGCGGCGAGGACCTCTCCGTCCCGCTCATCGACGAGATACTCGCCGAGAACGGCCTCTCCGGCGAGGACATCGACGACCTGATGTGGGGCTGTGCCCAGCAGCGTGGCGAGCAGGACAACAACGTCGCCCGTATCATCGCCCTGATGTCCGAACTCGGCGAGAGCGTGCCCGCGACGACCATCAACCGCTGGTGTGCCTCCTCGATGCAGGCGGTCATCTCCGCGTCCGATGCCGTCGCCGCCGGCAACCGCGACTGCATCATCGCGGGCGGCTTCGAGAACATGAGCCGCGTCCCCATGGGCGGCGGGATGGACAGCCGAAGCTTCCACCCCGCGTTCCAGGAGATGTACAACATGATCGAGCTCCAGATGGGGATGACCGCAGAGAAGGTCGCCGACGAGTTCGACATCTCGCGCGAGGCACAGGACCGCTACGCCGTCCAGAGCCACCAGCGCGCCGCCGCGGCCACCGAGGAGGGGCGCTTCGACGACGAGATCATCCCCATCGAGGCCGAGGTCACCGTCGAGGAGGACGAGGACGGCGAGCCCGTCGAGACCGAGGTCCGCACCATCACCGAGGACGAGGGCATCCGTCCCGACACCGACTTCGAGACGCTCCAGAGCCTCCCGCCCGCGTTCATGGAGGACATCACGGCCGGGAACTCCAGCCAGATCTCCGACGGTGCGGCCGCGACGCTCGTCACCTCCAAGGAGTTCGCCGAGGCGCACGACCTCGAGATCCTCGCCGAGGTCGGCACGAACAACGTCGCCGGCGTCGACCCCACCATCATGGGTATCGGTCCGGTGCCGGCGACCCGCGGCCTGCTCGAACGCAACGGCCGCGACATCGAGGACTACGACCTCGTCGAGCTCAACGAGGCGTTCGCCTCCCAGACGGTGTACGCCCGCGAGGAGCTCGGTATCGACGAGGACATCTTCAACGTCAACGGCGGCGCAATCGCCATCGGCCACCCGCTCGGTGCGTCCGGTGCCCGCCTGCCCGTGACGCTCATCCACGAGCTCAGAAAGCGCGGCGGCGGCCGCGGCCTGGCGACGCTCTGTGTCGGCTTCGGGCAGGGTGCTGCCATCGAGTTCGAGGTCAACGGCGAGTAAGCCTTCGCGGTCACTTTTTGGCCCAGCTTTTGCGAGTGACGAGCGCAGCGAGGAGCGAGACAAAAGGTGGTCGTGCCAGGGCGCGGCCATCGAGTTCGACGTCAACGGGGAGTAATCGACCGACTCTGCGGTTCTCGTCTTTTTGAGCTGGATAGTGACGACGCTCCACTGACCAACCGACTGGCGCGCGGCCCGCGAGCGTGCCGAGCAACGCGAGGCCGCTCGCAGACGCTCGTGCGAGGGATGAGAAGCGCAGGGAGCCTGCGACCGAGCATCGCAAGCGGCTGGGGAGGCGTGAGGGCGGTTGCGGTCGCAGTGGGCGGGACTGAAAGGGACGAGTCGCTGGAGGAAGGCGGCCGAAGCAAGGACCGCAGGCACGAGGACCGGTCACGAGACGCTCGCGTCTCGTGAGCACACCGGAAATCGTAGATTTCCGGGGACGCAGCGAGGCCCCCGACTCCAGCGACTCGGGGCTTTCTGGCTGTTCGCAGAGACCGACTCGTCAGCACGCCCGCCGACAGACACACTCGGGCAGGAGAACCGACTTTTCACACCCAGAAACAGCCGCGGTGGCTTCATACCACCGGCCGACGAACGAATCCAACAATGACCGACGCGGCCATCGTGACGGACGGCCTCACCAAGGAGTACGACGGGGAGACGGCGGTCGGCGACCTCGACCTGCGCATCGAGAGCGGCGAGGTGTTCGGATTTTTAGGCCCGAACGGCGCGGGGAAGACGACGACGATGCGGATGCTGACGACACTGACGCGCCCGACCTCGGGCACCGCGCACGTCGCCGGCCAGTCCATCACCGACCGCGAGTCGGTGACGCCGCACATCGGCTACCTGCCGGAGGAGCCACCGCTGTACGAGGAGCTCACCGGGCGCGAGCAGCTGGAGTACGTCGCCGGGCTGCGTGACATCCCGGACGACGAGGCCGGGGAGCGCATCGAATCCCTGCTCGCGAGGTTCGACCTGCTCGACGACGCGGACAAGCGCATCGACGCCTACTCGAAGGGGATGCGCCAGAAGACGGGCGTCATCCAGGCGGTGCTGCACGAGCCCGAGGTCGCGTTCCTCGACGAGCCGACGTCGGGACTGGACCCGCGGGCGGCACGGACGATGCGGGACACCATCGCCGACCTCGCGGACCAGGAGATGACGGTGTTCCTCTCGACGCACATCCTGCCGGTCGTCGACGAGCTGGCGGACCGTATCGGCGTGCTGCACGACGGGCGGCTCGTTGCCCAGGGTGCGCCGGAGGAGCTGAAGCGGCGCGCGGAGACGGGGGAGGCGACCAGCCTTGAGGACGCGTTCCTCGCGGTGACGACGGAGGAGGAGGCGGCGCCCGCCGAGTCGCCGGCGGAATGAGCCGCGCCGACGGACGCCGACGGGGAACAGCTTGATTGCCACCGGCCGTGAACCGGGTCGACCATGACCGACCACGTCCGTATCGATTTCTCGCTACCGAGTCACGACGTGGAGGGGGGATGCATCGAGCTATCGAGATCCTAACCGATCGAAGACGGAGCTATTGCTAATCGACATCACCAATAGATTTTTCGCGTGCATATCCGTACGGTGAAACGAACGATGACGAACACCCCCCACCGAGAGCATCCAGTTCGCGTTCGCCTCCTGCAGACGGCTCGAACTACTGGAGCGACTCGCCGACGAACCCGCAGCCCCCTCCGAACTGGTCTCCAAGCTACCAATCTCCCGTCGAACCGTTCACAGACACGTCACGGATCTGGTCGACCGTGAATGGGTCGTGAAGCAGGACGGCCGCTACCGACTTACTGTCTCGGGCGAATTACTACTGACGGTCTGCGACAGCACCAAGGACGCGTTTGAGGCTGTCAAGGAATGTCGACCAGTCCTCGACAGGCTACCACAGGAGCATGCCCCAGACCCGGCTTGGCTGACCGATGTCGATTCCTTCCTCGCCACCCGAAAGTGTCCGTACCGGCCGATACAGCGTGTCGAAACCATCATTGACGAGACCACGTCGTCGATTCGCACCCTCAGCCCGAGCATCGGTTGGCTGCTCGTCGACCGTCGCGATGATCTCGGACAGATTTCGGTCGTGACGTGCGCTCATTGCTACGATTCCGAGAGTAAAGAGGTGTCGAATCCGTTGTCAGAACTAGACACAGCCGATGGGGTTACTCTGCATCTAATCGACGAAGATCTGATTTTCGGTCTCCTACTCACGGACCGGGTGACACTCGTCCTCGGATACGACGATACGCTTCGTCTCACGGGGTGTATCGAATCCAGAAGTGACGAACTCCGGTCGTGGGCGTCGACTGTCTTCGACCGGCACCTCTCCTGTGCGACTACTTCAGAGCAAGTGTGTGACTAGCACCATCACAACCGGCACTACCTGCGAGTTTCGACAGCTTCCGACGACACCGACGCCAAATAGCTATAACACATTTCCAATGGTGGTTTCGGATATGGGTCACGACGAACCCACATCTGGACCCGAGACGAGTAGGCGTTCAATACTGCGGACGGTCGGAGCCGGCACTGCCGGCTCGCTCCTCTTGACCGGGACGAGTCTCGCATCAAGCGAGGCGGTTTCCGTCAGAGAGGCCGGTATCGCGGACGAATTTAACGACCACGTCGCGAACGCCCGGATGGACGAAGCGTTCGCGCTGCTGGAAGCACACAATGTCGCCCACGAGAAGGTTACCGACTCGCTCTCGGTACACCAGGAGCCCGACTACTACGACGACAGTGTCTCCACGAACGACTGGTACCAGAAGGACGGTACCGACGTCACGTTCTACACGAGCGTCTGGGACGAATCATCCGACGAGTACGCTATCGGCCTGAGTTGGGGCCTCGAACGGCCCGACTGGTACGGCGATCCCGACGGACCCACCCCCGTAGACGTACCCGTACTGGCGTTCGAACAGGACATCTTCGGCTACGTCGACGACAGTGCCATCCTCAGCGGCAAGCTCCAGAACTACTCCGGCACCAACTCCGTCGACGGGAAGACCGACCTGCTCTCAGAGCCCGGGAGTCCCGAGCCCGACGCACCGGCCAACGGACTCGTCGCGGAGTTTCACGACGCCTACAGCGAGGACCGTGACGGGAACGGAACTCCGGACTGGTTCCCCGTCGGTATCGGTGCCGTCCAGATACGGGTGACGAAGCAGAACACGGGCACCACCGGTATCGTCGCCGGGCTCTACACGCACACGTGGAGCATCTTCGATGTCGCAAACTGGGACATCCTCGCGAACACAAGCATCACGATACCCGGCACAGGCATCTCGGTCGGTGTCCCGTGGAGCAGCGACAAGTGGGAACTCCCGAACCAGGACAACAGAGACCAGAACCTCTGAGGTCGGGAGTTCCGCGAAACCGACGAATCCGAGGACGAAGTTATACGTACCAACCGGGTGTACTATTGGCCATGACCACTGTCTACGATGCGATCAACATATTCATCGGTCTCGCCCTGATGGCAGTGACGGCGTACTCCGCCATGAACACGATGCTGACGAAGGCAGCGCCGAACACATTGCTCGTCACAAGTAGCGGAACGCTCGGCGCGGTCGTCACGCTCGCGCTATTCGCGCTCGGCGGGATCATGGCCGCACACGGGCTCTCCGGTTGGCGTGCCGGTGGTTCGCGGGTACGTTGACTAGCATCGGCTGAGCGACGAGTGCTTTCTCCCGTCACAGCTCGACGCGCGAGCAGATGCGCGTCTCGGTGCCGTTGGACTCCAGGTGCGCGAGGTCCCGGATCTCCATCTCCCAGTCGAACTCGCGGTCCGAGAGGAACGTCACGACCTCCCCCGCCAGCTCCGCGTCGAGACTGTAGTATGCGAGCGTGACGTGCGGGAACCACCGGTCCGGGTGGTAGTAGTCGTCCGCGTGGTCCGCGAAGTCGGTGAGCCGCGACCAGAGGCTGTCGTGCAGCTCGGCCAGTTCGGGCGAGCGGGCGACGGGCAGGTAGACGACGGGTGCGGCGGTGAACACGCCCAGGCCGCCGGTACGGACGGTGAAGGGGTCGACCTCCGGACGCACCGAGTGGAGCCGCGACTCGACGGTCGAGGCGTCGTAGGTCTCCGCGACGTGGTAGGAGACGTGCGGCGGCGGGAGCTCGGAGGCCGGGTCGATGCCGAACTCGTCCGCCAGGTCGTCCCAGAGGTCCAGTACCCGCTGGTGGTGCTCGTCGGGCAACGTCGAGATGACTGCCGAGTGCATCGGGTATCACGCAGCCGCCGACGAGTCACTCCCCCGTCGCGTCGGACATGCGTCAGACGCTTCGGGGGTCTGTGAAATAACGTTGTTGGCGAACCTACCTGTTCGTGGAGACGAACGCCTGCCCACCACCCTCACCCGGTGCCGCGACGAGGTCGACACGCCGACGTGACAGGTCAGTCCTCGCAGAAAGCACTTACAGGAGGGTGTCGACCGGTCACCCATGAGACGGTCCCGCCGCGCCCTCCTCGCGAGTCTCGGTACGGCCGCACTCGCGGGCTGTACCGGCGACACGCCCGCCGACGAGACCGACCCTGCCGCGACGACCACCGGCCGAACCGTGACGACCACCGGCCGAACCGTGACGACCACCGACAGCACCGGGACGAGTCGTCCGGAACCCGGGCAGCCGTCGAGCGTCGACGCCGACTGGCCGATGCCCGCCGCCGACCACGGACTGAGCAACGCCAGCCTCGACGCCGCCGGTCCGGCGAGCGAACTCGCCGAACTCTGGGCGACCGATGTCGGCACCGAGCTCTCGGGCCCGACCCTCGCCGACGGCACGCTCTACGTGGGTGGCGACGACGGCACCGTCCGTGCGTTCGACGCCCGCGACGGCACCGAAGGCTGGCAGCGGTCCGTCGGCTCCGACGCCGGAACGCCCTGGGTCGTCGACGGGGCTCTCGTCGTTCCCACCGGAACGCGCGTCGTCTCGCTCACCAGGGACGGCCGGACCGAGAACTGGCGCGTCGAGACTGGCTCCCGTGACGCGTTCCTGACAGCGTCCCACGGCGTCTATCACGTCACGGGCGGCGCTGGTCCCGAACTCGTGAAGCTCGCGCTCTCCGACGGGGGCGAGCAGTGGCGAGCCAACCTGGGCGAGGGGACCGCCCCACCCCCCTGGTCGCCGCCGCTGTTCGCGAGCGACGGGCTCGTCTACGTCTCGACGGGAACGCACGCCGGCGTGCCGTGGCAGTTCGACCCGGCAGACGGCTCGTCCGTCGGCGAGACCGAGCTTCGTGGGACCGGACGTGGCCACCACTTCCCCGGCGAGAAGTGTTACCTCGACGGCACCGTCTACGCCTCGGACGCCTTCTACGGCGACCTGTGGGCGTTCTCAGCGAAGTCGGACACGTACGAAAGACGCTGGCACACCGAGTTCGCGGGCGGGAGTGCCGTGCTGGGCGGCGAACTGATCGCTGGCGACGGCGAGCGAATCTTCGCCCACAACCGGTCCGAGAGCTCGTTCCACGGCATGTCCGGCGGTGCCGGGCGCAACTGGTCGGCCGACTCCGTCGGCGAACTCGTCGCCCGGCCCGTCGTAACCGAAGAGACGGTGCTCGCGCTCACTGCGGACCGGCTGTACTGCTTCGACCCACAGGACGGGACTCGTCTGTGGAGCCGCTCGCGTGAGGGCATCGGCACCGAGTTCGCCGTCGCCGACGACCTGCTCTTCACGACCGACGGCGGGACGCTCCGGGCGTTCCGGTCGGTGTGAAGCGACGCTCCCGAAACCGGCGTCGGTCTATTCGAGTGCCTCCGGCGGCTCCGGAAGCCGGCCGATGTCGTCGGGGTCGTGGTGGACGTAGACATCGGCGTCGGCCAGCTCGGCCCGGCGCTTGATGGCCTGGATGGACTCGACGGAGTCCTCCAGCGAGTGCGCGAACGACGCCGCCAGCTCGCCCTCGTAGCCCTCGCGGTGGTTCGCCGCGTCGATGGCGAGGATGACGGTGCCCGCGTCGGACAGTTCCACCTGTACCGACTGGTGGCCGGGCGAGTGTCCCGGCGTCGGGAACGCGACGACGCTCCCGTCGCCGAACACGTCGTACTCGCCGCGGACGGCGGTCACGTCGTAGTCCATCCGGCGCAGGTGGTGGACGTCGCCGGTGACGTAGAACAGGCGCTGGACGCCGTCCGGGTAGAACGCGTAGCGCAGCTCCTCCTTCTGGACGACGAACTCGGCGTCGGGGAACAGGTCGATGTTCCCCGCGTGGTCGGTGTGCAGGTGGCTCAACACCACCTTGTCGATGTCCTCGGGTGCGTAGCCGATGCCGTCGAGCAGGTTCACGAGGTGCTGGTCCTCGGTCTGCTCGAGCGTCTCCAGCAGGGGAGCCATGTGGGCCGCGCCGGCGGGGCCGTACGACGCCGGGTCGGCGACCAGCTCGGGGCTGACGCCCGTGTCCACCAGCACCGTCCCCTCGGGGTGTTCGACGAGGTAGGCGGGGCAGGTGCCGCGGTACGGCTCCCCGGGCTTTTGCATCTGGACCGCTGCGGAGAAGTCGAACGTCCAGTGTGCTGTGTTCAGCGTGTAGAGTGCCGTCGCTGCCATGCGAACGACTTCGGAGCGGACGTTCTTAAAGGGGGGCTCGGTTCCGGGGTGGGACAGCGGCTGCTCAGTCCTCGGGGTGACAGAACGCCATCGCCTCGCGGACGCTGTCACGTTCGCCGAGCAGGGTGAGGTTGTCGCCCTCCTGGACCGTGTAGTCCGCCCCGGGGACCTGCACCTCGCCGTCCCGGGAGACGAGCGCGATGAGACAGCCCGGCGGCAGCTCCGGCCCGACCTCCGAGAGCGTGCGGCCGATGAGCTCGTCCGAGGTGACCGTTATCTCCTGGATGTCCCCCTCCTCGCCGAAGTGGGTGATCCAGTCCGAGAGCGCGGGCCGCTCGATCTCGTTGTCGATGGCCCACGCGGTCGCCATCGCAGAGGAGATGGTCCGGACGCCGAGGTCCTCGAACGCCTCGACGTTGTCCGAGTTGTTCGCCCGTGCGATGACCGTCTCGACGGAGAACTTGCTGTTCGCGAGCTGTACCACGAGGAGGTTCGCGTCGTCGTCACCGGTGGCGGCGACCACGATCTTCGCGTTGTCGGCACCGGCGGCACGCAACACGTCCGTGTCGGTGCCGTCGCCCTTGTGGACGGTGAAGCCCGCCTCGCGGGCGACCTCCACTATCTCCGGGTCCTTCTCGATGATGACGACGTTCTCTCCTCGGTCGTCGAGGCGGTCGGCGAGCGAACGGCCCACCTGCCCACCTCCGATGATGAGTACACGCATTGGTATGACGTCGAGTGCTTCCGCGATCTGTCTGGCGAGTCCGGCCTCGAAGACGACGGTGATGAGGATGACGAGGAACACCGCCCCGACGAGGGTGTCCGCGCCGCCCGGGTTCGTGGTCTGGAGTTCGAGCGCGAACAGCGTCGCGACCGACGCCGGGATGATGCCGCGCGGGCCGACGAAGCTGATGAACCAGCGCTCGGAGGTCGTGAACTGCCCGGCGGTCGTGCTGGCGAACACCAGCAGCGGCCGGAGCACCAGCGCGACGATGAGCACCACGGCGATGCCCTGCCAGCCGAGCCCGAACAGCTTCTGGAACTCCAGCAGCGCCGCCAGCGCGATGAAGACGAACGAGAGGACGATGAGCGTCACGTCGCCCTTGAACTCCTCTATCTGCTCCTCGTAGGGCAGGTCGGCGTTCCCGAGGACGATGCCCGCCGTCGCGACGGCGGCGACACCGGCCTCGGAGAAGATCTCGTTCGCCGTCGCGAACGCGACGACCGCGCCCGCCAGCGTCAGCAACCGGGCGTTCTGCGGGGCGTTGTCCGGCGAGAGGTCGACGTGCCGGAGCACGTACCAGATGATGCCGGCGACCACGAGCCCGATGAGCAGCCCGGTGCCGAGGCGCTCGGCGAACCGCTGGATGTAGATCTCGATGCTCGATTCCTCCACCGCGAGCACCTCGAAGATGACGACCGCGAGGATGGCCGCTGTCACGTCGTTGACGATGCCTTCGGTCTCCAGTGCCGCCTCGACACGGTCGCGCACCGCGACCACCTCGAGGATCGGTGTGATGACCGTCGGCCCGGTCGCGATCAGGAGCGCACCGACGAGCCCGGCGATGGCCCACTCGGTGTCGAGCAGGTACCGGACGGCGACGGTGGTCCCGAGGAACGAGATCGTCGCCCCGAGCGTGACGAGCTTGACGTTCGCCGAGGGGGCCTCCCTGAGCTTGGATATCTTCAGGTGAAACGCCCCCTCGAAGACGATGATGGCGACCGAGAGGCCGACGATGGTCGACAGAGCGCCGCCGAACGTCTCCTCGGTGACGATGGGGTCGATGAACGGGAACCAGTTGCCGATGCCCTCGGGTCCGACGAGGATGCCGGCGATGATGAGAAAGAGCACGCTCGGCGTGCGGAACCGGTCGCCGAGTATCTGCGAGGCGACACCGAGCGCGACGATGAGCGCGACGATGAGCGCGAGATGGCCGGCGCTCTCGCCAGCGAGCACGACCCCTCCGAACACGTCAATCACGGCTGACACCCATGTACCCGGGTTGTTGGAGCCATCGCGTATAAACGACCCGTTTGCGGCCAGCCGGTTCCGGGGCGACGGCTCCGGTCGGGCCGGCCGACCGGTCGCCGGACGGAAACAGCCTCGACAGTCCCGCTGCGTGCACGCGAGCCGTGGCGTCCGCGAGTTCGACGGACGGCTCGCCGGCGGAGCACCCGCTCCCGGCGTAGCGACAGTCGAACTCGTCGTCGGAGACACATCGGACCCGGCAGTTCCGGTTCGAGACGACATCGTCGTGTTCGACCCGGTCGCCGGGTTCGAGTTCGAACAGTTCCTCCCGAACGGTCCCGTGGACAGCGGGTCGCACAGCCGGCGAGCAGCGGACCGCCGGACACGGGCGAGGAGGCTGCGTCTCGACGGCGGCGTGAGAGAACCGTCGGCGACGATGGTGGAAAACGGTCGTCCGCGAGCCGGCCACTCAGTCGTCGGCCTCTGCCGGCTCGGCTCGCTCGTCCTCGCCGTAGATCTCCTCGACGAGGCGGTCGTAGCGGTCCTTGATGTTCCGGCGCTTCTTCTTCATCGTCGGCGTCATCATGTCGTTCTCCTCGGTGAACTCCTCCTCGGCCAGCCGGAACTCCTTGATCTGTTCGTGCTTCTCGAAGCGTTCGTTGACCGCGGCGACCTCCTGCTCGACGACCTCGTGCGCCCAGTCGGCGTCACAGACTGCGTGGTCGTCGTCGGGCAGGTCGACCCCCTCCGCCGCCGCCCGCTCGCGCAGCCCCTCGAAGTTCGGCACGATGAGCGCGGAGACGAACTTCTCCCCGTCGCCCATCACCATGCACTGCTCGACGACCCGGCTGGAGACGAACGCGTCCTCGATGGGTGCCGGCGCGACGTTCTTCCCGGTCGAGAGGACGAGTATCTGCTTCGAGCGCTCGCGGAACACGAGGTAGTCGTCCGGGCGCTTGTGGACGATGTCGCCGGTCTTGAAGAAGCCGTCCTCGGTGAACGCGGCCTCGGTCTCCTCGGGCTTGTTCCAGTAGCCGTCGGTCACGTTCGGCCCGCGGATGAGCAGCTCGCCGAGCTTGCCCATCGTGTCCGTCGCCTCCCCCTCGGGGACGACGGAGGTGTCGATGCGCACGTCGATGTCGTGGTACGCGGGGCCGATGGTGCCGATCTTGACCTCCTCCGGCGGGTTGCTCGTCACGACGGGCGACGCCTCGGTGAGCCCGTAGCCCTCGTAGATGGGCAGCCCCATCCCGTGGTAGAGGGTACAGAGCTCGTCCGAGAGCGTGCCACCGCCGCTGATGAGGTAGTCGACGTTGCCGCCGAGCGCCTCGCGCACGTCGCTGAAGACGAGTTTGTCCGCGAGCCAGTAGCGAGCCTTCAGCAGCGCCCCGGGCCGGTCGGAGCGGTAGTACTCGCGGCTGACGCCGGTCGCCCAGTTGAAGACCCGCTCCTTGAAGCCGCTCTCCGAGGCCTGCTCGCGGATGGCGTCGTAGATCTTCTCGTACACCCGCGGGACGCTGGTCGCGGTGTTCGGCTCGACGACCTGGAAGTCCTCCTTCAGCGTGTCGACGCTCTCGGCGTAGCCGACGCAGCCGCCGGCCGCGAAGATGAGGAAGTGCCCGGCGGCGCGCTCGAAGACGTGCGCCAGCGGCAGGTACGACACCGTCCGGGTGTGCTCGTCGATGGTCGGGAACGAACTGGATTTCTCCGGGCGCGGGCCGTACCGGCGGTACATCTGGTTGACGTTCGACCGGAAGTTGCGGTGGGTCAGGCGCACCCCCTTCGGCTGGCCGGTCGTTCCGGACGTGTAGACGAGGCTCGCGAGGTCCTCGACGTCGGTCTCGTCGAGCCACGTCTCGAAGGTGTCACGGTCGAACCGCTTGCGACCCTCCTCGTACACCTCGCCGAGCGTGTAGACGCCCTCCTCGTCGTCGTAGTCGGCGGGGAGGTCGTCCATGCAGACGATGAAACGGATGGACAGGGAGTCCGAGACCTCGAGCACGCGGTCGAGCAGCTCCTGGTTCTCGACGACGACACCCGTCGCGCCGGGGTCGTCGAGCAGGTAGCGCACCTGTGCCGGCGAGGACGACTCATACACCGTCGTCACGACCGCGCCCGCGGAGAGCAGGCCGAAGTCGCACTGGGCCCACTCCATCCGCGTGTCGGCGAACAGCCCCACCCGGTCGCCCGCGCCGACGCCGAGCGCACGGAACCCCGCCGCGAGGTGCTGGATGATCTCCTGCATCTCGCCGTAGCTGAGCGTCGCGTAGTCGTCGCTCGGTGCCTCGTCCACGGCCCCGACCGAGGCGAGGCTCCGGTCGTACACACCTCCTTTGTACTTCTGTGCCGGTCGGTCCGGGTGTCGGTCCGCGCTGTCGTGGAACATTCGTGCCAGGGTGTTCATGCCTGTCACGTCGTCAGAGAACTGTTGTTCTGCCTCCCGCCAATCCATGACTGGACGCTAGCACGACCGGTGTATGATAAAAGGTTATGGCAGTTTCACCAGTTTCCAGCCGTTCAAGCGGAGCCTTCAGCCTGTGCTGCCAGGGTGAGGGGCCACGCGCCCCGGCGTCACTCCGCGTATATCTCGTCGATGAGCTCGTCGTGCACGTCGGTGATGTTCCGGCGCTTCTTCTTCATCGTCGGCGTCAGCAGGTCGTTCTCCTCGGTGAACTCTTCGGTGACCAGCCGGAACCGCTTGATCTGCTCGTACGTCTCGAACTGCGGGTTGATGCGGTCCACCTCCTCCTGAACCCGTTCGCGGACGTACTCGTGCTCGACGGCCTCCTCGTCGTCGTCGGGCAGCTCGGTGCCGTTCTCGGTCGCCTCGTCGCGGAGCCGTTCGAGGTTCGGCACGAGCAGCGCGCCGACGAACTTCTCGCCGTCGCCGACGACCATGCACTGCTCGACGACCGGCGAGGCGGCGAAGGCGTCCTCGATGGGTGCCGGTGCGACGTTCTTGCCCGTCGAGAGGACGAGTATCTGCTTCGAGCGCTCGCGGAACTCGATGTAGCCGTCGGGGCGCAGGTGGACGATGTCGCCGGTCCGGAACCAGCGCTTGCCGTCGATCTCGGTGAAGGCCTGGGTGGTCTCTCCCGGCTTCTCCCAGTAGCCCTCGGTGACGTTCGGCCCGTCGACGAGCAGCTCGCCGACCTGGCCGGGGTCGTCCGCGAACGTCTCCTGCTCGACGATCGTCTCGTCGATGTAGATGTCCTCGTCGACCACCGGCGGTCCGATGGTGCCGATCTTCGGCTCCTCCGGCGGGTTCACGGCGACGACGGGCGCGGTCTCGGTGAGCCCGTAGCCCTCCATGATGGGCAGCCCCATCGCGTGGTAGAGCGCGCAGAGCTCCGGCGAGAGCGAACCACCGCCGCTGATGAGGAAGTCCACGTTGCCTCCCAGTGCCTCGCGCACCTTCTGGAAGACGAGTTTGTCCGCGAGTCTGGCCTTCGCCCGGAGCGCGACGCCCGGGTTCTCGGTCTCGTGGTACTCCACGCCCACGTCGGTCGCCCACTCGAAGATGCGCGAGCGGAGGTCCGAGGTCTCGGCCTGCTCGCGGATGGCGTCGTAGATCTTCTCGTAGACCCGCGGGACGCTCGTCGCGGCGTTCGGCTGGACGGCCGCGAAGTCGTCACGCAGCGTGTCGGGGCTCTCCGCGTAGCCGACGCAGGCACCGGCGGCGAACATCTCGAAGTGCCCGGCCAGCCGCTCGAAGACGTGCGCCAGTGGCAGGTACGACACCGTCCGGGTGTGTTCGTCGATGACCGGGAGGTCGCCCTTGTCCGGGCGCGGGCCGTACCGCTTTCTGATCTGGTTGACGTTCGCCCGGAAGTTACCGTGGGTGAGCTGGACGCCCTTCGGCTGGCCGGTCGTGCCGGAGGTGTAGATGAGGCTCGCCAGGTCGTCCCACTCGCGCGAGTCGACCCACGACTCGTACTCGTCTCGGTCGAACAGCTCCGCACCCCGGTCGTGGACCTCGGCGAGCGTGTGGATGTCCTCGCGCTCGTTGTGGCCCTCGAGGCGGTCCATCGAGACGATGAACTCGAGGTCGAGGTCCTCCTCGACCTCCAGGACGTGCGACAGCGCGTCCGCGTTCTCGACGACGACGGCGGACGCGTTCGGGTCGTCGAGCAGGTAGCGCACCTGCCGGGACGACGAGCCCGAGTACACCGTCGTCACGACAGCGCCGGCGGAGAGCAGGCCGAAGTCGCACTGGGCCCACTCCATCCGCGTGTTCGAGAAGATGCCCACGCGGTCGCCCGCGCCGACGCCGAGGTCGCGGAAGCCGGCGGCCAGGTGGCGGACGATGGTCCGCATGTCGTCGTAGCTGATGGCGCGGTACTCGCCGTCCGGGGCCGCCGGGATGACCGTCTCTGTCAGCGAGCGGTCGTAGACCCCGCCCTTGAACATCTGCGCCGGGCGGTCCGCGTGCCGTTCGGCACTGTCCTCGAACATCCGGGCGAGGTTCGTCTCACCTGTCACCTCGTCGGTGTACTCTCGCTCCGCCTCCTGCCAGTTCATACCACACCCCTGTACTGCAGGGGGGATAAAAACACCTGAACTTTCGGTCAGTTTCTCCCCGACGGCGCGACCGGCTCAGTCGTCCCGGCTGTCGAGGTAGCGGAGCACGCCCCGGACGTTCATCGCCGTCTCGCCGCGGGCCTTCCGCTCGCCCCAGACCTCGTGCATCTCCGTCGTCTCCGCGAAGTGCTCGACGACGGTCTCGTCGTCCGGGAGCTCGTCGCGCTTGTCCGCCACGGTCGCGACCCACGACTCCAGCCGTGCCTCGTACTCGGTGAGCCGGTCGTCGGTCTCGGCGGGCCCGAAGTGCGGGTACAGCAGCGTCGACGGCTCGAACGACCGGATGGTCTCGACGTCCGCGAGCGCCTGCTCCAGGTCGAACTGTGGCGGCGGCGTCGTCTCCCGCACCACGTCGAGGCTCGGGACGTAGATGCCCGCCGCGTCGGCCGTGAACACGGCATCGTTCGCGGGGTCGTGGAACACGTGCTGGTGCGGTGCGTGTCCCGGCGCGTGCGCTGCTTGCAACTCGCGGTCGCCGAGGTCGATGGTGTCGCCGTCGGCGAGCGTCTCGATGCGCCCCTCGGGCACCGGCTCCGGCTCGGTGTACCACTCGATCTGGTCGCCGACCGCGGCCTTCGTCCCCTCCCAGAGTCGCGACGGGTCCGCGAGGTGTCGCGCACCGCGCTCGTGGACCCACACCGTCGCGTTCTCGCATGCGTCGGCGAGGAAGCCAGCCCCGCCCGCGTGGTCGAGGTGGACGTGCGTGACGACCAGGTGTTCGACCGCCTCGGGCGCGATGTCGAGCTCGTCCAGCGCGTCGAGGATGCGGTCGTGGTGGGTCCCGATACCGGTGTCCACGAGCGCGACCTCCTCGGCGTCGAGGACGTACACCGCGCCGTACTCCGCGGTGCCGTACATGCCGGTGTCGACGTAGTGGAGGTCCGAACACTCGCCCGTCGTGACTTCGTTCACGTCGCCTGCTGTCATACGTGGTGACGCGGTCCGGGACGTGAAAAGTGTGTCTCGTGCATGGTGGGACGGGCCCACGCGGGCGGACGCGGTCCCCGGGTCTCAGTCCGCGGTCGGACGGGTGTCACGGGAATCCCGGCGCTCGGTCCGGCCGGTGGACGGGGGTTCCGGCGCGGCTTGCCACGCTCCGGTACTACTAATCCGCCCGACGCCGAACCACCGTCTATGGCATACGACGGCCCGACACAGCTGTACATCGGCGGCGAGTGGACAGATGCGGCGTCCGGCGAGACGCTCGAAACGCACGATCCGGCGACCGAGGAGCTGTACGCCGAGGTGGCCGCGGCTGGCCCCGAGGACGTGGACCGCGCGGTCGAGGCCGCCGAGGTGGCGTCGGCGCACGACAGCGAGTGGAGCCGCATGGGTCCGAGCGAGCGCGGCCAGCACCTGCACGCGATGGCCGACGCCATCGAGGCGATGGACGAGGAGATCGGTCTGGTCGAGTCCCACGACAACGGCAAGACGCCGTTCGAGGCGTCCATCGACATCAGCATGGTCGTCGACACGTTCCGGTACTACGCCGGCTGGACGGACAAGATACAGGGCGACACCATCCCGGTCGACGGCCCGCGCCTGAACTACACCCGTCGCGAGCCGCTGGGCGTCACCGCCCACATCAGCCCGTGGAACTACCCGTTCCAGCTCGCGGGTCGCTCGCTCGCGCCCGCGCTGGCCGCCGGCAACACGGCCATCCTGAAGCCGTCCAGCGAGACGCCGCTGTCGGCGCTCTACTACGCGAAGGCCGCCGAGGAGGCCGGCCTGCCCGACGGCGTGTTCAACGTGCTGCCGGGTCGCGGGAGCACGGCCGGCGACGCGCTCGCCAGCCACGAGGGCGTCGAGCACGTCGCCTTCACCGGGTCGACGTCCATCGGCAAGCACGTCATGGAGACCGCGAGCGAGCACGTCACCGGCGTCACGCTCGAACTCGGCGGGAAGGGCCCGCACCTCGTCTTCCCGGACGCCGACCTCGACGCCACGTCGAAGGGCGTCCGCAACGGCATCTTCATGAACTGCGGCCAGATGTGCTGGGCCGGCTCGCGCCTGGTCGTCCACGAGGACGTCCACGACGAGCTGGTCGAGATGGTCTGTGAGATGGCCGAGGCGATGCCGCTCGGCTCCGGCATCGACGACGACGGCCGGATGGGCCCGCAGGTCTCCGCCAGCCAGCAGGACGAGGTCCTCTCGTACATCGAGCAGGGCGTCGAGGAGGGCGCGACCGTCGCGGCCGGTGGCGGCGTCCCCGACGACAAGGACGTCGGCCACTTCGTCGAGCCGACCGTCCTGACCGACGTGACCAACGACATGACCGTCGCCCGCGAGGAGATATTCGGGCCGGTGCTGTCGGTCATCGAGGTCGGCGACGAGGCGGAGGCCATCGAGGTCGCCAACGACTCGCCGTACGGGCTGATGTCCGGCATCTGGACGAACGACATCAAGCGCGCACACCGCGTCGCCGAGCGCCTGGAGTACGGCATGGTCTCCATCAACGAGTACCCGGTCACCTTCCCGCAGACGCCGTTCGGCGGTTACAAGGAGTCCGGCTACGGCCGCGAGCAGGGCGAGGAGGCCATCCAGGAGTACACGCAGGTCAAGAACGTCAACGTCAACCTGTACTGAGACCGGCGGTCACGCGACCCCTGTTTGAAGGGGACACGCCGATTCTCAGTCGCTCGGAATCGGCGGGCCCCTCTATTTGTTCCTGCGGTGAAGACACGGAGTGGGCCGAGACACCCGCGCCTATCTGCATGTTCGTTCGACCGGACCGACTCGGCCCCTGCACCCATCCGGGTCGGACTCCCGACCGACCCGGACTGCCTGCTGAATCCACCACCATCTGACGCTCTCTTTCCGTGCCTTCTTCCACGAGGAACCTCCCGATGGCCAGCCCCCGGCTTCGAGTGCGCCCGGCGTGAGGGACGTCTGCACATCGGCGGTCCCACCCAATATTGCCGTAACTGACGGTTATACACGTTTGTAGGAATATGCACCACGTACATGAACGACGACGCCAGCTTCGACACCCGCGCGCTCCACGCGGGCGGGGAGCCGGACCCGGCGACAGGGGCCCGTGCGCCCCCCATCTACCAGACAACCTCGTACACGTTCCCGGACGCCGACGACGCCGCCGCCCGCTACGCGCTCGACCGCGACGACCACGTCTACTCGCGCATCTCCAACCCGACGGTCGACCGCCTCGAGGAACGACTCGCGTCCCTCCACGACGCGGCCGGTGCGACCGCGACCGCCAGCGGGATGGCCGCGCTCGACGCGCTGACGCTCGTGCTCGCCGAGGCCGGCGACACCGTCGTCTGCTCGACGGACACCTACGGCGGGACGACCTCGTACCTCTCGAACATCGCACCCCGGCGGGGCATCGAGGCCAGATTCGTCGAGACGCTCGACGCCGAGGCCTACGCCGAGGCCATCGACGACGACACCGCGTACGTCCACGTCGAGACGGTCGGCAACCCGTCGCTGGTGACGCCGGACTTCGAGCGCGTCGCCGAACTCGCCCACGCCCACGACGCGCCCCTCGTCGTCGACAACACGTTCGCCACGCCGCACCTCTGCCGCCCCCTGGAGCACGGGGCCGACGTGGTCTGGGAGTCCACGACGAAGTGGCTCCACGGCTCGGGCACGACGGTCGGTGGCGTCGTCGTGGACGGCGGCGACTTCGACTGGGCGGCCGGCGGCTACGACGAACTCGCCGGCGAGAGCCCGGGCTACGACGGCGTCGACTTCTCCGAGCGGTTCGACGCGCCGCTGGCGAAGGCCGTGCAGTACAGGTCGCTGCGCGCGCTCGGCAACCAGCAGTCGCCGTTCGACGCGTGGCAGACCCTGCAGGGCATCGAGACGCTCCCCTTGCGGATGGACCGCCACTGCGAGAACGCCCTCGTCCTCGCGGAGTACCTCGACGACCACGACGACGTGGCGTGGGTCTCCCACCCCGGTCTCGACTCGCACCCGACCCACGAGAACGCGAGCCGCTACCTCGCCGACTACGGGGGGATGCTCACGTTCGGGCTGGAGAACGGCTATACCGGCGGGAAGCGCTTCTGCGAGGCCGTCGAGGTCACGTCGTTCCTCGCCAACGTCGGCGACGCGAGGTCGCTGGTCATCCATCCGGCGAGCACGACTCACGCACAGCTCTCGGAGGCCGAGCAGCGCGACGCCGGCGTCACGCCGGACCTCCTGCGCTTTTCGGTCGGCATCGAGGACCCGACGGACCTGCTCGCCGACGTGGAGCAGGCCATCGCGGCGGCGACCGACGGCGCGGGCGACGGCGCGGCCGGAACGGACGGCGCGGACGCAACCGGCGACGACGCGGAGGGCTCCCGATGAACGAGCGCGGCGTCGCCGACCTCGGCGAGTTCACGTTCGCCTGCGGCGAGTCCGTCGAGAACCTCCGGATCGCCTACGAGACCTACGGCGAGTACGAGCCCGCCGACGGCGACCGCCACGCTGGCAACGCGGTGCTCGTCTGTCACGCGCTCACCGGCAGCCAGCACGTCGCCCGGCGGCCCGAGCGCGGCGACGGCGGGAACGGCGGCGACGGCGGCGACGGCGGCGACGGCGATGTCGGGGACGACGCCACCACGACCGCCGGCCAGGCCCGCGCCTGGTGGGGCGACGTGGTCGGTCCCGGCAAGGCCATCGACACCACCGGGCAGTTCGTCGTCTGCGCGAACGTCCCCGGCTCCTGCTACGGCTCCTCCGGGCCGGCGACCGAGGGCCCCGACGGCGAGCCCTGGGGCACCGACTTCCCGCCGGTCACCGTCGCGGACTGGACCCGCGCCCAGCGCCGCCTGCTCGACCACCTCGGCGTCGGTCGGCTCCGGGCGGTCGTCGGCGGCAGCGTCGGCGGCATGAACGCGCTCGACTGGGCGGTGCGCTACCCCGACGACGTGGACCGCGTCGCCGTCGTCGCCGCCGCGCCTCGCCTCGACGCGCAGTGCCTCGGCCTCGATACGGTCGCGCGCCGCGCCATCACCACCGACCCGAACTGGAACGGCGGCGACTACTACGGCGACGACCACCCCGACCCGGACGACGGCCTCGCGCAGGCCCGCCGCATCGGCCACATCATGTACCTCTCGAAGGACTCCATGGACGGCAAGTTCGGCCGCCGGTCCGCCGGCCGCGGCCACGGCCGCGAGTCGCCCGACCCCGCCGCCTCGTTCTTCCCGTACCGGGACGTGGAGTCGTACCTCGACTACAACGCCGAACGGTTCGTCGAGCGGTTCGACGCCAACGCGTACCTCTACCTCGTCCGCGCGATGGACGAGTACGACGCCGCCGCCGGCTACGAGTCCGACGCCGCCGCCCTCGGCGCGTTCGACGGCGAGTTGCTCTGCCTCTCGTTCACCGGCGACTGGCACTTCACCGTCGAACAGTCGGAGGGACTCGCCGAGGCTGCACGGGAAGCCGACGTGCCCGTCGCCCACCACGTCGTCGACTCCGACCACGGGCACGACGCCTTCCTCGTCGAACCAGAGCGCGTCGGGCCACCCCTCTCGGACTTCATCGCCGACGGCGTCGCCGGCCAGGCCGTCACCGACACCGTCGAATCGACCGACGACGGCGACGAGTTCGCCCCCGTCCACACGAGCCTGTTCGGGGACTGAGGGTCGAGATCTTCACAGCTGGGTGGCGCGCGCTGGCGAGCGTGCCGAACGAAGTGAGGCCGCGAGCCTGTTGCGTGCGAGGGACGAGCATCGCAGCGGAGCGAGAAGCGCAGGAGGTTGGGGAGGTTTGAGGTGCGGTTGCGGTGCTGTCGGGCGGGACTGAAAGGGGCGAGGTTCTCGGCGAACGTCGACGAAGCAAGGACCGCAGGGACGAGGACCGCAGCGAGTCGCGAGAGCCGAGAACCTCGGGGCTTTCTGACTGTTCGTGATGGGGCCTGTTCAAACGTTTGGCGGGGCTTCCTAGCGGTTCGGAGTCGCGGAAACCGGCCTGTGGACAGCGCATCCGCCACTACGAACTAGCGTCACTCATAGCGTCAATTCCGGCCGCTACCACCGCGTTACTACCCCCGCCGACCCTACGAACGCCCATGACAGACGAGGACTCCGACGAGCGACAGTTCGCGACGCACTCGCTGCACGCGGGACAGGAACCGGACCCGACGACGGGCGCACGGGCACCGCCCATCTACCAGACGACGTCGTACGTGTTCGACGACGCCGACGATGCCGCCGCGCAGTTCGCGCTGGAGAAGCCGGGGCACATCTACTCGCGGCTGATGAACCCGACCGTCTCGACGCTCCAGGAGCGCATCGCCGCGCTGGAGGGTGGGGTCGGTGCGGTCGCCACCGCGTCCGGCATGGGTGCGCTGAACCTGGCGACGTTCCTGCTCGCCGACGCGGGCGACAACATCGTCACGGCGTCGTCGCTCTACGGCGGGACGTACACGTACTTCACGCACACCGCACCGCGCAATGGTGTGGAGGCCCGGTTCGTGGACACGCTGGACTACGACGCCTACGCTGAGGCCATCGACGACGACACGGCGTACGTCCACTTCGAGACTATCGGGAACCCGGCGCTCGTGACGCCGGACATCGAGCGGCTCGCCGACATCGCGCACGACCACGGCGTCCCGCTGTTCGTGGACAACACGTTCGCGACACCGTACCTCTGCCGCCCCCTGGAGCACGGCGCGGACCTCGTCTGGGAGTCGACGACGAAGTGGCTCCACGGCTCGGGCACCACCGTCGGCGGGGTCCTCGTCGACGGCGGCTCGTTCCCGTGGGAGGAGTACGCCGAGGACTACCCGGAGATCGCCCAGGAGAACCCGGCGTATCACGGCGTCAACTTCGCCGAGCGCTTTGGCGAGGCCGCGTTCACCTACGCCGCCATCGCCCGCGGACTGCGCGACCTCGGCAACCAGCAGTCGCCGTTCGACGCCTGGCAGACCATCCAGGGCATCGAGTCGCTGCCGATGCGGATGCAGCGCCACTGCGAGAACGCCCAGGTCGTCGCCGAACACCTCGCCGACCACCCCGAGGTGTCGTGGGTGAACTACCCCGGCCTCGAGGACCACGAGACCCACGAGGCCGCCAGCGAGTACTTAGAGGGCGGCTACGGCGGCATGATCACGTTCGGGCTGGCGCAGGGCTACGACGCCGCACAGTCGACCGTCGAGTCGACCGAGCTGGCGAGCCTGCTCGCGAACGTCGGCGACGCGAAGACGCTCGTCATCCACCCCGCGAGCACCACCCACCAGCAGCTCACCGAGGAGGAGCAGCTCGCGGCGGGCGTCACGCCAGACATGGTCCGCCTCTCCGTGGGGACCGAGGGCGTCGCGGACATCGTCGCGGACCTCGACCAGGCCATCGACCGGGCGACGAACTGAGGACGAAGATCCGTTTTCGCGGTTCGCGGTTCCCCGACTCAGAGCACGCCGCGCGCTTCCAGCAGCTCGCGCAGCTCGGCCATCGTCGTCACCGTCTCGTCGCAGGCCGGCTCCACGGCGGGTTTCGGGTCGAACCCGACCGCGAGCCCGGCGACCTCCAGCATCGGCAGGTCGTTCGCGCCGTCGCCGACCGCGACGGTGTCCGCCATATCGATGTCCAGCTCGGCGGCGTGGGACTCGAGCGCGTCGTCCTTCGTCCCCTCGACGAGCGGGCCCTCGACCTCCCCCGTCAGCGCGCCGTCAGCGACGGGGAGCCGGTTCGAGACGATGGCGTCGACGGTGACACCCTCACGCTCCAGTGCGGCCTCGACGCCGCGCTGGAACCCGCCGGTGAAGATAGCCGTCGTCACGCCGGCCTCGTTCAGTGCGTGGATGAGGTCGGCCGCGCCGGGTCGCAGGCGCACCTCCTCGAAGGCGGCCTGTGCGTCCTCGTTCGGAAGCCCGTCGAGGAGCGCCGCGCGCCGGCGCAGGCTCTCGGCGTAGCCGATCTCGTCGTTCATCGCCCGCTCGGTTATCTCTTCCATCTGCTCCGCCACGCCGTAGCGGCGGCCGAGCAGCACCGTCATCTCCGAGTCCGAGAGCGTCCCGTCGAAGTCGAACGCGACCAGCGTCATTGGCTCTCCGTTCTGGCCGGGACGGTAAACCCCTTCAGGTTCCCGCAGTGCTGGCCTGCCGGCGTACCGTTCGACGGACACCGCCCCCGTTGCGCACACCCTTTATGTGTCGGCCCGGCGAACGGTCGTCCATGACCGACGACCTCGACGCCGTTGCTGACTCCGAGTTGCGCGAGTACCTCTCGGAGGTCGACCTCCATGGCGACGACGTGCGGGTCGCCTTCCGCTACGAGGGCGAGTCGTACGACCTGCTGCACGTCCGCGACGACGTCCGCGCACAGTTCACCGACGAGGAGTTCGAGCGACGGATACAGACGCTGATGATGAAGGGCCTGGGCGACCCGCCGAGCGACGGCTCGCTGTTCGACTTCGGCGAGCTCGACGCGACGCTGCGCTTCTACGACGCCGTCGTCGTCGCCTCCTTCCCCGACGAGGACTGGTCTGGTGTGATCGTCGTCGCCGACCGGACCGACAGCGAGACGGTCGAGCGGACGCTCGAGAGCCTGGAGAACGACGAGCTGTAGCCCCGGCTACAGCGGCGTCCACGTTCGGGGCCCGATGTCCAGCCCCCGGACTCGCACCTCCCGTCCAGCGTCGGTGTCGCGCACCTCGACCAGCCCGTCGAACGGCTGTCTGAGCACCGAATACGACTCCAGGTCGCCCACGTCTTCGAGGACGAACCCACCCCGGAAGTCGCCGGTCTGGACCCGTCCCGTCAGCACGTGGAGGAACTGGTACACCCGACGGAGGTCCGCGTACATCAGCATCGTCGACAGCGTGTGCATTCCCACTCCGACGCTCTCGCACGACGCCTGGAGCTGGCGCATGAACTCCGACGTTCGGATGCCGATGCCGGTCATGTCACCCGGGTCGGAGACGAAGCGGTGGTATCCAGTCTCCCGAGCGGGGCTGATCTGGCGGCTCACGCAGTCGACGACCCGCAGCGACGGTTCCGGGGCGACCTGTCGGTACTCGCGCTCGACGACCGACGCCCGCTTGCGCGTCGAGACGAACACCGTCCCGTCCGTCGTGTCGCCGCCGAGCAGTTCGTACAGTAGCTGGCGCTTGCCCGCCAGCGGCGGCCCCGCGACCAGCACGTTCGTCCCCGCCGGGATCGTATCGAGGTCCGACCCAATCGTCGCGTGCATGCTCTGGACTGCGTACGACGGCCTCCCTTTTCAATGCACAGCCAAAAGAGGCAGCGGCGAACCGGGAATCGGGGGCCGGTGATCGGGCGAGACACTGGTCGGCACAGTCACGGGATCGCCGTGGATATCGAGACAGACTCACACGGAACCAAAAACACTTGACCGGTAGCGGCCAACGGGAAGACGATGCTGCTCGTGCTGTGCGTCGACCTCGACGACGACGTGGGTCGCAAGACCGACGTGCGCACGCCGGTCGTCGGCCGTGACGCCGTCGAAGAGGCGGCGGTGAAGCTCGCCACGGTCGACCCGGAGGACAGCGACGTCAACGTCCTGTTCCAGGGCGTCCACCTCGTCGACGAGCTGGCCGCCGAGTCCGTCGAGGTCGCGGCGGTCGCGGGCAACGAGCGCGGCGACGTGAGCGCGAACAGACAGGTCGGCGAGGAGGTCGACGAGGTGCTCGCCGGGCTGTCGACCAGCGAGGAGGTCACCGCGCTCATCGTCACCGACGGTGCGCAGGACGAGTCCGTCATCCCAGTCATCCGCTCGCGGGTGAAGGTCGACGGCGTGCGTCGGGTGGTCGTCCGGCAGGCACAGGACCTGGAGTCCATGTACTACACCATCAAACAGGTGCTGAACGACCCCGAGACCAGGGGGACCATCCTCGTCCCCCTCGGCATCATCGTGCTCATCTACCCGCTCGCGCTGCTGGGCGACCTGCTGAACCTCCCCGGCTCGATGCTGGGGCTCTCCTCGGCGCTGCTCGGCCTCTACCTCATCTCGCGGGGGCTCGGACTCGGCGAACGCCTCGACGGGGCCGTCGACCGTGCCCGGCGCGGGCTGTACGCTGGCCGGATGACGCTCATCTCCTACGTCGTCGCCGCGGCGCTGCTCGTCGTCGGCGGCGTCTCCGGCGTCGAACAGCTGGAGACGGTGCAGGTCGCGAGCTCGACCGCGCTCACCGCGACGGAGGTGCTCGCCGCGCTCACGTTCGGGTCCGTGCGCTGGTTCGCCGCAGCCGGTGTCACGACCAGCCTCGGGCAGATCACGGACGAGTACATCGCCGGCACGCTGGAGTGGCGCTACCTGAACGCGCCCTTCTACGTCGTCGCGATGGGGGCGGTGCTGCACGCCGTCGCCGCCTACTTCCTCCAGTTCATGGTGCTGTCGAGCATGGCGGCGGTGCTCCTCGGTGGGACCCTGCTGGGGCTGGCGAGCACGCTCGCCTTCGCCATCGCGGAGACACACTTCTCGGAGCGCGTCGAGGCCGGGTAGAAGGGTTACCGCTCGCGGACGACGACGAACCGCGCGAGGTCCTCGAGGTACTCGCGGGCGTCGGTGTTGCCCGACTCGACCGTCGACAGCGCGTCGAGTGCGGCGTTCGCCTCCGCCTTCGCGCGCTCGTTCGCGGCCTCGGGCGTGAGGTCCGTCACCTGCACGACCGACGGACGGTCCATCTCGGCGTCCTGTCCGGTGGGCTTGCCGAGGTCGTCGGCGTCGGCGGTCGCGTCGAGCACGTCGTCGCGGATCTGGAAGGCGACGCCGACGCGCTCGGCGTACTCCCCGAGCGCCTCGACCGTGTAGGCGTCGGCGTCGGCCGCGACCGCGCCGAGTTCGGCGGCCGCGCGGAACAGCGCACCCGTCTTCCGGCGGGCCAGCTCCATGTACTCCCGCTCGTTCGTCGGCTGGGCGGCGAGCTCCGTCGCCTCGCCCTCGCCGAGTTCGACCATCGCCTCGGAGACGATCTGCATCGCCTGCGGGTCCGACGAGAACAGCGCGAACGCCTCGCCGAGCAGGCCGTCGGAGGCGATGATCGCCGGCCCGTAGCCGTACTCGGTCCACGCCGCGGTCGTGCCTCGACGGACCTCGGACTGGTCGATGATGTCGTCGACGACCAGCGATGCGTTGTGGACCAGTTCGATACCGACCCCGAAGTCGACGGCGTCCTCCGGGTACCCGCCCGCGGTCTCGCAGGCCAGCACCGTCACCGTCGGTCGAACCCGCTTGCCCCCCGAGAGCGAGACGTGCCGCAGCTCGTCGGCGAGCTCCGGCTGCTCGACGGCGTCCAACACCTCGACGAGCCGGTCGTCGACCAGCTCGCGCCGACGCTTCAGGAACTCCATCGCGAGAGCGTTAGGAACGCCACGAAAAGTAGGTGACGGAACACGCCAACCAGCAATCATTGCTGCGAAGCGGCGGGTTCCAGCCCTCAGGCGCTCGAAGCGTCCGGTACGGTGGTCACTCGAACTCCTCGATGAGCGCGGGGACGACGTCGAACAGGTCGTCGACGATGCCGTAGTCCGCGATGTCGTAGATGGGCGCGTTCGGGTCCGTGTTGATCGCGACGATGGTGTCGCTGCCCTTCATGCCGGCGACGTGCTGGACCGCCCCGGAGATGCCGATGGCGATGTAGACGTCGGGCGTGACGACCTTCCCGCTCTGCCCGACCTGCCGGTTCTTCGGCAGCCAGCCGGCGTCGACGATGGGCCGCGAGGACGAGAGCGTCGCGTCGAGCGCGTCCGCGAGGTCGCGCACGAGGTCGAGGTTCTCCTCCTCCTCGATACCGCGGCCGATGGAGACGAGCACGTCCGCCTCGCTGATGTCGACGTCGCCGCCGCCGACCTCCTCGAAGCCGGTGACCGTCGAGCGCACGGCGGACTCGTCGACGTCGGCCTCGAACGCCTCGACGGTCGCGTCGCCCGTCTCGTCGGTCGCGGGCCACTCGGCACCGCGGATGGAGACCGCGACCTGCTCGGCCTCGACCGCGGTCGTCGTCTCGACCTTCCCGCTGTACATCTCGCGGGTCGCGGTCAGCGTCGACCCGTCGATCCCGACGTCGACCACGTCGCTGACGTACGCGAGGCCGAGCCGGTTCGCGACGGCCGGCGCGTAGTCCAGGCCGTTGACCGAGTTCGGCATGACGAGGAACTGCGGATCGACCGCCTCGAACAGCTGCGTGACGACCTGTGCGTACACGTCGTGGTTGAACTCCTCGCCGTTCTCGACGGTGTGGACCGTGTCGACGCCGTCGAGCTGGAGCTGGTCGCCGAAGCCCTCGACGTCGCCGGAGATGACGGCGACGTGGAGGTCGCCGCCGGTCTCGTTCGCCAGCTCGCGGCCCGCGGTCACGAGTTCGAACGACACGTCGCGGAGCTCGCCGCGCCGGTGGTCGGCGATGGCCAGGACGTCCGTCATTGCGCACCCACCCCCTTGTCGCGGAGCAGGGTAGCAAGCTGTGCCGCCGCCTCCTCCGGGCCGCCCTCGAAGTACGTGGCGTCGCTCTCCGTCTCGGGTTCGTACATGTCGGTCAGTGTGAGTTCGTTCTCGACGGCCGCGGCGTCGAGGCCGAGGTCGCCGAGCGTCTTCGGTGCGATCTCCTTGCGCTGTGCCTGCCGGATGCCGCGGAGGCTGGCGTAGCGCGGCTCGTTGATACCCGTCTGGATGGTCAGGACGGCCGGGAGCTCGATGTCGGTGAGCTCCTCGACGCCGCCCTCCAGCTCGCGGCGTACCGACGCGGTGCCGGACTCGACGGAGTCCTGGTCGAGGTGGTTCACGACCGCGGCCCACTCGAAGCCGAGCGCGTCGGCCAGCGAGACGCCGGTCGCGCCGAAGCCGTCGTCGTCGGCCTGCACGCCGGAGAGGACGAGGTCCGGGTCCTCCTCCTCGACGACCTTCTCGAGGATGGCGGTCTTCGCGCCCACGTCGAGCAGGTCCGAACCCTCCAGTGCGTCGTCCCAGATACGGACCGCGCGGTCCGCACCCTTCGCGAGCGCCATCCGGATTGTCTCCTCGGCCCGCTCCGGGCCGATGGTCACGGCGACGACTTCGTCCGCGATGCCGGCCTCCTGGAGCTGGACGGCCTCCTCGACGGCGTAGTCGTCCCACTCGTTGAGGTCGTATTCGAGGTACGTCTCGTCGATGGACGTGCCCGCGATCTGGAACTCGTCCTCGACGGCGGCCACCTCCTTGACGGTAACGAGAACTTTCATCGTCAGAGGCTAACGCTGCCCCCTACGTAAATGGTTACGAAACCGCCCGTCCGCCGAGAACCGTTTCTGCGCCCGCGAGACAGCTCAGGGCTCGTCGTCGAACTCGCCGAGGCTCTCACCGGGGAGCGTGATGAGGTTCTCGCGGCCGATGCGGAGCTTCCGTATCTCCTCGTCGTCGGCCATTCCGGACAGCAGCTGGGACACCTTCGCGTTCGACCAGCCCGTCTCCTTGACGATGTTGGCCTGCTTCATCCGCCCGCCGTTGCCGTCGAGCAGCCGGAGCACGCGCTCCTCGTCGGAGAGCAGCTCCTCGTCGATCTCGTCCGCTTCCGGCGGCTCGTCGGCCGCACCGGCCGCCACACCCTCGGCCGCCCCGGCAGCCTCCTCCTCGTCCGGGACCGCACCGGTGGCACCCCCGTCGCTCGTCGGCCCGCGGCCGCCGTTCGGTGTCGGCTCCGGGCCGGCACCGGGCGGCGCTCCCGACTGGCGCTTCGCGAACATGTACGCGCCACCGGCCGCGGTGACGACGAGCACGCCGACGAGCCCGACGAGCACGAACGGCGACAGGCCCTCGTCCTCGGGGTTCGGGTCGGTCGGCGTGGTCGTGTTCGGCGGTGCGAGCTCGAAGTACGTCGTCTCCAGATAGCCCGGCTCGAACGTCACCGGACCGTCCCACACCAGCGTTCCGTTGTCCGGGCCCTTGTCGTCGGGCGAGTCGCGGATGCCGTAGTTCGTCGGGCTGTTCAGGACGAACCGCTGGTCGTCGTACAGCCGGTTGAACCACGTCTCGTTATCGGTCCCGAACGCGTCACCGACGACGATGGTGTTCCCCTCGACCGACGCGAAGCCCGTCCAGACGAACGAGTAGGTCAGCTCACCGATGTAGGTCGTCGTCTCGTTCTCCGTGCCGTTCGTCGCCGCAGTCGTCGTGGTGGCCGTCCCCGGCTGAGTCATCCGTTCCCGAATCTGGACGTCCTCCCACCCGGCGGCCTCGATGGTCATCTCGCGGTCGGTCCAGCTCTCGCCCTGCTCGGCGAACCGCTGGAACACCTGCGGTGAGAACCCCACGTCCGCGGTGCCCGCCGAGACGTCGTCCCCGAAGCGCTGGAACGCCTCGGTCTCGTTCGACGAGTTCAGCACGTACCGGTAGGTGATGGACCAGCGAGCGTCCCCCGAGGCCGTCACGTTCACCTCGAAGACCGTGTGGGGGCTCGCCTCCTCGAACGGGAGGGAGTCGCTCGTCTGCACGGTCGACCGGTCGCTCTGCTCGGCGGCCGGTGCGGTGCCGCTGCTCGCCACGCCGACCACCGGTGCGGCGACGAGCGAGAGCGCGAGGAGGGCGACAGCGAACGCGGAGAGTGACCGCATACGACTGCACGTGGAGGCTCATAGGAAAAAACGCTTTCCATCCTGATAAAACGTCAGACGGCGTTATGAAACGTCTCATCGGTTCTCCCCCCTCGTTGTCGGAAGAGTGTCCACTCAGCAGCCAGGTCGACCACTTTTTGTATCCCCGCTGTGTACGTGCCGGCGATGACGCGTCTCACGCTCGTCCTCCTCATCACCCTCCTCGCCATCGCGCCGGTCGCGTCGGTTGCTGGCGTGGGCGGAGGCGCACCCCCGCTCACACCCGACGACGCCGGCGACGACGGCGACGCACCCGAGACGACCGTCGAGTCGACGGGCACCGTCGTCACGATACAGTCGAACAACACGACACGACGACTCGACCTCACGACGGTCGACCGGGCGACGTACTCGAACCCCGGAGCGGACCTCGCGAGCACCGTCGCCATGACTGGACAGGAGCTCGACCAGGGCCTCCGCTTCGAGTACCTCTCGGTCCGCGTCGAGCAGGCAGGCTCGGCCGCACAGCGGCGTGCCATCGCGGACGCCGAGGTCGACCGGCTCAACCGGGCCATCTCCGAGCTACGGGACCGTGAGTGGGCGGTCCTCCAGGCGTACGGGAACGGCGAGATCGGGGAGCGCGAACTGCTGCACCGTCTCGCCGTGATTCACTCGAGCGCATCGAACATCGCCACGGCAGCGACACGCCTCGAGGAGGACGGTGCCGACTTCAACGCTGATGATGTCAGACGTCGGGCGGCCGAACTCCAAACGCCGATCCGGGCGCAGGTCCTCGACGAGTTGACCGGGCAAGCGGAGGTCCCATTCCGGGTGCACGTTCGTGGGTCGGAACAGGGACTCGTGATACAGGCCCTGTCGGAGTCCCGCTTCAGCCGTGACTACTATCGCGAGGCCATACGGTTCGACAACTTCGAAGACGGACCGAACACGTTCAGCCTGAACGCGTTCCTCGACCTGCTCAACGACCGGTACCCGTACGTCACGACCTACGACGCGGACCTCGACGAGACGACGGACGGCACGAACGTCTACGTCAACTCCCACGACCAAGGCGACATCCGGCTCTACAACGACGGCCGCACCGAAGGCGTCTATCGAGAGTACCAGTCGCTCCGCCTGAGCGACCTCCCGAACGGCGACCGCTACACCGAGACGGAGAACGGGACCACCGTGGCGGTCCAGCTGACGCCGAACGGCGGCCCCGCCAGGGTCGTCGCGTCGGATGCGCTCACCGACAACAGTGTCTCCGCGACGGTGATGGTCGACGGTGAACGTGTCGGCCAGACCGGACCCGGTGGCAGTCTCTGGATCGTCCAGCCGTCCGCGGAGTACACCATCACGGTCCGGACACCCGATGGAATCATCACCCTTCCCATCGACCGCACGCGGACGACGACCAACGCCACCGTCTCGGCCTGACCTTCTTGTCGGATGCCGCACCCAGACCGGGTGTGCTCGCCGCTCGTGCCGTCAGTCCGGTCGTCGGAATCGCCCTCCTGCTCGCGCTCACAGTTGTCACGTCGAGCGTCGTCGCCGTCGGCGCGCTCGACCTCGCAGCCGAGCAGACGGCACCACCGCAGGCGACGTTCGACGCGACGGCGGGCGCATCGACGGGCCGGGTCACCGTCACGCATCGCGGCGGCGAGGCCATCGACGTGGACGAGCTGGAGCTCGTCGTCACGGTCGACGGCGAGGAACTGCGCTGGCAGCCACCCGTGCCGTTCTTCTCCGCGCGCGGGTTCGTCTCCGGCCCGACCGGGCCGTTCAACGTGGCGGCCGACCAGCGCTGGACGGCGGGCGAGTCGGCGAGCTTCGCGATCGCGGGGACGAACAGCCCGGTCGTCTCTCACGGAGCCGTCGTCGTCGTTACGATCGTCGCAGAAGGAAGCATCGTCGCGAGCGTTCGGTCGGTCGCGGCGGACCGGGCACGACAGCAGCCGGCCGACCCGCCGCAGTACCGGGCCGGTCAGTCGGCGGCCTCGTCGGGTTCGACGTTCTCACTGCCACTGTCCTGGTCGCCGGCCATGTCTGGCTCGGGTTCCTCGTCGGGCTCGATGCTCTCGCTGCCACCGCCCTGGTCGCCGGCCATGTCTGGCTCGGTCTCCTCGTCGGGTTCGACGTTCTCACTGCCACTGTCCTGGTCGCCGGCCATGTCCGGTTCGGGTTCCTCGTCGGGCTCGACGCTCTCGCCGCCACCGCCCCGGTCGCCGGCCATGTCTGGCTCGGTCTCCTCGATCGGGCTGCTGGCGTCGGTTTCCGGATCACCGGGTACGCGTGCGACGGTCGTGATGGCGACGTCCGGGTCGTAGCTCGGCCCCATCAGCCGGTGGCGTACGTCCTCGAGTCCGGCCGCGTGGAACATCCTGTCGGCCTCCTCCTCGTCGTAGAACAGCATGATCGCGTCGGCGATCTTCTGCATGATGGTCGTCTTCGGGTAGTTCGGACCGACGACGAGGATCTGCCCGCCGGGTTTGACGACGCGCCGGAACTCCCGGAGGGCGCGGACCGGGTTCGGCCAGTACTCGATGGAGCCCGAGGACCAGATGACGTCGAAGCTGTCCGTCGCGAACGGGAGCCGTTCGGCGTCGCCCATGTGGAAGTGGACGGGGCCGGTGCGGCCGAACTTGCCGAACGCCTTCTCCAGCTGGTGCGGGGACTGGTCGAGTGCCCACACCTCATCGACGTTCTCGTGGCCGAGCAGCCCCTTCGTCGCGAAGCCGGTCCCACAGCCGACGTCGAGGATGCGGTCGCCAGCCTGGATGTCGAGCAGCCCGATGGCCTCGGTCCGCATCTCCTCGTTCCAGATGAACGGGTTGATCTTGTCGTACACCTGCGAGAGATACTTGTAGAACAGGCGCGCCCGTGCTTTGTTTTCGAGGATACCCATTGGCCGGGGTTTGGGAACGTCGGCACAAAGTTCTGTCGTGACGATGCGAATCGGCCGTCGAGGGGGTCGACACCTTTCGCAACTACCTTATAGGCGCTGTGTAAACTCTCGACTGTTCAAACTATGCCGAGGCCAGAGGTTCTCGAACAGATACAGGAGGCCGAGACAGCGGCCGACGAGATCGTCGCCGAGGCGGAGGCCGACCGCGACGACCGTATCGCCGAGGCTCGAACGCGCGCCGACGAGATCCGTCAGGAGGCGGAGGAGGAGGCACGCGAGCTCGAAGAGCAACGGCTCGAAGCGGCCAGAGAAGAAATCGAGGCGGAACGCGACCGCATCCTCGAGGAGGGCGGGGCCGAGCGCGAGGAGCTTCGCGACCGCGCCGAGGGTCGCGTCGACGACGTCGTCGCGTACGTCCTCGAGACCTTCCAGGAGGAGGTACATGCTCAGACCTGAGCAGATGAGCAAGGTCTCGGTGACGGGGTCCAAGGCGGTCATGGACCCGGTCATCGAGACGGTACACGACCTCAACCGGGTCCACCTGAGCGACTACGACGGTTCCTGGGAGGGGTTCGACAACGGGACGCCCCGTTCGGACGCCGACGACGCGTCCGAGAAGCTCGTGACGGTCCGCTCGCTCGAGAGCATCCTCGACGTCGACGAGGACGACGCGGGACCGAGCCGCATCGTCACCGACGATGCGCTCGACGAGGAACTCGAGGAGATCCGCACCGGGGCCAACGAGCTCGACGACCGCCGCAACGCTGTCGAGTCGGAGCTCCGCGAGGTCGAAGAGAAGATCGACGAGGTCGAGCCGTTCACGGCGCTCGGCGTTCCGCTCGACCTGCTCTCGGGCTACGACACGCTGCACGTCGCCGTCGGCCAGGGCGACCCGTCCGCCGTGCGAAGCGTGCTCGACGACTCGAAGGCCATCCGCTCGTTCGACATCGAGACCGGTGACGAGCTCGTCGCCGTCTTCGCCTACCCCGAGTCCAACGCACGCGAGAGCATCCTGGACGACCTGCTCGTGCAGGCGAACTTCACGCGGACGGACATCCCGGACGCGGAGGGCGACGCCGCGGAGTACATCGACGAGCTCCGCCACCGCAAGCAGCAGCTCGAGTCGAAGCTCACGACCATCGAGGACGAGATCGACGAACTGCGCCTCGACGCCGCCGGCTTCCTGCTGGCTGCCGAGGAGCGTCTCTCCATCGACGTCCAGAAGTCCGAGGCACCGCTCCAGTTCGCGACGACCGAGAGCGCGTTCGTCGCCGAGGGCTGGATTCCGACCGAGGAGGTCGACCACCTGAAGGCCGAGCTCTCGGATGCAGTCGGGAACCGCGTCGACGTCGACGAGATCGAGCGCGCGAACTACCGTGACGGCCACGCGACGACCACCGAGCACGTCTCTTCCGAGGACGAGCACTCCGGGAAGGCGGCCGCCACCGACGGCGGCGTCGTCACGATGAACGACTCGCCGCCGACGATGCAGGAGAACGTCGGCCCCGCGGAGCCGTTCGAGCTCCTGACGAAGATGGTCGGGCTCCCGAGCTACGACGAGCTCGACCCGACGTTCTTCATCATGCTGACGTTCCCGGCGTTCTTCGGGTTCATGATCGGCGACCTCGGCTACGGCATCCTCTACGCCGTGGCCGGCTTCTTCCTGTACAGCCGGTTCGACAGCGACGCCATCCGGGCGCTCGGTGGCATCGGCATGTGGGCCGGTGGCTTCACCATGCTGTTCGGCGTGCTGTACGGCGAGATATTCGGACTGCACGTCGTCGGTGAGATACTGTTCGACGGCAGCCCGCCGATGCACAAGGGACTGCAGCCGGCCTACTCGCGGTACGCCCAGACGTGGCTGTTCGTCAGCGTGCTCGCCGGCCTGGCGCACATGACGCTCGGGTACTTCTCGGGCGTGGTCAACCACATCAGCCACGGCATCGAGGAGGTCATCTACGACGACCTCTCGTGGCTCACGATGATGATCGGGCTCTGGCTCGCCATCCTCAGCACTGCTGCGGAGGGAATCAAGCCGTCGTTCCTGTTCAACACGCTCGGCGGTGAGGGCGCCGCTTACAACCTCGGCTACACCGGTCTTCCGGAGTGGGCCGCGTTCCTCGGGCTCGGGATGTTTGCCCTCGGCCTCGTCGTGATGACCTACGGCGAGTTCCAGCACATGGGCGCGCCCGGTCTCGTGGTCGGTCCACTCGAGAGCGTCAACGTGCTCGTCAACGTACTCTCGTACTTCCGGCTCGCCGCGGTGCTGCTGGCGAAGGCAGGGATGGCGTTCGTCGTCAACCTGCTCTTCTTCGGCGCGTGGGAGGACTCCCACGGTGCCTGGCACTTCGGGACCGGTGGTATGCCGAGCCAGACGGGCATCGAGTACCACCACTACGAGGTCGCCGACATCATGTTCGGCGGGCTGCTCCACGGCGGCATCGCGATGGCGCTCATCGGGGTCGTCATCCTCGTCGTGGGTCACTTCGCCGTGCTCATGCTCGGCATCACCAGCGCCGGCCTGCAGGGGATCCGTCTCGAGTACGTCGAGTTCTTCGACAAGTTCTACGACGGTGACGGGCGGCCGTTCGACCCGTTCGGCTACGAGCGCGAGTTCACGACCGAGGACTGAGCCTCGGCCTTCTATCACGATTCTTCCTGTTCTTTGGCGTCGGTGGCCAGGACCAATCGAAACTATAATCCCCCTGGAACCCGCCAATCAGCGTTTAGAGCGGCGATATCGGCGGTTTCTTTTGGGAAGTTTTATGAAGGCCGTAGGGTGAAGTACCACCTGTTCGGAGGTACACGAAATCATGTTCGAAGCTCTCGCCGACGCCGGTATGCTCACAATGGACAGTGCCGCAAACTTCCTGCCGATGCAAGAGGAGGTACTCAACGGAAACGCCCAGCCCGCGCTCACCCAGAAGGGTGCCGCCGCGATCGGCATCGGCCTCGCAGCCATCGGCGCAGGGTACGCCGAGCGTGGTATCGGTGCAGCCGCCGTCGGCGCACTCGCCGAGGACTCCATCAGTACGGGTATCGCCGTCTTCCTGACGGTCCTGCCGGAGACCCTGGCGATCTTCGCGCTCGTCGCGCTCTTCGTCTAAACCGTTCCCCCTTCTTACAATGACCTTGGAAACAGTCGTTGAGGACATACGAGAGGAAGCCCGCGCGCGTGCGGAGGAAATCCGCGAAGAGGGCGAGGCGGAGGCCGAGTCGCTCGTCGAGGCGGCGGAGGCGGACGCCGAGGAGACCCTCGAGGCGGCCAAGCGCCGGGCGGAACGGAACGTGGAACAGGAACGCGAACGTGAGCTGTCGAGTGCGAAGCTCGAGGCGAAGCAGATGCGCCTCGAGGCACGCCGGGACGTGCTCGAGTCGGTCCGCGACTCCGTCGAGGAGGCCATCGTCGACCTCGACGGCGAGGACCGCGAGGAGCTGACCCGTGTGCTGCTCGACGACGCGGCCGACGAGTTCGACGACGCGGACAGCGTCCTCGTGCACGGTCGCGCCGACGACCAGGAGCTCGTCGAGGAGATACTCGCCGACTACGACGGCTACCAGTGGGACGGCGAGTACGACTGCCTCGGTGGCGTTGTCGTCGAGAGTGAGGAGGGCCGCCTCCGGGTCAACAACACGTTCGACTCGGTGGTCGAGGACGTCTGGGAGGACGAACTCAAGGAAATCAGCACCCGACTGTTCGACGAGCAATGAGCAAGAGCGACAGCGGTTCCAATCCGGAGTACGTCAACGCCCGGGTCAGAGCGCGTCGTGCGAAGCTCTACGACGACGAGGACTACCGCAAGCTCGTCCGCATGGGGACCAGTGAGATCGCCCGCTACATGGAGGAGTCCGAGTACGAGACCGAGATGAACGCACTCGGGGCCCGCTACAGCGGCGTCGACCTCATCGAGTACGCGCTCAACCGCAATCTCGCGAAGCACTTCGAGGACATCCTCGACTGGTCGGGCGGGCAGCTGTACGACCAGCTCGCGGCGTACCTGCGGAAGTTCGACGCGTGGAACCTGAAGACGATCCTTCGGGGCGTCTACGCCGGCTCCGAGCGCGAGGAGATCGAGGCCGACCTCATCCGTGCCGGCGAGTTCGACGACGCGTTCCTCGGCCGCCTGCTCGAACTGCAGGACATCGAGGGTATCGTCGAGCTCTGCTCGGGCACCATCTTCGGGCCCGGGCTGGACGATGCACTGGAGCAGTACCAGGAGACGCAGGCCCTGGTCCCGCTCGAGAACGCCGTCGACCGCGCGTTCTACGAGCACCTGCTCGACGAGGTCGGCACGGTGACAGACGTCGACAGCCCGGCCGCGCTCTACCTGGAGTTCCTCCAGGCGGAGATCGACTTCCGGAACGTCCGGAACGCGCTCCGACTCTCGCGCAGCGGGGCCGACATCGATCCCACGGAGTACTTCATCGAGGGCGGTCGGCTGTTCGACGCGGACGAGCTGAGCCAGCTGGTGACGAACACCGACGAGCTCGTCGCACGGATACGCGACAGCGCGTACGGGGACGACCTGTCCGCAGCGCTCAACGAGCTCGAGGAGGCAGAGAGCCTCATCGGGTTCGAGAACGCGCTCGACGCGGCGCTGACCGAGTACGCGGACCACTTCTCGAACTCGTTCCCGATCTCGGTGACCCCGGTCCTCGCGTACATCATCGCGAAGGAACGGGAGACCGACAACATCCGCGCCATCGCACGTGGCAAGGAGGCGGGACTGACGGAGGAGGAAATCGAAGCGGAGCTGGTCACGATATGAGCCAGGAGATAGCTGTCATCGGCAGTCCGGAGTTCACGACCGGCTTCCGGCTGGCTGGCGTTCGGCGGTTCGAGAACGTCACGCCGGAGGAGAAGTCGGAGGAGCTGGACGACGCGGTGCGGACGGTCGCACGGGAGGAGGGCGTCGGAATCGTCGTGATGCACGCCGACGACCTCGACTACCTCTCGCGTGACCCACGGGCCGTCGTCGAGACGAGCGTCGAACCGACGTTCGTCACGGTCGGCGGAGACGCCGGGAGCAGCGGACTGCGCCAACAGATCAAGCGTGCCATCGGTATCGACCTGATGGAGGAAGACTGATACATGAGCCAAGCAACAGATTCGGAGGCCGTTCGCGAGGACGGCGTCATCGAGAGCGTGAGCGGTCCGGTCGTGACCGCCACGGACCTCGGGGCCAAGATGAACGACGTCGTCTACGTCGGTGACGAGGGCCTGATGGGCGAGGTCATCGAGATCGAAGGGAACCTGTCCACGATACAGGTGTACGAGGAGACCTCGGCGGTCGCGCCGGGCGAACCCGTCGAGAACACGGGCGAGCCGCTCTCCGTGGACCTCGGGCCGGGCATGCTGGACACCATCTACGACGGCGTCCAGCGCCCGCTCGACGTTCTGCAGGAGAAGATGAACTCTGCGTTCCTCGACCGCGGTGTCGACGCGCCGGGTATCGACCTGGAGCGGACCTGGGAGTTCGAGCCCGCCGTCGAGGTCGGCGACGAGGTCGAACCTGGGGACGTGGTCGGCATCGTCGAGGAGACCGTCACCATCGACCACAAGGTCATGGTGCCGCCGGGGTCGGAGGGCGGCGAGGTCACCGCCATCGAGGCGGGCAACTTCACCGTCGAGGACACGGTCGCCGAGCTGGACAGCGGCGAAGAGATCCAGATGCGCCAGGAGTGGCCCGTCCGGTCGCCGCGCCCGAGCGCGGACAAGCAGACGCCGACGACGCCGCTGATCTCGGGTCAGCGCATCCTCGACGGCCTGTTCCCGCTCGCGAAGGGCGGGACGGCCGCGATTCCGGGCCCGTTCGGCTCCGGGAAGACCGTCACGCAACAGAGCCTGGCGAAGTTCTCGGACGCGGACATCGTCGTCTACATCGGTTGTGGCGAGCGCGGCAACGAGATGACGGAGGTCATCGACGACTTCCCGGACCTGCCGGACCCCCAGACCGGGAACGCGCTGATGGCCCGGACCTGCCTCATCGCGAACACGTCGAACATGCCGGTGGCGGCGCGTGAGTCCTGTGTGTACACGGGCATCACCATCGCCGAGTTCTACCGCGACATGGGCTACGACGTCGCGCTGATGGCCGACTCCACCTCCCGGTGGGCGGAGGCCATGCGCGAGATCTCCTCCCGGCTGGAGGAGATGCCCGGTGAGGAGGGCTACCCCGCGTACCTCGCCGCGCGCCTCTCGCAGTTCTACGAGCGCGCCGGCTACTTCGAGAACATCAACGGCACCGAGGGCTCGATCTCGGTCATCGGGGCGGTCTCGCCGCCGGGCGGTGACTTCTCCGAGCCGGTCACCCAGAACACGCTGCGCATCGTGAAGACGTTCTGGGCGCTGGACGCCGACCTCGCCGAGCGTCGGCACTTCCCCGCCATCAACTGGACCGAGTCGTACTCGCTGTACCAGGACCAGCTCGACCCCTGGTACCGAGAGAACGTCGCAGAGGACTACCCCGAGGTGCGCCAGTGGGCGGTCGACACCCTCGACGAGGAGGGCGAGCTCCAGGAGATCGTCCAGCTCGTCGGCAAGGACGCCCTGCCGCCGGACCAGCAGCTCACGCTCGAGGTCGCGCGCTACCTGCGCGAGGCGTGGCTCCAGCAGAACGCGTTCATCGAGGTCGACCAGTACTGTCCGCCGGAGAAGACCTACGGGATCCTCACGGCGATCAAGCACTTCAACGACGAGGCCTTCGAGGCACTCGACGCAGGCGTGCCGGTCGAGGAGATCCAGAACATCGACGCGGCACCGCAGCTGAACCGCATCGCGACGACTGAGGACGACGAGGCCGAGGAGTTCACCGAGGAACTCGAAGCCAACATCACGGAGCAGCTCCGGGAGCTGTACTAACAATGAAGGAGTATCAGACAATCACGGAGATCAGCGGTCCGCTGGTGTTCGCCGAGGTCGACGAGGACATCGGGTACGACGAGATCGTCGAGATCGAGACCCCGAACGGCGACATCAAGCGCGGTCAGATCCTCGAATCCAGCAGTGGCCTCGTGGCCATCCAGGTGTTCGAGGGGACCGAGGGTATCGACACGAAGTCGTCCGTCCGGTTCATGGGCGAGACGATGAAGATGCCCGTCACCGAGGACCTCCTCGGGCGGGTGCTCGACGGCTCCGGCAACCCCATCGACGGCGGGCCGGACATCGTCCCCGACGAGCGTCGGGACATCGTCGGCGCGGCGATCAACCCGTACGCTCGCGAGTACCCCGAGGAGTTCATCCAGACGGGTGTCTCCGCCATCGACGGCATGAACACGCTGGTGCGCGGCCAGAAGCTGCCGATCTTCTCGGCGTCCGGCCTGCCGCACAACGACCTCGCACTCCAGATCGCCCGGCAGGCGACCGTGCCGGAGGAGGACGAGGGCGAGGAGGACGAGGACGGCTCCGAGTTCGCAGTCGTCTTCGGTGCGATGGGTATCACCGCCGAGGAGGCGAACGAGTTCATGGCCGACTTCGAGCGCACCGGTGCGCTGGAACGCTCCGTCGTCTTCATGAACCTCGCGGACGACCCCGCAGTCGAGCGGACGGTCACGCCGCGGCTCGCACTGACGACCGCGGAGTACCTCGCCTTCGACAAGGGGTACCACGTGCTCGTCATCCTGACGGACATGACCAACTACTGTGAGGCACTGCGCGAGATCGGTGCCGCACGCGAGGAGGTGCCGGGCCGCCGTGGCTACCCCGGCTACATGTACACCGACCTCGCCCAGCTGTACGAGCGCGCCGGTCGCCTGAAGGGCGTCGAGGGCTCCATCACGCAGATCCCCATCCTCACGATGCCGGGTGACGACGACACGCACCCGATCCCGGACCTGACCGGGTACATCACCGAGGGCCAGATCATGATGGACCGCGACCTGGAGAGCCAGGGACTGAAGCCGCCGATCAACGTCCTGCCCAGCCTCTCCCGGCTGATGGACGACGGTATCGGCGAGGGTCTCACCCGTGCGGACCACGGGGGGGTCTCCGACCAGCTCTACGCCGCGTACGCGGAGGGTCGGGACCTGCGCGACCTCGTGAACATCGTCGGTCGCGAGGCGCTGTCCGAGCGTGACAACAAGTACCTCGACTTCGCCGACCAGTTCGAGTCCGAGTTCGTCGACCAGGGCTTCGACACGAACCGCAACATCGACGAGACGCTGAACATCGGCTGGGACCTCCTCTCGACGCTCCCGAAGACGGAGCTCAACCGTGTCGACGAGGAGCTCATCGAGAAGTACTACCAGGAAGACACCGAGGCCGAGGCCGTCGAGGCCTGAGTCCGGACGGCGTTTCTCTCTCTCACTCTCGTCTCGACCACCCGCCAGCGGCGCGGCCGGTCACTCCCGGCGGTCGCCGTCGTCGGTGTCGTTGCGAACCCGGCGCGCGGCCTCGCTGCGGTCCAGCACCTCGTTACCCGTCGTCTCGGATTGGATGACGGCATAGAGCACCAGCGGGCCGACGACGGCGAACAGGAGTATCAGGAGGACGAACAGCCCGGTCATGGTTGCACGGTCGTCTTTTCACCGGAGGTGACAAAATATTCAGGGAACGAGCCGGTAGATGGGAGCATGTGCCCTCCGACCACAGACGACTACGACGACGGCTGTCCGAAGTGCGGTCACCGCGAGACCGAGATCGACCAGATATCGACGACCGGCTCCGGCCTCTCGAAGATGTTCGACATCCAGAACCGTCGGTTCAAGGTCATCTCCTGTGTGAACTGCGGCTACTCCGAGCTGTACAAGGGGACCTCCGACGGCGACCTCGCCGACCTGTTCCTCGGCTAGGGCCGGTCTCACGCGCTCGCACGCGGGACCAATCGTAAAGGGTTAACAGGCTGGCCGCGCAAGCCTCCCCTAATGGCCAAGGACGTCAAGCCCACCCGGAAGAACTTGATGGCGATCGAGGACCGCATCGAGTTGTCCGAGCGGGGCCACGACACGCTGGAGCAGAAGCGCGACGGCCTCATCATGGAGTTCATGGACATCCTCGACGAGGCACAGGACGTCCGTTCGAACCTGGAGTCGGACTACGACACCGCCCAGAAGAAGATCAACATGGCCCGTGCCATGGAGGGCGACGTCGCGGTCCGTGGGGCTGCGGCAGCGCTGAAGGAGCACCCGGAGATCACCACCGAGTCGAAGAACATCATGGGCGTGGTCGTCCCGCAGATCGAGTCCTCGAAGGTGAAGAAGTCCCTCGGCGAGCGTGGCTACGGCGTCCTCGGCACGTCCGCCCGCATCGACGAGGCCGCCGAGGCCTACGAGGAACTGCTGGAGAGCATCATCCTCGCCGCGGAGGTCGAGACGGCGATGAAGAAGATGCTCACCGAGATCGAGACGACCAAGCGCCGCGTCAACGCACTGGAGTTCAAGCTCCTGCCCGACCTCCGGGAGAACCAGGAGTTCATCGAGCAGAAGCTCGAGGAGCAGGAGCGCGAGGAGATCTTCCGCATGAAGAAGATCAAGGACAAGAAGGAGGCCGAGGAGGCCGAACTCGAGGCCGAGGCGGAGCGCGAGCGAGAGGCCGTCAGCGCGGACTGATTCCTGCCTAGCTTTTAGAGGTGCCCCTCCCTTGTGGGGCGTATGCAATGTTCGAACTGTCGCTCTGATACGGTCGCGTTCGCCGTCCCCGACGACGTCTCCGAGTTCGCACCCGGAAACGGCTCTGCGGCGGCTATCTGCACGTCCTGTCTGAATGTCTATGCCGTCGAGTCGCCCGACGAGGACGCGGACCTCACCGCGGTCAGCGAGGCGTTCGACGTCGACGAGGAGGCCGCCGTCGAGATGGCGCTCGTGGTCGGCCTGCTCTCCTCGCTCGCGCTGAACCGGTCGAAGATCGAGACGCTGCTCGAACACGTCGAGGACCGAGGGGTGGACCCGATGCTCGTCCTCGAGGAGCTGGAGGCCGACACGGGCCTGAAGCCCACGGTCGCCATCGGACGCCGCCGCAGTCAACTCGAACAGCTCATGGGTTGACGAAGCTTTTTTGTACCGGAACTCGGCCGGTGAGCGCCCCCGTCGGCAGGTAACGCTACTTCGGCACTCGCCATAGCAACCAGCGCCGCGCGATGCGGCCAGACGGGGCAGGTCGTCGACGGACTACGGGGGACGACTCTCGGCACGCGCGCTGTACCTGTCGAACACCTCGGTCGCCCAGGCGACGGCGGCCGGGTTCTCGTTGAACAGGATGCCGGCGAGTCTGGACGACGGGCCGTAGACGAGGACTACGGCCATCGCCCAGTCGTCGGCGAAGCCGACGCCGAGACCGAACGGGAGGTGGTCGACCACGCACATCTCGAAGCCGGCCTGCCCCATGGGGGGTATCTTGTCGCCGAGATTCGACTCCAGATGAGCGGCCATCTCGCGGGTGAACACGAAGGAGAGGTCGAGTCCCTCCTCGACCACCTGGTCGTGGAAGAACTGACCGAAACCCGTCCCGGTGTCCATCGCCGACATCCCCAGGTAGCGGTCGGACCGGCGGATGGTCTCCTTCAGTCGTTCCAGCGGCGCGGCCGGCGACGGCGGTTCGGCCCGCTCGACCTCGACGCCGGCCAGCATCTCGCGTCCGAGTTCGCCGCCGTCGTCCAGCAGGTCGAGCAGCGGCCCGGCGCGGTCCACGCCGTCGAGTTCGGCGACGTGTGCCGCCCGTGACTCCGCAGCGAGCCGGCCCGAGACGGTCGCCGCGTAGCCGCCGTTCGTCCGCTCGACCAGCCCGACCGCTTCGAGGTCGCGGATGCCCCGGTCGATGGTGGACCGGGAGGCGTCGACGCGCTCCTCCAGTTCGCGTTTGGCGAGCGGTTCCGCGACCAGCAACGCGAGCAGGTCGCTGCGGCGGTGCAGCGTCCGTGCCAGGTCGTCGACCATTCGTCAGACTCGTCGGTGTGGACCGACTTACCGTTGATGGGTGGTCACTCGCCCGATTTCCAGTGGTAGTGGATGTGGTAGTACTGGTCGTCGAGTTCGACGAAGAACTCGTCCTCAAACAGCGTCCCGACGGTGTTGCGGAGGTATTCGACGGTCGCTTCGGCAGCGTCGCTCGGTGGCTCCGACTCGAACGTGCCGTCTCGAATCGTCGTCCGTAGCGTCTCCAGAACCTCGATATCGACCGATACCGGGTCCACGGAGTGGACGAGCCGGTCGAGGGTGAATTCGCAGAACTGCTCCTGCGTGTCGAATGCGTGTTCGACACTGTACTCCGCTTCGTCGTCGCCGGTAATCGTGATGTCGATGTAGAAGTAGTTCGTCTCGTTGCTGACGAACAGTGCCTCTTCGAAGGCGTAGTCGCCGGTCGCGTTCCCAGTCTCGATCGCTTCTTCAACAGGACCGATATGCCTCCTATCGACGTTCTCGACCGCTCTCAACGGCCACGAGCAGACGTCAGACTGGGTCATCGGCTCGGATTCGAGCCGAATCTTCGAACTGCCTCCGGTGTTCCACAGACACCCGGATAGTCCAACGGCTGACAGGGAAGAAATACCAGCAGCAATCACCGAGCGTCGGTTCATATCACCGACGATGACCAATCCCCGTAAATGTCTTCTGCAGAGATTTAGACTCCCGTAGAGTACCGCAGCAGGCCCGAGATGCCGCCGAAGGCGTTGTAGAGCTGGTCGCCCTTCTCGAAGTCGGTGGAGATGAACTTCGTCTCGGTGCCGCGCTGGTCGGCGATGTTCATGAGGAACTCGATGGCGTCCTCGCGCTCCTGCACCTCGGCCTCGGTGCCGTCGTCGCAGGTGTGGGTCGGCGTGTTCTTGCGGGAGTCGATGAGCTCGTACTCCTCGGTGCCGTCGGGGCAGTCGTAGGTGACGACGTCTTTGCGGAGGTCCTCGGAGATGAGCAGCGTCTCGACCGACCCCATGACGAGGTTCTCGCGGGTGGGCTCGAAGCCGTATGTGGCCTTGTTGCCGTCGTGGAGCTGCTTGAAGAACTCGTTCATCAGGTCCTTGTCCTCCATGATCTCCGCGTCGGCGAGCACGTCGTCGGCGGCGTCGACGAGGTCGTAGAGGCCGGACTCGTCGGTGTAGGCCACGTCGAACTTGCCCAGCACCTTGTCCTGGAGCTCGTGGTGGAGGTAGTCGCCGTCGAGGAACTCGTCCTTCGTCGGGGAGGGACCACCGACGAGCACACCCTGGAGCTCGTGGCGCTCGGGGACGAACAGGTCGTTCGCCATCTCCGCGACCTCCTGGTAGAAGTTGTCGATTGCCTCGAGACGGAGGCGGGCGAAACGCTGGGCGGACTGGCCACCCTTGCGCTGCTTGCCCGGGACGAGCGAGGAGGCGGACTTGACGGGCTCGACGCGCTTGCCCCGGAGCCAGCCGACGTTGGCCTCGCGCCGGTCGAGCACGATGAGGCCGTAGAGGCCCTTGTCCGCGAGCATGTGCTCCAGCGGCTCGGTGAGGAACGCCGAGTCGCAGTGGTAGCGGAACGACTCGACGGACTGGGGCGGCGATTCGAGCACCTTCGTGACCATGTCGGTCTGGCCGCCGCCGGAGTTGACCGCGCCGGAGAACAGCACCATGCCGTTCTCGGGCGGGTTGTCGTAGTACCGCAGCCGGTCCTTGATGCTGGTGAGCGCGTCCTGGACGTTCGTGCGGGTCTGCTTCGACTTGATGTTGGACGCCTCGCTATGCTCCTGTGTGACGTGGGCGACCACGTCGCTGATCCGCCGGTCCTCGGGGACGTAGATGGTGACGAGCTGTGTTCCCGACCCCTCGTAGTCGTCGAGTTCCTCGATAACCCTCCGGAACTCGTACTTCTTGCGGTCGGACTCCTCGCCCTCCTGCTGACTCATTGGCGGTTCTAGGCCCCGCAGGCGGTAAGTAACTGTTCCTTGCACGGCAGACTATCGCGTGCGGCGGGTTCTCAGTCGTACGCCGGGCCACGGTTTATGTACGAGCGGGCGGCCAGGGCCGGCGTGACCTGACGACGGTCGCCCCGGCGGCCGAGGCGGGTGTGCGGCAACCCCCGGGGTGTGCGGTGATTGCCGCCTGCTCGACACTCCGGAGCCGTGGCTTCATGTTTTATTAGTCGTCCGTGACTCTATCCGAGATACATGAACACGCAGGAGACGGTGTACGCCATCGCCAGCGGCAAAGGCGGCGTGGGCAAGACCACGACGACGGTGAACCTGGGCACTGCGCTCGCGGGGGCGGGCAACCGCGTCGTGATCGTCGACGTCGACCTGGGCATGGCGAACCTGGCCGGATTCGTGAGCCTCTCGCCGGAGGACACGACGCTCCACCAGGTCCTCGCTGGCGAGGCCGACGTGACGGAGGCGACGTACGAGCTCGCGGACGGGATCTGGGCGGTCCCGAGCGGTATCGAGCTCGACAGCTACGCGTCCGTCAAGACGGAGAACCTCCGGGACGTCGTGACGGAACTCCGCGAGCAGTTCGACTACGTCCTCTTGGACGTCGGTGCCGGCGTCAGCCACGAGACGGTGCTCCCGCTCGGGCTGGCCGACGCCGTCGTGCTCGTCTCGACGCCCGAGCCGGCATCGGTACAGGACGCCCAGAAGACCTGTGACCTGGCCGACCGGGCCGGCGGCACCATCGCCGGACTCGTCCTCACCCGCACGCGGCCGTCGGGCGACATCGACCACGAGGGAATCGCGGAGAAACTCGACGTCCCGCTGCTGGTCACCATCCCCGAGGACCCGACGGTGCGGGAGAGCGTCTACGCGGGGACGCCGCTGGTCGTCCACGACCCCAAGAGCCCCGCCTCCCGGGCGTACCGCTACCTCGCGGCGCGCCTCGTCGGTGAGGCCGACCCCGAGGACAGACCGACGTTCGAGGCACCGACGCAGTCCCGTTCGCAAGCACCGTCGAGCGGTGGACGCGAGGACGACAGCGGGGAGGACGAGGCCAGCGCCGCGAGCGAGGACGACGTCTCCGCCGCCATCTCCGAGATCGACGCCGACTCCGAGACGGACGGTGGCCAGCCACGCATCGACATCCCCGACGCCGAGTCCGATACGTAGGCCGACGGACGCGACTGGAAACCGTTATGGGTCGCCACGTCGCAGTATCGACCATGGCAAACGACGATAACTCGGTTCCGCTCTCCTGGGTACTGTTGTTCGTCGCACTGGCACTGGGCGCCGGCGTCGCTGCGGTCATCTTCGCCGGTGGAAGTCTGATGGCGTGGACCGCACCCCTGTTCTAACTCACATCGAGCGCGGCGCGGCCACGCCCAGCGCCGAGAGTGCGTTCGCGATCGTATGCCGTGCGGCTGCGACCAGCGCGATGCGCGCGTCACGCACCGCCTCGTCCTCTGCGCCGAGCACCCGGCACTCGCGGTAGAAGGCGTTGAACGTCTCCGCGAACTCGCGGGTGTAGGTCGCGACGGTGTGGGGTTCGAGGTCGTCCGCGGCCTCGTCGATGACGCCGGGGAACCGTGCGATGACACGGAGCAGGTCGCGTGACTCCTCGCGTTCGAGGACGCTGGCGTCGACCGACTCCGGCACGGAGTCGACCTCGTCGAGGATGCCACAGCAGCGCGCGTGGACGTACTGGACGTACGGCGCGGACTGTGCCTCGAAGTCGAGCGCCTGGTCCCACTCGAACGTGATGGCCTTCGTCGGCTGCTTGGAGACGATGTCGTAGCGGACGGCACCGATACCGACCTGGTGGGCGATGCGCTCGACGTCCTCCTCGTTCAGGTCGTCGTCGCGGATACGCTCCTCCATGCGCGTCTCGACCTCGTCACGGGCGCGGTCGATGGCCTCGTCGAGCAGGTCGTCGAGGTCGACGCCGGTTCCTGCGCGGGTGGACATCCCGAGGCCACCCGGGAGATTGACCCACGAGAAGATGACGTTCTCCAGCTGATCGACGTCGTTGCCGAGCAGGTCGAGCGTCTGTCGGAGCTGGTCGGCCTGCAGCTTGTGGTCCTCGCCGAGGACGGTGACGGCGCGGTCGTAGTTCTCGAACTTCCACTCGTGGTGGGCGAGGTCGCGGGTCGTGTAGAGGCTGGTGCCGTCCGAGCGCAGGAACACCATCTTCTTGTCGATGCCGTACTCGGAGAGGTCGAGCTGCCAGGCGTCCTCCTCGTAGACGGCCTCGTCGAGCTCCTGCAGGCGGTCGACCACGTCGTCGGTGGTGCCGTCGAACATGAACCGCGTCTCCTTGACGAACTCGTCGAACTCGGCGGGCAGACGGGCGAGGCACTCCTGCATCCCGGAGAGCACCTGGTCGACGACCTCGCTGACGCGCTCGTAGGTCTCTTCGTCGTGCTCCTCCAGTCCCTGCATGATGGACTGGATCTCGGCCTCGGCCTCGTCGACCTTGTCCGCGGGGCCGTCCTCGAGGAACGCGTTGCCCGTGCGGTAGTAGCGCACGAGGTCGTACTCGATGCGGTCGCGCTCCGGTTCGGCGTCGAGGTCCGCCTCGTCGAAGTGCTCGTAGGCCCACGTGAACACGGCCATCTGCCGGCCGGCGTCGTTGACGTAGTAGTGGCGCTCGACGTCGTAGCCGGCGAACTCCAGCACGTTCGCGACGGCGTCGCCGACGATGGGGTTGCGGGCGCGGCCGACGTGGACGGGCCCGGTCGGGTTCGCGGAGGTATGCTCGACGACGACGCTTTCGTCGCGGTCGGGGAGGTGGCCGTAGTCATCGTCCTGTGCGGCCGCCAGCGTCGCCTCGAAGTACGCCTCGCTCGGAAGGAAGTTGATGTACGGTCCCTGCGTGGTCACGTCGCCGACGTAGTCGAACGTGTCGGGGTCGATCTCGTCGGCGATGTCGGCGGCGACCTTCGGCGGTGGCGCGCCGACCTCGCCGGCCAGCCGGAAGGCGACGCTCGACGCCAGCACGGCGTCGACGTCTTCCGGTGGCTCTTCGATGCCGAGGTCGTCTGTCGGGAGGTCGAGCGCGTCGAGGGCAGCCTCGATGGCGGCCGCGACCTCCTCGCGGACGGCGATGAACATACCGCCACGTACCGCTGGCGACTGTAAATGGGTTTCTGAATGGGATACCTCAGGTCTCGGCTGTCACGGCGACCGCCTCGCCCGGTTCGTCGTCGCCGCTGGTCAGCAACCAGAGGAGGATGAGCACACCCTCGATTCTGGCGGCCGTGTACACCCACCGTCGGAGCTCCACGTCGTCGGACTTCGTCGCCAGTCCCATCCAGAAGTCGACGACGCGACGGGGTGCGAGCAGTTCGGCCAGTCCGAGGAGCGCCAGGAGCGTTCGGAACATCATACGTTAACGTACACCATGGTAGCGCAAGAAGCTACCCCCTGACCGGACCGGTCAGACGGCCATCTGTTCGCTCCAGTACCGGTCCTCGTCGCCGCGCCAGCGAGCGTGGTCGTCCTGCTCGGCGGTGCCGGTGTCGTTGCGCGCCCCGTCGTCACCGCCCCCGTCGCCGTCGCCGTCACCGCCGCCGTCGCCGCCACCATCGCCACCCCGGAGTCCGCCCGTGCCGTCGTCCTCATCGTCCTCGTCGGACCCCCGGACCGCGGCGCGCTGGTCCGGCACCACGTCGAAGCCGGGTTCGATGTCACCGAGGACGAGCAGCGCGTAGTACCGGAGATAGGTCTGCACCGGCACCTGGACGAGCGCGGCGGCCGCGAGGACCGCGAGCCCGAACAGCACGGCCGTCACGGCGAGGACCGCGAGCCCGGCCGGCTCGAACACCGCGAACAACCCGACGCCGAGCACCGCGAGCAGGCCGAACGGAATCAGCAGGACGAGCGCGACGACACCCGTGGCGATGGCGACGACCATCCCCCCGACGAACGACAGCACCACGCCCGCGACGGCGTAGGCGAGGTACTGGGTCCAGTGGCGGCGGATGGAGCCCCAGAGCCGGCCCCACGCCGAGAGCACGGTGCGCTCCTCGCGCAGCATGATTGGCACGACGAACACGGTGGTGAACCCGTCGACCACGCCGACGACGATGGCGAGCACGATGAAGAGCGGGAGCAACAGCAGGAACGCGCCGACGGCGAGCCCGCCGGTCGTCGGTCCGCCGTCGAGGCCTGCGAGGAGGAACGGCAGCGCGAGCACGGCGACGCTCCCGACGACGACGAGCCCGAGCACGAGCCGGAAGCCGAACAGCCGCCCCCCACGTCGCCAGTGCTCGTTCCAGTAGCCCCGGATCTCGACCGTCTCGCGCCGGAGCGACTCGACGAAGACGAACTCCATCACCGCGCCGACGAAGGCGAACGCGAGCGCGACGAGCAACACGACCAGCACCACGGCCCCGACGACCAGCCAGAAGCCGCCGCCGGGGTCCTGGAACGGCTGGCCTGGCTGCATCGTCCCGCCGCCCGAGTCCCCGCCGAAGCCGAGCTGTCCGGAGTTGCCGCTCACGCCGGGCAGCCCGAGGAAGAACACGACGACGGCCAGCTTCACCCAGAGCGTCCGGTCGATGGGCGTGAGGAGGTTCCGCGTCGCCCGGTACGCGTCGTCGATGGCTTCCAGCGCGTAGAGCGTCATGCGGCACCGTTCGGCGGAGAGCGATATTGGTAGCCGGTGATTACGGTTCCCTGGCGTGCAGCTAGCGCCGGCCGCGGAACGACCCGAGCCCGCCCGAAAGTTTACGACTATTGTAAACTTCATCCGGGTCATCGCCCGCCCAGCCGGTATGGCGTGCGGGGGGCGAGATTCGAGGTGCGGTCGCTGGCGGGCGGACTGACAGCGGCGAGACGCACGGGGGGTTCTGGCTGTTGGCGGTCGCCAGCGAGTCGGCGTGGCGAGTGCGCAGGGGGCACGAAACACCGAGCACGGGAGGAACGGATTCTTTAGGACTGGGGCCCGTCCACTCGTCCAATGAGCGAGTCCGACGGCCCGATGCAGGTCGACGACCCGAACTACCACAGCGTCAACCACACCGCGGCCCAGACCTGCGGCTGGACGAAGAACGCGCTGACGGGCGAGGGGAAGTGCTACAAGTACGCCTTCTACGGCATCGAGTCGCACCGCTGCATGCAGATGACGCCGGTGGTGAAGTGCAACGAGCGCTGTGTGTTCTGCTGGCGGGACCACGCGGGCCACGCCTACGAGCTGGGCGACGTGGAGTGGGACGACCCCGCCGCCGTGGCCGACGCCACCGTGGAGCTCCAGCGCGAACTGCTGTCGGGGTACGGTGGCAACGACGAGGTGCCCCGGGAGGTGTTCGAGCAGGCGATGGAGCCGCGCCACGTCGCCATCAGTCTGGACGGCGAGCCGACGCTGTATCCCTACCTCCCCGAGCTCATCGACGAGTTCCACGCCCGCGACATCACGACGTTCCTGGTCTCGAACGGCACGAACCCGGAGATGCTGGCGCGCTGTGAGCCCACCCAGCTGTACGTCTCGGTGGACGCGCCGGAGCGGCACACGTTCGACAGCGTGGTCAAGGCCGTCGAGGACGACGCGTGGGAGCGCCTCGTCGACACGATGGACGTGCTCGCCGGGAAAGCGGAGACCCGCACCGTGCTGCGGACGACGCTGGTGAACGGCGAGAACATGCGCGACCCGGACTGGTACGCCGCGTTCTACCGGCGCGCGAAGCCGGATTTCGTGGAGCTGAAGGCGTACATGCACGTCGGCCACTCGCGGGGCCGGCTCGACCGGTCGGCGATGCCCGACCACGAGGACGTGCTCGCGTTCGCCGAGGATGTCGCCGCGCACATGCCCGAGCACGACGAGATCAAGGACGTGCCGAGCTCGCGGGTCGCGCTGCTGGCCCGCGACGCGGACACGTGGGTGCCGAAGCTGAACAAGGACACCGAGTTCTGGGAGCAGGACCCGCTCGTCGACTACTGACCGCGGAGCTGCAGTACGACGACGCTTCCCTCCGCCGGCGTCTCGAACGTGAGCGTCCCGCCGAAGCTCTCGACGATCCAGTTGATCGCCCAGAGGCCGAGCCCGCTGCCGTGCTGGAGCTGGGTGATGTCGCGCTCGCCCGTGACGAGGTCGCGCTCCTGTTTCGGGATGCCCGGGCCGTCGTCGGCGACGCGTATCTCGACGCCCTCGTCGGTCGCCTCGACGGTCACGTCGACCGAGGGCTGCTCGTCGTTGTGGTCGACCGCGTTCTCGATGGCGTTCGACAGCGCGAAGACGAGCCGCCGGTCCGCGACCGCGGTCGCCGACTCGGGTGTCGACACCGTGAGGTCGGCGTGCGGGAACCGTTTCCGGGCCGTCTTCGCGGCCTCGTCGACGTACCGTGTCACGTCCGTCGGGCCGAGGTGGTCGCCGTCGCGGTCGAGCGCGCGCTCGACCCGGCGGGCGGTGTCGCTGAGGTCCGCCACCTGGTTGGCCTCCCGCCGGATGGCGTCGAGCAGGGCCGGGTCGTCGTCGTACCGTCGCTGCAGCTGCTCGGCGTACCCCTCGATGAGGTTCATCTCGGTGCGGAGGTTGTGCCGGAGGACCGTATGCAGCACCTCCAGCCGGCTCTCGCGCTCCTTCTGTTCGCTGATATCGGTGTAGATGCAGAACCCGCGGCGGTTCGTGCCGGCCCCGAAGCTGACGCCCCGGAAGAGGAAGTGGCCGAGACCCGTACTCGTCGAGCGCTCGACCTCCTTCGTCTTGACCTCGCCGTGGACGACGGCGTCGTCGAGCTGTTTCGCCTGCTCGCGGTACTCCTCCGGTACGATGAGGTCGTTGACCGACTCGCCGACGGCGTGCCCGGCGCTGATGCCGAACGTCCGCTCGAAGGCGGGGTTGACGCTCTCGACGATGGGGTCCGCCTCCTCGAAGGTGAACTCGACGAGTGCGTCAGGGATGTGGTCGAACAGGTACCGGAACCGTTCGTTCTCGATGGCGAGGCGCTGTCGCGTCTCTTGGAGCGCGCTCACGTCGCGGACGACCGCGACGGTGCCGGGGTCGTCGCCGTCGTCGTTCGGTAGGAGGGCGATGTCGACCTCGACCGGCCGGCGCTCGCCGTCACGTGTCTCGACTTCCGTCTGGATGGTGCGCGAGCGCTCGTCACAGCTGCGGAGCTCCGCGACGACCTCCCGACTGCGTTCGAGCGTCTCCCGGTCGACGACCACGGCGGGCGACGCGCCGACGAGCTCCTCGCGGTCGTAGCCGCTGAACTCCGCGAACGGCTCGCTGACGTAGACGAAGTGGCCGTCGGCGTCGAGGACGTACAGCATGTCCTCGACCGACTCGATGACACGCTCGAACAGCTCGAGCCGTTCGCGGCGTTCGGTCCGGTCGAGTGCGGTCGTCGCGTTCGCCGCCAGCAGCTCTGCGGTCTGGCGTTCGACCGCGCCGAACTCCTCGCCGGGCGCGACGCCGGCCGAGAGGGTGCCGTGCTCGCCGAGCGGCAGGTACAGCACCGCCGACACGCCCTCGACGTCGACCGTGTCGCGGTAGGACGGCTCACCGGCGTCGAACACGGTCCCGGGGCCACCCTCGCCGACGGCGTAGGTCGGGCGGTCGCCGAGCGTCTCGGAGATGGCGGTCGTCCCCTCGACGGGGACGAGCCCGTCGGTCCCGGGCTCGTGGAAGCGGACGACCGAGAGGTCGAGCGAGAGCAGCTCCTCGGTCGCGGCAACCAGCTGGCTGGCGATCGCTTCGGGCGATTCGGCCTGCATCATGTCGTGGGTCGTCTGGAGCAGTCCGGGCAGCATCTCCTCGTACCGCTTGCGCTCCGTGATGTCGTGGAAGAACACGGAGAGGCCGTCGTCCGTTGGGTACGCCCGGTTGGAGGTCCACAGCTCGAGTGGCTCGTAGTACTCCTCGAACGAGACCGGCTCGCCCGTTTCCACGGCGTGTGTGTACTGTTCGTAGTACGTGTGCTCGGTCGCCGCCGGGAAGGCGTCCCACACGTTCTCGCCGACGAGGTCGTCCGGGGTGGTGTCGAGCATTTCGGCACCGCGTTCGTTGATGTACGTGAAGTTCCAGTCGGTGTCGAACGAGAGGTACGCCTCGTCGATGCGTTCGAGCACGGATGCCTGGTCGTCGGGGTCCTCCACCGGCGCGACCATGCTCCCGGTGGCCGCCGGCGCATCGTCCACGACGGCCCGGATGCGCTCGACCACGTCGTCGCCGCCGTGGAGGTAGTGGACCGCGCCCCGTGCCGCGGCGGCGGATGCGGCCTCGCCGTCCGGCTCCGCGGTCCGGTAGAACACCGGACAGTGGGCGTCGATGGCGTCGAGGACGGCGAGCCCGTCGCGACCGTCGCCGAGTTCGTGTTCGAGGAGCACGCAGTCGACGTCCGCATCGAGTCGGTCGTTCGCGGCGGCCGCTGACGACGCGGTGACGATAGTCCAGCCCCGTGGGACACTCGGCGAGGAGTCACCGGGACGACGGACGTGGAGTAGCGTCGCTGTCTCCGACACGATAGTTCGACAGTCGTTTGCCTATCACCGAAGATAACGCTTCTGGCCTCCGCGGGGTGCAGCCCGCGTTCGACCGCGGTGCCGGCCGTCGACTCGGTGACCGCCAGCTCGCCGCCCAGCGACCCGACGGCCGTCGCGACGACCACCGCCGTGTTCGGGCCAGGTGCTGTCACGCTCGCCGGCGACCAGCGCCTGCTCGTGTGACGGGAGACCGGGCCGGTCGCCGCCTCGCTCACGTGCCACACGAGGCTGGATTCGAGCTCACGGGTCTGGCCTGTGCCACCCGCCGCGACCGACGCGTTTTAGTCACACGACGACAACTTTCCACACGAGTCTCGTTTCTACGATGCCGTCACGACCGCGTGACGCCACCGTCACGAATATGTTACGCATTCCGGATTCGGTATGCTTATCCGGAACGAGTCCCAACTTCGAGCCATGTCAGAGACAGCGTCGTACGCGGTCGGCCACGACGAACTCGCCGTCGCGAAGCTTCTCGCGCTCGATGGCGGCATCGACGGCGAGCTGAAGGTGTCCTGCTCGGGGCTCGCCGGGCGGCTCGACGCATCCACCCAGACCGCCTCCCGACGCCTCCAGCGACTCGAGGACGCCGGCTACATCACCCGCGAGACCGTCAGCGACGGCCAGTGGGTCCAGCTCACCGACGAGGGCGAACGCGCCCTGCGCGCCGAGTACGAGGACTACCGCCGCGTCTTCGAGGGCACGACGAGCGTCGAACTCACCGGGACGATCACCAGCGGGATGGGCGAGGGCCGCCACTACATCTCCCTGCCGGGCTACATGCGCCAGTTCGAGGAGAAGCTCGGCTACGAGCCGTTCCTCGGCACGCTCAACGTCGATCTCGACGACGAGAGCGTCCGCCGGCGCACCGCCATGTCCGCCATCGAGCCGGTCCACATCGACGGCTGGGAGGACGACGAGCGAACGTACGGGCCCGCCGTCTGTTTCCCCGCCACCGTCGAGACCGTCGACGGGACCACCTACGAGAACGCACACACCATCGCCCCCGAGCGCACCCACCACGACGAGGACCAGCTGGAGGTCATCGCGCCCGAGAAGCTCCGCGACGCGCTCGACTTGGGGGACGACGCCGAGGTGACCGTCAATGTCCGGGAGCAGTGAGATGACCCGGTCACAGCACCACGACGGCGAGGTCGACGCGGACGTCCCGGTCGACGCCGACGACGCCGTCGACCGCGCCGTCGCGGCCTTCCGCGCCGGCGAACCGGTCTGCATCCACGACGCCGCCGACCGCGAGGGCGAGACGGACATCGTCTACCCCGCCCACGGCGTCACGCCCGACGCCGTCCGCCGGATGCGCAACGACGCCGGCGGCCTCGTCTGCGTCGCCCTGCCCGACCAGGTGGCCGACGCCTTCGACCTGCCGTTCATGCAGGAGGAACTGGACCACCCGCTCGCCGCCGACCACGAGCTCGGCTACGACGAGCGCTCGTCGTTCTCACTGACGGTGAACCACCGCGACACGTTCACCGGCATCCCCGACGACGACCGCGCGCTCACCATCACGAAGCTCGCCGAGGCCGCCACCGACCCCGACGGCTTCCCGTTCGTCGACGAGTTCCGCGCGCCCGGGCACGTCCACCTGCTCCGGGCCGCCCCCGGCCTGCTCGACCATCGCCTCGGCCACACCGAACTCGGCATCGCCCTCGCCGAGGAGAGCGAGGTCGCCCCCGCCGTCGTCGTCTGCGAGATGCTCGACGACGAGACCGGCGGCGCGCTCACGCCCGCCGACGCACGCGCCTACGCCGACCGCGAGGGCATCCCCTACGTCGAGGGGGCCGACCTCGTGGCGCGGCTGGGCTGACGGACCCGTCGTATCTCCCGGCTCGGACCCGACGGTACGGACCGGACACAGCACTGTAGAGCCCGCCATCTCGCGTGCCGGCCGTCTCCCCCTGGGCCCGACCGTCTTCTACAGCAGACGACCGTGCTCCGGAGCGAAGCCCAGTTCGACGCGCTCCCCACGCTCGGGCACCCCATCGTCGGTCCGCCAGACGACCGTCCGCCCGTCCCAGTCGCAGTGGACGCGGGTCGCCTCGCCGAGGAACTCCGACTGCTCGACGGTGACCGAAAAGCGGTTCTCGGGCGCGTCCCGGCGGAGGTGCTCCGGGCGCACGCAGAGGGTGGTGTGGCCGGAACCGGCGTCGAGCCCGTCGACGGTGAACGTGGTGCCGTCGACGCGGACGCCGTCGGCGACGCGCTCGCCGTCGAACAGGTTGTTCTCGCCGACGAACGAGGCGACGAACCGGCTCCCGGGCTCGCGGTACACCTCGCGGGGCGTCCCGACCTGCTCGACGCGGCCGTCGTGCATGACGGCGACGCGGTCGGAGATGGCGAGCGCCTCCTCCTGGTCGTGGGTGACGTAGACCGTCGTGATGCCGAGCTCGGTCTGGATGCGCTTCACCTCGCGCCGGAGCTCCTCGCGGAGCCTGGCGTCGAGTGCGCTCATGGGCTCGTCCAGCAGCAGCACGTCCGGCTCCGGGGCGAGCGCGCGGGCCAGCGAGACGCGCTGTTGCTGGCCGCCGGACAGCTCGGTCGGGTCGCGGTCCTCGAAGCCGTCGAGGTCGACGAGCGAGAGGAGCTCGGCCACCCGGCTGTCGGGGTCGTCGACCTCGTGGAACCGAAGCCCGTAGCCGACGTTCTCCGCGACGGTCATGTGCGGGAACAGCGCGTAGTTCTGGAAGACGACGCCCACGTCGCGCCCTTCGGGCGGGACGCCGGTCATCTCGCGGCCGCCGAAGCGGACCGAGCCGGCGTCGGGTTCCTCGAAGCCGGCGATGGTGCGGAGCGTCGTCGTCTTGCCGCAGCCGGAGGGGCCGACGAGCGTGAAGAACTCGCCGTCGGCCACGTCGAGGTGCACGTCCGAGAGCGCGACCGCGTCGCCGTAGCGCACCGAGACGCCATCGAGGGTGAGCTCAGCCACGCTCGACCCTCCCGCCGAGGCGGTCGACCACGACGAAGCTGGCGGCGGTGACGACGAGCAGGACGGTTCCCATAGCCATCGCCGGCCCGAAGCGACGGCCGAGGTAGCGCTCGACGGCGACGGGCATCGTGTAGGTCACCGTGTCGCCTGCCACGTCGCTCGCCAAAATCACCGTCGAATCGAACTCGCCGATGCTGATGGCGAACGCGAACGCGGCTCCGGCGACGAGCCCGGTCGCGGCCAGCCGGAGTTCGATGTCGAGGAACGCCCGCACCCGGCTCGCACCGAGGCTCCGGGCGGACTCGACGAGGCGGGGGTCGACGCCGGCGAGCTGTGGCGCGACGTTGCGCACGACGAACGGGTAGGCGGCGACGGCGTGGGCGGCGACGATGGCGACCGCGCCGGTGAGGACGAACCGCCAGCCGCCCGGGAGCGAGATACCGAAGACGAGCCCTCGGAGCAGGCCGATGCCGAAGACGATGCCCGACACGGCGAACGGGAGCATCGTCGCCGTCTCCAGCAGCGACCGCCAGCGTCCCTCGCCGGTGCTCGCCACGGAGACGACGAGCCCCATCGGGACGGCGATGGCGACCGTCGCGACCGCGAACAGCAGCGAGTTCCGGATGGCCGGCAGCGGCTTCGTCTGGAAGCTCGCGCCCGCGGCCTGTCGCTGGAGGAGGAACTCGTAGTGCCGGAGCGTGAAGCCGCTCCCGTCGGTGAGTCCCTCCAGCACCATGGCCGCGAGCGGGCCGACGAACAGCACGAACACGACGACGGCGTAGCCCGTGATGGCGAGCCGGCGGGCGTCGAGCAGGCCCGCGAGACGGGGGCCGGAGAGCCGGGAGGGGGTGGCGTCGCGTGCGCGGCCGAACAGCCGCTCGCGTGGTGGCCCCTCGCCGGGACTCGCGGCGCGCTGTGCGGACTCGTAGCGCAGGTAGGCGTAGGTCACGCCGAGCGAGATCACCGTCTCCAGCACCGCGAGCGTCGCGGCCTCCTCGAACGCGAGGGTCTCGGTGAGCCGGTGGTACACCCAGACCTCGACCGTCGCCAGCTCGAGGCCGCCGATGGCGAGGACGATGGGGAACGTGAGGAACGTGAAGAGGAACGTCAGGAGCGCGCCGGTCGCGATGGCGGGCGTGAGCTGCGGGAGCACCACGTCGCGGAAGGCACGGCGGCGGTTCGCGCCGAGGCTCCGGGCGGTCTCGACGGCCCGGTAGTCGACGGACTCCCAGGCGGCGGTGGCGACCCGGGTGACCAGCGGCGCGTTGTAGAACGCGTGGGCGAGGATCACGACGAACAGCGGGTTCGTCTCGATGAGCTGCTGTGGCCCGAGTCCGACGACTGCGAGCACGTCGTTCAGCAGCCCGGCCTGGCCGAACGCGGCGTAGAAGCCGCTCGCGACCATGATGCCCGGGAGGACGAACGGGACGATGGTCAGCGACCGGAGCGTGCGCCGCCCCGGGAACTCGAAGTTCGCCAGGACGTACGCCCCTGGCAGGCCGATGGCGACGCTGGCGAGCGTCGACAGCGCGGCCTGATACGCGGTGAAGCCGAACAGCCCCTTCCGGAGCGGCGGCGTGTCGACACCGCCGAGCCCGACCGAGACGCCGCCGAACCACGAGAGCACGTTGTCGACGTGATAGCCGACGGCGAGCGGCCGGGCGAACACCTCGGCGAGCACGCCGGTGTAGAACGGGTCCGTGAGGGTGGTCACGAACGAGTCGAACGGGCGGGCACCGCCGAACGCTTCGGCGAACACCAGGCCGACCGGGAAGTAAAGCACCAGCAGCAGGACGAGCGCGGTGACGACCGTCGCGACGACGGCGAGTCCCCGGAGCGTGCGGTCGGTCGACACCGTGCGCTTCCGGTCGGCGTCGGCCGGTCCCCGCTCGGCGACGTCGTCCCGCGCGCCCCGGCTCATCGCGTCAGTTGCTCGCGATGGTGCGGGCCCACTCCTCGACCCAGCCCGAGAGGTTGCCGTCGAGCTCCTCGTAGCCGAAGGAGACGGGCTCGGGTGGACGGAAGGCGTACTGTGCGAACGAGTCGTCGAGGTCGACCTGGTCGTCGCTCACGGCGGGGAACTGGACGTTCCGGACCGCGATTTCGGCCTGGGTCTCGCCCCGGAGCATGAAGTCGAAGAAGTCCGCGGCGAGGTCGACGTTCCCGGTGCCCTCGACGACGGCCATCCCCTCGGGGTTGGCGTAGCCCTGGTCGTTGAGGAAGCCGATCTGGTGCCGGCTCATCGGGAGGTCGTCGACGTTGGCGAACACCTGGTCGGTCGAGTAGGAGACGACCATCGGCCGCTGGGACTCGAGGTACGCGCTGTAGGACTCCCACCAGCTGCCGAGGATGCGAACGTCGTTGGCCTGGAGGTCGCGCCAGTAGTCGAGGTAGCCGTCGGTGCCGAACTCGTTGATCGTCCAGAGCAGGAACGCCTGCCCGGAGTCGGCGCTCTGGGCGTTCTGTGCGAGCAGCGTGCCCTCGTAGGCCGGGCTGGTCAGGTCCTCGAACGTCGTCGGCTCGTCGACCTCGTCCTCGTCGTACACGAGGCTGATGTAGCCGGTGTCGTAGGGGAGGACGCGGCTCTTGGGGTCGCCGAACTCCAGCTCGGGGCGGACGTGGCTCGCGTTCGGGACCGAGTCGCGGTCGAGTTCGGCGAACAGGCGGGTGTCGTCGCCGAGTGTGGCGTCGATGGTCACGAGGTCGTCGACGTTCAGCCCGACGTAGACGTCGGCGTCGACGGACGCGCCCTGTTGCTTGCGCTGAACGTAGTTCGTGACGCCGTTCTCGGGCGTGACGTACTCGACGGTCACGTCGTCGTACTCCGCCTCGAAGTTCTCCTTGATCCACCCGCCGGGGCTGGACGACGGCGAGTCGACGAAGGACTCGTACGTCGCGACCGTCAGCGTGCCGCTCGGCTCGCCACCACCACCGTTCTGGGTCAGGCAGCCGGCGAGCGAGAGTGCGCCCACCGACCCTGCCCCACTCAGGAACGCTCTGCGTCTCATTATCGGGTAATTGCACTCGGTGGTACAAAAGGGGCGTGATGTGGCGAGACGGCCACGAGGCCGGCGGTTTGTGGCGATTCCCGGCAGCCCACGTCGGTCGAGTCGGGTGGGCGATGTATTTTTTGCCCCTCGGGGTGACGTATGCAAGCGATGCAGTTGAACCGCCGACTCGGACTCGCGCTGGTCGTCGTCGCCGCGGGGGCGCTCACCTGGTGGGTCATCTCCGAGGTGTTCGGCACGGTGTTCTTCGCGTTGACGGTGGCGAGCGTCGTGCTCCCGCTCCAGAAGCGACTGGTCGGGCGTGGCCTCCCGAAGTACTGGGCGGCGGTCGTCACCACCGGTGCCACCTTCATCGGTGGCGTGCTCGTGTTCTCGCCGCTGTTCGTGGTCGCGTACCTCCGTCGCGAGCAGCTGTTCGGACTCGTCGAGACGCTCCCGGAGACGTTCTCCGTGGTCGTCTTCGGGCAGACGTACGAGCTCTCCTTCGAGGAGATGCAGGCGATGGTGCTCGACTTTCTGACGGTGGTACTGGAGGACGCGGCACGCGCCGCGCCGGACCTCAGCCTGAAGATGCTCGTGTTCGTGATGGTCCTCTTCGGCTTCCTCATCGGACAGGACCACGCCTACCGGACCGCCCTCGGCGTGGTGCCCGTCGAGTACCGCGATGCGGCGCAGGCGCTCCACGAGCGCACGAAGGACACGTTGCAGGCGATCTACCTGCTCCAGATCGCCACGGCCGTCGGGACGTTCGTGATGGCGCTGCCGACGTTCTGGGCGCTGGGCTACGACTACCCCGTCACGATGGCGGTCATCGCGGGCGTCCTGCAGTTCCTCCCGGTCATCGGGCCGAGCCTGCTCATCGGCGCGGTCGCGCTCTATCACCTGAGCGTCGGCGACGTGGACGCGGCGATCCTCATGGTCATCGTCGGAGGCGTCGTCATCGCGTACCTGCCGGATGCAGTCATCAGGCCACGACTGGCGTCGATGACCGCCGACATGCCGGGCAGCCTCTACTTCGTCGGCTTCATCGGCGGCCTGCTCACGGTCGGCCCGGTCGGGGTCATCATGGGCCCCCTCGCCGTGGCGCTGTTCACCGAGAGCGTGAATCAGCTCTCCGAGGAGGTGCCCGAGGTTCCGGTGCCGGAAGAGCAGATGCCGACCGACGATGAAGCGGAACAGACTGGGGACGACGGCGTCGGGAGCGACTGGACCGAGAGGGTCGAGGGACCGCCGTCGGATGCCGGACCGGACACGGATAGCGCCGGGCCGGACGGTGATACCGGCTCCGGCAGCGGTGCCAACACGAACGGCGGAACAGATGCCGGGACCGCATCCGACGACCCGTCCCCGAGCGGCCACGACTAGCTGGTCTCGATGGGGCCGTCGACGGTCTCCCACTCGGTGAGGCTCCCCTCGAAGAAGGAGACATCTTCGTAGCCGAGGTGGTCGAGAACGAGGTAGGTGTGGCTGATGCGCCGGGCGGTGTTGCAGTAGAGGATGACCCGCCGGTCGGGCGTGATTCCGCGCGACTCGAGTAGTTCCCTGAGCTCGGCCTCGGGTTTCAGTCCACGTGTCTCCTCGTCGACGAACTCGCGCCAGTCGAGCAGCTGCGCGCCGGGGATGTGGCCCTCCTCGTACTCCCAGTCCTCCCGGGTGTCGACGAGGACCGCGTCGGTGTCGAGTGCGGCGAGTACGTCCTCGGCGTCGACCAGCGGCCAGTCGTCGTCGAACCGGCCCTCGTACTCGGTCTCCTCGACGTTCGGGCTCCCGCTCTCGGTCGCGTGGTCGAGTCGCCACGCGGAGAAGTCACCGTCGAGCAGGTGGACGTCGTCGTGTCCGTACGCAAGTGCGGTGACGACGAACCGAGCGGCGAACACGCCGTGGGTGTCGTCGTAGACGACGAGCGTGTCGTCGTTCGCGACACCCGCCCGGGAGAGCAGCGCGTTCCAGTCCTCGACGTCGGGGAGGGTGCCGGGGGCGTCGCCTTCCTCGTCACGGAACGAGTCGAAGGGGACCGACACCGCACCGGGGATGTGGCCGATGCCCTCGTACTCCCAGGCGTCGCGCACGTCGACGACTCGCACCGGGTCCAGTTCGGCGGCGAGCCACTCGCGGGAGACCACCCGTGGCACGTCTGTCATGGGCGGTCGTACGGGACGGGCCGGTTAAGCACCCACGATGCCGGCGGAACCCCCCGTCTCGTAGAGCGCGGCAACCGTTGCCGATTGTTGGCCCGCGAACACATGTCCGCCGATGGAGGGTTCGGGGGGTGACCGCGCCGTGGGGGCCGCCCGTGCACCAGCTGCTCACGACCACGACCCGGACAACCACCGGCGATTCTCTCCGCTTCGGCCGATGACCGGCGGACGATGCCGGTGTGGAACAGGAATATACCCCTGTAGCGATAACTAGGGGTGTATGACTGACTACGCGAAAGACGTGCTCGTCTCGGCCGACTGGGTCGAGGGGCACCTCGACGAGTTCCAGAGCGACGACCCCGCACACCGCCTCGTGGAGGTCGACGTGGACACCGAGGCGTACGACGAGGGCCACGCCCCCGGCGCCATCGGCTTCAACTGGGAGACACAGCTCCAGGACCAGACCACCCGCGACATCCTCACGAAGGCGGACTTCGAGGAGCTGCTCGGCAGCCACGGCATCACCGAGGACTCCACGGTCGTGCTGTACGGCGACAACTCGAACTGGTTCGCGGCGTACACCTACTGGCAGTTCAAGTACTACGGCCACGACGACGTGAAGCTCATGGACGGCGGCCGCGACTACTGGCTCGAACACGACTACCCGCTCACGACGGACGTGCCGGAGTTCGACGCCGTCGAGTACACCGCCAGCGGCCCGCGCGAGAGCATCCGCGCGTACCGCGAGGACGTCGAGAACGCCATCGAGCGCGGCGTCCCCCTCGTCGACGTGCGCTCGCCCGAGGAGTTCACGGGCGAGATCCTCGCGCCCCCGGGACTGCAGGAGACCGCCCAGCGCGGCGGCCACATCCCCGGCGCACAGAACATCTCGTGGGCGGCCGTGACGAACGACGACGGCACGTTCAAGACCGCCGACGAGATCAAGGAGCTGTACGCCGACAAGGGCATCGACGGCGACTCGACGACCGTCGCCTACTGCCGCATCGGCGAGCGCTCGTCGGTCGCCTGGTTCGCGCTCCACGAGCTGCTCGGCTACGAGGACGCCATCAACTACGACGGCTCCTGGACCGAGTGGGGCAATCTCGTGGGCGCACCCATCGAGAAGGGCGACGCGGAGTAGGCGACTCCCGACTCCATCGCGACTCCAGTGGTACCGTTTTCTCCAGCCTCGTTCCTGACAGCGGGCAGTAACTTTATCGCATCGTCGCGTGTTGGCGATGGACATGAGGGAGGACCTCGATTTCCGACACGCGACGGCGATGGGGGTCGTCGTGACGCTGCTCATGCTCGCGTTGCTACCGACAGCGCCCGCAGTCCCGCTCCTGTTCGGGCTGACGGCGACCGTCGTGCCGATGCTGCTCGCGACGGCGGAGCGGAAACGGTACGCGGTGGCCGGGACCGCGTACTGCCTCGCGCTGGGGCTCGCGCTGGCGGTGGTAGATACGGTCCTCGGGCTGGCCGAGGGCAACACGCTCGTCACCGGGCTGCTCGTGTTCGGCGCGGGGAGCCTGCTCGTGGTCACGGCGAAGGCGGTCGGGCGGCGGCTGGCCAGGCGGACGATCGGCCTGCTCGTCGGCGAGGAGTACGCCGCCCGGGTGTTCGACGCGATAGCCTCCATCGCGGCGCTGGCCGGACTGGTGTGGACGGTGCTGACCGCTGCGGAGAAGGTGAGCCGCTACGCGGGCTTCGGCGTCGGCGGCACGGCGACGCTCGCACTGAGTCTGGTGGGTGTCGAGTACAACGTGACGGTGCCGATGCTCGGCGGGGAGGTCGACGCCGTGCTGTTCCTGTTCGTCGGCTGCATCCTCGCGGGCTTCTACACGTTTGAGTCGCTGCACACGACCTGGCTCGCGGCGAAGGAGACCGCGAAGAAGAGCGTCGACGCGGGCGGGACGGTGAAGTCGAAGACGGCCGCGGCGGTGGCCGACCGGCGGGGCGGCGGCTCCGGCGGCAGCGAAGGGCGCTACGACCCGGACGTCGAACCCGGGGAACCGGAGCCCACCGAGGCACGGACGAGCCGGCGCGACCCGGACCGGCGTCGTGACCGCGACGGTCGACGGGAGCGGCGTGGACGGAGCGACCGCGACCGGCGGGGCCAGCACGACAGGCGCAGCCGGGACGAGCGTCGGGAACGGCGTGGGTCCGACGAGCGCCGGGAGCGGCGTGACACCGACCGACGGCGGGAGCGGCGTGGGTCCGACGAGCGCCGGGAGCGGCGTGACACCGACCGACGGCGGGAGCGGCGTGACACCGACCGACGGCGGGAGCGGCGTGACACCGACCGACGGCGACGCGACCGCCGTGGGGAGGACGAGGACGACGACCGCGATGCACGCTCGTAAGTAGGTCCCGTGCGTACGTGCGGCCATGTGTGGACGGTACAGCCTGTTCGTCGACTCCGACGAGCTGGCGTCGGCGTTCGACGTCCGGGTCCCCGAGCGGTTCGAGCCGCGGTACAACGCCGCCCCGGGGCAGGACCTCCCGGTGATCCGGAGCGACGGCGACGACGAGCTGACGTACGCGAACTGGGGACTGGTCCCGTCGTGGGCCGACGACCCGGCCGACGCGAGCAAGCCCATCAACGCGCGCTGTGAGACCGTACGGGAGAAACCGACGTTCCGTGGGGCGTTCGAGTCGAACCCGGGGGGCGACGGTGGCGACGACGAGGCCACGGCCGGCCGTTGTCTCGTCCCCGCCGACGGCTTCTACGAGTGGGTCGAGACCGGTAGCGGCGGCAGCAAGCAGCCCTACCGGGTGACGATGCAGGACGACGAGCCGTTCGCGATGGCCGGCCTGTTCGCGGTCTGGGAGGGCGTCGAGCGCCAGCCCGGCCTCGACGCGTTCGCCGGCGGCTCGGCGGAGCCGGAGACGAAGCACCACGTCTCGTTCACCGTGCTGACGACGGAGCCGAACGAGCTGGTGGCGGACCTCCACCACCGGATGGCGGTGCTGCTCGCGCCCGAGGAGTACGGGACGTGGCTCCACGGCGACGCCGACGAGGCGGCGGCCCTGCTCGACCCGTATCCGGCCGACGGGATGCGGGCCTATCCGGTGTCGACGGCGGTGAACGACCCGTCGAACGACGGGCCGATGGTGGTCGAACCGGTCGACGCAGAGGGGTAGCCCGACGGGTTCGTCGGAAGTATATAAAAGACCGGGTGAGGGTCGAAGTCGGCCCGCCTGTGTCGTGTTACTTGTTGTCAATGTGTGCCACAGAGCCGGGCATTGTATTGCGGTTTCACCGGCCACTCCCCGTTCGTGGGTAGTCGGCGACTCGCACCAGACCACCAACTTTTATATAGAATCACATTCATAGATTCGAGTGACCATGAGCCAGCGAATGCAGCAGGGACAGCCGATGATCGTGATGTCCGAAGAATCCCAGCGCGTCAAGGACCGCGACGCGCAGGACTACAACATCCAGGCCGCTCGCGCGGTCGCCGATGCCGTACGCTCCACACTCGGCCCGAAAGGGATGGACAAGATGCTCGTCGACTCGATGGGCGACGTGACCATCACGAACGACGGTGTGACCATCCTGAAGGAGATGGACATCGACAACCCGACGGCAGAGATGATCGTCGAGGTCGCCGAGACCCAGGAGGACGAGGCCGGCGACGGCACCACGACGGCCGTCGCGATCGCGGGTGAGCTCCTGAAGAACGCCGAGGACCTCCTCGACCAGGACATCCACCCGACCGCCATCATCAAGGGCTTCCACCTCGCCAGCCAGCAGGCCCGCGAGGAGATCGACGACATCTCCGAGGACGTCGACGCCGACGACGAGGACCTCCTCCGGAAGGTCGCCGAGACCTCGATGACCGGCAAGGGTGCCGAACTCGACAAGGAGCACCTCGCCAACATCATCGTCGAGGCCATCCGCTCGGTCACCGTGGAGGGTCAGGTCGACATGGAGTACCTCAACATCGAGACCCAGACGGGTCAGTCCGCCTCCAACTCCGAGCTCCTGAAGGGCGCGGTCATCGACAAGGACCCCGTCCACGACAACATGCCGAAGTCCGCCAAGGAGGCGAACATCCTCCTGCTCAACGAGGCCGTCGAGATCGAGGAGACCGACGTCGACACCGAGGTCAACGTCACGGACCCGAGCCAGCTCCAGCAGTTCCTCGACCAGGAGGAGAAGCAGCTCAAGCAGAAGGTCCAGCAGATCATCGACTCCGGCGCGGACGTCGTCTTCTGCCAGAAGGGCATCGACGACCTCGCCCAGCACTACCTCGCGAAGGAGGGCATCCTCGCCGTCCGTCGCGTGAAGAAGGCCGACGTGCGCTTCCTGCGTGAGATCCTCGGCGCGAACATCGTCTCCGACCTCGACGACTTCGGTCCCGAGGACCTCGGCTTCGGCAACGTCGAGCGCGACGAGGAGGACGAGCTGTTCTACGTGAAGGGCGCGGAGAACGCCCACGGCGTGACGCTCCTCCTGCGCGGCTCCACCGACCACGTCGTCGACGAGCTGGAGCGCGGCGTCACCGACGCGCTCGACGTCGTCGCCCAGACCGTCTCCGACGGCCGCGTCGTCGCCGGCGGCGGTGCCATCGAGGTCGAGGTCGCGGACCGGCTCCGCAACTTCGCCGACGGCGTCGAGGGCCGCGAGCAGCTGGCCGTCGAGGCCTTCGCCGACTCGCTGGAGCTCGTCCCCCGCGTCCTCGCCGAGAACGCCGGGCTGGACTCCATCGACACGCTCGTCGACCTGCGCGCCGCCCACGAGAGCGGCGAGAAGCGCGCCGGGCTGAACGTCTTCAGCGGCGACGTCGAGGACACGTTCGAGGCCGGCATCGTCGAGCCCGCTCACTCCAAGGAGCAGGCGCTGACCTCCGCCACCGAGGCCGCGAACCTCGTCCTCAAGATCGACGACATCATCGCCGCCGGTGACCTGAGCACCGACAAGGGCGACGACGAGGGCGGCGCACCCGGCGGCATGGGTGGCATGGGCGGTATGGGCGGCATGGGCGGTGCGATGTGAACACCGGCTAGGTACCCCACATCCCCACCTGCGCCCGGACAGCTCCCGAACGAGTTCTTCTTTCGCGGACCGACCCGGAGAGCGGCGGCTCCGTCGGAGGTGCTGACGGGGCGAGAACAGCCGACGCCTCAGTCGCTCAGTTCGAGCGCGAACTGCTCGTTCTCGCAGACCGAGTTCAGCACGACGCTGGTGTTCGACTCCTTGATGTCGGGGTCGGTGAGCAGCCGCTTGATCTGGTCGTTCATCCCGTCGGTGTCGGTGAACTTCCCGATGGCGATGACGTCGTAGTCGCCGGTGACCTCGTAGACCGAGACCATCTGCTTCTCCGAGCGGAGCCGCTCGGTGATGTCGGGCAGCGCGTTCCCCTCGACCTTGAGCTGGAGGACGGCGGTCACGTCGTAGCCGAGCAGGTCGTAGTCGACCTTCGGTGTGTAGCCCCGGATGACGCCCTCCTCTTCGAGGGCGGAGACGTGGTTCGAGACGGTCGTCACGGAGACGTCGAGCTGCTCGGCGAGACTCCGCAGGCTCGCGTCACCGTTGTCCAGAAGTGCATTCACCAACTTCGCGTCGAGATTTTCGTACGTCATTGTATCCACGGTACGGCTCCAGCCATTAGAAGTTTACGAACATCCAATTTCATCCCCAGCAGTCGAGATTTGCGTATAACAGCAGGGTTTTAGTACTGGCAATAGTTGGATTAGCCGACCAGAAAGATGACAAGCGGAAACTTCAGCGCGGAGGAGGAGGCGGTGCTCGAACAGATCGAGGAACAGAACGTGGACTTCCTGCGGCTCCAGTTCACGGACATCCTCGGCACCGTCAAGAACGTCTCCGTCCCGGCGAGCCAGGCCGAGAAGGCGTTCGAGGAGGGGATCTACTTCGACGGGTCGTCCATCGACGGCTTCGTCCGCATCCAGGAGTCGGACATGCGCCTCGAACCCGACCCGAGCACCTTCGCCGTGCTCCCGTGGCGGAAGACCGAGGAGAGCGCCGCGGCACGGCTCATCTGTGACGTGATGGACACCTCCAGCGGCGAGCCGTTCTCGGGCGACCCGCGTGGCGTCCTCAAACGCGCCATCGAGCGCGCCGAGGAGCTCGGGTACGACATCAACGCCGCCCCGGAGCCGGAGTTCTTCCTGTTCGAGGAGGACGAGGACGGCCACGCGACGACGAAGACCAACGACGCCGGCGGCTACTTCGACCTCGCGCCGAAGGACCTCGCCAGCGACGTGCGCCGTGACATCATCTACGGCCTGGAGTCGATGGGCTTCGACATCGAGGCGTCCCACCACGAGGTCGCCGAGGGCCAGCACGAGATCAACTTCACCTACGACGACGCGCTGTCGACGGCCGACAACGTCGCGACGTTCCGGTCGGTCGTCCGCGCCATCGCGGCCGAGCACGAGCTGCACGCGACGTTCATGCCCAAGCCCATCCCGCGCATCAACGGCTCCGGCATGCACACCCACATCTCGCTGTTCCAGAACGGCGAGAACGCGTTCCACGACGACGACGACGAGTTCAACCTGAGCGAGACGGCCAAGCAGTTCACCGCCGGTATCCTCGAACACGCGCCCGCCATCACCGCCGTCACGAACCCGACGGTGAACTCCTACAAGCGCCTCGTCCCCGGCTACGAGGCCCCGGTCTACGTCGCGTGGTCCGACCGCAACCGCTCCGCGCTCATCCGCAAGCCCGCCGCCCGCGTCCCGGCGGCGAGCCGCATCGAGGCCCGCTTCCCGGACCCGTCGTGTAACCCGTACCTCGCGTTCGCCGCGCTCATCCACGCCGGCCTCGACGGCATCGAGAAGGGCCTCGACTGCCCCGCTCCCGTCCGCGAGAACATCTACGAGTTCGACGAGGCAAAGCGCGAGGAGTACGGCATCGAGACGCTCCCGTCGAACCTCGGCGAGGCCGTCGACGCGCTGGAGGAGGACGAGGTCGTCGCGAACGCACTCGGCGAGCACGTCTACGAGAAGTTCGTCGAGGCCAAGCGCTCCGAGTTCAAGGACTACCTCGTCGACGTCTCCCAGTGGGAGCTCGACCGGTACCTCGAGAAGTTCTAGAGCTCGACCCGTCTTTTCGTCGTTTCGGCGTCCGGCCAGCGAGCGTCGGCGCTAGCTCGACCGCCACTCCTGCACGCGGTCCCGGAGCCGCCCCGGAATCCCGAGGACGGAGAACGTCAGCCCGAACAGCACGAACAGCACGTAGAGCCCGAGCGTCGACAGCCAGATGATGATCATCGCGAGGACGACCCAGCCGTCGCCCTGGAGCCGCGGCGTGTAGAGCAGCCCGAGCGTCATCACGGTGCCGTAGAGCAGGACGACGTACGGGCCCCAGCCGCGGGCGTGACCGCGGCGGAGCTTCCGGCGCACGTAGCGCTTGAGCTCGCCCCGCATCTCGTCGCGGTCGACGGTGCGGGACTGGACGTCGTCCTCGAACTCGGCGAGCTCCTCGCGGAGGTCGGCGACGGAGTCCTTGCTGGCGCGGCTGCCCGCCACCTCGTCTTCGAGGTCGGCCAGCCGCTCGTACAGCCGGTCGATCTCGCGTTCACGGTCGGTCCGGTCGTCTTCGTCGTCGCCGGAGCCGTCGCTGCCGGTTCCGCCGTCGCCGTCTGGACCCCCGTCGCCGGGCCCGTCGCCACCTGCGCCGCCAGCGTCGCCGGAGGTATCGCCATCGTCCGGTCCGTCGTCCGCGGGCGGTTCCCCGCCCGCGTCCTCCTCGCTCGCTGGTGCGTCGTCGTCGGTCGCGTCGGTGCCCTGCTCGGTGGGGTCGTCCGTCTCGTCCTCAGGCATCGTCGCTGTTCCTTGTCGCTTCGTCCTGTCGCAGGCCCGCGCTTTGAAGGTGCCGGTCGAGCGTCGCGTCCAGCTCCTCGGTCGCGATGGGCCGGCCGGCGAGCACGGCGTTCAGGGACGCCCCGACGAGCAGGACGAGCGCGCCGAGGTAGAGCCACGTCACCAGCAGCAGGATACCGCCGACGAAGCCGTACACCGCGTACGCCGTGGCGTAGTCGGTCGCGTAGACGGAGAAGACGATGCTGAGGACGGTCCAGCTCAGCGCCGCGAACACCGAGCCGGGCAGCGCCTCGCGGATGGTCACCTCGGCGTGCGGGAAGATGTAGTACAGCGGGAAGAACACCAGTCCGAGCGCGACGATGGTGACGAGCGCGCCGACGACGCTCCCGTACGGCAGGTCGAGCAGGCTGACCGCGACCGTGACCACCGCCGCAACCACGCCGGCGAGGCCGACGGCCGCGAGGCCGATGCCCGCCTCGACGAGCTGCTCGCCGAGTGGCTCCTCCAGCCCGCGGCCGTACACCGCCGAGAACGACCGGTCGATGGCGCGGAACACCTTCAGCGCGGACCAGACGAGCACCACGAGGCCGACGATGGTCGCGCCGCTGCGGCCCTGGCCGCCGACCAGTGCATCCCGTAGCACCTGCTGGCTCGCCGGCGTGAGCGTCTCGCCGAGCATCGCGACCACGTCGTTCGCGAGCTCCTCGCCGCCCACCGCCGTCGCCACCGCGACGACGAGCAGTGCGAGCGGGAACAGCGAGACGAACGCGTAGTAGGCGATGGCCGCCGCGAGGAACGTCAACTGCTCGTCCCGTGCGATGGCGACGACCGCCACGACGAGCGACGCGACACGCTTGACCGCTGGCGGTAGTGACACACCGTCAACTACGACGACTCGCCCAAAAAGCCCGTCGCCGAAGTGATGAATCCGGGGTCCCGGAGCCGACATCGACCGGGACATCCCCTGTTCCCGGCCCGGAAGTTTACGAATATTGTGAACTATCGCCCCGCGGGATGGCTGCATCGGCGTCCGACCACCCCGGACTCAGATCTCCTTCGTCGCCTCGCGCATCTCGGGGATCGCCGCGTCGCTCTTGAACGTCGTGCCGCCGTAGTGCGCCCGGGAGGCGGCGAACCCGGCCTCGCGAAGCGCCGCCAGAAAGTCGTCCATGCCGCTGGCCCCGCGGCCCCAGAGCTTGCAGAGTCGGTGCTGGTCGTAGTGGCTGGGCTCGTCGAGCTCGGATTCGAGGGTGTCACAGAGGTCGCGTGCGCGGTCGGCGGTGCCCATGTCGTCCGTGATGCGCGCTCGGACGTCGGCGACGAAGCCGGGGTCGCGGTAGGGGCCGAGCCAGAGCGGCCCGGCGGTGAGTACCCGGTTGCCGTCGCAGCGGGGGCACGTCTCGGGCGGGTGCGGAATAAGGCCCTGCTCGGGGTCGCGCCGGAGGCAGTCCTCGCAGTGGTGGAGGAAGCCGAGTTCGTCCATGCTGGCGTTGGCGTCGGTCGCCCGTCCGGAGAGGTCGAGGTAGGTCCGGACGTAGTGGCTCGTCGCGTGGGTGAAAAGCGGCGTGATGCCGGTGTCCCAGCGCGCGCCGGCCCGGGCCAGCGCACCGAGCAGGATGCGGACGCCCATCTCGGCGTGGTAGTCGGTGTTGCGCGGGACGGCGGCGTACGAGCGCACGCCGGAGTCGAAGTGCGCGCCACAGAGCGGGGCGGTGTCGGTGGCGGTGATACAGAGCAGGTCCCGGGTGTTGGCGAAGGCGGCGTCGGCGAAGGGCATCGGCGTGCCGAACGGGTCGAGGTCCACCACGTCGAAGTAGTCGTCGTGCATGAGGGCGTTGACGTTCCGGTGGACGACCGCGCCGTCGAGGTCGTTCCGGGCGAGGTTCTCTCTGGCGAGTTCGACCGCCTCCTCGTCGATGTCACAGCAGGTCACGTCCCAGCCCTCGGCGGCAGCCCGGGCGCCCCTGACTCCGGAGGCCGTCATCGCGTCGAGGTAGGTGTCGGCACGCTCCTCGTGCTCGCGGTACGCCCGGAGGACCGCGACGGTCAGGTCGCGGTTGAACTCCTGGACCGGGTTGAAGAAGACCGACTCGTGGGTGCCCTCGCCGTCCTGCTCGGGCACCGAGACCGTGACGTTGCCCTCCGTGACGTCCATGCGGGTTCGTGGGCGGCGGTGGGCGAAAAGGGATGCGATGTGGTCGTTTTACCTCCGCTCTCCACGAACACAAGTTATTTGCAGGCACTATTGGTACTGGCTATTGGAAATTCATGAAGTTGAGAGGTTCGAAACTTGAACGAATGGGCCGGCGTCGATTTATGAAAGTAGCTTCAGCAATCGGTATTTCGGCTTCTTCTCTCCGATTGGGTTCCCAAGACGGACTAGTTTCTGCTATGGGTAACCCGAGAAATGAGGTCTCATATGTTAGCCGAATGGAAGTAGTTGAGGATGATGATGGCACGCCTATTGCACGGGAGCCTGTATATAAGACGTGCCCGCGAGACATATGGGTCGATATTAAAACATCCGTTGCCGCACAGAATCAGGTCTCTCAAATCGTCAATAGACGATTTAATTCCGACAATCTTGAGGTCACGATGGCTAAAAACCGGAACTCGCCGACAGGATACGTAATCAATGTAGAATACTGTGTGACCAATCTTCCGGATGGTTCCACCGAGGAGCCACAAGCCTCATTTGAGACCGTTCAGGACACACTCCCAAGCACAGTTGGAGCGACAGTCGGACAAGATCAATGGCGAGCTAGTCGGGACAGTATTCCGGTCCACCTCAATAGATCTCGTAAAGAACAACTTCAGGGGTCGGGAGATGCTGAATATGCGCCCAGCAACGACTGTGACAGTAATCCAGTTAATTATAGCCATGACTGGTCAAACATACCGGCAGGATGTGCTCTCACTGGGTATCCCGCTGGTGGTTCCGCCACAGCGAACGGAACCTTCTGGCATTGGGATTACTCAGAATACTGCCTAATCACAGTCGGGCACACAGTAAAAGATCCTGACTCGACCTATGCGACCTGGGGAAATCCCGATAAGTCATCGATTGATGGCTATGTGTTGGATAAAGTAGAAGAACTCCCTCGGGATTATGCGTTGTTGAGGACACACGACGGAGACACCCAACAAAGAATTCGATCTGGAGGGAATAATCCGACGACAGATTTTGATGTTCTTGGTGGTGTGACTGACGACGAGATACAGACGGAATATCTGGAGAACCAGAGTCAAATTAAACTACAGGGACATACGAGTGGTCGTCTATCTACTTTCGCAGTGGAATGGGAAGGACTCCCGTCTGAAACAGGATTTAGTCGAGTTATCGTTGATGAAGAAGTCTGTACTGGAGATTCAGGTGGGTTAATTTTCGACGAAACGGATGATGGTATTGGCGCAAATATTCTAGGGATGATCGCTCGTGATGATGTTGGACAGACAAGATGTATAACTGCGGAATCAATTGAGAATGCGTACAACGGATTTTATCATTAGCTAGGCTGTGCTTCTCGACTCATAATTTGTGGCTGGACCCAATTGCTCTACCTCCACGTATCTCACAAAGACTGAGAATCTATGAGTAGCCGTCCTACCAGCAAACCGGATTGTTGACTCAACTGTTTTTGGTGTTTCATTGATTAGCTGAGAGAGACTGACATCTGGTTCAGCTACGACATCGCCCGAATCGTCTACTGCCACATTGTATTTCATCAACAATTCGAAATTTGACTCATCAGTATGGGCGACAGACGAGTTGAGATGGTCCATTGAGGCGACCTGATCAACTAGATGCTCGTGTACTGCGATAGCCCCCTCAGTTGCAGATTTTACATGTGCCCAATCTTCAAATGGCTCGTGACTATATTCTGGCTCGTCCCATCCTCCGCCAGTCGCGGGGTACCGAACGGTATTGTTCGATTCGATGTACTCGTACTCTGGACTATCTACCTCGGTTCGGGTGGATATCTCCTCACCTTCTGCTCGGGTTTGTTCGCCGGCTGCTAATTCCGGTGGTGTGGATCCACTTCCTCCAGAGTTGAGGCCAGCGAGACAACCAGCGATGGCGATTGCTGTGCCAGTCGTAACGAGAAGTCGTCGTCGGGAGGGCATACCCTAACCAACGGTGATATTCAATAAATGTCTTCGGGAAAGTGAAGTAGACGTTCCGTGTCGAACCCAGCCGCTATCACTCCGCACAAGCAACGACCCCTACCCGGACCGAACTGTTTTCACACCCCCGACCGAACGACGGGACAGTGACCGAGGGCATCGTCGCCGGGTGGTTCGCGTGACCGACGCGGAGCGCGAGCGTGCGGTCGCGGAGTGGCAGGCGATGCTCGAGGAGGCGGGCGAGCTGACCCCTTCTGCGGTCGAGAAGATCATGGCCGTCCACGGCGACCGCGGCAAGCACGCCATCGAAGCGGTCTCCGAGGAGCGCGTGAAGCGGTACCGGGATTTCACCGTCGTCGTCGGCTACGAGGACGAGTACATCGTCGAGGACGGCGGCTGTACGTGCAAGGACGCCGAGTACAATCTGGACCCGGACGACCCGACGGAGTTATGCTGGCACGCCCTGGCGGTCCCCATCGCCGAGCGGGTCGGCGCGGTCGACCACCACGACATGTGGTACTCCGAGGTGCGGGAGTTCCTCTAGGCCCGTCGGACCGTGAGCTCGTACTCGAACGTCGCGCTGTACGAGAAGCTGGTGGCGATGATGGTGTACTCGCCGGACTGCAGCGTGACGCCGGTGATGGCGGAGTCGAGGCCGCTGTAGTCGTCGTTCTCGCCGATGACGGTCCCGCTCGGGTCGAGCAGGTAGAGGTAGGTGTCGCCGTCGGACGTCATCGAGATGTCGACAGTCGTCGTGCTGTCGATGGTCAGCGTGACGGGCTCGTAGTAGCCGTTGAACCGGTCCTCACGAGGGTCGCTCGTATCGAGGACACCGGTGCGGGTCTCGCCGACGGAGATGGACCGGAGGTCGCTGTCAATCTCGGTGACGGAGAGCTCGTACTCGAACGTCGCGTCGTACGAGAAGCTGGTGGCGATGATGGTGTAGTCGCCGCTCTCGGAGAGGGTGAACGCCGGAATCTCCGAATTGAGGCCGTTGTAGTCGTCGTTCTGGGCGACGATCTGTCCGCTCGGGTCGAGCAGGTAGAGGTAGGTGTCGCCGTCGGAGTTCATCGAGATGGTCACCGTGCTGCCGGTCGGCGCGTCGAGCGCGATGGGCTCGTGGTAGCCGTTGAACCGGTCGCTCTGGGGGTCCTCCGGTCCCAGTTCGCTGGTCAGCGTCTCGCCGGGGGCGATCGACTGCTCGGGCGACAGGTCCGTCCCCTCGGTGACGGAAAGCTCGTACTCGAAGGTGTCCTCGTCGGAGAAGCTGGTGGCGATGATGGTGTAGTCACCGCTCTCGGAGAGGGTGAGCCGGTTGATGCGAGAGTTGAGGCCGTCGTAGTCGTCGTTCTCTGCGACGACGGTTCCGCTCGGATCGAGGACGTAGAGGTAGGTGTCGCCGTTCGCGGAGCTCATCGAGACGTCCACCGTCGTGCCGGTGGGTGCGTCGAGCGTGACCGGCTCGTAGTAGCCGTTGAAACGGGATTCACGGGGGTCGTTCCCGTCGATGCCACCGGTGCGGGTCTCGCCGAGCGAGATGGAGCGCAGGTCCGGGAGCGGCTCGCTCTCGGTGACCGAGAGCTCGTAGGAGAACGTCGCGGTCGGGTCGAAGCTGGTGGCGAGGATGGTGTAGTCGCTGTCCGGGCCGACCGCGAACCGCGAGATACGCGAGTCGAGGCTGTCGCCGGCGTCGTCGTTGGCCGCGACGACAGCGCCCTCCGCGTCGAGGACGGCCAGCAGGGTGTCGCCGTCCGGGGAGGACATCTCGATGTCGACCGTGACGTCGCTGCTGACGTCGAAGCCGATGAAGTCGTAGTAGCCGTTAAGCGCCGCGCTCTGGGCGTCGTCTGCGGAGAGCTCGCCCTGGACCGTCTCGCCGACCGAGACGGTCTGCGACGGGGTCGCGTCGGAGACGGAGAGCTCGTACGAGAAGGTCGCGTTCGGCTCGAAGCTGGTGGCGATGATGGTGTACTCGCCGGGCTCGGGGAGCCGGAGATTGAGGATCATCGAGTTCAGGCCGTTGAAGTCGTCGTTCTCCGCGATGACGTTGCCGTCCGGATCGAGGAGGTAGAGGTAGGTGTCGTCGTCCGCCGAGGACATCGCGACGTTCACCGCCATCTCGCTCCCGACGTCGAGCGTGACCGGCTCGTAGTAGCCGTTGTACTCGTCGCTCTGGGGGTCGCTGCTGTCGATGGTCCCGGTCCGGGTCTCGCCGACGGCGATGGAGCGCAGGTCGGACTGCACCTGCGTGAGCGAGAGCTGGTACTCGAAGTCGATGGTGTCGCTGAAGCTCCCCGCGAGGATGATGTAGCCACCGTCGGACGGGAGCTCGAACCCGCCGATCGCCGAGTTGAAGCTCGTCGCGTCGTCGTCGTTCTCCTCGAGTACGTTCCCCTGTTCGTCCAGCAGGAAGAGGTAGGGGTCGCCGCCCGGAGAGGTCATCGATATCTGCACGACGTCGCCGGCCGAGCCGACGAACGTGTACGGCTGGTAGTACCCCTCGAACTGGGGGTCCGACGGGGCGCTGGCCGTGAGCTCGCCCGAGACGCTCGCGCCGTACTCGATGCGCGTTGCCTCGCCCTCGACGGGGAGGTCGATGGGTTCCGCGGTCGTCGTCGGGGCCGTCGGCGTCGAGTCCGTGGTCCCGTTCGCGGTGCCGTCTTCCAGATCTGTTTCGTCGAGTAGTCCTGTACACCCGGCGAGTCCACCGGTCAAGGCTGTCGCACCGGCCAGCAGGAACGACCGGCGTCGTTTGTCTTCGAGAGACATTACTACACAGATGAATGTTTTCAGGTGATTATTCTTTTGGTAGATGGCTCGTCGTAATATGGGCGTGCCTCTGCGGTAGTTCGGCGGTCTGTCGGCGTCATGTCCCGGTTCCCCGCGTTCCGGCGCGCAGGGACATCTCCGACGGAAATAGTCACTGGACGTTCAAAATCGGAAACATGTCGAGGATTCGAGCAACGGGCCGCACGTACGGTGCCGCCGTTGGGCCACTACACCGCCCGGACGGTGAGGTCGTAGACGAACGTCGCGTCCGGCGAGAAGCTGGTGGCGATGATGGTGTAGTCGCCACTCGCGGAGAGGGTGGCGTTCGGGATACGCGAGTTGAGGCCGTCGTAGTCGTCGTTCTGGGCGACGACGATGTCGTTCGGGTCGAGCAGGTAGAGGTACGTGTCGCCGACGGTGGAGGTCATCTCGATGTCGACCGTCGTCCCGCTCGCGGCGTCGAGCGTCACGCGCTCGTGGTAGCCGTTGAACTGGTTGCTCCTCGGGTCGTCTATGTCGAGCGTGCTGGTCTTGGTCTCGCCGACGGCGATGGAATCGATGTTCGCCTGCACCTTCGACAGGCCGAGCTCGTAGCCGAAGCCGACGCCGGACGCGTAGCTCCCGGCGAGGATGCCGTAGCCACCGTCGGCCGGGAGCTCGAACCCGCTGATGGCCGAGTTGTAGTTCCCGAAGGACACGTCGTCGTCCGATTCGAGCGTGTTCCCGTCCTGGTCGATGAGGAAGAGGTACGGGTCGCCGCCACCCGACCGCAGGGTGATGTGTACGATGTCGCCCTCGGACCCGCGGAACGCGTACGGGTCGTAGTAGCCCTCGTAGTCGCGGTCGGAGGGCGAGTCGGTCGTCAGGCGGCCGCTGACGGACGCCCCGTAGTCGATCTGCTCGGGGTTGCCGTCGACGGAGAGGCTGACACTGCCGCCCCCGGTCAGGCTGTCGATGGTTCCCATGCAACCCGCCAGTCCACCACTGAGCACCGCGGCTCCTGCCGCCAGGAACGATCGGCGTCGCGTGTCGTCGAAAGACATTGTTCTCAGATGACTGTTTCTCCGTGATTATTCTTTTGGCTCCCCCTCGGATGAAAACTGGGCTGTCCGGGCCGCGAAGCGGTGTGGCTCTCCGTCCCGCCGTCACTCCGCGCAGAGGTCGACGAAGTTGCGCAGGATGGTGAGTCCGGTCTCGCCGGACTTCTCGGGGTGGAACTGGGTGCCGAAGACGGTGCCGTCGTCGTTGGCGACGATGGCCGGGAACGAGCGGCCGTAGTCGGTCGTCGCGACGACCGCGTCCTCGTCGTCGGGGACGGCGTAGTAGGAGTGGACAAAGTAGGCGTAGCGGCCGTCGACGCCCTCGACGAGCGGGTGCTCGCGCTGCACCGAGAGGTCGTTCCAGCCCATGTGGGGGACCGTCTGGCCCGCCTCGAAGCGGACGTTCCGGCCCGGGATCAGGTCCAGGCCCTTCACGTCGCCCTGTCCCTCGCGTTCGGCCTCCTCGCTCTCGGTCAGCAACATCTGCATCCCGAGACAGATACCGAACAGCGGCGTGTCCGACTCGGCGACATCGACGAGTGCGTCCCGCACCGACTCGGCGTTCTCCATCCCCTCGCCGAACGCGCCGACGCCCGGGAGGACGACGCCGTCGGCCGCCGCGAAGGCCTCGGGGTCGCTGTCGATGCTGACCGACGCGCCGGCCCGTTCGAGTCCACGGGAGACGCTCCGGAGGTTCCCCAGCCCGTAGTCCACCACGACGACATCCGCGAGGGTCTCCCGCTCGCGCTTCCGCGACTGCGTGCTCATGGCGGTAACTTGCTCCCCGCCGCGCAAGTGCGTTTCCGTTGCGGTGACGCTCGCCTCGCCGACGCTCTGTACGGATGTCCGAAGGCCGAATCTCCGCCCCGTAACCGACGTACAAAGCACCCTCCACTCTACATAGTGTCGACGAACGCTACCGGCCCCGGGGCGGAACCGGACGGGGTGTCCATCCTCTATCGAGAGGACATATCGTTCGAACTATCGGAGAGTGGAGGACGGAACATCCGCCGGCCGCTGCGGAATCGGAACTGTCCACGTGCGGTCCTACAGACTGTCCCGTACGTAGGCCTATGTAGATAGATTAGGAACTTTTATTAGAGACATCAAGAACTATGAATTGATTCGCAATGGAAAGTCGACGCAGCTTCCTCAAGGCCGCTGGCGCAGCGACAACGGCTGGGATGGTGGGTACCGCAGGATGTCTCGGTTCGTTCGGAGGCGACCCGTACGTGGACGGGAGCCTGACGTTCCTGATGTCCCCGACCGAGCCACAGGACCAGATGAAAGCACAGTACGAGCCGATCGGCGAGCGCCTCGTCGACCACCTCGACCCCATCGGGGAGGACGACCTGGAGATGCGCTACTCCGAGAACTACGCCGCGACGCTCGAAGGACTCAACAGCGGCAACGCCGACGTCGCCGAGACGGGGCCGTTCGCCGCCGCGCTCGGCGTCAACTCCGACAAGGTCGACATCGTCCTCCAGCGCAAGGCGTTCGGTGGCTGGGAGTACTCCAGCTTCATCGTCGCCCCCCAGGGCTCGGACATCACCGAACCCGCGGACCTCGAGGGTGCCGACATCGCCTTCGCCGACGCACTGAGCGCGAGTGGCTCGCTCTACCCGCTCGCGATGATCAAGGAGGAGAGCGACCTCTCGCTCCCCGACGAGCCCGGGTCTGCGACCGGTGCGGACTTCAACCCGCAGTGGACGACCCACATCGAGGCGTCCAACGCGGCGGCCGACGGACAGGTCGACGCGGCCGGCGTCGGCGACTTCGCCTACTACGCGAACGAGGACGACCTGCAGGTCGTCGCAGAGCGCAGCGGGATTCCCCGCGCGCCGATCGTCGTCTCGCCCGAACTCAGCGACGACGAGAAGGAGAAGATCATCACCGCGTTCACCGAGGCACCCGACGAGATGTACTACGGTGCCGACGGCGAGGCTGACACCGACGACGACGTGTGGTTCGACGACGTCCGCGAGCGGGGCGTCGACACGTACGAGCCGGTCGTCGAGACCGCCGAATCCCTCGGCTACGGCGAAGAGATCTTCGGGTAGAACTGGTCGACAGCCAATTTCGTTTTAGCACCGCACAATGGCAACGATTTCCGTCAACAACGTATCGAAAATCTACGGCGACACGGTCGCACTCGACGACGTCTCGTTCGAGATCTCTGACGGCGAGTTCGTCGTCCTGCTCGGTCCGTCCGGAGCCGGGAAGTCGACACTGCTTCGGATACTGAACGGCCTCACGACGCCGACGGAGGGGACGGTCGAGTTCAACGGACAGGTCGTGGACTCGATGCCCACGAGCGACGTCGGCATGGTGTTCCAGATGCACTACCTCGTCGAAGGGCTCAGCGCGTACAAGAACGCACTCTCCGGTGCGCTCAGTCGCTCCTCCACGGTCGGAAGCCTCCTCAACCGCTTCAGCGAGGAGGACAAGCGGATGGCGCTCGAGGCGCTGGACACCGTCGGCCTCCTCGAGGAGGCCGACCAGCGTGCGAGCAGCATGAGCGGTGGGCAGCAACAGCGCGTCGGCATCGCGCGTGCGCTCACCCAGAATCCGGAGCTCCTGCTCGCGGACGAACCGGTCGCCAGTCTCGACCCGAAGGCCGCCCAGGACGTCATGGAGTACATGCGTCGGGCGGCGATGGACAGAAACCTCACGTCCATCGTGAGCCTCCACCAGGTCAACATCGCCCGCGAGTTCGGCGACCGCTTCATCGGCCTGAACGAGGGCGAGCTCATCTTCGACGGGGACCGCGATGAACTGACGATGGACGTCGTCGACCGTATCTACTACGGCGACGAGACGGTGCAGAGCGACGAAGGAATCCAGCACATCTAACATGGCGACAGAAGACTCACCACGAGACGACAGCCGGATTCGAGAGAAGCTCGCACAGCTTGACCGCGCCTCCCGGAACCGGCAGCTCCTCTATCTGGCCGGCATCCTCGTACTGCTCGCGGTGACGGCCGCCGGGCTGTGGTTCGTCGAACTCACCGTCGGGCTACTCTACCGGAACCTTCCGGGCTGGACCGAGTTCCTCGGTGGCTTCTTCCCGCCGGACTTCGTCGACTTGACACAACAGACGAAGGAGCGCGGTATCGGCGGTCTCGACGCCATCGTCCAGACGATACTGCACCCGCAGTGGTTCGTCTCGTCGGTCCTCAACGCCGAACTGGGCGAGGCGAGCGTGCTCGTCAGCGCGGCCGTCCTGACCGTCATCATGGGGTTCCTTGGGACGGTTCTGGGCTTCCCCCTCGCGCTCCTCCTGGGCATTCTCGGTTCCGAACGGGTCGTGCCGTTCCCGTTCAACTTCCTGTTCCGGGGCATCATGAGCACCATCCGGGCGGTGCCCGCACTGATCTGGGCGCTCATCTTCGTCCCGCTGACCGGCTTCGGTCCGGTCACCGGGGTGCTCGCCATCGGGACCGACACGATCGGCAACCTCGGCCGCCTGCTGACGGACGAGCTCGAGGAGGTCGAGGACGGGCCGATAGAGGCCGTCGGGTCGACCGGTGCGTCCCGTCCGCAGACGATCATCTTCGGGATGCTGAGCCAGGTGTACAACGGCTACGTCGCCTGGACGCTGTACGTCCTCGAGATCAACACCCGCATCGCCATCGGCCTCGGGGTCGTCGGCGTCGGTGGCATCGGGCAGTACATCGACGCGAAGATCAGCCTCGGTGCGTTCGGGACGCCGAGCGCGTACCCGCAGGCAGCCGCCGGGATCATCGTCGTCATCGCCATCGTCCTCACCGTCGAGATGCTCTCGTCGCGCATCCGGTCGTACATGCGCCCCGGCGAGAACGAGGGGCGTGGGCTGCTGGACATCATCCGCGGCCTGGGTGACACCAAGAAGTGGCTGGGGACCGAGAACCCCAAGAAGGACTAGAACTCGCCGAGACGGGACTGCCCGTCGCTTCCCTCCTCGCGGCCGCCGACCAGTTCGGCAGCAGTTTCGAGCGCCGAGCGGAACGTCTCCTTCTGGCTCGGGTCGTACAGCGTCGCCGCCGGGTGGACACAGACGAGCACGCGCCGTGGCTCGCCCTCGATGCGGACGTCGGTCACCTCGCCGGCCTCCTTCGTCACCGCCACGGAGCGCCCGAGCAGGTGTTCGGCGGGCACCTTCCCGAGCGTGACGAGCACCTCGGGGTCGACGAGGTCGACCTCGCGTTCGAGGTAGGGCCGACAGTTCTCGAGCTCGTCGGCGTGGGGGTCGCGGTTGTCCGGGGGCCGGCAGCGCACGCAGTTGGTGATGCGGACCGTCTCGCGGTCGAGGCCGACCTCGCGGAGCGTCTCGGTGAGCACGTCGCCGGAGCGGCCGACGAACGGCTCGCCCTGCTCGTCCTCGTTCGCGCCGGGGGCCTCACCGACGAACAGCACGTCGGCGTCCGCGGGGCCGACGCCGTTGACGATCCGGCTGCGAGAGTCACAGAGCGCCGGACAGCGCTCGCAGTCGTGGACCTCCAGCCCGTCCATGGTCTCCATACGTCTCCACGCGTGGGCGGGCCACCTAACCGCTACGCTCTGGTATCGCCGGCGTCTCACTCCGCTCGACGGAGCGCGTCACCGGCACGCGCTGCGAACCGGGCGACACGCAGCGGCTCCGGTCGGCCGCCCTCGGGCGTGAACGCCCGGACCACGTCGCGGGCCTCGCTGTCGTCGACGCCGACGGCGCGGACGTACACCGTCTCGCCGTTGACCTCGACCGGTGTTCGCGGTGGCTGGCGACGGTACAACGCGAGTCGTCGCTCGCGTTCTTCGCCGTCGAACGCCTCCTCGATGGCGGGTTCGAGCCCGGGGCTCGCCTCGAACGTCACCGAGAGGACGGGCCGGTCGACCGCGTCGGCGACGGCGCGGAGGTCGACGACGTTGTACCACGCCAGCGCGATCCCGGCCAGGACGACGTAGCGCACGTCCTCGCGGCCGAGTCGCTCGAACGTCTCGACGACGGCGTCGGTCGCGTCGCTCCCGCCGACCGTACACGTCGCAAAAGAGAGGCCATCGACAGTCCGATCCGCTCTCACGACGACACCGGCGAGCGTGCTCACGTTCCCCTGCGTGGACTCGGCGATGCCGACCGCCCGCACGCCGGTCTTCATCGTGTCAGCCGTCGTCTTTGATGTCTTTCAGTCGGTCGATGAGTTCGTCGTTGCTCGCCCCGTTCTCGAACTCGATCCGTCCCTGGTGGTCTGTCTCGCGCGAATCGACCGATTCTTCGTCGAGATCTGTGTCGATGCTCTGGTTGTCCTGTTCCGATTCGTCGTAGCTCCCGAAACCCATACACTGTACAATAATCGTGGAGGACTCAAAAAAATCACGGCGGCCGTCCCGTCTGTATCGCCCCCAGAGATTACCACCGGAGTCCAAATAGGTACTCGTTGCAGGCTCCAGTCAGCACTTAAGGACCGCTGCCATACGCCGCTGTATGGAAGTCCACAACGTCACTGCCGACGCGGAGACGTTCACCTGCAACGCCTACCTCGCCGTCGGCGACCGGACGGTGCTCGTCGACGCGGGGGCGATGGACGGCGTCGTCGACGTCGTCCGCGAGCACACCGACCACCTCGACGCGGTCGTGCTCACCCACCAGCACGGGGACCACGTCGCCCAGCTCGACGCCGTCTGCGAGGCGTTCGACGACCCGGACTGTTACGCCTACGGCGACCACCCACGACGCACCCACGCCATCACCGACGGCGACGACCTCGTCATCGGTGACGAGCGCTTCGAGGTCGTCTACACTCCCGGGCACGCCGCCGACCACGTCTCCCTGGTCAGCGACACCAGCCTGTTCAGCGGCGACGTCGTCGTCCACGACGACGGCGCGTTCGACTACGGCAGCTTCGGGCGCACCGACATGGCCGGCCAGTCCCGCGAACGCCTCATCGAGAGCATCAGCACGCTGCTCGAACGCATCCCCGACTCCGTCGAGCACATGTACGCCGGCCACGGCAGCGTGTTCCACGGCGACGTCCGCGACGTGGTCGAGACCGCGCTCGCCCGCGCCGAGAAGCGCGAACCGAAGTACCCCGACGAGTAGGGACGACCGACAGCTCGCGTGTGAGCGTCGCCACTCCGCACACGAGTGAGACGAGAAAGACGACCGCGATTATGCCGCGCGCGCTTCCTTCGCCTTCGGGCGGAGCTTCTTGTAGCCGCACTTGCGGCACTTGTCCGCCCGCTTCGGGTTCCGCGCGTTGCAGCGCATGCAGATCATCTTCTCGAGCGACCGTTTCTCCGCAGCCTCGAATCGTGCCATACTCCTCCCTACACCGTGCTGCGGGTAAAAGCGTTTCCGAGTGCGTCCGCGAGCTGTAGTCTGTTTCGAAGTTGGAGAGGGGACCGATTCGAACAGCCGGAACGTCCGGTCTGTCGTTGGAGACTCTGCTGTCGACAACAGCCAGAAAGCCCCAAGGCGCTCGGCTCCCGCGACTCGCTGCGCGCTTCACTCCGTTGCAGTGCTTGCGTCGTGGGGGTTCGCCGAGCGCCTCGTCCCTTTCAGTCCGCCCGACCGCACCGCACCTCGTGCCTCCCCAGCCGATTCGCTCGGTCGCAGGCTCCCTCGCGCGAGTTCGGCTCGCGGCCTTCGGCACGCGAGACAGCCGCACGCCGGTAGGAACGCCCGGCGACTATCGCTGAGCAATCATTCAAATACGAAGCCGGAGCCAGAACCGCCGTGACCTGAGAACGGTCGCGCGGGGGCCGAGGCGGGAGCACGGCACACCCCTGCGCGCCAGCAGCGTGCCGTCTGTTCGCTATTCCGATTCCTCGGCGAGGTAGTCGTCCTGGACCGCGACGACCTCGGTGGAGTCGGCACAGTCCGCGTAGCGCCGCAGCGGCTCCTCGTTGAGTTCGAGGAACGTCTCGCCCCAGGTGAACTTCGCGAGGATGCGCTCGGCGTGGTCGCGCTCGCCGAGGATGCACAGCGCCGCGGCCAGCGCCTCGACGGTCGTCAGCGCGAACGGCTTCCCGAAGTTCACCGGGTTGGCGGCGACGAGAAACGGGAGCGCCCGGTGGTCGCCGCGGAGGTCGAACGCGTCCACGTCCGCGCTCTCCCACGAGCAGTCGAGCGCGACGAGGGTGTCGGGGTCGTCGGCCGGCGAGAGCGCCTGCTCCGCGTGCGGGTCCAGCACCAGCCCGTACGGCGTCGCCCGGTTCGAGCGGTGCAGCTCGGCGAGGTCGAACTTCGCGAGCTTCCGGGCGGTGCACTTGTCGGGGTCGTCGTCGCCCTCGTACCGGACGTGGAGCTTCACACTCCCAGTACCCCGCCGGTGGCCAAAAGCGACACGCTACACCAGCCGGTCGTACAGGGCGTCGAGGTCGACCAGCGTCAGCTCTCGCTCCTGCATCGTCGCGATGTGGTCGGCGCGCTCGCCGACCGTCTGGCCGTCCATCGACTCGAACAGCTCCGCGAGGAACGGCTCCATGGCGTCCTGCAGCTCGTCGTAGGTCGTCTCCACGTGGCCCATCCGAAGGTCGACGAGGACCGTTCCACCACGCTCGGCCACGTCGTAGCCGAGGAACCGCGGGTGGACCACCCGCTCCAGCCGCGCGAGGTCGTAGAGCCGCAGCAGGGCGTGGATCGAGCCGTAGCCCTGGTACACCGTGTCGCCGTCGGTCTCGACGGCGAACTCCACGTGGTCGGACGGGCCTGTCACCGCCGCCTCCCAGCCGCCGTGGACGCCGTCGAGTCGAAACCGTACCATGGTCGAGGGGTGGTTCCGAACCGGGTAAAAGGATTCGAGAGTCGTCGGCCCGCGGTACCGAGGCCGACTCCCTCGCTGGGCTGCTCGCGGGTCGCTGCGCTCCCCGCTCGCGGTACCGAGGCCGACTCCCTCGCTGCGCTCAGTCGTCGGCCTCGCCTTCCTCGTGAACCGCCTCACCACGAAGCAGCCGCGACGCGATGGTGAACGTCTGCTCGGCCTCCCGGCGCGTCGGGAAGTGCGCCGCCAGATAGCGCGCGACGGCGACCATGGCGACACGCCGGTCGTGGTCGTCTGTCGCACAGTCGAACTGGCGGAAGCCGGCTTCGAGCGCCTGCAGCGTGTGGAACCCCGCGTCCTCGCGGAGCAGCGCGTGGCCGAGGCGCCGTTTCAGGTCGGCAGGGTCACCGCCGGAATCGAGGAACCCGGCGACGAGCCGGCCGGCCTCGTTCACCCGGCCCTCCGTGTCGAACATCTCGTCGAGGTCGTCGAGGATGGCGTCGGGTGCGCGCTGCGTCTTGCCGGGTCCCGGAACTGGGGCTGGCGGCGTGTTGAGGAACCGGTCGAGGTAGACGTTCACCGCGCCGTCGAGCACGCCCCGGTAGAGCACCGGGTCGTCGACCCGCCGCGTCGCCTGGTGGACCGCGTTCGCGTAGGTGAACGTGTGGTGCACCGTGTTCCAGTCCGAGAACTCGTTGCTCGTCCCGAACTGGGCGACGCGGGTCGCGGCGGCTGCGGCGACCGCGCTCGCGAGCTGCTGCGGGGTCGCCCCCTCGGCGATGGCGTCGCGGATGCCGTCCACGATGGCGTGCGGGTCGTCCGAGAGCAGGAGGTCCCGGAACTCGTCGGGTTCGGTCCACGAGTCGTCCGCACCGCGAGCCGCGAGGTCGTCCAGCTCCGCGGTGACGTCCTCGACCAGTCCCGCGAGGTCGACCGGCTGTCGCCACGAGGAGAGCTCCTCGCTGCGCTCGGCGTCGGTCAGCGACGGGATCAGGCTCGCGAGCGTGTCGTCGGCGTGGTCCCAGCCGACGTGGTCGAGCGTCTCGATGGCCTTGTTCACGAAGTCGAACGTGTGCCCGGTGTCGAGGTAGCGGTGGTCGGTCGCGGCCGCGTATAGCATCCGCTCGACGGCATCGCGGTCGCAGGCGGCGACGGCGGTCCGGAGCACGCGCTCCGCGCCGTCCTCGTCCCGTACTTCGACGTTCTCGCGGAACCACGACGCGAGCCGGTCGGGGTCCACGTCCTCGCGCTCGAACGGTGGCTGTGCGAATCGCGGCGGCTCGCCCGCACAGTCCGAGGCGACGTGCCGGAGCCCGGTGTACATCGCCCGTTTTCGGTCGTCCGGGTCGAGTTCGAGCGCGACGTTCGCCATCGCGGCGAGGATGGTGAGGCCGGACGACCAGCCGCCCTCGCGGTACTGCGTGCCAAAGCGGACGCCCCGGTCGAGCACGTCGGTCCGGTCGACGCCGGCGTCGTCGAGCCCGATGACTGCCTTCGCGACGACGAGCCGCAGGTTCTCCTCCAGCCCGGTCTGGAGCCGACTCCGCCAGTGCTCGGCCGGCGGTGCGTCCCGTCGTGGCTGCGGCCGGACGAACACCTCGCCGTCGCGCACCTCGACGGGGTACGTCGCCACGTCGTCGGCCCAGGGGTCGAACGTGTCGCCGCAACCGAGTTCGAACCGGGCGTGATGCCAGTGACAGGTGAGGACCCCCTCGTCGACGGTGCCCTCGACGAGCGGGAAGCCCATGTGGGGGCAGCGGTTGTCGACGGCGCGGACCTCTCCTTCGTGGTGGAACAGCGCGATGGCGTGGCCGCCCTCGGTGACGAGTGTGCGGCCCTCGTCGCGGAGTTCGGCGAGGGTGCTCACCCGGACGAACTCCTTGTCGGTTGTTGCCATGGGTGGTGTTGGCGTGCCAGCGTGAAAACCGTTGGCTGGCGGCGGTGTCGCCCCGTGGCCCCCATCTGGTGAGCAACCACGGTTAAGTCGACGGGGCCGATAGAGTGGCGCATGCTTTCTGTCGGCTCCGAAGCCCCGAACTTCTCCCTGCCCGGCGTCGAAGGGGACGAGTTCGACGAGTTCTCCCTCGCGGGCGCGCTCCGCGAGGACCTCGTCGTCATCGCCTTCTACCCCGCCGACTTCAGCCCGACCTGCACCAGCGAGCTCTGCACACTGCAGGATATGGACCTGCTGAACCTCGACGCCGACGTGACCCTCTTCGGCATCTCCGGGGACTCGATGTACAGCCACCGGCGCTTCGCCGAGGAGTACGACATCTCGTACCCGCTGCTGGCCGACAGCATGGGCGAGGTCGCCGCGGAGTACGGCGTCTGCATGCCGGACTGGCGCGGGCACCGGAACGTCCCGAAGCGGTCGGTGTTCGTCATCGACGAGCGCCAGCGGGTGCGCTACGCCTGGTCGACCGACGACCAGAGCGTGCTCCCGGACGTGGGTGCGGTCCGCGCGGCCATCGACGACGTGCGCGACGACCGGACCGCAGTTCAGCGGTACGCTCGCGGGCACGAACACCTCGGGGCTGGCCGGGGCCGGTTCGAGACCGCCTGGAGCGAGTACGAGGTCGGCGCGTGGCTCGGCGCTGTCGAGCACTTCGACGAGGCGGTGGCGTACTTCGACGCGGCGAGCGAGAGCCTCCGCTCGGCCGAACGCTTCGCGGAGTCCGAGCGCGTCGAACGGGCGTGCCAGGACGCCGGCGACCGGGCCGACGACTACCGGCAGGCGGCACGGTGGTACGCCCGCTCGGCGGAGCACTACGCCGAGGGGGACGCGGAGCTTGGCGACGAGTACCGGAGCGACGCGGAGGGCCCGCACGAGGCCGCCAGCACGGGCGACGAGCTCCCGCCCCCGTCGTCGCTGTTTCCGGAGGAGTAGTTGCGGCGCGCGGCCGACCGACGCTCGTCTCGCGGACCACTGGGTTTCTGTGGCCGGCGACCGAAGCCGGTGTATGCCCACCGACGACCCGGTCGCGACGTACTACCGTACGCTCGACGACCACGACTACGAGACGCTCCGGTCGGTCCTCTCGCGCTCGTTCGTCCAGCACCGGCCGGATCGCACGTTCGAGGACCGCGAGTCGTTCGTCCGGTTCATGCGCGACGACCGGCCGTCGTCGGAGACGACGCACGAGCTGGATGGGCGTTTCCGGCGGGAGGACGACGAGTCAGAAGCGGGTTCGACCGTGCTGGTGCGCGGCCGGGTTCGAAACGGTGAGGAGACACTGCTCCGGTTCGTCGACGCGTTCACGCTCGCCGACGGGCACATCGAACGCGTGGAGACGTACACGCGGTAACAGGGTCGGTGATAGCGAGGTGTGCGGTCACTCGCTCTCCAGCGTCTGCTTCCGGCGCTCGAACTCGGCCTCGTCCATCTCGCCGCGGGCGTAGGCGATGCGCAGTTCTTCGAGGGCACGGTCCGAAGATGACTGCTGGGAGCGCGCCGCGTGGAGAACGCCCGCGAGGAGTACCAACGCGACCGGGAGCGAGAAGACGAACAGGATGATGACGAGCTCGGGAGCCCCGACGCCGCCGAAGAACGCTGGAGGGAACATACGATAGCCACGCCGCCACGCGGAAAAAGCGTTTCGCGGGCGGTAGGCCGCCAGTGTCGGGTTACTCGTCCGTGCCGAGCGCGCTCTCGCCGACCTTCTCGTGGCCCTCGATGACCTCCGTGCCGCCCATGTACGGCTGGAGGGGTTCGGGCACGTCGACGGTGCCGTCCTCGTTCTGGTAGTACTCGAGGATGGCGACCATCACGCGGCCGACGGCGGTGCCGGACGCGTTGAGCGTGTGGAGGTACTCGGCCGATTCGTGGTGCTCCGGCCGGTAGCGGATGCCCGCCCGGCGCGCCTGGAACTCCTCGAAGTTGGAGGCGCTGGAGACCTCCAGCCAGCGGCCGCCCATGCCCTCGGGGGCGTCGTCGCTGTCGGTGCCGGGGGCCCAGACCTCGAGGTCGTACGTCTTCGCGGAGGCGAACGTGAGGTCACCCGTACAGAGGTCGAGCACGCGGTAGGGGAGCCCGAGTCGTTCCAGCACCTCGGCGGCCTCGGCCGTGAGTTCTTCGAGGCGGTCGTAGCTCTCGTCGGGCTCGACGAAGTTGACCAGCTCGACCTTGTTGAACTGGTGGACGCGGACGATGCCTCGCGTCTCGGTGCCGTGTTCGCCCGCCTCGCGCCGGAAGTTCGGCGTGTACGCCTGATGCTTGAGCGGGAGGTCCTCCCGGAGGAGGATGTCGTCGCGGTACATGTTGGTGACCGGTACCTCCGCGGTGGGGCAGAGCCAGAGGTCGTCGTCCTCGTACTCGTCGAACTCGTCGCCGCCGATGCGGTAGGCGTCCTCGTTGAACTTCGGGAGCTGCCCGGTGCCGCGCATCGAGGTCGACTTCACGGGGACCGGGGGGAACACGTCGACGTACTCCTGCTCGCGGTGGACGTCCAGCATGAACTGGATGAGCGCGTGCTCGAGCCGCGCGCCGTCGCCCTTCAGGAAGTAGAAGCCGGCACCCGTGGTCTTCGCGCCGCGGGCCTCGTCGATGATGTCGAGCTCCTCGCCGAGGTCGTAGTGCGGGGTCACCTCGTCGGGCAGGTCGCGCAGGTCGTCGAAGCCCCGGCGTTCGACCTCGACGTTGTCGGCCTCGTCGTCGCCGACGGGGACGCTCTCGTGGGGGACCTGCGGGAGTTCGAGCATGGCCTCCGCCAGCTCGTCCTCCAGCTCGTCGGTCCGGTCCTCGATGTCGGCGAGCTCCTGCTTGAGCTCGCTGGACCGCTCGATGGCCTCCTCGGCCTCCTCGTGCTTTCCGTCCTGTTTGAGCTGGCCGATCTGCTTGCTGACCTCGTTGCGTTCGTGTCTGAGGTCGTCGCCTCGCGCCTTCAGTTCGCGCCACTCCTCGTCCAGTTCCAGGATCGCGTCGAGGTCCACGTCGTAGCCTCGATCGTCGAGGCTCTCGCGGACTTCCTCGGGATTCTCCCGGAGGTATCGGCGGTCGAGCATTTGCAAGGTGGTTGCTGTGGGTCGGGGAAAACCGTATCGGATGTGTGTTGTGGCGTGTCAATGCCTCTCGGTGTCGTGGGACGCGACCGCCGTCACCCGCGAACGCACGACTCTTTGCCCTGGCTCGCATACGGTGGCCAAGATGAGCGACGCCAACTCCGGCCCTCTCTCTCCCGACCGTCCGGACGCCCAGACGCCGTTCCGGGTGGACGCACCGTTCGAGCCGGCGGGCGACCAGCCCGAGGCCATCGAGTCGCTGGTCGACGGCTTCGAGTCCGGCGCGACCGAGCAGACCCTGCTCGGCGTGACGGGGTCGGGCAAGACCAACACGGTGTCCTGGACCGTCGAGGAGCTCCAGGAGCCGACGCTGGTCATCGCACACAACAAGACGCTGGCGGCACAGCTCTACGAGGAGTTCCGCGAGCTGTTCCCGGACAACGCGGTCGAGTACTTCGTCAGCTACTACGACTACTACCAGCCGGAGGCGTACGTCGAGCAGACGGACACCTTCATCGACAAGGACGCCTCCATCAACGACGAGATAGACCGACTCCGGCACTCTGCCACACGTTCGCTGCTCACCAGAGACGACGTCATCGTCGTCGCCTCGGTGTCGGCCATCTACGGGCTGGGTGACCCGGCGAACTACGTCGACATGGCGATGCGGCTGGAGGTCGGCGAGCGGGTGGGTCGCGACGAGCTGCTCGCCCGGCTGGTCGACCTGAACTACGAGCGCAACGACGTGGACTTCACACAGGGCACGTTCCGGGTGCGTGGCGACACCGTCGAGATCTACCCGATGTACGGCCGATACGCGGTCCGGGTGGAGCTCTGGGGCGACGAGATAGACCGGATGGTGAAGATGGACCCGATGCAGGGCGAGGTCGTGAGCGAGGAGCCCGCGGTGCTCGTCCACCCGGCGGAGCACTACTCCATCCCGGAGGAGCGTCTGGAGCGTGCGATGGCGGAGATCGAGGAGGACATGGCCGACCGGGTGCGGTACTTCGAGCGCAAGGGCGACGCCGTCGCCGCCCAGCGCATCGAGGAGCGCACGACGTTCGACCTGGAGATGATGCAGGAGACGGGCTACTGCTCGGGCATCGAGAACTACTCGCTGCACCTCTCCGACCGCGAGTCCGGGGAGGCACCGTACACGCTGCTCGATTACTTCCCCGACGAGTTCCTCTGTGTCATCGACGAGTCACATCAGACCCTTCCGCAGGTCAAGGGCCAGTTCGCGGGCGACAAATCGCGGAAGGACTCGCTGGTCGAGAACGGCTTCCGGCTGCCGACGGCGTACGACAACCGCCCGCTCACGTACGAGGAGTTCTTCGAGAAGACCGACAAGCGGCTGTACGTCTCGGCGACGCCGGGGGACTACGAGCGCGAGCACAGCGACAACATCGCAGAGCAGATCGTCCGCCCGACCCACCTCGTCGACCCCGCCGTCGAGGTCGCCCCGGCGACGGGGCAGGTCGACGACCTGATGGACCGCATCGACGAGCGCGTCGAGCAGGACGAGCGCGTGCTCGTGACGACCCTCACGAAGCGGATGGCCGAGGACCTCACCGAGTTCCTGGAGGAGTCGGGCGTCGACGTGGCGTACATGCACGACGAGACGGACACCCTGGAGCGCCACGAACTCGTCCGCGCGCTCCGGCTCGGCGACATCGACGTGCTCGTCGGCATCAACCTGCTACGGGAGGGGCTGGATATCCCCGAGGTCAGTCTGGTGGCCATCCTCGACGCCGACCAGGAGGGCTTCCTCCGCTCGGAGACGATGCTCGTCCAGACGATGGGCCGGGCAGCAAGAAACGTCAACGGCGAGGTGGTGCTGTACGCCGACGACCACAGCGACGCGATGGACGCCGCCATCGAGGAGACACAGCGCCGACGGCGCATCCAGCAGCAGTACAACGAGGAGCACGGCTTCACGCCGACGACCATTGAGAAGGAGGTCGGCGAGACCAGCCTCCCCGGCGCGGAGACCGACACCGGTGGGCTGGCGAGCGACGAAGCCCCCGAGGACGCCGAGGCGGCCGCCGCGCGCATCCAGCGCCTCGAGGACCGGATGCAGGAGGCCGCGAACAACCTGGAGTTCGAACTCGCCGCGGATATCCGCGACCGCATCCGCGACCTCCGACGGGAGTTCGAGGCGCTCTCCGACCCCGAGGACGGTACCATCGAACCCGAGCCCGACCCCGAGTTCTGAACGGGCCTTCTCACCGCAGTCAGGGTCGATTCGTCGTATCGATGTCCGAACATTTTTCAGCTGCGCGCTGGACTTCGACCCATGGTAGTGGACTCACTGAAGTTCCCGACGAAGGGAGAGGACGGGATGATGCGGGCCATCATCGGCGGTGGCCTGCTGCTCGCCTCGGCCATCATCCCGCTGCTCCCGCAGCTGATCGTGAACGGCTACAGCCTCCAGTCGATGCGGGCCGGCGCCCGGAACAACCCGAACCCGCCGGAGTTCGAGGACTGGGAGTCGCTGCTGAAAGACGGCGCGCTGATGTTCGGCGTGACGCTCGTCTACACCCTGATACCGGTGATGCTGCTGTTCGGGGTGTTGTTCCTCGGCTTCTTCGTGTTCTCCTTCGGCGCGGCGGCCGGGAGTGCCGCCGGTGAGGGTGGCGCAGCCGCCGGCGGCGGTATCGGACTCATCGTCATGCTCCTCCTCGGGGGACTGGCGTTCCTCCTGCTCATGCTCGCGTACTACCTGATGCCCGCCGCACTGGTCGGCGTCGCGACCGAGGAGGAGTTCATGGCGGCGTTCGACTTCGACTCCGTCCGCGAGATTGCGTTCACGAGCGACTACTTCGTCGCGCTCGTCGTCGCCGCCGTCGTGAACTTCCTCGCGTTCCTCGTCATCTTCCCGCTGATGTTCCTGCTCGTCGGCTTCCCGCTCGCGTTCATCATGCAGGCTGGCATCTTCCACTACCTCGGCACCGTCGCCCGCGACATCGCGACGACCGGAACCGGGGGGCCCCGCACCAGCGAACCCCACACCGGCGACGCCTTCTAGAGCCGCCGACGCAGCTGTTCTGCGGTCTTCTCGCCGACGCCCTCGACGGCCAGTAGCTCGTCGACACTGGCCTCGCGGACGTTCTCGACGCTCCCGAACCGCCCGAGCAGCCGCCGCCGCGTCTCGGGGCCGACTCCGGTCACGTCGTCGAGCACCGTCGACACGTCGTCCCGGATCGTCTGGTGGTACTGTACGGCGAAGCGGTGGGCCTCGTCGCGGACGCGCTGGAGCAGGTGGAGCTGTGGCGCGTCGTCGTCCCAGTCGAACGTGCGGTCGGGCGTAATCACGAGCTCTTCGGCCTTCGCCAGCGCAACGCATGGGACGTCCCAGCCCGTCGCTTCGAGCGCATCCATGGCCGCCGCGAGCTGGCCCTCGCCGCCGTCGATGAGCAGCAGGTCGGGGTCGGGGCGGTCGTCACGCCCCGCCAGCGCGCGCTCGGCCCGCCAGCGGACGAGGGCCCGCATGTTCGCGTAGTCGTCGTTCGTCTCGTCGAGCTTCTTCCGGCGGTAGTCCGACTTCTCGGCGCTCCCGTCGACGAAGCAGACGTTCGAGCCGACGACGGCCGTCCCCTGGGCGTGGCTCACGTCGAACCCCTCGATTCGGGAGATTCGGGGACGTCCCAGTTCGTCGGCGAGCGCCGCCGACTCGTCGCGGCGACCGACGTTCCGGCGGGCGTTCTTCAGCGCCAGTTCGACCAGCTTCGCCTCCCGGCCCGCGCCCGGTACCCGGACCGCAACGTCCGCCGCGTCCAGCCACGCCGCCACCTCCTCGTCGCCGTGGTGCTCGGGGAGGATGATCGCGTCGGGCAGCGACCGCTCCGCGTAGTACTGCACGAGGAACGCCGCGAGGACGGACGGGACCGCATCCCCCGACTCGCGGTCGGTTCCCTCCGATGCGGCGACGGCGTGGCGGTCCCGTTCGACCAGCTGGCCACCCTCCGCGTGGAGCCTGGCGACCGTCGCATCGTCGCCCCGCAACGCCACTCCGAGCACGTCGACCGACCGTTCGTACTCGTCACGGCCGCTGACCGCCTCGCCGCCGCTGCCGTGGAACGACGCCACGACTTCGAGCCGGTCCCGCAGGTTCGCCGCGCGCTCGAACGACTGCGACTCGGCGGCCTGCTCCATCTCCCGGCGGAGCGGGTCGGCCAGCACGCCCGTCTCCCCGGCGAAGAACTGCGTGACGGCGTCGACGTCCGCGATGTAGTCCTCCCGGGAGATCTCGTCGGTGCACGGCGCGGTACAGAGCCCCATCTCGTGGTCGAGGCAGGGTCGCTCGCGTCCCGCGAACTTGTGGTCCGAGCAGCCCCGCACGCCGAACGTCTCCCGGAGCGCCTTCACGACCGTCTCGACGGTGCCCATGCTCGTGTACGGGCCGAAGACGGTCGCGCCCTCGTTCGGGTCACGGGTCACCTCGATGCGGGGGAACTCGTGGTCGGTCAGCTGGACGAGGGGATACGACTTGTCGTCCTTCAGCCGCACGTTGTACCGCGGCTGGTGGCGCTTGATGAGGTTCGCCTCCAGCAGCAGCGCCTGCGTCTCCGTGTCGGTGACCGCCACGTCGAGGTCGTCCGCCCGCTCGACCATCCCCGCGATGCGAGCCGACCGCGGGTCCGCGTACGACCGGACGCGCGAGCGCAGATCCACCGCCTTCCCGACGTACAGCACCGTGTCGCCCTCGAAGAACTGGTAGACCCCCGGCTCCGTCGGGAGGTCGGTCGCGTGCTCGCGGACCGTCTGCGCGTCCATCGGTTCTGATTTGGTTAGGTGGCGCGACGGCATGGGGGTTACGTCTGCGGTCGCGAATCCGGCGTCGAGACGCCGAAAGTTTACAATATACGTAAACCTTCGTCGACGGCATCGCCCCGCCAGCCGGGTGGCGCGCGGCTGGGGAGCGTGCCGAGCGTAGCGAGGCCGCGAGCCATCCGCGCGAGGGACGAGGAGCGCAGCGCCAGCGAGCACCGGAGTCGGCTGGGGAGGATTGAGGGGCGGTGCGGTCGCTGTGGGCGGGACTGAAAGGGGCGACGTGCTCGTCGAGCGAGACGAGACTAGGACCGCAGCGGAGCGAGGACCGCAGCGAGTCGCAGCCGACGAGCACGTCGGGGCTTTCAGGTTGTTGGAGTCGGCGTGCTATCCCCGGACAAGCGGGGCTTTCTGGCTGTTCGAGTCACCAGCAACAGCACTCACGGGAACGTGTCGGTCAACAGAAACGCAACCTCACAGCTCCGTCTCGCGCAGCTCCAGGTCGGCGACGACCTGGTACGGGTGCTTCTCCTTGCGAATCCCGTCCAGAATCGCGAAGGCGTCGCCGGGCGTCAGGAAGTGCTCGCACACGACCCGCCCGAGCGGCGTCGGCTCGAAGCCGTCGATGAAGCCGTACTCCAGCAGCTTGCCGATGGCGTGTTTCGTGGGGATGTCGCCGAGCATCCGGTCGTTGAGCGCCTTCGCGGACTTCCCGGCGACCGCCACGTTGGCCAGCGTCTCCTCGACGGCGGCGTCCTCGTCGTACCGGGTGATGACGGGCTCCATCTCGCCCTTGAGCAGCTTGAACGCGACCTCGTCCTCGGACATCTCCATGGAGTTGTGGTAGGTGCACTCGGGCTCGACGAGCATGTACACCTTCCCGCGGTCGTGGTAGTCCGGGCGGCCCGCCCGCCCGAGCATCTGGCTGAACTCCTGCACCGAAAGCCACTCGATGCCCATGGCGAGCGAGTCGAAGATGACCTGCGAGGCGGGGAAGTCGACGCCCGCCGCCAGCGCGGCCGTGGTGACGACCGCGGAGATCTCCTGGTCGCCGAACATGCGCTCGACCTTCTTCCGGCGGCCGTAGTCCAGCCCGGCGTGGTAGGGCGCGGCGCTGTACTCCAGCTTGCGGGAGATCTCGTGACAGCGCCGCCGCGAGTTGGTGAAGACGATGGTCTGCCCGCGGTAGCCCTTCGAGGACTCGCGGTCGAACTCGCGTTTCACGAGCCGGTTGATGATTCTGGGCTTCTCGCGGCCGTCGGCGAAGGTGACGTGGCGCTCGATAGGGACGGGTCGCTCCTCGAACTCGATGAGCTTCGCGCGGAGCCCCCGGGCGAGTTCGGTGGGGTTGCCGACGGTCGCGGAGAGGTACACCCACTGCGCGCCGTCGTATCCCTGGCGGCGTTTCTGACGCTGCTCGCTGTAGTGCTTCAGCCGGGAGATGAGCCCGTCGAGGCGGTGCCCTCGGCCCTCCTCCTTGAGCGTGTGGACCTCGTCGATGACCACGGTGCCGATGTCGCCGAGGTCCTTGCCGGTCCGCAGCGCGTGGTCGATGCCCTCGTAGGTGCCGACGATGACGTCGGCGGAGGGGTCGAAGCGCGAGCCGGAGTCGTTGACGCGGCTCGCCCCGACCCGGATGGTGACGTCGACGAGGTCGCCGTACTCGTCCGCGAAGTCCTCGTGCTTCTGGTTGGCGAGCGCGACCAGCGGGACGAGGAAGAGCATCTTCCCCTTCCCGTCGAGGACGTTCTGCAGGCCGGCCAGCTCGCCGATGAGCGTCTTCCCGGTCGCCGTCGCGCTGACGACGAGCTGGTCGTCGCCCATCCCCCGCGGGCCATCGCCGTTTCGCTCGCCGAACAGGCCGTTCTCGACGGCGAGGCTCTGGACGGGCAGCAGGGTGTCGAACCGCTGTTCGAGCAGCCCCTGCAGCTCCGGATGCAGGTCGAGGCCGTCGACGGGGACGAGGTCGATGTCGTCCGTCGTCGCCGATATCTCGTCGAACTTCGTCAGGTCCGGGTCGAGCTCGCCCTTGAGCAGGTTCTTGATGCGTTCGATGTCCTGCACGTCGAGCAGCAGCTCCTCCAGGCGCTCCTTCGCGGCGCTCGTGAACTCGCCGTGGAACGCGAGCTCCTGTTCGAGCTCGCGGCGGGCGCAGTCGGTGCAGATCCAGTCGTCGCCCGACCTGACCGCGGTGTCGGTCGTGACCGGGGAGTAGCGGCCGGCGGAGGCGCAGTAGCGGCAGGTCCGGACGACCTTCGCGTCGAGCTGGTAGCCGTCGAGCATCGCCTGGAGCTCCTCGCGAGCCCGGGTGGAGGTCTGTTCGGAGATGCGGATTCGGCCGGCGCGTCTCGCGATCTCGACGAACTCCTCGGGGCTGCGTGGCTCCTCGCTGGAGTCGCGGACGACCCGGAACTTGCCGGGTCGGGGACCCGCGCTCGTCTCCTTGAGCTCGAGCTTCGAACGGAAGACCCGCTCGCCGTCGCGCTCGACGACCGCGAGGTAGTTCCTGCCGGCCTCGTGGAGGAACAGGGTGTCGACGCGCTGGACCTGTCGTGACACGCGATTCGGTACGAGAGCGGGGTATTTCAGGGGTTCGGAACGGTCTGCGGGAGGGCGGTGTGGCCGTTCGGTTCCGTCGCCCCTACTCCTGCAGCTGTATCTCGTCGTCGCCGTTGGGCACCGCACAGAGGAACGCCCCCTGCCCGTCGCCCTCGTTGCGGTACCAGTGGACGACGCCGGCCGGGATGAGGAGCGAGTCGCCGGCCGAGACGGTGTACTCCTCGTCGTCGATTCCCACCACGTACTCGCCTTCGAGCACGTACTGCTCGTGCTCGACCGCGTTCGTGTGCCTGGGCACCTCGCCCCCGGCGTCGAGGGTGAACCGTCGGATGGCGAAGTTTGGAGCACCGTCGTCGGCGTCGATAAGCACACCCTTCGACAGCCCCTCGGCGGCGTCGACTGGTTCGTACGAGACGTCATCGCTGCGGCGGAGCACGGCTGTCGGGTCGGACATGCACGACGGTACGGCCGAGGGGCACTTAACCGGTTCCGACCCGCCGGCCGACGGTTATCGTCCCCCAATTTAAGAGTGGTCGGCGGCTACTCCGTAGCATGCGAAGCTTCAGGATCGGGTCGGTGTTCGGCATCCCCATCAAGCTGGACCTGACGTTCCTGCTGGTGCTACCGCTCTTTGCGTTCCTCATCCAGCAGCAGGTGCGCTCGGTGACGGACCTGCTCAACCAGACGATGGGGGCGAACCTGCCGGTCGACCCACTGCTGGCCGGCTGGATGCCGTGGGTGCTCGGGTTCGCGGTCGCCATCGGCCTGTTCGTCGGCGTCGTGCTCCACGAGCTCGGGCACTCGGTCGTCGCGATGCGCTACGGGTTCCCCATCGACTCCATCACGCTCTGGATCTTCGGCGGCATCGCCTCGCTCTCGGAGATGCCCGAGGACTGGAAGCAGGAGCTCCAGATCGCCATCGCCGGGCCGGTCGTCTCCATCGCCGTCGGCGGTCTCTCCTACGGCGCGTTCCTGGCCGTTCCAACGGGCCTGCCGTCGGCACGGTTCGTCCTCGGCTACCTCGCGCTGATGAACGTCGCGCTCGCCCTGTTCAACATGCTGCCCGGCTTCCCGATGGACGGTGGCCGGGTCCTGCGTGCGCTGCTCGCCCGCACCCGACCGTACGCGAAGGCGACGCAGATGGCCGCCGAGGTCGGGAAGGTGTTCGCGCTCCTGCTCGGGCTGTTCGGCCTGCTCAACTTCCAGTGGCTGCTCATCGGTATCGCCTTCTTCATCTACATCGGCGCATCCTCCGAGGCCCAGCAGGTCGTGATGAAGGCCGCCTTCGAGGGTGTGACGGTGCGGGACGTGATGACGCCCGCCCCCGACCTGCACACCGTCACGCCCGACACCAGCGTCTCGGAGCTGATGTCGCGGATGTTCTCCGAGCGCCACACCGGCTACCCGGTCATGACCGACGGCGACCTCGTCGGCCTCGTCACGCTGGAGGACGCTCGCGGCGTCAAAACCGTCGAGCGCGACGCCTACACCGTCGAGGAGATCATGACCCGGGAGCTTCACACCATCCCCCCGGAGGCCGACGCGATGGAGGCCCTCCAGACGATGCAGTCCGAGGGCGTCGGCCGCCTGCTCGTCGTCCGTGGCGAGGACCTCGTCGGCCTCATCTCACGGTCGGACCTCATGACCGCCTTCGACGTGGTTCAGGAGACCGGCTCGGTCGAGCCGAGCCGCCGGACGTCCGTCCGGGAGACGTGACCTGCCGCTGGTGAACCCTGTCAGCCGCCGCCACCGTCCGCGCCGTGAGCGGGCTTCTCCACCTCCTCCTTCCGTTTCTTCAACTTCCGTTCCTTCCTTCCGCCGTCTTCGGTTCCTGCGGCCCCGCGTTCGCCTCTCGTTCGGCCTCCGTGTGGCTCATCTGCACGGCGACGCAGGCGAGAGCGACCAGAAACGACGGGGCGGCGTAGTCACGGTGTGCCTCGCCCTCGTAGCCGAGCACCGCGAGGCTGCGAGTGAGGTTCGGTTCTCGCCTTTCGGCCTTGTCACTCCTCCCTGCGGTCGTCGTGAAAAGGTCCGGGTGCGAGAATCGAACCGAAGCCAGACGTGCTCGCTCCGCTGCGCGCGACTGGCAGGGTTCGATTCCCTTACGACGGACCTACCGCTCCTCACGTCCGTTCGTCGCGAGAAGGTCCGGGTGCGAGAATCGAACCCGCGTCTCAGCCTCCACAAGGCTGAAGGATAGTCCACTACCCTAACCCGGACACGCACCAGAACGTACCCGGGTCGAACTCAAATACGTTACGACTCGGTGGGGGCTCCGTCATGCGGTGTCACGGTCGGAACCGCGACGCTTTTGCCCGTCACGACGCTACCGTGGGTCAAGCGTGGCCATCACGGACAAGATATACGTCAAGAACCACCGGCAGCTGAGCTCCCAGCTCGACACGAACATTCCGAAGGGCGTGTTCAAGGGGGCGACGCTGGACATGCTGTTCAACGGTGGTGAGGCGCTGGAGAAGCTCGACGAGACGACGCGCGAGCGTGTCCTCGACTTCTCGAAGGACTTCATGGACTGCGGCTGTGACAACAGCCCGTACTGTGGCCACCCCGAGGAGAAGTTCGTCCGCTACCTGCTCGAACTCCGCGCACAGGGCCTTCGCCCGTCGGCTATCGTCGACGTGATGGGCGACGACTACATGGTGTACGCCTACGAGGGCGACGTGCTCTCCTTCCTCGACAACTCGGTCCGCACGCTGGAGGCGATGGAGGAGCTGGCGCGGGTCGAGGGCAACGAGGAGGCCCGGAAGGCCGCGAAGCGCGAGAAGGAGACGCTCTCCGGTTAGCCGAGCTGGTACGGCTCGTCCTCGTCGTCCTCCGCTCCGTCCAGATCTTCGAGGTGGATGACGTCCTCCTCGCCGCCGTCGTCGACGCGCTCGCGGAGGTAGGTGACGTACTGCTTGTACTCGTCGAGCTGCTCGCGAAGGTGGTCGGCCTCGAGTTCGAGGCGTTCGTGCTCGCGGACGAAGCTCTTCGGCACCTCGACCTTCGGCGGCCACCCTTCGTCGACCGACTTCTCTTCCGGTGCCTCGTGCTCGGGCACCACCGCGACCTGCCCGTCGTGAGCGACGAGCATGTCGACGTAGTCGCGGAACACCGCCGACAGCGAGATGTCGCGCTCCTCGGCGATTTCCTGCAGCGTCTCGAACGCGTCCTCGTTGACGCGGAACGAGACCGTCTTGTTCTTGTTGCCCATGCTACCCGTAACTGTCACACAGCCACTTGAACGTTCGTCAGACGCTCGGTGCGGTGGTACCGCTGGCCGCCGGACGGGGCAGCAGTGCTCGGTCGGTTCGCCCGGACCGACACCGTCAGCTCCGAATCCGGACGGCAGCGTCGTCCCGACCACAATCTTCTTTGTTCGTTTCAGCGAGTGTTGGGTATGAATGGTACCGATGGGCCACGCGTCGAACCGTCGGGGACCGGTCCGACGCCAGTGCTGGTCGGTGCCATCCTCCTGAGCGTCCTCGTCGTGCTCGCCACCACCCTGCTCCCGCTGTTTTTCGTGTTCGGGTTCGGCGGCGGTTCCCTCGGGACCCTGCTCTGGTACCTCCCGTTCCTGGTGCCGTTCCTCGTCGTCGGGGTCGTCGGTCTCACCGTCTGGCTGTCGGTCCGCGGCTCGTCGGCGCAGGCAGGCGACGACGAGCACGCGGCGGCGGACCCCCTGGACGTCCTCGAAGCCCGGTACACGGACGGGGAGATAGACCTCGAGGAGTACGAACACCGGCTGGAACGGCTCTTCGAGCTCGACGGCGAGTTCGACGCACATCCACGGGTCGAACAGCTGGCGATCCGCTACGCACGCGGCGGAATCGACCGGGACGCACTCGCCGCCGGCATCGAGCGTCTCGACGCGGCCGAACCGGCGGTCCGACCGGAAGAGCTCGACCAGTTCCTCGGGTCCGACACCACGGCCGCTGGAGGTCCTACCGTGTTCGATGACGACGTGGCGAGCGTGACGTTCACGGTCGACCGGGTCGCGGGGCAGAACGACGACCCGACCGCAATCGAGCTCCTCCGGCAGCGGTACGCCGAGGGCGCGATCTCCGACGAGGAGTACGAACGGCGACTCGAACTGCTCCGCGAGACCGAACGCGGGACGGAGCGGTAGCTCGCGGTCGCTTCCGAGACGGAAAACATCGCCGGGTGGCCCTTCAGGCCGTCGCTTCCGGCTCCTCGTCGACGTCGACGCCGTCGAGGCTCTCCAGCGCGGTCAGGACCTCCTCGCGGTAACTGTCGAGCAGGCTCGCGTCGTAGCGCTCGGTCGCCATCGCGGCGTACTCGTTGGTGTCGTCGTCGTACGCCTCGATGCGGTCGAGGGTTCGCTCGGCCGTCTCGACGACCCAGCGGTCCCGGGTCGCCTCGTCGACGGCGGTGATGGACTCGGGTCGCAGCGAGACGTTGATGCTGCCGTCGTCGGTCTCGAACGTCCGGGGCTTGCCGACGACCGAGACGTACGCCGGCGGCTCCGTATCGCGGAGGAACGCCGCCGCCTCGGGCTGGTACTGCCCGGCGTAGATGAAGAACGTCCCCGTGGGGTCGACCACGCGGCCGCGCCAGTACTCCGAGTCGTCGCCGATGTCCTCGGTCTCGGTGAGCGTGCCGACGACGAACACGCGGTTCGCGCGGTCGCCCGTCGGCAGGAGCGCGAAGTTCGGTGCGCGCTCCTCGTCGGACTCCTTGAACGTGTACGTCGCGTCGTTGAACTCGCGTGCGAAGACGCGCTTTGCGACCTCGCGGGTGGGTGCCTGGCTCATGTCACATCGACCTCGCTCGGATGAGCGTCGCCTCGGTGTCCGGACGCTCGGTCAGTTCCTCGACGTCGTCGGCCAGCACGTACCGGCCGAACGTCGGGCCCGTCACGCGGTAGTACACTCCCATGACCTCGTCGCGGATCTCGTCGGCGACGACAGTCGTGTCGAGTGCGTCCATGGCCATGTCCTTGGCCTCCTCCAGCGAGATGTCCGCGACGTCCTCCGTCGCGGCCTCGTTGAAGATGACCTCGTGGGCGTCGACGCCGTCGTCGATCACCGCCTTGATGCGCAGGTCGAAGGTACCCTCGACCTCGCCGTGTTCCGCACAGCGTCCGTTCTGCAGGACGCGCGTGCAGTCCTCCTCCGGACAGCGCTTGATGAGGCCCGAGCCGGACTGGATGTCGACGAGCGCGCCCTCGATGGTGACGTCGTCGTCGCCGACCTCGATCTCCTCGTCGAACTCCTCGATGGTCGTGGTCCGGTTGAGCTTCACGGAGTACTGACCCTCGTACTCGTCGGTGACGACGTTCGAGAGGCGGTACACCGCCCCCTCCTCCAGCTCCGGCAGCTCGGAGGTGGTGAACGAGACGAACTTCTTGGTGCCGGACTCGTCGCCGACCAGCCCGACCTGGGCGATGGAATCGGAGCGCGGCTCCCAGAGCTGGGTGACCTTCACCGTCAGGTCGACCCACTGCTCGTCCTGGTCGATGTCGCCCAGCTCTACCTCCTGGCTGGACCCGCCCGCGAGCTCGTCGCGGTCGACACCGGTCTCGTCGACGTAGTGGCTCCGGACGCTGCGCGTTGCCTCGTCCATCGGCACCTTGAACTCGTCGACCAGTCGTTCCAGTCGTTCCTCGATTTCGTCGACGGACACGTCCGCGTGTCCGGAGAACTGTTCGTGTAGGTCTTCGGCGTGCTGTCGCACATCGGTCATGGTTGGCTCTGTCTCCGCGTGTGTTCAGTGGGAGACGTATCGACGTTGGGTCGCGATGGTATTTAAGCTGTGGTAAGCGCGGTGAAAGTGGAATCGGTGTCTGGGTGCGAAACGACGGTTTCTGGGCGTGAACCGGCCCTCTCGCCCGGTTCGGGCGGGGGCGAAGGTGGACGACCGACGCGACTTTGTGGCCCGCCCCGCTACGGATGCCCATGCGAACCGGTCCGCGCCGACGCCACGCTCGAACGCCCGCCGCCGGGCGGTGGTCCCGGTGACCGACGGGGGAGCCGGCGACGACGGCATCGGCGGCTACATCCGCCGCGCCATCCGCTCGGCCGGCCGCCAGTACGAGCAGTCCCGGGAGCAGTTCACCACCGGACGCACCGTGAACCGGCTCCCCGCCGACGAGTACGGTCGCGCGAAGATCGTCTGCCGTCGCCACGCCGACCGGCGCGCCGTCATGCTCTCCGAGCAGGGCGTCCCGCCGTGTTTCGACGCCGAGAACCGCGACTGCCAGGGCTGTCTGGAGGACATCCGCGAGGGAGTGATAGAGACGTGGTGACGACGGTCGCGCTGGTGCTCGCCGGTGGCACCGGCACCCGGCTCTACCCCGCCAGCAGGTCTGACCGCCCGAAGCAGTTCCTCGACTTCGTCGGCGACGGCTCGCTGCTCGCCAGAACGGTCGACCGCGTCGCCTTCGCCGACGAGGCGTACGTGCTCACCGGCGAGCGCTACGCCGAGGCGGTCCGCGAGCACGCGCCCCGTGCCGGCGTGCTGGTCGAGCCGGAGGGGAAAGATACGGGTCCCGCACTCGCCTACGCCGCCCGGCGAATCCGCGAGCAGGTCGACGACGCCGTCCTCTGCTGTGTGCCGAGCGACCACCACGTCGACGGCGACTTCGCCACCGTCGCCGAGCACGCCTGCCAGGTCGCCGTCGAGACGGACGGGCTGGTGACGATGGGCGTCGAGCCGACCAGAGCGGCGACCGGCTACGGCTACATCGAGCCGGCGGACGACCTCGCGGATGGCGTCGCGCCTGTCGCATCCTTCCGCGAGAAACCAGACGCCGAGACCGCCCGCGAGCTGGTCGACGACGGCTGTCTCTGGAACGCCGGCATCTTCGCGTGGACGCCCGACGCCTTCCTCCGGGAGTGCCGGGGGACGCCGCTCGACCCCATCGCCACGGCCGACGACCCCGCGGAGGGGTTCGCCCGCGCCGAGGCCGTCAGTGTGGACTACGCCGTGCTCGAACGCACCGACGACGCCTACGTCGTCCCGGCGACGTTCGACTGGGACGACCTCGGCGCGTGGGACGCACTGGAACGGCTGACCGATGCGGGCCTCGGCGTCGAGAATCAGGGCGGAAACGCGATGCTCGGCGACGGACTCAGCATCGACGCGTCAGGGAACGTCGTCGCCAGCGACGACAAACACGTCTCGCTGGTCGGCGTGGACGACCTCGTCGTCGCCGCCTTCGACGACCGGGTGCTGGTCGTGCCGAAAGGAGAGGCCCAGCGGGTTCGGGAGGTCGTTTCGGAGTTGCGCGAGGAGAACCTGTTCTGACGTTCAGCCGTCCGGATTGACGGTCTGCAGTCCACGGTCGTTCGCGACTGCGACAAGGTCCGAATCGGCGGAGACGAATACGACATCCGCCTCCTCCCCATCCAGCGCGAGGGCGGCGGCAAGCTGGAGACTGTCGAGGGTGCGGAGGTCGTCTTCCAGTATCAGGTCGAAGGAGAACTGCTGAATCGACTCTTCCATCGGGACGATAACGAAGTCGTCCAGTGCCTCCCTGAAGAACGCAGCGAGCAGGTCGTCGGTGTCGGACTCCGATATCTGGTCGCGGTTGTACTTCCGTCTGAACGCCGAGATGGTCTCGATGACGGCAAGCGAGGTGATGGTCACCCTGCGGTCGTCCTCGACGAGGTCGTCGACCAGCTCGGTTCCCGGTTCCTCGTAGTACCGCTTGACGAGCGCAGACGTATCGAAGAACAGAACCTCCATGGCCGCTACAGCCGCTCGTCGCGGTCAGCCCGGACGATCTCGGACAGGTCGTCACCCTCCCGGACGGCTCGGCGGAGTTCCTTCAGGTCGGCCTCGTTGCGGTCCGAGACGAACTCGCGCATTCGCCGCCGGAGCGCCCCCGTCTTCGCCTTGTCCAGGACCCGTCGCCCGTCGAACTCGGGGTCGTCCGCGGTGTCGCTCATGCCCCCACGTTGGGCGTCACCTCTTAAATTCCTTCGCCGGCCAGCGACGCCCGTCGAGCGTTCGGGGAGTAGGTATATCAACTCGTAATCACAAGCGACCGAGAGAGGAGATTCCAGTGGGCGAGAACGATTCTGCCGACGCTATCGAGGAGTGCTCGGGTGGCGACGCCGTGTGGACGCGACGGCGCGCGCTGAGTGCGCTGGGTGCAGGTGGCGTCGGCCTGCTGGCCGGGTGTACGGGCGGGTCAGACGAACCAGCACAGACCACCGAGCGAACGAGGACGGCGGCGACCAGCGCCCGGCCGGAGACCGCGACGCCCACCGCGACGGAGGAAACGACGGCGACGACCGACCGACTGCGGAACTACCGACTGCACCTAATTCTGGGACGGAACCGGAGCGTTCGGGACGAGATCTCGACCGACCAACTCGACCAGTACCGCGAGGAGTTCGGCACGGACGTCGTCACGGAGGCCAGCGTGTTCTCGGAGCCGGCCGAGGACCGCTGGCGGAACATGGAGGTCGACCTGCTCGCGCTGGAGTGGTGGCACGACAACGATTACGAGAACATCCAACACGACGAGGGCTCGCAGTTCGTCGAATCAATCGGAACAGAATCAGAACCAGGAACAATCGAACACCAAGCCAAAAACAATCCAAGAAGGTATATTTATCCAAATGCTGAAGAAGATGGTTTTGGAAGTTTTAACTATAGCGAATTTTCTAGTTCAGAATCGGTCGGAGAAGCGCTTAACTGGCTTCAAAAATACTTATTTGAGTGGCAAAGAAACTACAACGACTCCGGTCCAATCTCAACAGACGATGAACTATACGCAGCAACCCTACAAGAAAGCCTAGATACCCATACTAACATAGACTCACATTTCTGGGCGTTCGACCTACCAGAAGCCAGTAGAAGCACACACGGAAACGGACTTGTATACGACCAAACCAACAATGAACTCCGGATCATGGAAACAATAGGGAGTCCAGAAACATGGGATGAAGAAAATGGGCCTCAGTACCATCCTCTTGTTGAAGATTCTAACTATCTTAACGAGGATCATGATGCTTATGATGCTTGGTGGCACCCACTACGGTTCGCAGACGACCACCAGCAGAACACAGTTGAAGGATTTTCTGACAGCCTAGACTTCGAAGAAAGGAAGAAGTCAGCAGCTTCAATGCTACTGGGAATGGCAACAGGGTCTGATACCGACATAGAGATTGGAAGTCTCACCGATGTCGGAATTACTACAGAATACCTCGTAGACTTTACAGAAAAGCTGAGAAACTGGAATACAACTGAAGAATACGATGCCGCCTTCTTCGAAGAAATCCAAAGTCAGGCCAAAGTCTACAACAAACTAGCATCAGAAGAAGACGAAAACTACGTTATCTACGGTACAGTCGACGATCCACAGTTCGCTCGGGTCGATTCCAGAAATCTAATAGACCGAATCTGGGGAGACCAGCGCGGAAGGTACGACGACTTCGGCGAACATATCGAAACCTGAGCACGCCGCGACGCTTTGAACCGCTACACGTTTGTTATCCCTTTAGCTCCGAAGCCGCCCACCGTCGACCGGCACCGACGCCCCGGTGACGAAGCTCGCGCGGTCCGACGCGAGGAACGCCACCACGTCGCCGAGCTCGTCGGGGTCGCCGATGCGGCCCATCGGGATGCCGTCGGCCCAGTCCTCCAGGCCCTCCTCGTAGGTGGTGTACTCGCCGCGCTCCAGGGACTGCTCGACCAGCTCACCGATGCGGCTGGTCTCGTGGGCCGCGGGCAGGACGACGTTCGCGCGCACGTCCGGGGCCCACTCGCGGGCGACGGTCTTGGCGACGCCGACGACCGCCCGACGGACGCCGTTCGAGAGCACGAGCCCGTCGATGGCCTCCTGGACGCTCGTGGAGGTGATGGCGGTCCAGGTCCCGCCGTCACCGTCGGCGAGGTGGGGGTGGGCCTCCTTGAGCGTCCAGACCGCGCTCATCACGAGCAGGTCGTACGCCTTGTAGAAGTCCTTCTCCGTCATGTCGAGGAACGGCCCCGAGCGTGGCCCGCCGGCGGAGGTGACGACGTGGTCCAGCCCGCCGAAGGCCTCGACCGTGGTCTCCACGAGGTCCGTGATGTCGTCGGGGTCGGTGATGTCGCGCTGTCGTGCGAGCACGTCGCCGTCCAGTCCTTCGAACTCCGCCTCGGCTTCGGCCAGCCGGTCGGCGTCCCGGCCGCAGATGGTGACGTTCGCGCCCTCGCGGGCGAGTGCCTTCGCGCTCGCGAGCCCGAGCCCGGCCGAACTCGCCGTGACCAGTGCCGTATCGCCGTCGAGATGCAGGTCCATGTTCCGGTGGACGCGCGCCGAGGACTAAGCGTTAGGGACGGCGGAAAACCCGGGCTGTGTCCGCGTAGCGACTATCGACCATCCGCGCGAGGGACGAGGAGCGCAGCGCCAGCGAGCACCGCAGGAGGCTGGGGAGGCGTGAGGTGCAGGGTGGGACTGAAAGGGGCGAGGTTCTCGGCGAACCCGGAGCCCGCAAGCACCGCAGGAACGAGGAGCGCAGCGCGGCTCCAGGGAGTCGAGAACCTCGGGGCTTTCTGACTGTTCGAACCTATTGAGTCACTTTCCAGAGCACGAATCTTCGGGGTCACCTCAGTGAGGCTGCGTCTCTGTACAACATGAGCGACTCTACAACTCAGGTTGCGAACTCAGACACAGAATAGGCCGGTCGGTGGACTGTCCAGGTGCCACGACGCGGGTTCGGTTCGCCGTCAGTTGCCCCAGAAGTTATCGCGGCTTCCGAGGCGTTCGCGCTTGGGCGGTCTGTTGCTCGTGTCCTCCTCTCCCTCGTCCTCGCCGTCGTCGGCGTCGCTCTCCTCGCCGTCGTCGTCTTCGTCGAGCTCGCCCTCCATGGGGAGGCGTTCGACCTCGTCGGCGCGGGCGTGGTTGTTGTGGACCTTCGTGATCTTCACCTTCGCACGGGCCTCGGGGAGGACGCCATCGACCATGACGATGAAGCCGTCCTCGGTGCGGCCGACGCCGGCACCGGACTCGTGGATGTCGGTGACCTCGACGACGATCTCCTCGCCGCGTTTGACGGGCTGGGTCTTCAGGTCCGAGATGGGCTGGTCGTAGTGGCCACACCACTCCATGCCACCGCGGTCACCGTAGTGGTTGCAACCCATCCCCGAGATCCGCTCCTGAAAACTGGGGCAGTCGTCTGCGAGTGGACAGTCCGGCATGGAATCGTGTAGCGGGGCGGGCGTCTAAACGCTTGCGCATCGGGGGACGGACCGGCTGGAGCGGCCGTAGCTGCCGTGAGGGCGCGGACTGGCTTCGGGCTGTCCAGCCCCGCGACGATATGGGTCGTCCGGCCCCGCGAACGACCGCCAGCACGCTCGCACGCGAGCCGGTTCCTCGCACAACCCGATTTGGTATTACGGGTGCAGTATTGCAAGAAAAGCGCAGGTAGCGGCCCTCTACGGCCCGAATCGTTAACAGTTACCGTCGCTTCGAACCGGATACAGACGGAGTGCGGAGACCAGATGACAACCGCCCGCCAACTACAGTCTGTGGCGGCGGTGCTCGTCCTGCTGCTCGTCGCGACGCCGCTGGTGGGGGCCACGGTGGTCGACGCGAGCGCGGCCTCGCCGCGTCCGGACGACGCACCGGCGACGCAGCCACGGTCGGGGGTTGGGGGAGCGTCCGACGACGGACTGTCGGTCCGGTACGAGCTGTCGCCGGTCGACGCGGCCGACGGACGCGTTCGCGTGCGTGCCCAGTTCCGACTCTCGGAGTCGGTCTCGCGGGTCGCCATCGCCGTCCCGGACGGCGCGAGCGTCGAGTCCGTCGCCGGCTTCCACGACGCGGAGGACGGATACGACTACCGGTGGGCACAGCGGGGCGACGCCTCGATAACCTACGTCGTCGACGCCACGCGCTTCGCCAACGGCGGGCTGGAGTCCATCTCGACGCAGGAGTGGTCGTTTATCCACGAGCGGGCCGTCGGCCTCGCCACCCTCGACTGGTGGTACTACGGCGAACAGCCGGGGAGCAGCCGCACCCTCGCGCTCGGCGAAGACGTCGAGGGCTGGGCGGGCGACGACGTCGCGGTGGTCGGCCCGGTCACGGTCACCGAGGAGCACCGCGACGGACACACCTATCGGGTCGTCAGGCCCGACCGGGCCGACGGCGCGCGACCGACCGACGAGATCCTCGACCTGCTCGCCGCCGCCGACGAGTCCTTCCCGGTTGGCGACCGCGGCGAGTCCACGACGGTCGTCCTCCCGCCGGCGGCCATCCGCTCGGGTGGGCTGGCGACCGTACGTCGTGGTCCCGACCGCGAGCTCTGGGCACACGGCTCCACGGAGGTGTTCGCCCACGAACTCGTCCACGTCCGCCAGACGTTCACGCTCGCCGACGGCAGCGACGGTCCGTCGATGCGCTGGCTGCTGGAGGGGCTGGCCGAGTACCAGACCGCCGTCGTCGAGCTCCGCGCCGGCCGACTGTCGGTGGACCGGTTCCGCGAGCGCGTCACCACCGACGCACACGCCGACGCGACGCTCGCCGACCGCTCGACCGGGGAGTCGTCGAACGTCCCGTACGACAAGGGCGAGCGGGTGGTCGCCGCGCTCGACGCCGAGATACGGCTGGCGACCGACGGCGAGCGCAGCATCGTCGACGTGTGGCGACTGCTGAACGCCCACGACGGCCCCGTCAGCTACGCCGACTTCGTGGCGATGGTCGAGGCCGTCGCCGGAACCGGGATGGAGAGCTGGCTCGACCGCTACGTCCGGACGGACGCGGCCCCGACCGTGCCCGAGGAGGCACCCGGACTGGACACGATTCCAGACGAGCCGCCGACCGCGCTCGACGCCGACGTGGCAGCGGCCGGTGGTGACGCCGCCGACCCCGCCGCCTCGCCCGCGGACACCACGAGCGTGGCCGCACTCGGCGTCCAGCCCGCCGTCGCGGGGGTGCTCTCGCTGATCGCGGCCTTCCTGAGCGTGGTACTCGGCCTGTTCGTCGTGGGCGAGTAGTCGCGCGGAGACACAGCCGCGAGCGTAACCGTTTCCCCCGTTCCACCCCGAGCCGTGGGTATGTCCCGGCGGGTCCCTGAGATGGCCATCGTCGTCGGCGTGCTGTTCGCGTCAGGCTGGCTCGCGTTCGTCCTCCTCGTCGAGGGCGACCGGCTGCTCCGCGAGCTCGCTGGCATCCTCCCGGTCGTGCTCGTCGCGGCCGCCCTCTGCTACCCCTTCGCGGCGTGGGCCGTCTACTTCGACGACGACCCGGCGTCGACGTTCCCGCCGATTCCGGTCGCGGGCGTCGCCGGTCTGGCCGCGCTCGTCCCGGTCGTCGCGGGCGCGCTCGGCGGCCAGCCGCTGTTCGGACTGCTGGTCGGCACCGTCGTCGCGCTCCCGCCGGCGGCCTACGCGCTGGTCTACGGCGACTCGCTCCCGCCGGCCCGGGCGACGCTCGCAGGCGGGACGGTCGTCGGCGTGGGCGTGGCGGCCGTCGGTGTCGTCGCCGGCCAGCCCTACCTCGCCGCGCCGGTCGCGCTGGCCGCGTTCCTCGGCGGCGTCGCCGTCCACGACCGCGCCGGCGCGCCGCTGCTCTCGGCGACGCTCGTCTTCGGCGCGACCGCGCTCGTCGTGTGCGCCCTCGTCGCCGGTAGCGTCGCCCTCGGACGCACCCCGTCGGCGTCGCTCGCGACGGCGCTCACGGTCGGCTTCGGCGGTGCGGTGGGTGCGCGGTTCCTCTCGCGGCCGTCGCGCTGGTAGTCAGAGCAGACTGATTCCCCACGCGACCAGCGCGAGCGCCGCGAAGACGGCGACGATGACGAGGCCGGGCGTCTCCGGCACCGCCGGGTCGTCGGCCGTGAGCTGTTCGTAGGTAGCCGCGAGCACCATCCCGACGCCACCGACGGCCATCAGGACGCCGCTGACGCTGAACTCGCCCGCGATGAGCGATGGGAGGCTGACGGCGGCGAGGACGCCGCCTGAGACGACGAGCGACGCGTGGTAGAGGAGGGCGCGTTCCATGGACGACGCTTCGTCGCTATCGCTGATATATCCTTTCGTGGAGAGGTCCGGCTGTCGCGGTGGGTCGCTCGACACGAAACCGGGGGTGGAAAAGACGCGTCTCGACCTGCGTTCTTACGCCAACGGCGTCCGCTCGACCACCTGACCGTCGTACGTCGGGTACTGCTCGACGATCTCGCCCTCGTCGAGGTCGCCGTCCTGGATCATCTCCTCGAGCAGCCACCAGGCGACCTCGACGTGGGTCGACTTGACCGTGTAGAACTCCTCGGGGACGCCCAGCGCCTCGAAGCGCTCGGGTTCCGTGTACGTCTTCCCGTAGACGAGCGTGCCGTCGTCGGTCACGTCGTCGAACTCCCGGCGGACGTTCCGGGCCATGCGCTTCAGCCGGCGGCGGTGCTGGGCGGCGTCCTTGAAGACGCTCGTGCAGAAGTACACCCGGTCGTGGTCGCCCATCACGTCGAGGATGGCCTCGCGCGACCCGTCGACCGCGCTCATGTGGTCCTCCTTCAGCTCGAATCCCTCCTCCTGCATGCGGCGGTAGTTCCCGTCGCTCATCTCGAACTCGTTGACGTTACAGAAGTCGGCCGCGCCCTCGTCGAGGAACTCCAGGAACTCCTCCTCGGGCCGGATGCCCGGGATCTCGAACGCCGGGGTGAGGCCCTCCTCGCGGGCGATGTAGAGTATCTCCTCCCACTCCGTGCCGTGCATGTCGCCCCAGAGTTCGAGGGGCGGGTGGAAGCGGATCTCGTCGAGGCCCGCCTCCGAGAGCCGGCGCATGTTCTCCCGGCCGCCCGGGATACCGGTGTAGAGGTGCGTGTGGTGGTCCTCGCCGAACTCCTCCTTGAGCAGCGAGAGGTAGTGACACGTCCGGTCCATCGCCTCCTGGGGCTCGCCGCCCGTGATGGACGTTCCGAGCGCGTCCATCCGCTTCGCCTCGATGATGACGTCCTCGTCGGACTCGACGAGGCGCTCGTTGGCGTAGACGTCGGTGACGTTCTTCCGGTTCTCCCCGAGCGGGCAGTAGAAACAGTCGCGCTGGTCGCAGTAGCCGTAGACGAACATGACCATCTTGCCGCCCTCGGCGCACTGTTCACAGCCCTTGGAGATCATTCGTTGTACTGTTTGACTACCCGGAGCGGGAAAAAGCGTGCGAAACGCGGTCGGAGAAGTGGGTGCTGGTGCGTCGGGAGGATTGGTGGTGGATAGTTCGTGGAACGACGCTCACTGGGTGGACACTCCGAACGGGCAGTGAACCGACCGCCGAACGAGAAACAGGCACATCCGTGTGTGGATTCACGCAGACGGATGCTGAGTCGATTTCTGCTCGATGAACTCGAGCTCGGTCAGTTCGGGCTGGCCTTTCACGCCTGCCTCTTCCAATCGCTCCTGCATCTCCTCGGATGCGAAGAATGCACGCGGGTCTTCCCCGTCAGCCCACTCGAAAAGGACGACGGCCTCGTGTGGGTCGTCTACGCTCTGGAAGACCTGATATCCCTGTTGTCCGTGGTCTGTACGGAAGTCCTCGAACCCGTCGAACGCCGATTTCCACTCGTCGAAGTTCTCGACAGACGCTTTTCCAAGTAGGTACGTCAATTTCTACACCAACTTCCATGTAGGATTCGCGGGCGGATTAAGCTAGCGCAGTCTAAGATGACACTGGGTAGGCAAGATGGCTTCATCTTCCGTCTCTCGTCTACCGTTCTCGAGACGTGTCGAGCAACGAACCGGTCGTCACGACCTCGGCGAACTCCCCGGACAGCTGCGCCAGTGCGGCGCGGTGGTTGTCTTCCGCCGAGATCGTCCCGCCATCGGGAACCGCCCGCGCGTACGTCGCCGTCGCGTCGGAGACCACGACCGGTTCGAACCCCCGGTTCTCGGCCATCCGGGTCGTCGTCGAGACGCAGTGGTCGGTGGTGAACCCGCAGACGACGACGCGGTCGTGGGGCGTCTCGCGCAGCCAGGGTTCGAGGTCGGTCCCGACGAACGCGCCGTTGACCGACTTGGCGAAGACCGGCTCGTCGTCGTGGGGTTCCAGCCCCTCGATGAAGGCGTGGCCGGGGGCTTCGGGCCGGAGCGTGGAGTCGGGCTCGGTCGAGTCGTGTCTCGCGTGGGCGACGGGCCAGCCCTGTTCGCGCCAGTGGGCGAGCAGGTCGGCGATGCGGGCCTCGGCGTCTGGGTTGTTCCGGTCGCCGCGGTCGGGGTCCTCGAAGGCTCGCTGGGCGTCGATTACGAGCAGTACGTCCGGGCTGCCGGTCGACTCGTCGTTCACACCCGGACCTCCAGCGGGCAGTCCGCCAGCTCGCGCTCGTCGTTCGGGAGCACGTACTGCTTCCACTCGTGGCTCTCGTCGTCCTCCCAGTCGCCGAGGTGGGCGTGCGGGCAGACGTCGTCGTAGCCCTCCAGGCGGTCGTGGATGTCCTCGCGTGCGCGCCGGCCGGCCACGGTGTCGCCGGTGACGCCGTCGAAGACGCTCCGGGGCTGGACCGTGACTTCGAGGCCATGGGGGTTGAACCGGCTGTGTCGGCGGTCGTGTGCAGGCGTGCGGGCCGTCGGGAAGACGGGCTCGCCGGCGTAGCAGAACTCGAACTGGTGGTGGTCGGGGTCCGCCGGGAACGCCTCGGGCCAGGGCTCGGGGTCGTGGTCGTGGAGGAACTGGAGTACCTCCCAGTAGCGGTCGTGCCAGTGCTCCTCGGGCTGCTCGCCGTCGACGTTCCTGAAGAACGCGACGAGCGACGTCCGCGGCGAGTGGTGCTCCTGGGTGCGGAGGTACGCCCGGGTCACGTCGGCGAAGCGCGCCAGCGACTCGTCGTCGAAGCCGGGGACGAACGTGTACAGCGCCCAGCCCTGCTTCTCGGAGTCGACGCCGAAGAAGCAGGGGAAGGGCGTGCCGTCGCGCTCGCCGAGCATGTCGGCGCGGAAGGTCTCGTAGTGCTCGCGCGCCCAGTCGGGGAGCGCCCCAGCCGCGAGGCGGTCGTGCAGGCGTTCCTGGTCGAACAGGCGGACGAGGTCGGTGTCGGCCAGTGTCGGGGTGGTGGCCGTCCTGCTCATACGAACACGTTCGGGCGTGCTGGCTTGTACCTGTCGCGGTTTCCCAGCGACTGGAAGCGCGTCCAGTTCCGCCGCCTCGTTGCCTCGCGGTCAGCTGTCGCCGTCGAACCCCGAGACGAGCGTCGCCACCCACTGCGCCGGGTCGGGGTCGTGGCGTACCTCGACGGCCTCGACCCACTTCACCCACTGGAAACCCCGGCGACCCGGCGCAACGAGTCTGCACGGGAAGCCGTGGCCGTGCGAGAGCCGCTCGTCGTCGACGTGCGTCGCGAGCAGGGCGTCCCGGGCCTCGCTCGTGGGCAGACTCCACCGGTAGCCCGTCACCGACCGGAACCGAACGTAGCCCGCGTCGGGGTCGGCCCCGGCGGCGTCGAGCAGCTCCCCCACCCCGACCCCGCGCCAGTCGTGCTCGGAGTACCAGCCGCTCGTGCAGTCGAGCAGCGCGCGCTGGTCGGTGCCGGCGGTCGGCGCGTCGCCGTCGGATTCGGGCGCGAGCAGGGTACCCTCGGAGAGCGACAGCTCCTCCGCGACCGCCCCGCGCACGTCGAGCGTCCACGACGCCGCGTCGACCGGCTCGGGGTCGTCGGCGACCCACGAGGTGACCGGGAAGGCGTTCCCCTCGTCGCTGCCTTCCTCGCGGGAGCCGGTGAACCGGCGGCTCGGGACGAGGTCGCCGGCGACGGACTGCTTGAGCCGCCAGGCCGCCGCGCCGCCGACGAGCAGCCCGCCGACCCGGAGCGCCTGCCGTCGCTCGGTCACCGTCTCGCGGTCGGGCAGCCGGAACCGCGCCGCGAGGTGGACGAGGAGCACCGGGAGGAGGAGCGCGCCGAGGTAGCCGTGGAGCACCAGCAGCGTGACTCCCGAGATCGGCGATTCCGCGCCGAGCGTCCACGCGACACCGGTCACGAGCGCGGCGACGGCCAGCATCGAGAGGAGCACGCTCACGGCGACCGTCCGGGTCCACGAGCCCGCGACGCGCTTCCAGACGCGGCGGAACTTGAACCCCAGCAGGACGACGAGCGTCACCCCGACGACGCCGTGGACGACGAACACCCAGCCGTCGTCGGGTCGCGCGGTCAGGCTCAGGAGCCCGGTCGCGCCGGCGACGAGCACCGACACGAGGATGCCCGCGTCGACCACCCGGGGCGACGGTTCGAACGGGAGACGCCGCATACCCGCGAGTTGGGCCCCGAGGCGTAAGAGCGCTCGTGTCGGCGGGGCTGGGATGGCATCTGAACCGCCAGAGTTTACAAATATTGTCAACTATCGGCGTGCGTCGACCTCTGACCAGCCGGCAGGCGCGCGGCTGTCTCGGAATCGCGGAGCGATTCCGATGGCCAGTGAGAGCTTGCTCTCACCCTGGCGAGACTGCGCGAGCGGTGCGCGGTTCGGAGCGAGCGAGAACCGCGACTGCGAACGGGGAGCTTGCGGCCCGTGAGCGACAGCGAGCGCGTCGAGCCATCCGCGCGAGGGATGAGAAGCACAGCGAAGCGGGCATCGGTCACGAAACGCGTGCGTTTCGTGAGCCCGCCGGAAATCTCTGATTTCCGGAGATGCAGTCGGCTGGGGAGGCGTGAGGTGCGGTTGCGGTGCTGTCGGGTGTCCCCGTGAGCGAGCCTGCGAGCGAACGGGGGCTCGTCGGACCACAGGTCCGACGGTGGGACTGAAAGGGGTGGGCGTCTCGACGAACCCCGGCGACGCTCCCGTGAGTGAGCGCTAGCGAGTGAACGGGAGGCGGCGAGACGACGGAGGAGTCTCGCCAGCTAAGCACCGCAGGCACGAGGACTGTGGTTCGAGAGAGCGAAGCTCTCTCGTCATCACGAAAGACGCCGGAGGCGTCTTTCGAACGACAGCGAGCCGCGGGAGTCGAGACGCTCGGGGCTTTCTGGCTGTTGTCGGTGCAAGCAGTTCTCACCGATGAAGGGGCTTTCTGGCTGTCGTCGGCTCCAGCGATTCCCACGGCTCACAGGACTCTCTCACCGGTTTTCTCGTTAAAATTCAGTTCTCAGTCCACGTCGAGCGAGTCGTCACCCGTCAGCGCCGACAGCCGCTCCGCTCCGGCCCGGGTCCCCTTCGCGATGAGCACGTCGCCGGGCTGGAGCAGGGTCTCGGGGCCGGGAGAGATCTCCCAGTCGTCGCCGTCGGCGTCGGTGTGCCGGACCGCGATGACCCGCATCCCGGTCTCGGTGCGGACCATCCGCTCGCCGAGGGTTGTCCCCGCCAGCCCGGAGTCGGGGACGACGTCGAGGCGGACGACGACCTCGTCGGACTCGAAGACGGCCTCGGCGACGACGGGGTGGGTGCCCATGCCGCGGAGGACGCCCTCGGCGATCTCCAGGGCGGCGTCGGAGATGACCTCGGTCGCCTCCGCGATGTGCATCAGCCCGCGCAGCGAGACGGGGTCGTCCACCCGGCTGGCGGCCCGGAGCACCCACGCCTCGAAGCGGGATTGGAGCGCGTCGACCTCGGCTTCGAGTTCGGCGACCTCCTCGGCGAGTCCCTCGCTGCCGTACAGCACTGAGCCGTAGGCCAGGTCGACGCTGAGTTCGCTCATGTTCTTCATGAGGACGATGGAGTCGACGGCGCGATCCAGGTCCTCGATGCCGGCCTCGACGGGCTCGGGGGCGACGTACTCGCTCCCGGTCACGTCGGCGTAGACGGGCGCGACGTTCCCCTCGGTACCGCGCAGGAGGAGCACGTCGCCGGCGTGGATGTAGTCGTCGCGGTCCGGGTTCAGCAGCCAGTCGCCACCGCGCCGGATTGCGATGACGCGCACGCCGGTCTCGGTCTCCAGATTCAAATCGCGGAGGGTCCGCCCGGCGACCGGCGAGTCCTCGGCGACCGTCGCCCGCGCCACCGTCTCGATGGCCTCGGGGAGCGCGGTCCGGAGTGCGTCGGGGAGGCCGATCTCCTCGATGACGACCTTCGCCACGTCGCCGGTCGCGTCGCTGATCTTCTCGGTCGCGCCGACGACGCCCAGCACGGGCGCGAGCGCCTCGGCGTCCTCCGGCGACCGGGCGGCCATCATGAGGCTCATCCGGGCGCGCATCTGGAGCACGTCCATGCGCTCTTCCAGCTCCAGCACCTCCTCGGCGACCTCCCGGCTCCCGAGCAGCACCGCCGAGAACGACATGTCGATCATCAGCTCGGCGGTGTCCTTCATCTCCGCGAGCACGGCCTTCACGCTCACGGGCTCGTACTCCACGTCGCCGACGTCCATACGTCGGGGTTCTCCGGGACGGAAGAAAAGCGTTCGGCCGCCTGTTCGGGACGACAACCGGCAAATTAGCACGGTAGGGTAGCGAGTAAAGGGCAATGTTTTTCGGTGAAGGTTCTAAAGCTCAGCGTATGTCTGACGACCTCAAGAAAGGGCTGGAGGGTGTTCTCGTTGCCGAGTCCGAGCTGAGCTTCATCGACGGCGACGAGGGCCGCCTCGTCTATCGTGGCTACGACATCGAGGACCTCGCCCGAGACGCCAGCTACGAGGAGGTGCTCTACCTCCTCTGGCACGGCCGACTCCCGAATCGGGACGAGCTCGACGAGTTCTCCGAGTCGATGGCCACCGCACGGGAGATCGACGACGGCGTCATGGCGACGGTGCGCGAGCTCGCCGCCGCCGACGAGGAGCCGATGGCCGCGCTCCGGACCGTGGTGTCGCAGCTCTCGGCGTACGACGACGACGCCGCGGCAGACCCGACGGACGAGGCGGCGAACCTCCGGAAGGGCCGGCGCATCACGGCGAAGATCCCGACCATCCTCGCCGCGTTCGTCCGCGTCCGCAACGGCGACGAGCCCGTCGCACCCCGCGAGGACCTCGACCACGCGACGAACTTCCTCTACATGCTGAACGGCGAGGTGCCCGACGACGTGCTCGCCGAGACGTTCGACATGGCGCTCGTGCTCCACGCCGACCACGGCCTGAACGCCTCGACGTTCACGTCGATGGTCATCTCCTCGACGCTCGCGGACCTGCACTCCGCGATTCCGGGCGGTATCGGCGCGCTCTCGGGTAGCCTGCACGGCGGTGCGAACCAGGACGTGATGGAGGCGCTGCTCGAACTCGACGACTCCGGCAAGGACCCCGTCGAATGGGTCGAGGACCGCCTCGATGCCGGCGAGCGCGTCCCCGGCTTCGGCCACCGCGTCTACAACGTCAAGGACCCCCGCGCGAAGATCCTCTCCGAGAAGTCCGAGGCGCTCGGCGAGGCCGCGGGCACGCCCCAGTGGCACGACTACTCCGTCGCCATCGAGGAGTACCTCACCGAGGAGAAGGGCCTCGCGCCGAACGTCGACTTCTACTCCGCCTCGACGTACTACCAGATGGGCATCCCCATCGACATCTACACCCCCATCTTCGTCATGAGCCGTGTCGGCGGCTGGGTCGCCCACGTGCTGGAGCAGTACGAGGACAACCGGCTCATCCGGCCGCGCGCCCGCTACGTCGGCCCGATGGACGAGGAGTTCGTGCCGGTCGACGAACGGTAGAGCGCGACCGCCTTCTTTCTGCGGAACAGCCGGTCGGACGGCCACGACCGGAGGGAGTAGCCGTTTCACCGCGGCGTACGGAGTGAGCCGCGACCGTTTTTGGCCCAGCTTTTTCGAGGAGTGGTGCGCCGGGGGCGCACCCGACGACGAAAAAGGTGGTCAGTCGGCACCGGCGCGTTCTCGCCAGCCGCAGGCGGGACACAGCAACGAGCCGCCGGCATCGTGGGCGGCGGTCGTACAGCGTGGACACGTCATGTGGGTCACCTCTTCCCACGTAGGAGGCGACCGGACGGCTTGACCGTTGCGTGAGTCTGCGACGCAGGGGCGGGCCCAGTGCTGGTGGCGGTCACCCGGCCAGCTCCCGGGTGATGCGCACGACGCCGACGAGCGTCAGGCACAGCAGCACGAGCGAGACGGCGCTGCGGACGAGCGAGCGGTACTCGGGGCCGACCCAGTCGGTGATGGCCTGCATGGTGCTGCCGTAGAACTGGAACAGCAGCACGACGCTGAACAGGCCGAGGACGGCCAGCGCGACCCAGAGGACGTACCGTCGGACGCGGCCGCCCTCGTGTTCGTCCCCGGGACGCTCCGGTTCGGCCTCGTCGACGACCGGCTCGTCGGCCCGGTCCGGTTCGGTGGTGGCGGGGTCGTTCTCGGCCTCGGTGACAGGCGGCTCGTCGGTGGACGGGTCGTCGACGGGAGGGCCCTCTCGGGGTGCGTCCTCGTCGAACTCGAACCCGGCATCGGAGTCGGTCGTGTGCGGTTCGTCGCCGTCGTGGGTGGTGTCGTCGTCGGTCATCGTCGGAGCCTCCGTGCGAACAGGGCGGTCGCGAGCAGTCCGGCGAGGGCGACCGGGACGCCGAAGCCGGGCTGGCCGCCGCCGTCGGCCGCCGCCTCGGTCCTCTCCGGGGGGCGGCCGGCCCCGCCGTCGTCGGCGAAGTCACCGCTCCGGAAGCCGTCGGTGTCGGTGGGTTCGTCGACGCTGAGGCCGGTTCCCGGGCCGAGGTTGGCGACCGACCGCTGGGTGTCGACGACGGTGTCGCCGCGCCAGAGGATGGCGTCGAGGTAGTAGTCGTAGCCGTCGGGGACGGTCAGCTCGGCGGTCGGGGTGACGGTCTCGCCGGGGTCGACCCGCCCGACGTCGACGGTCGTCCGGTCGGCGACGACGTTCGAGCCGTTCTGCCGTGCCTTCAGGACGAACCGGAGGTCGTCGGCGGGCGCGTCGCCGGTGTTCGTGAGGTACGTCGTCACGTCGAGGGTGGCCTCGTCGGCCGACACCGAGGCGATGCTGTACTCGATGACGGGGAGGTCGGCACCCGCGAAGTCGTGGAAGGCGACGGGCGTCCGCTCGTACTCGGGGACGAGGCTGTCGACGCCGGAGACGGTCCGGCTCCCGGTATCGAGCCGGCGGCCGTCGCGGTAGAGGACGGCCTCGATGCGGTAGCCACCCTCGCGGGGGACCGCGAGCGTCCCGGTGGCGTTGACCTCCCGCCCGCCGGTGAGTTCGCCGAGCGGGAGCGTCCGTGTGTCGGCGACGACGCCGCTCTCGTCGTCGACGGCGCGGAGGACGACGCTGACGTTCGGTGCGGGGTTGCCGCGGTGCTCGATGTACGGGGTCACGGCGAACGTCGCCGTCCCACCGGAGACGTTCTCGACGGCGATGGTCAGGTCGGAGATGGAGCCGACGCCGGGGTCGGTGGGCTCCGACGTGGGGGACTGGACGGCGTCGGGGACCGCGACGAGCACCCCGGCGGTGGCCACGAGCACGAACAGGGCGACCCCCGCCAGGACTGCTTCGGTTCGCATACGGCCATGTCCAACGGTGTCTGTAAATGCTTTGTGTGGGCTGTCGTGTGAGGACTGGCCACAACCCATTTCATTCCCTCACCCGTCTACCGACCGTACTCGGGGCACGAACACTGGCATGTCCGACACGCAACGCCCGTCCGTCCTCTGTGTCGTCGCGGCCGACGAGCGTCGTGCCTCCCTCGTCGATGCGTTCGACGAGAGCATCAGTGTCGAGACGATGGCGTCCGTCGATGACGCGGTGGCGATGCTCGAGACATCAGTCGGCATCCACTGCGTGCTGCTGGGCGACGACGTTCGAGACGGCGACCTCGTCGAGGCCATCGAGCAGTTCGATGGGCTGATCCTCGACCCGCCGGTCGTCGCCGTCGCCGAGGACCGGGTCGACGTGGCGGCGGCGGCGCTCGACGCCGGTGCGGTCGACGTGGTCGACGACGGGAGCGCGGTGGCCCGCCGGCTGGCGGTCGGACGGGCTGTCCGTGCCGCCGAGCGCTGGATCCGGGAGACGGAGTCCCGCTCGATGTCGAAGGTCCGGACGCTGTTCGAGAACACGAGCGACGGCATCGTCGAGGCGAAACTCTCCGGCGAGACGGCCATCATCCAGCAGGCGAACCACGCCTTCGCGTCGATGTTCGGCGCGGAGCCAGGCACGCTGGTCGGCCAGGACCTCGACGAGGTGGTGCTCCCGCCGTCACGACGGACCGAGGGACGCGACATCAACCGCCGCGTCGCGAACGGCGAGCGCGTCGAGACGGAGGTGCGTCGGTTCGCCGCCGACGAGGTCCGGACGTTCCTGCTCAGGAGCGTCGCCGTCACCAGGGGAAGCGACCGGGCGTACTTCGTCTACACGGACGTGACCGAGCGACGCGAGCGCGAGCGCGAGCTCCAGCGCCAGAACGAGCGCCTTGACGAGTTCGCCGGCATCGTCAGCCACGACCTCCGCAACCCGTTGACGGTCGCCCGCGGCCACCACGAGCTGCTCGACGACGAGTACGACCACCCCTCGCTCGACGAACTGGGCTGGGCGCTCGACCGCATGGAGTCGCTCATCGCGGACGTGCTCCAGCTGGCACGGACGGGGAAGACCGTCGACGACCCCCAGCCGGCGTCGCTCAAGCACGTCGTACGGGAGGCGTGGTCGTACTGCGACACCGCGTCAGCGAGCCTGACCGTCGTCGAGCACGACGGGGCGCTGCTGGCCGACCCGGAGCGCCTGAGCGCGCTGTTCGAGAACCTCTACCGGAACTCGGTCGCCCACGTCGGCGACGACGTGGCGGTCACCGTCGAACGCGCCGCTCGCGGCTTCGCGGTCGCCGACGACGGCCCCGGACTGCCCGTGACCGACGCCAGTCGGGCGTTCGAGCAGGGGTTCACGACCGCCGAGAACGGCACGGGCTTCGGACTGGCCATCGTCGAGGACATCGCCGAGGCCCACGGCTGGACGGTCAGGGTCGACCCGACCCACGACGGCGCGCGCTTCGTCTTCGAGGGCGTCGAGTGGGTCGACGCCGACCGGCTCGACCCCGGCGAGCAGTCGGGTGATGCGGCGGTCGACGAGGACGCCGGGGTCTGAAGCCGGGCGTCAGTCCGCCCCGCTCCCACGTTCTGCCATCATCCGTGCGGCCCGGCTCGCCCAGTCGCCGTACCGGAAGCCGAGCGCGACGACGACCGCCGCGAGCCCGTAGTAGCCGATGATACCGCCGTACGCGCCGACGACGCCGTAGCCGAGGACGACGCCGACGACGTAGCTGAAGCCGAGGAAGAAGACACCGAGCCCGAGGATGCGGGCGACGAACGGCGTGCGCGTCTCGCTGCCGCCCTGCAGGCTGCCGGAGAAGACGACGAACGTCACGAGCGCCGGTGCCGCGAGGCCGTAGGCCCGGGCGAAGTCGACGGCGTAGCCGACGGTCGCGGGGTCGCGGGTGAAGATGCGCACGAACAGCGGTGCGGTCACGACCAGGACGAGCCCGATGCTCCCGACGGTGACGAGCCCGAGCAGCGCGGTCGCGTAGCCGTTCTCGCGGGCCCCCTCGGGGTCGCCGTCGCCGAGGGCCTGTCCGACGACGACGCTCGCGGCGACGCTGTACCCCCGCGAGAGCGGCCCGGTGACCTGCTGGTAGAGTCGACGACCGACCTGGAACGCGGCGTTGACCTCGGTGCCGAAGCCGAGCAGCAGCGCGTTGAACGGGAACTCCGCGAACGTCTCCACGAACCCCTCGACGACCCGGGGTGCGGAGACGACGACCAGCTGGCGGGCGATGACGGGGTCGGTGGGCCGGGCGAAGCTCGCGCTCGTCCGGCCCGCGAACATCACCGCACAGAGCACGACCGCGGTGAACACGTTGCTGAAGGCGGTCGCGGCCCCGACGCCGACGATCTCGTAGCGCGGCACGCCAAAGAGTCCGAGGCCGAGCACGACGCTCCCGACGATGTTCAGCCCGTTCGAGACGACGTTGACGTACATCGGCGTACGCGTGTCGCCGGTGCCCTGCAACGACCGGGCGGCGATGAGCGACACCTGGCGGGCCGGCGCGGTCGCGAAGACGATGGCGAGGTAGGTGCCGCCGAGGCTGGCGACGGTGTCGTTCGCGCCGAGCAGGGCGATGGCCCAGTAGCCGAACAGCAGCCCGAAGACGGCGAACGGGATACCGGTGACGAGTCCGAGCAGGACCGCCTGCGTGACCGCCTCGTCGCGGTTCGCCGCCGCGCCCGCGCCGGTGTCCTGGCTCGACAGCGCGATGGCCCCACCGCCGAGCCCGAGGCCGATGCGGAGCGGGAAGCGCGAGTAGAGGTCGGCCAGCCCGATGGCCGCGATGGCCGCCGGCGAGAACAGCCCCGTGACGATGATGTCGGTGGTGCGCATCGCGGTGCGCACCGTCTGCTCGACCATCACCGGCCACGAGAGCCCGAGGACCCGCCGCCAGACAGCGTACAGCCGACCCCGGTCCATGGTCGGTCTGCGTCGCTCGGTGCCTTTGTGCTGTCGGAAGCGGAAGGGTGACGGCCGCGGCCGCCGTCGTCGAGACCGATGGACGTCTTCGTCTACGGGACTCTCACGGACCCCGACCGCGTCGCTGCCGTGCTCGACGACTGGTCGCTCGGGCCGGACGCCGTCCTCCGGGGTGCCCACCGCGTGGAGGGCCGGTACCCGACGCTCGCCCCCGGCGGTGAGACGGTGGGTCGTCTCCTCCGAACGTCGGATATCGACGCGCTCGACCGCTACGAGGGCGTCGAGCGCGGGCTGTATCGACGCGTCGCTGTTCCACGCGGTGACGGCCGGGCAGGCGAGCCGGTACAGGTGTACGTCGGCGACCCTGCCAGGCTCGGCGCGGCCGACGGGTCGACGTGGCCGGACGGCGACCCGCCGCCGCTCGCCGTGCTGGCCGAACTGGTTGCGGCCGGCTGTACCGTGGTATCGTCGCCCGAATGACACCCGGCAGACGAACGTCTGACGGCCGTTTCGAGACGCCGCAGTCTTGCGGTTATACTTTCACCCCGGATGGCTGGCGTTTATATACATCCGGTTCGAGAATTCAGTTGCACGTCACACGCGTGCTATCCCGTATTCCCCTTTGGGCGACCTCGGTGGGCTCCCCGTACCCCCGACGGGCGTCTCTTTCCGACACCGCCGAGCCGCAGGCTCGCGTGTGACCCGCAGAGGAGCGCCGTCCGCGACGACAGCATCGGGTACCGATACGGCAATATTAACCGGGCGGCGGTCCAACCCCGCGATTATGCTCGAACTCGACGACGTTCTCGCCGCGGAGCCGCGAGTCAGGGAGACATCGCGGCACACACCCATCGAGTACACGCACACCTTCTCGGACATGACGGGCGCGGAGGTCCACCTGAAGATGGAGAACTTCCAGCGCACCGGCTCGTTCAAGATCCGGGGGGCGACGAACCGCATCGCCACGCTCTCCGAGGAGGAGAAGGCGGCGGGCGTCGTCACGGCGAGCGCGGGCAACCACGCACAGGGGGTCGCACTGGCGGCCACCCGCTCGGGCGTCGACGCGAAGATCGTCATGCCGGAGTACGCACCCATCTCGAAGATCAAGGCGACCCAGAGCTACGGCGCGGCGGTCGTCCTCCACGGCGCGGACTACGACGAGGCCGCCGAGAAGGCCCACGAGTTAGAGCGCGAGGAGGGCCGCACCTACGTCCACGCGTTCGACGACGAGATGGTGATGGCCGGGCAGGGCACCATCGGCCTGGAGATACTGGAGGACCTCCCCGAGGTCGAGACGGTCGTCGTCCCCATCGGCGGCGGTGGACTCATCTCCGGCATCGCGACCGCTATCAAGGCACAGAGCCCGGACACGCGGGTCATCGGCGTGCAGGCCGAGGGCGCGTCGAGCGTCGCCCAGTCGCTCACGAAGGGCCACCGGGTCGAGCTCGACCGCGTCGACACAATCGCCGACGGTATCGCGGTTCGCGGTCCCGGCACGCTCACCTACGAGGTCATCAAGGAGCGCGTCGACGAGGTCGTCACGGTCTCCGACCCGGAGATCGCGATGGCGCTGACGTACGTGCTGGAGCGCGGGAAGACGCTGGTCGAGGGTGCCGGCGCGGCACCGCTCGCGGCGCTGCTGTTCGACAAGTTCGACTACGAGGAGGGCGAGGTCATCGTCCCGGCGATGTGCGGGGGCAACATCGACCTGAACATGCTGACGACGGTCATCATGCGCGGTCTCGTCGCGACGGGCCGGTACGTGAAGATACGGACCGTGCTCCGTGACCGTCCCGGCTCGCTGGAGGACCTGCTGCACGTCATCAGCGAGAAGAAGGCGAACATCTACGCCATCCAGCACGACCGCACCTCGCGACAGATCGGCATGGCCGACACCGAGGTCGAGGTCGACCTCGAAACCCGGGGGAGAGACCACATCGACGAACTCCTCGAGGCCATCCGCGACGCCGGCTACGAGGTCGAGGTACTGGTCTGACCGGCGTACCTGACCGTCAGGAACTGTCGCCCGCACAGCCACATCTCGTGGGTGGCGACGACGGCGGCCCCCTCCGTTCTCCGCACGTCCGTCGGCGCAGCCGCCGAGTCCGCGGGCCACACCCGGAACCGCTGTGCCATCGGCAGCTCGAACGCGCCCGCCGGTGTCACCAGATAGAGGCCTGGGTCGCCCGGTGCCTCGGTCGTCAGCTCGACCGCGCCGCTGTCCAGATTCCGGAGCGAGAGGACCGTCGAGAGGTTGCACCCTGGGAGGGGGACCGCGATGTTGACGTACCGCTCGCCGTCGGCGACGTGCGAGCCGTAGGCAGCGACGAACACCCCCTCACCGGTGTCGGTGTCGGTGCGGACCCACATCCGCGCACCGTCCCGCGGGTCCAGTGCTGGGTCGATGCGTTCGAACTGGCTCTCGAGTCGGACCGTCCGGCCGTCGCCCGGGGCGGGCAGGTTGAGCTGCTCGATCGTGCCCGTCAGGAAACCCGCCAGCCACGCGCCGGTGCGGAAGGGGCGGTGCCACTCCGCAGTCAGGGAGAGCTCGTACTCGCTGGTGCGCTCGTAGAACGCCCGAACTTCGGGGTCGACCAGTCCGGGGTCGAAGCCGTCGTGGGCGAAGGCGGTCATGTCGTCCATCTCGCCGACGGGGTGGTCGCCGGTGCCGACGCCGGCGCGCGCGACCCAGTCGCCGCCGATCCGGCCGCCGGCGGTCAGCGGACTCAGGGGGATATCTGTCACGCGCGAACCAGCGAGTCGGCGGGCTGCGTAGCCCAGGCCGACGAGCGCGACGGCTCCGGCGAGGGCCTGGCCGGCGGTTCCACGACGCTCGTCCATCGTCCCGATACGTGCGGGCGGTGGGTCAAGGAACGTCCGGTTCCAGACGACCGGCACCCCTGCTCGGGAAGTCGTCAGTGTTTAAGACGGAGGGCTTCGTCGCCCCGAGTATGAAGCGAACCATCAGCACCTCCGACGCCCCCGCGGCCGTCGGCGCGTACAGTCAGGCGACGACCAACGGCGACGTCATCTTCACGGCCGGCCAGATCCCGATGACGCCCGACGGCGAGCTGCTCGACGACGAGTCCATCACCGTCCAGACGCGCCAGTCCCTGGAGAACATCGAGGCCATCCTCGACGAGGAGGGCGCGAACATGACGGACGTGCTCAAGGTGACCGTCTTCATGGACGACATCGAGGACTTCGACGAGATGAACGACGCCTACAAGGAGTACTTCGTCGACAACCCGCCGGCCCGCTCGGCCGTGGAGGTCGCGAACCTCCCGAAGGGCGTCGGCGTCGAGATCGAGGCCATCGCCGACGCGGAGTGAACGAACGCACGAAGTCGGCCCTGCTGTGGGGTGCGGTCGGCGTCTTCGCCTTCCTCACGCTGCACCAGGGCTACGTGGCGCTGGGCGGCGAGAGCATCGGCATCCTCCCAGCAGTCGGCCTGGGATTCGTCGTCGGCACGGTCGTCGCGGCGGCGGCGTACGTCGGCGAGGTCCGGCTGTTGCGGCGCGGTCGGTGACCGAAGAAACGTAGCCGTTAAATGCGGCACCCGAGTATCGACGAACGAGCCAGGATGGCCGAACGGTAAGGCGCACGCCTGGAAAGCGTGTTCCCTTTCGGGATTCAGGGTTCAAATCCCTGTCCTGGCGTTTTTCGCGACGCAATACGGCGAGTCATACGTCACGAACCCCGGCAGGTCGTGCGGCCGACGGAGGTTACAAGCGCCCACGCGTCGAACCGCCGGCCATGGACACAGCGGCATTCGTCGAGGCGGTCGAGGACGGGAACCGGACGGAGCTGTCGCGGCTCGGCTCCTCGAAGTCACTGTACGCGCTGACGGGCGGGGAGATGGACGAGGAGCACATCTTCGCCGTCGCCGAGGCGCTCGCGAGCGCGCAGGCCGACCGGTACGAGGCGTGGGCGGCGGACGCGGACGGCGAGCTGGCCGACGCGCTCTCGGCAGCGGCCGACGCGGAGCGGGAGCGGGCGGCCGACGCCGCGGGCGAGACGGACGAGACCGTCGAGGGCGGACTGTTCGACGGGCTCGACGACTGCGAGGGCGCGGTCGAGCACGCCGGCGGCTTCGTGGCGGCGACCGTCGTGACCAAGAAGCTGCAGGAGCAGCTCGTCGGCTTCTTCGTCGGGCAGGCCGACCCGACGACGGCCCAGACGTTCCGGAGCTACGGCGAGGAGCTGGGCGAGCGACGGGAGGCGGCGCTGGCGGCGCTCGAATCGGTCTGTGCGGACGAGTCTGACTGGGAGCGCGCGGAGGAGGCGGCTGGTGGCGTGGTCACGACGGCGTACGAGGTGTACGTCGACCGGCTGGAGGCGATGGGCGTGAACCCGAAGCCGGTCTGCTGACTCAGACGCCGGGCAGCGTCTCGCGGTAGGTGTGGACGTGGTCGAGCGCGGCGTCGATCTCCTCGCTGACCTCGCCGCCTTCCTCGGTCGCGATCTCGCCGAGGATGCTCTCGTGGCGGGCGAGGCGACCGTGGTCGGGGCCGCGCTCGGCCTCGGCGTGGCGCTCGAACTCATCTGCCTGTCGGGACAGCCGGTCTCGGGCGTTGGTGTCGGTGGCTGCCTGTGCAGCGGCGCGGACGTGCTCGGCGGCGGTCTCGAGCTGCTCGCGTGTCATGCGTGGACGTACGACGGCTCGGGGGTTGTCGTTTGTGGTGCTGGCGATGCCTGCGCGAACCGAGGAGGCGGTGCCGTGGAGACGAACGGTGGCGAGGACGGCGAACCGGCGGTCACGGGTCCGGTCGTCGCCGTGGCGACCGCAGGTGCGGCGTCGGTGGTCGCGGTGGCGTTCGCCGCCGACAGGTTCGTCGTGAGGACGACCGTCTCCCGGTCGAGGGACACGTCGAGCGCGTCCAGGAGGCTATCTTCGCCGACCGCGACGACGACCGTGGTGTCGTCGGGGCGGACGGTCGTCGCTCGAACGTCGTCGAGTCGCCAGCGGTCACCCGTCCGCTGGCCGTCGGCGTCGAAGGTTGCGTTCATCGCGTCGCGGAACTCGGTCGCGTCGGCCGCGGTGTCCCACCGGGTCACCCAGACGAAGCTCGCGTTCGCGGTCGGCCGCTCGCGGTAGGTGACGAGGCGGTCGTTCCCCCAGCCGGCCGCGGCGTCGGCCGCCGTCGGGACGGCGACGCCGTTCTCCAGGACGACGCGGGTGTACGCCTCGCCGAGCGTGTCGGTGGTCGAGCCGCGCCAGGTGTTCCCCTCGGCGATGGTCCGGACGTACAGCTCCACGGGCGGTTCGCTGCCCGGGTCGAGACCGTGAAGCACCTGCTCGCTGGTCGTCGGGGGGCGCTCGTAGAGCCCCTCGACCCTGTCGAGCCCGGACGACTTGTTGCGGACGTACTCGTAGCCGAACAGGTACGCGCCCTGGCCGTGACGGAAGGGTGTACCGGGGGTCGCCTCGCTGTACAGCGTCGTCGTGCGCTCGCCGCCGGTCGGGGCGTCCAGCCCGTACGTCTCGACGTACCGTGTCTCCGTCCAGACGGCGACACCCTCGACGATACTCCGCGAGGTCCAGCGGGCGTCCGTGCTCGTGCCGCCGACGTTCCGGCGGACCGCGGACACCTGGTTGCGCTGGAACTGGACGACGTGGACGAACTCGTGGGCGAGGACGACCTCCAGCGCGACCGACGAGCCGTCGCCGGGGTAGATGCTGACGCCGCCGAAGGGGCTCGTCGCGCCGTTGGGCGTCCCCCGAAGGTCGGCGTCCCTGCCGTCGGTCTCGACGCCGACCAGCGCGCCGAAGCGGCCCGTCCCGGTCGGTCGTGGTCGGTCGGTCGCGTTCGTCCGGAACCACGAGGAGGCGTTCTCGACGGTGACCTCGGCCGGTGGGTCGGCGGACACCCCGAGCAGCGACTCCACACGGTCGAACACCGGTGCAGCGGCGAACGAGAGGCTGTCGCCCCGGTAGCGGATTCCGGTGTCGGCGTCGTCCGCCGGAGCGTCGGTGGTGGCGGCGGGGCGCTCGGTCGTCGTGGCCGGTGCCGTCGTGGCCGCGGCCGTCTCCGGGCGGCTGACCTCCTGTGCGCCACAGCCCGCGAGGACGACCAGCAGGGCACAGGCAAGGACGCCCAGACGACGACCGCGACTCATCTCAGGCACTCACCCGCCGTGTGGTCGTGGCGACGCTCCGGTTCCCGCCGATGGGGACCGCGCCGTCGGCCTCGGGCGGCAGCGTGACGGTCGCGCCCTGGTCGTAGGCGACGAAGTCACGTTGCACGTCGACGACCTGCTGGAGCTCCTGTCCGCGGATGGTGACTGTCTCGTTCACGTGGATGTCCGAGCGCAGCACGCGGTCCGTCTCGGTCGAGACGTAGAGCGTGGCGTCGAACCTGTGGACCTCGCCGCCGGCGAAGTTGACGCCGCTCAGCTCGGCCAGTTCGGCGTCGCTCGGCCGGAGCGAGAGTACGTACGCCTCCTCGCCGCGGACGGTCTCGGTACCGGTGACGCTGAGGTTCTCGGTGACGTTCAGCAGGTTCGTGTGCAGCGAGAGCGCGCTCCGGTTCCGCCAGAGTCCGTCGTAGCGGTCGGCGACGTTCTGGGTCACCCACTGCGAGCCGTACTGCTGCTCGAACGCCGGGCTCCGGACGTACAGCGAGTCGTTCAGCAGGTACGTCGTCTGGTTCAGGGTCCGTCCCCCCGTCCGGACGGTCTGGTCGACGACGAGCCGGCGCTGCTCTGCGTCGATGGTCACGCCGAACGTCGCGCTGGTGGACTGGCTGGCGGCCGCCGTCGAGACGGTCTGGTCGAGCACGCCCTCGAGCCGGACATCGGAGACGCCGCGGAGCGCGGTCAGCGCGGACCGACGGATCTCGCGCTCCTCGGCGTCGGAGAACGCGGACTCGCCGTCGTCGGTCGGGGCCGTGGTGGCGTCGGTCGCCGATACTTCGGTCGCCGTTCCGTCCGCCGGTGCGGTCGTCGCCAGTCTGCCGTCGCCCTGGTCCGCACAGCCGGCCAGCACCGGCGTCGCGAGCAGGACGACGACCAGGAGGAGGGCCCTCGTTCGTTGCATCGTCTATTCCCGGCTTGGGACCGGGTACCTATAACCCGTCGGGCGGCTTTTCGCGGTCGGAAAACTCGGCCGTTCGTCGGCGCGGCGGGTTCAACTGCCGTCGTCGAGCAGGGAACCGACCTCGTCGGGCGACCAGTTCGCGGGCGTCGGCGAGCCCCGGAGCGCGACCCCGAGGGCGACCCAGGCGAGGGCGGCGGGGACGACCGCGACCGCGCCGGAGACGGCGACGACGTCCGCGAGTGCGACTGCGACGGTCAGCGCGCCCAGCGCCGAGAGGGCGATGGCCGCGTCCGCGAGCAGCCCGAGCTCGTCGCGCGCAGCGGCCGCGAGCAGCGCGGTGCCGACGGCGAGCGTGCCGACGCTCGCGACGAACGGTGTGAGCGCGGGCTCGACGCTCGCACCGAGGAACGGCTCCGGTGTGAGCAGGGCGGCGACGTGGACGCCACCGACGCCGGCAGTCGCGATGACGGTGCCGACGCGGTCGAGCGGACTCCCGAGCCGCTTGACCCGGGTGTGGGCCGCCCAGACACCGGCCACGACGAGGAGGACGGGGACCGAGATCCACGGCCGGACGGCGTCGGCGGCGGGCGCGAAGCCGGCGAGCGTGCTGGCCGTCCAGAGCAGCCCGCCGACCGCCGCGAGACCGCCGCCGCGGCGGACCCACTTCGGCGGCGAGGCGACGGCCCGTGCGAGGGTGCGCACGGTCAGCGCGGTCGTGACGAACAGCGCGGTGGCGACTGCGACGACGAACCCGAGGACGACGTACAGCAGCGGCGACTCGGGGCGTCCCCGGACGCCGGGCGCGACGCTCGGAACCGTGACGAAGAAACCGTACAGCGCGACGGCCAGCACGATGCCGGCGACGACACCGACACGGGCGTGCCGGCGGAACCCGAGCGCCTCGAAGAACCGGAGGAGGGGTGGCCGGCCCGGCCGGTGGTCGTCGGGTGCGGTGGCCTCGGGGCCGGTCGCCACGGTGCCGTCGGCCTCGGCTGCCGGGTCGCCGTCGGCGGACTCGGTGGCGTCTGTCACGGGCGGGTGTTGGGACGAGAGCGACAAATCGGCGTCGGTCTTCTGCCGACGGCTCAGGCGTAGGCCGCGAACTCCTCGCCGCGGAGGAGGAAGTACGCCGTGCCGAGCAGGCCGACGACGGTCGCGAGACCGAACGCGACGGCCGGGCCTGAGTAGCCGAGGTAGCCCGCTGACCCGTACAGCAGTCCGCCGAACGCGGCGCTCGGGATGGTGAGCGTGTTCCGGACGAGGTAGTACGAGCCCGTCACCCGCCCGCCGGTGTTCTCCTCGGCGGGGCCGACGATGAGCGCCTTGTGCGCCGGGAGCCCGGCGAACCGGAGCCCCGAGAAGGCCCAGATAGCCCCGACGACGACCGCCTCCGAGAGCGCGACCGTGCCGAGGATGGGCAGCGAGTCGAGGACGACGCCGCCGTCGGGAGCCGCCACGAGCATGACGGGGAAGACGGCGTAGACGAAGAAGCCGAGGCCGACGACGGGCTTGAGGCCGACCCGTCGTGCGAGGTTCGCCACGGGCACCATCGTCACCAGCGCGACGGCCATCTCGACGGCGAGGAACACCCCGAACAGCGCCGCCGGGGAGAGGTAGAACCCGAACAGGGTGGCGTCGGTCGCCAGGTAGCGCGTGACGACGAGGACGGCGAAGCCGTACACCATCCCGTTGGCGAACCGGACGAGCGTGTCGCCGACGAGCAGCGGCCGGAGCGGGTCCGGCAGGTTCGCGAGGTCGGACCTGATCTGCGAGATGCCCTCGAACTCCTTGCCCAGCGAGTCCTCCTCGGCCTCGTACAGCACGTGCTGGGTGAGCGTCCCGACGAGCGCGAAGCCGACCGCCACGGCGAGCACGTACTGGAACCCGGGGTCGAAGCCGTAGGCGGCCAGCAGGCCGGCGGCGACGAGCGGGCCGATGAGGAACGCGGTCCGGCGGAACGTCTCCGTGCTGGCGAACCCGGTCGCGAGCCGGTCGTTCGACACGCTCTGTTTCACGACGGCGAACGTCGCGCCCAGCCCGAACGACTTCCACGCCTGCGCGAGCACCAGTCCGACGAACACCCACACCCACGCCGGAATCCCGGCGATGGCGAGCGCCGGCGCGAACACCCAGACCGCGAAGCCCAGTGCCGAAGCCAGCCCGAACAAGGTGAGCGCGGTGCGGGAGCCGATGCGGTCCGAGATGGCCCCACCCGGATAGGGGTACGCCGCGCCGATGAGGTTCCCGAAGCTACCGTAGAGGCCGACGACGAGTTCGGTGCCGCCGAGGAAGAGGATGTACTCGCCCATGTACCGGCCCGTCATCTGGAAGCCGAGACTGAACGCGAACATGGCGACCGAGAGCACGAACACGTCCCGCTCCAGCGCGAAGAACTGCCGGAAGTAGGTGAACGCGCCGGGCGTGTCGGCGTCCGCCATGGATGGCTGGAGGTGCGTGCGTCGCCGGTATAGAAGGTTCGGTCGCGGAGTACGGAGAGAACGTAGTCGTATCGAGTTCGGCGTACCCGACGACCTGGATGACGAGAGAGCTGCTGTATTCGTCTATAGGCCTCATCGCCGTCCGAGAACAGCCGTCCCAAAACACTTGCCACAGCCTTCGGTACTACTCTCCATGCTCTCCCCGACGCGCCGGCGGCTACTCGGAGCAGCCAGTACGGCTCTCTCCCTGGTGGTCGCCGGGTGCTCCTCCTCGGAAGGAGGACAGGATGGACCGCCACCAACATCTCTGGGGCCGACTGAACGGACGACACACACCGAATCACCCCCGACAACGACCGAGGCCGCTACGGAACCGACGACCACGACATGGACGCCCGTAGACGACGGAACCGCCGACCCTGCCCCCACGTGCGGGGAGAAGTACCAGTCCATCGAGCCGTACTGGGTCGTCCAGAGCTACGACCCACTCGCGGGGTTCGAACTCAAGCTCGATAGCCAGTCCATTTCGATTGGAGAGCGGTTCGGAGCAACCCTCACGAACATCTCGGGCGAGTACAACGGCACCGGAAACAGGAGAAAAATCGACATCCAGTACCGCAGTGAAGACGGCTGGCATACGATTCTGGGTTGGGAAGAGGCGTTCGCTGGCTGGACGGATATCGGCGTGGGGCACGACCCCGGAGAGGGGTTCCGGTGGGAGTTTCCCTTCACTCAGGAGGGTATCTCGGAAGCAGTAAATCGTCGACTGGAGTTCCACGCGTGTCGCCCCATCCGTGCCGGCGAGTACCGGTTCGTGTACTGGGGCGTGACGACCGAGCTGGCGGTCGAGGAAGACTACGAGACGGACTACGCCATCGCCGCGCCGTTCACCGTGGTCGCGGAGTGACCCGACTGGGAATCACGGGTCGTGACAGCTACGGGCCGCCCCACCGCAGACAGAACACCTAAAGGCGGACCGGCCTTTGGCTACGCTAATGACGACCCTGGGAACGGCCAGCGCTGCTCCCGGCGAGGTCGACACCGGTCGCCTCACCGTCGGGGAGACCCGCGACGGCAGTCCCGTCGGCCTGCCCGTCGCCGTCGTGAACGGCGAGCGCGAGGGCAAGACGCTCTACATGCAGGCGGCGAGCGACGGGAACGAGTTGAACGGCGTCGGCGTGATTCGCGAGGTGTTCCCGAAGCTGGACCCCGCCGAACTCGCCGGCGAGATCCGCATCGTCGGCATCGTGAACTTCCACGGCTTCCAGATCGACTCGCACCGGAACCCCATCGACGACACGAAGCTGAACCGGACCTACCCCGGCGACCACGAGGGTACCTCCTCCGAGCGCATCGCGGCGGCGACGTTCGACGCGGCGCGTGACGCCGACCTCATCCTCGACCTCCACCAGGGGTCGGACAGCCGGATGATACACGAGACGCGGGTGCGGTGTGGCCGCCGACACCGGCTGCACCAGCAGTGTCTCGAACTGGCGAAGGTGTTCGGCGCGGGGCACATCCTCGACCAGAAGGGTCCGGACGGCCAGCTCGCCCGTGCGGGCCCGGACGAGGGCATTCCGACCATCGACCCCGAGCTCGGCGGCACCGTCGGCTTCGACACGGGGAGCGTCGCCGTCGGCGTCGAGGGCGTGTTCAACGTGCTCCGGCACTACGAGTTCATCGAGGGCGACGTGGACCTGACGCCACAGACCCGCGCGTCGGGGTTCGACCAGTACGGTGCGCCCGCCGGCGGGCTCGTCGACTTCACGGTCGACCTCGGCGACCGGGTCAAGCGCGGTGACACGCTGTTCCGCGTCACAGACCCGTTCGGTCAGCTCAAAGCCGAGGTGACCGCGGACTCGAACGGCCTGTTCTGGCGGACCCGCCGGCTCCCGCAGGTCGCGACCGGCGAGTACGTCTGCTCGGTCGGCACCGACCTCGACAGCTACTGATTGCCCGGCACACCTATCAGCCAGCCCTTCGACCACCCAGTCAGACGCGACATCAGTCACACACCTCCACCCCCTCACATGACACTCCAGAACCTCTACTGCCAGGCCTGCGGTGCGGAGTACGACGCCGGTCCTGACGAGCCGTGGCGCTGTTCCTGCGGCCACGCGCTGGACCTCGAGACGCCACCCCTCCCCGACGGCGACCCGCTGCCGGTGAGCCAGCTCGACACCCGGCGCGGGCTGTGGACGTTCCACGAGTTCCTCCCGGTCGACCGCGCGGTCACCCTCGGCGAGGGTTTCACACCGGTCGTCGATGCGGACCGCTGGGATGCCGAGTTCAAGCTCGAGTACGTCTCCCCGAGCGGCTCGTTCAAGGACCGCGGCGCGACGACGACGCTCTCGCGGGCCGCCGCGCTCGGCGTCGACAAGGTCATCGAGGACTCCTCGGGCAACGCCGGCGCAGCCATCGCGACGTACGCGGCCCGCGCGGGCATCGAGGCCGACGTGTACGTGCCCGCCGACGTGAAGCAGTCGAAGCTGATGGCCATACAGCGCTCCGGCGCTCGCCCGGTCCGAATCGAGGGCAGCCGCGAGGACGTGACCGACGCGGCCATCGAGGCCGTCGAGGCGGGCGAGGGCTGGTACGCCAGCCACTCCTGGAACCCCGCGTTCTACGCCGGCACGATGACATTCGCCATCGAGCTCGCGGCCCAGCGCGACTGGACGGTGCCCGACTCGGTCGTCCTCCCGGTCGGTCACGGCACGCTCGCGCTCGGCGCGTACCGCGGCTTCGACCTGCTCGAACGCGCCGGCATCGTCGACGACGTGCCGCGACTGCTCGCCGGGCAGGCCGCCGGCTACTCCCCCCTCGCCGACGAGTTCCGGGGGCTCGTGGCCGAGGACGAGGACGACACCGAGAACGAGATCGCAGACGGCATCCAGATCGCCGAACCGGCGCGCCACGACCAGCTTCTGGCAGCCATCGAGGACACCGACGGCGACGCCATCGCCCTCGGCGAGCACGTCGTCGAGAACACGCTCGACACGCTCCACCGCGACGGCTTCTACGTCGAGCCGACCTGCGCGGTCGCCCCGGCTGCGCTCACGAAGTACCGCGAGCTCGGGGTCGTCGACGACGACGAGGACGTGGTCGTCCCGCTCACCGGGAGCGGCCTGAAGACGATGTAGATGACGACCTACCCCGCCAGCTTCTGTCCCGACTGCGGCACCGAACTCGTGGAGCGTCACCTCGACGGGCGCGAGCGTCGTTACTGCGAGTTCTGCGAACGGGTCGTCTGGCACAACCCCGCGCCGTGTGCCGGTGTCGGCGTCGTCGGCGAGGACGGTGTCTTGCTCGCCCAGCGGGACGTGCCCCCCGGCCGTGGCGAGTGGAGCATCCCGGGCGGCCACCTGGAGGCCGACGAGCCCGCACCCGTCGCCGCGGCACGCGAACTCGAAGAGGAGACCGGACTCCACGTCGACCCCGACGAACTCGTGCTGGTCGACTGCTTCCACACCAGCAACGGCGACGGCAAGTACGTCGTCTCAATCGGCTACGCGGTCGCCGCTGACCGCTGTGCAGGGACGGCGACGGTCCGCGACGAGGTGCAGGCCGTCGGCTGGTTCACGCCCGAGACGTTCGCGGCGCACGACGGCGTCCTCCACGGTGACCACAGGGGGCGGTTCCGTGCCGCCTGGGACTGGTTCGGTTCGCGGGCCTGAGCGCCGCTCCCGACCGTTCTCGCGACGATGGTGACCGTCGGGAGCAAATCGCCCACACCTATATGGGACGCAAGCGTTGCCACGAGCATGAGCTTCGCCGAGATGGACGTGGACACGATCTGGATGGACGGGGAGTACGTCGACTGGGAGGACGCACAGATTCACGTGCTCACCCACGGACTCCACTACGGGACGGGCGTCTTCGAGGGCGCGCGGTGTTACGACACGGAGAAGGGCCCGGCCATCTTCCGCTGGGACGACCACGTCGAACGGCTGTACGAGTCCTGCAAGCCGTACGAGATGGAGATCGACCACGAGCCCGCCGAGATCACCGAGGCGACGAAGACGCTCATCGCCGAGCAGGACCTCGCCTCGTGTTACATCCGGCCCATCGTCTTCTACGGCTACAAGAGCCTGGGCGTCTCGCCGGGTGACTGCCCGACCCGGACCGCCATCGCGTGCTGGCCGTGGGGCACCTACCTCGGCGAGGACGCACTGGAGAACGGCATCAAGGTGAAGGTGTCGTCGTGGCGCAAGCACGCCTCCAGCCAGATCCCGACGAACGCGAAGACGACCGGTCTCTACGTCAACAGCCTGCTCGCCGGCGAGGAGGCCCGTCGCAACGGCTTCCGCGAGGCGATCGTCCTGAACAAGGAGGGCAACGTCGCCGAGGGGCCCGGCGAGAACATCTTCCTCGTCCGCGACGGCGAGCTGTACACGCCCGGGCTCTCCGAGAGCATCCTCGACGGCATCACCCGCAACACCGTCATCACGCTCGCCGAGGAGATGGGCTACGAGGTCCACGACAACGTCTCCATCTCGCGTGGCGAACTCAACACCGCCGACGAGCTGTTCTTCACCGGCTCCGCCGCCGAGGTCACGCCCATCCGGCAGGTCGACAACGTCGAGATCGGCGACGGCTCGCGCGGGCCGGTCACCGAGGAGATCCAGCAGCGCTTCTTCGACGTGGTCAACCGGCGCACCGACGACCACGAGGAGTGGTTCGACTACGTCGACGCCTGAGGTCGGCGACTCACGTTCCGAGGTAGAGGTCGCGGACGCGCTTCGAGTCGCGGATGGTGTCGGCGTCCGCCTCGAACCGGTTCTCGCCCATGTCGAGGGCGTACGCGCGGTCGGTGACCTCGAGTGCGGCCAGCACGTTCTGCTCGACCATCAGCACGGCCGTCCCGGCCTCGCGGATGCGGTCGACGTGGTCGAACGCACGCTCGATGAGCTTCGGCGCGAGCCCCGCCGACGGCTCGTCTATCAACAGGAGGTCGGGGTCGGGGACGAGCGCCCGCGCCATCGCGAGCATCTGCCGTTCTCCACCCGAGAGCGTCGACGCGTCCTGGTCCTGTCGCTCGGCGAGCCGCGGGAACAGCTCGTACATCGTCTCGCGGCGCTCGGCCGGTGCCTCGGCGTGGATGGAGCCGATGTCGAGGTTCTCGGAGACGGTCAGGTTCGGGAAGACGTTCGCCGTCTGTGGGACGTAGGCGACGCCGTTTGGCACCATCTCGTTCGAGCTGAACCGGGAGAGGTCCCGGCCGTCCAGCTCGATGGTGCCGGCCCAGAGCGGGAGCTGCTTGAACAGCGCCCGCATCAGCGTCGACTTCCCGGCACCGTTGGGGCCGAACAGCAGCACGACCTCGTCGGCCTGGACGTCGATATCGACGCCGTAGAGCACCTGGAGGTCGCCGTAGCCGGTCTCGATGTCCCGTGCGGAGAACAGCGCGTCGTCGAACCGGCGCACGGACCCGATGTCGCTCATCGGTCGACACCTCCGAGGTAGGCCTCGACGACCCGTTCGTCCTGCTGGACGATCTCGGGCGGGCCGACGGCGAGCGTCCGGCCGTCGTGCATCACGACCACGCGGTCGCAGTGTGCCATCACGACGTCCATGTCGTGTTCGATGAAGAGGATGGTCCGCCCGCGGTCGTTCAGCTCCTCCAGCCGCGCGAGCAGCTCCTCGGTCAGCGACGGGTTGACCCCGGCGACCGGCTCGTCGAGCAGGATGATCCGCGGGTCCATCATCAGGACCCGGCCGAGTTCGAGCAGCTTGCGCTGGCCGCCCGAGAGACCGCTCGCGTACTCGTCGGCGAGGTGGTCGAGCTTGAGGAACTCCAGCGTCTCGTCGACGGTCGCCTGTATCTCCGCCTCCTCATCGCGGATGGTCCCCGGCCTGAACAGCGCGCCGAGTGCTGTCTCGCCGGTCTGCTCGCGGGCCGCGAACGCCATGTTCTCGCGGACGGTCATCCCCCGGAACGTCTTCGGGGTCTGGAACGTCCGCCCGACGCCGCGTCTCGCGACCTTCGTCGGCGAGAGCCCGTGGATGGGCTCGCCGTCGAGACGGACCGCCCCCTCGTCGGGCGTGTGGACGCCGGTGATGCAGTCGAACAGCGTCGACTTGCCGGCCCCGTTCGGGCCGATGAGCCCCGTGATGGACGCCTCCTCGACGCCGAAGGTGACGCCGTCGTTCGCGACGAGGCCGCCGAAGTGCTTCACGACGCCGTCGACTTCGAGGAGGTCGGCTCCGTCGTCTGTGGTGCTGCCGTCGGGTGCGCTGCCGTCGGTCGGCGACTGCTGGTCCGTGCTCACGGTTCAGTCCTCCTCCCCGAGCGCCTGTATCTCGGAGGGGTCGCCGAACAGCCCCTCGGGCCGGTACCTGATGACGAGCACGAACAGGACCCCGATGACGACGAAGCGCATGCTCGGGATGAACGACGGGTTGTTCGGGAGCGGCCCGAACAGCGCGGGGAGCACGCCGCTCAGCGCGTCCGGCAGTGTCGACTGGATCCAGTTGTACACCGTCGTGATGAAGCGGGTCGACTCCTGGAACGCGACCACGGTGAACGCGCCGACGACCGCCCCGGTGTTCGAGGCGGCTCCGCCGAGCAGCATCGCGGCGTAGACGGTGAACGTCACCGCCGGGACGAACTGCGCGGTCACGACGCTCCCCAGGTAGTGGGCGTAGACGCCGCCGGCGAACCCGGCGATCATGCCGCCGATGACGAACGACTTCAGCTTGACGACGTTCGTGTCCTTCCCGAGCGTCTTCGCCGCCGCCTCGCTCTCGCGAACGCCCTTCAGCAACCGGCCGAACGGCGCGCCCATCAGGCGTTCGAGGAGCAGGTAGACGGCGAGCATGCTGCCGGCGGCGAAGATGAGGTACGAGAGCTGCCAGACGTCGGCCGAGAGCATCGCCCGGCCCGGCTTCGGGACGTTGTTCATCCCGAAGGAGCCGTTGGTCAGCCACGCCTCGTTGACGAGCACGTCGCTGAACACGCCCGCGAGGGCGAACGTCGCGATGGCGAGGTAGTGGGTCCCGAGCCGGACACTCGTCAGCCCGATGAGGAACGCGAGCGCCCCACCGACGACGGCGGCCGCGGCGAGGCTCACCGGGAACGCGTACGGCATCGGGAGGTTGAACCAGATCTGGTAGCTCGCGTTGGTCACCTGCGACGGCGGGGGCATCGTCACGATGGCCGAGGCGTACGCGCCCGCCGCGAAGAACGCGACGTGCCCGAAGTTCAACAGCCCCGTGTAGCCGTAGTGGACGTTGAGCCCCAGCGTCAACAGCCCGTAGATGCAGCCGATGGTCGCCACGGTGACGAGGAACGCCGCCCAGCCGGTCAGCAGCGCCATCAGAACTCACCTCCCCTGATGCCCTCGGGCCTGACGAGCAGGACCGCCACCAGGATGACGAAGGCGTACGCCCGGGTGTAGTTCGCCGAGAGGAACGCCGAGCCGAAGTTCATCGTGATGCCGATGGCGAACGCCCCGAGCATCGCACCGTAGGGACGGCCGATGCCGCCGAGCAGCGTCGCGGCGAAGATGACGATGAGGTACGTAAAGCCCACGCCGGGGCGGAACGGCGCGAACAGGATGGCGTAGAGGACGCCCGAGAGCGCCCCCGCCGCCGCGGAGATGAACCACGTCTGCCGGACGACACGCCGCGTGTCGATGCCGGCGATCTCGGCGAGCGACCGGTTCCCGCTGGTCGCGCGCATCCGCTTTCCCAGCATCGTGTGCTGGAGCAGCAGATGCACCAACAGCATCGTCACCACGCCGACGACGACGACGCCGACCTCGAGGTCGGTCAGCTGGACGCCGAAGTAGTCCTTCCGGCGCAGCAGCGGGATGGGGAGCTGGCGTGCGTCGACGCCGACCCACCCCTGGAGCAGGTTCCGGAGGATGAACGAGACGCCGATGGACGTGATGAGCAGCGGGAGCGCCCCACGGTGGGAGATGGGCTCGAAGAACACCCGCGAGACCAGGACGCCGAGCAGCCCGACGAGGACGACCGCGACGGCGATGGCGGCCGGCAGCGGGAGCGACAGCCCGAACAGGCCGCCCGCGATGAACACCGTGAGGTACGCGCCGTAGGTGAGGAACTCGCCGTACGCGAAGTTGATGAACCGCGTGACGCCGTAGGAGAGGGTAAGGCCGACCGCACCGACGGCGATGACGCTCCCCTCGACGATGCCGAACACGAACGTCTGTATGAGATTGTCGAAGACCATGCTAGAGGGGGCGGCGGCTCAGAGCGCCTCGGGCGGCAGCCGGCCCGCCTCGGTCCACTCCCCGTCCTGGGCTCGCTTGATCGAGAAGGGGGCGACGATGTCGCCGTCGTCGTCGAAGTCGATGGGGCCCACCAGCCCCTGGTAGTCCACGTCGGTGCCGTCCGCGATGGCCGACGCACCGTCGGTGTAGTTGGTTACCTCCTGCTCCGGCGGGCGGGCGACCGTCGGGATGGCAGACGCGATGTTCGCGCCGGTCATGTCGTCGCCGTCGGCCGCGACCTGGGCCATGGCGAGTCCGAGCACGTTCATCGCGTCGAAGGTGTTCGTCGCGAACACGCGCGAGCCCTCGTCCCAGCCCGCGTACTCGGTGATGGCGTCGAAGAACTCCTGGAGCCGGCCGGCCTCCTCGGCCGGCTGGTACGTCGCGGCGTTCAGGCCGAGCATGTCGTTCGTGACGCGGTTGTCGCTCTGGGAGAGGAAGTCCTGGTTGGTCTGGTCCTGGGTCGCGAACCAGTTGCCCTCGTAGCCCGCCTGGAACCCCGCCTCGGTGATCTTGATGCTGTCCTCGACCGACGCGACGAGCACCGTAATCTCGGGGTCGGAGTCCATCATCGACTGGACCTCCGAGGTGTAGGAGGCCTTGCCGGTCCGGATGTCCATCGCCGTGGTGATGGTCCCGCCGAACTCCTCGAACGCGGACTGGATCGGCTCCTTGAACGACTGGAACACCTCCTCGTTGCCGACCATGAGCGCCATCCGTTCGTAGTCCTGGATGGAGTTGTACTGTTGGTCGCGGGCCGCCCGGGCGATGGCTCGGCCCCCGAGCGAGTCGGAGGAGACCGTCCGGAAGACGTACTCGCCACCACGGTCGTCGAGCGAGGTCGTCCCCGCCGTCGGCGTGACGACCGGTACCTCGTTCTCGACGAGCGTGTCGATGACCGCCGACATGGTGATGCTCGTCGGGCCGATGACCGCGTGGACGTTCTCGACGTTGACGAGGCGGTTCGTCGCCGAGACGGACGCGTCCGGCGACGCCTCCGTGTCGCCCTGGACGATGCTCACCTGTCGGCCGTCGATGCCGCCGCCGTCGTTGATCTCCTCGACGAGCATCTCCACGACAGGCAGGACGTTCGCGCCGACCCAGGCGTAGTCGCCCGAGAACGGCAGCAACACGCCGATGCGGATGTCGTCACCGCCACCGCCGCCGGCACCACCGCCACCGCCGTCCGTGTCGGTGTCGTCGCCCCCGCCCGGGGCCGTGGTCTCGCCGTCCCCGCCGTCCCCGCCGAGACAGCCGGTCAGCGCGGTGAGCCCTGCCAGTCCGCCCGTGTACTTGATGAGTCGACGTCTGTCGATAGCCATGCACACATATCACTATTTTCCATTATAAAGTCGTTTGTAGAGGGGAAAAACTCGCCAGAAGCCGGTCGAACGGCGGGAACGTCGGTGGTCTCGTCGAACGGGGCCGCCCCGCCGGCCGTGCAGCCGGTGCAGTCGTCGCTCCGACGCGTCGCCGGAGCCGCGGACTGGCTCTCCAGTCACACGGGGGTCAGATGTCCCGCCCGCCGTCGACTTCGAGGGCCGTCCCGGTTATCATCGACGCCTCGTCGGACGCCAGGAACGCCGCCGCGCTGGCGACGTCGCCGGGCTCTGCGAGCCGGCCGAGCGGGATGGTGTCGGCCATGTCGGCGACGGAGAGCTGGCCGCTCGCGAACTCCGGAAGCATCTCGGTGTCGGTGGCGACCGGGCAGATGGCGTTGACGCGGATGCCGTCCTCGGCGAGCTCGTGTGCGAGCTGCTTCGTGAGGGTGATCATCCCGCCCTTCGACGCGGCGTAGGCCGACAGGCCGGTCCGGGGCCGGATGCCCGACGTCGAGGCGGTGTTCAGGACGACGCCCGCCGCGGCCTCGCGCAGGTGCGGGACGGCGTACTTCGCGCCGAGGAACGCGCTCTTGAGGTTCACGTCCTGTATCCGGTCCCACGTCTCCTCGGTCACGTCCTCGACCGGCGTCGACCGCTGTGGGATGCCGGCGTTGTTGTGCAGCACGTCGAGCCCCCCGTAGGTGTCGACGGCCCGGTCGACGAACGCCTGCACGTCGTCGGGGTCGGACACGTCGGCGACGACGGGCTCGGCCTCGCCGCCGTCGGCGACGATCCGGTCGGCGGTCTCCGTCGCGCGTTCCTCGTCGAGGTCGACGACGACGACCGACGCGCCCCGCTCGGCGAACAGCTCGGCGGTGGCCCGTCCCATCCCCGCCCCAGCACCGGTGACGACGGCGGTCCTGTCTTCGAGTGTCATGGACTCACAGAGACGGAGTGACGACAAAAGCCTCCGGGTCCCCCGTCTCAGGCCCCGGGGAGGTCGTCGCCGGCCCCGGAGTCGAGGTTGACGGCGACGTTCTTCGTCTGGAGGTAGGAGTCCAGCGCCGCGAGACCCTTCTCACGGCCGATACCGGAGCGCTTGTAGCCGCCGAAGGGGGTCTGGTTCGTGTCCCCGAACCACTTGTTGACGTAGACGTTCCCGGCTTCGAGGCGCTGGGCCGCGCGGTGTGCGCGGCGAACGTCGTTCGTGAACACCCCGGCGACGAGGCCGTACGCCACGTCGTTGCCGATGGCGACGGGGTCCTCGTCGTCGCCGTAGGGGATGACGGCCAGCACCGGGCCGAAGATCTCCTCCTGGGCGACCCGCATGTCGTTGTCGACGTCCGTGAGCACCGTCGGTTCGACGAAGTAGCCGTCCCGGTCGAGCGCTTCGCCGCCGGTCGCGACCGTCGCGCCCTCGGCGATACCGACGTCGACGTAGTCGAGCACGCGCTCGAAGTGGTCGGCGCTGTTCAGCGGCCCCATGTCCGGGTCCTCGTCGCCGGGGGCCAGCTCGTAGGCCTCGGCGCGCTCGACGATGCGCTCGACGAACTCGTCGTAGTGGTCCTCGTGGACGATTGCCCGGTCGGCCGCCGAGCAGACCTGCCCAGCGTTCGTGAAGATGCCGCGGTCGACCCACGAGACGGCCTCCTCGAGGTCCGCGTCGGGGTAGACGATTGCGGGGTTCTTCCCGCCGAGTTCGAGCGTGACCGGCGTGACCTCCGCCGCGGCCGCCTGCATCACCCGCTGGCCGGTGGCGACGCTCCCGGTGAACGTGATGGTGTCGACGCCCTCGTGACCCGTCAGCGCCGCGCCGGTCTCGCCGCCGCCGGAGACGACGTTCACGGCGGACTCGGGGACGCCGGCCTCGTGACAGAGCTCCGCGAGCCGGTAGGTCGACAGCGGCGTCGTCGGGGCCGGCTTGACGACCGCCGTGTTCCCCGCTGCCAGCGCCGGCGCGACGCCCCGGGCGAACAGGTTGCCCGGGAAGTTCCACGGCGTTATCTGGGCCGAGACGCCGTACGGCTCGCGGACGGTGAAGTCGACCTGGCCCGTGCCGACCGGGACGCTCGTGCCCTCCAGCTTGTCGGCGGCTCCGGCGTAGTACTCGAAGTAGCGGGCCGCACTCAGCACGTCGGAGCGGGCCTGCGAGAGCGGCTTCCCCTGGTCCTGGGTCTCGATCTCGGCGAGCTCGTCGGCGTGTGCCCGGATGCGTTCGGCGGCCCGGAACAGCGTCCGGCCGCGCGTTGCGGGGTCGGTGTCACGCCACTCGGGGAAGGCTGCCCTGGCCGCCCCGACCGCGCGGTCGACGTCCGACTCGCCGGCGACTGCGACCGCCGCGAACGACTCCCCGGTCGCCGGGTCGACGGTATCCACGTACGCCCCCTCCGCCGGTGGGACGCGCTCCCCGCCGATGAGCAGGTCGTATCGTTCGGTCGAGCGCGCTCTCTCCATGACCCAGCCTACTGTCGCTGGTCACTTGATACCCGCAGTTGGGGGCAACTACTCGTCGTCCTCGACCTCGACCAGGTCCTCGACCGCCGAGCCACCCATCCGGTCGGAGTCGCCGAACCCGGCCGAGAGGATGCGGGTGAGTGCGTCCTCGACGCGCTCGTCCGTCTCCTCGATGTCCGCGGGGTCGACCTCGATGACGAACCCGGTGGTGATGTTCGGCGCGGTCGGGAGGAACACGACCTCGCGGCCGTCCTCTGTCGACTTGCCGGTCTTGAACGCGGTCATGCGCATCCCCTGCCACGGCTCGACGCGGACGGGCGTCTGGAGTGAGTCGGTGCCGCCGAGTGCGGTCTCGGCGGCCATCTTCGAGGCGTTGTAGACCACGCGCAGGCCGGGGACGCGGTTGGCCATGTTGTCGATGAGCCCCTCGGCGAGGTTGCCGACCGCGGTCCGCATCAGGTAGCCGACGGAGAAGACGAAGACGACGAAGACGGCGAGAACCACCAGCACGCGGAGGGGTTCGACGAGCGCGTTCGCGACGGCGGAGGACACCCCGAGGTCGGTGAGCAGGCCGACCTTGATGACGCGCTGTGGGGTGATGGCGGAGATGACGCCGTACAGCCAGGCGATGACGTAGGCGCTGACGAGCACGGGCAGGACGACGATGAGACCCGACGCGAAGTCCCGTTTCCACGACGACATACACGCGACAAATCCCACTGCGGGGTTATGTCTCTGTTCCTATCGGCCGAGGACCGCCCGTAACGCGAACCTGACGTTTTCTTTCCGTTCACGGACCCGGCGGTAGAAGTACGAGAGCCACTTCCCGCCGTAGGGCGCGTACTGCCACACCTCGACGCCCTCCGCGGCGAGGTCGAACTGCGCGTCCTCGCGCACGCCCATGAGCATCTGCACCTCGTAGGGGGTGCCGTGTTCGGCGTGGAGGTCCCGCGCCATCGCGATCATCTCCGGGTCGTGGCTGCCGACCGCGATGCCGTCGTCGAACTCCTCGAACATCTGCTTGAGGAGGTCGCGGTACTGCTGGTCCACCCGGGACTTCTCCTTGTACGCGACCGACTTCGGCTCGTCGTAGGCACCCTTCACGAGGCGCACCTTTCCGGGTACGTCGGCGAGCCGTTCGAGGTCCTCGGGCGTGCGCTTCAGGTTCGCCTGGATGCAGACCCCGACGTTGCCGTCGGTCTCGTGGGCGTACTTCTCGAACGCGTCCAGCGTCGCGTCCGTCGTGTGCCGGTCCTCCATGTCAACCCAGACGAACGTGCCACTCCGGTCGGCGACCTCGACGATCTCGCCGAGCAGCTCGTCGAACACGTCGTCGCCGACGTCCAGCCCGATCTGACTCGGTTTGATGGAGATGCAGGCGTCGACCTCGGTGTCGCCGATGTCCGCGACCAGCTGCTTGTACGTCTCGGCGTCCGCCTCCGCTGGCCCGCGCTCGTCGTAGTGCTCGCCGAGCAGGTTCAGGATGACCTTCACGTCCCCTTCGTTCAGCTCCCGGGCGTGCGCCAGTGCCTCCGCTGGTGTCTCCCCGGCGACGAACCGGCTCGCGATGGGTGGAATCATGCCCGAGAGTGGGGGCCCGTGGTACAAGAGGATTGATGTACCGGGCTGGACCGTGTCGACGGTGATTCCGTGGGTGTCCTGGGATGCGCGTCGTTGGGAGTTTACGGAGATCGTAAACCTCCGACCTGCACCGACACCTGACTAACCGGGTGGCGCGCGGCTCGCGAGACCGCGAGCGCAGCGAGTTCCACGTCTGCCGAGGTCGTCTGACTGTTCGCGGTATCCGTCATCCAGTAGCCGCACGCGAACCACCTTCCGGCAACCCGGACACGACATATCGACGACAACCCAGACGCCTTAAGGGGGCCGGTCCACATCCCTCGAACATGGACGTCGTGTCGACGCTGGTCGTCGCCTTCTGGGCGATGCTCCCCGCGTACGTGCCGAACAACGCGGCGGTGCTCGTCGGCGGTGGGCGGCCCATCGACGGTGGCCGGAACCTCGGCGAGCGCCGCATCCTGGGCGACGGGAAGACCTGGCGCGGGACCGTCCTCGGGACGCTCACCGGCGTCGCGCTCGCGCTCGTCCTCACCGAACTCGCCGCACCGGTCGGGGACGCCGCCGGCATCCCGCTGCCGACGTTCCCGCTGCCGGTCGCGTTCGGGCTGGCGTTCGGCGCGATGCTCGGCGACGTCTCCGCGTCGTTCCTCAAACGGCGGACCGGTCGGGACCGTGGGGCCGCCTTCCCCGGCCTGGACCAGCTGGACTTCGTCGTGGGCGCGCTCGCGCTCGCCGCCGTGGCGGACCCGGCGTGGTTCGGCGAGTGGTTCACCATCCCGGTGCTCGCGGTGGTGGTCGTCGTGACGCCGCTGCTGCACATCGGGACCAACGGGGTAGCGTACGTGCTCGACCTGAAACAGGAACCGTGGTGACGAGGGTGCTGGTCTGATTCTGTTCGATCTGGTTGTGGAGTCCCTGGACGTTCCTCGGTAGTCCTCTCAATCGTGGGGATTGCTGGAACCACGAACAGCCAGAAAGCCCCGGCAGGCTACGCTCCCGCGACTCGATGTGCTCCTCGTTCCTGCGGTGCTTGCTGCGTCGGGGTTCGCGTAGCCTGCCGCCCCTTTCAGTCCCGCCCACCGTAACCGCCCTCGAACCTCCCCAGCCTCCTGCGTCCCCAGAAATCTTCGATTTCTGGTGTGCTCACGAGACGCGGAGCGTCTCGTGACCGGTGCTCGTTCCTGCGCTCCTCGTCCCTCGCGCGTGCACGACGAGCGACACTCGCTGCGCTCGGTACGCTCGTCGGCGCGCGCCACCCGGCTGATTCAGTTTCATCGCCACCAGCCAAAACACCCGCGAACGAATCCACGGGCCTTATTGTCGCCGGGTGCCCCTCTCAGTGCAATGACCGACGACGACCTCATCGCGGCGCTGGTGGCGGCCGACGCGGTGCGCTTCGGCGAGTTCGAGCTGAGCCACGGCGGCACGAGCGAGTACTACGTGGACAAGTACCTGTTCGAGACGGACGTGGACTGCCTGCGTCGCATCGGCGACGCGTTCGCGGAGCGCGTCGAGGACACGAAGCTGGCGGGCGTGGCACTCGGCGGGGTTCCGCTCGTGGTCGCGACTGCGCTGGCGGCGGACCTGCCGTACGTCATCGCTCGCAAGCAGCAGAAGGAGTACGGCACCGCGAACCTGGTCGAGGGCCGCCTGGAGGCCGGCGAGGAGGTCGTCGTGGTCGAGGACATCGCCACGACGGGGCAGTCCGCCGTCGACGCCGTGGAGGCACTCCGCGATGCCGGCGCGGTCGTGAACCGGGCGCTCATCGTCGTCGACCGCGAGGAGGGCGGCCGCGAGAACCTCGCCGACGCCGGCGTCGAGATGGAGGCACTCGTGACGGCGACCGACCTGCTCAGTCATGCCGACGACGCGTAGAATCGTGCGATAACGTACCACAGCGCGCATCGCAACCCTTTTCTTGCAGTCTCGGCTATTGAGATGTACGATGGTAGGTGTCTGCTTTACAGGCCGGGCGGCAGCCCACTTCTAACAACATCAACGTCCACCTACCGTTCTCCGCGTTCGCAGACACCGACCAGCAACATCCACAACAGCCATGTCCCAGTCAGAATCCGAGTCACAGATAGCGGTCGTACTACCGGACGGATCGGAACTCTCCGTCCCCGAGGGAGCCAGCGTCGAGGACGTCGCCTACGAGATAGGCCCCGGCCTCGGCCGCGACACCGTCGCGGGCAAGATAGACGGCGACCTCGTCGCCAAGGAGGCCGTCGTCCACGACGGCGCGGCCATCGAGATCGTCACCGACGGCTCCGACGAGTACCTCGACGTGATGCGACACACGGCCGCCCACGTCCTCGCACAGGCGGTGAAACGACTGTACCCCGACGCGAAACTCGCCATCGGCCCACCGACGGACGAGGGCTTCTACTACGACTTCGACGACATCGACGTCGACGCCGACGACCTCGCCGACATCGAGGCCGAGATGGCCGACATCGTCGAGGCCGACCTCGAACTCGAACGTGAGGAAGTGTCCTACGAGGACGCGACGGAGCGCCTCGCCGACGAGCCGTACAAGCTCGAGCTGCTCGACGAACTCCACGAGGAGGGGGCGGAGATCACGTTCTACTCGCAGGGCGACTTCGAGGACCTCTGTGCCGGCCCGCACGTCGAGTCGACGGGCGAGATCGGCGCGTTCGACCTGCTCGAGATCGCCGGCGCGTACTGGCGCGGTGACGAGGACAACGAGATGCAGACGCGCATCTACGGGACGGCGTTCGAGAGCGAGAGCGACCTCGAACAGTTCCTCGACCGGAAGGAGGAGGCCGAGCGACGCGACCACCGCAAGATCGGCAACCAGATGGACCTGTTCTCCATCCAGGACGTGACGGGACCGGGGCTGCCGCTGTACCACCCGAACGGGAAGACGGTGCTGCGCGAGCTCGAACGGTTCATCGAGGACCTCAACCTGGACTCCGGCTACGAGTACGTCGAGACGCCGCACCTGTTCAAGACGGACCTCTGGAAGCGCTCGGGCCACTACGACAACTACGAGGACGACATGTTCCTCTTCGAGGTCGACGACGACGAGTTCGGCCTGAAGCCGATGAACTGCCCGGGCCACGCCGCCATCTTCCAGGACCAGTCCTGGAGCTACCGCGAGCTCCCGGTGCGCTACGCCGAGGACGGGAAGGTGTACCGCAAGGAGCAGTCAGGCGAGCTCTCCGGGCTCTCCCGCGTCTGGGCGTTCACCATCGACGACGGCCACCTGTTCGTCCGCCCCGACCAGATCGAGGCCGAGGTGGAGCAGATCCTCGACGCCATCGACACGGTGCTCGACACGTTCGAGCTCGACTACGAGGTCGCCCTCGCGACGCGCCCCGAGAAGTCCGTCGGCAGCGACGAGATCTGGGAGAAGGCCGAGTCCATCCTCGAACGGGTCATCGAGGAGCACGAGGACGACTACGTCGTCGAGGAGGGTGACGGCGCGTTCTACGGCCCGAAGATCGACTTCGCGTTCGAGGACGCCCTCGGCCGCAAGTGGGACGGCCCGACGGTCCAGCTCGACTTCAACATGCCCGAGCGCTTCGACCTCTCCTACGTCGGCGAGGACAACGAGCACCACCGCCCGGTGATGATCCACCGCGGCGTCTACGGCTCCTACGAGCGCTTCTTCATGGTGCTCATCGAGCACTTCGAGGGCAAGTTCCCGTTCTGGCTCGCGCCCGAGCAGGTCCGCATCCTCCCCATCTCGGACGACAACCTCGACTACGCCCACGAGGTCGCCGAGGAGTTCGGCGAGTTCCGCGTCGAGGTCAACGACCGCGACGCCACCATCGAGCGCAAGATCCGGGGCGCGCACAACGACCGCGTGCCGTACATGATCATCGTCGGCGGCAACGAGGAGGAGGCCGGCAACATCTCGGTGCGCGACCGCAACGAGAACCAGGAGTACGACGTCGGTATCGACGAGTTCCGCGACCACCTCCGCAGCGAGCGCGACGAGAAGCACGTCGCGCCGGACTTCCTGCTGGACTGAGCGGTCTCGCGGATTCGACGGGACGGATGTTACACGACTGTGTGTAATCACCGGCCTATTCGTTTCGACGTATTCATAGTTGTGTAGTCGTGTATACTCGCTATGAACCGCGCAGAGAAGGCGGCGCTCCAGCTTCGCGCCGTCGACGTGCTCCAGATGCTGAAGGAGACGCGCACCTACGACGAGCTCGCGGAGGTCACCGGTCTCCCGGCGGGCGATCTGAACCGCTACGTGAACGGTCACGTCCTCCCGAGCGCCGAGCGCGCCCGCGAGGTCGTCTCCGGCGTCGGCCACGACGCCCTCGGCGACGAGCTCGAGGCCAGAATCGAGGTCGACGACGAGGGGTACGTCGACAACTCCGCCGCCGTCTTCGACCAGGCGTTCCTCGACCTCGTCGCGCCCGTCGCCACCGACGCCTACGAGTTCGAGCGCCCCGACGCCGTCCTCACGGCCGCCACGGACGGCATCACGCTCGCGGCGGCGATGGCGAGCTACTTCGGCGCGCGCTGTGTCTACGCGAAAAAGAGCAAGGAGACCGCCGTCGAGGAGTTCGTCGAGGCCCGCCAGCGCCTCCAGTCCGGCATCGAGCTCACCTACTACCTGCCCGCCTCCTCCCTCTCCCCCGGCGACACGGTCCTGGTCGTCGACGACCTCATCCGCTCCGGCGAGACCCAGGAGCTGCTGCTCGACATCGCGGACCACGCCGGTGCGGAGGTCGGCGGCGTCTTCGCCCTCATCGCGGTCGGCGACGACGGCATCGAGCGCGCGGCCGCGCTCACCGACGCGCCCGTCGGCGCGCTCGTCGACGTCGAACCCTGAGCCTTTTCCTCGCCGCGCTCGCGCTTGTGACCGGATGCGACCTCGCGCCCTCCTCGCGACGGCCGTCGGCCTCCTCGGCATCGTCGCGCTCGCAGCAGCCCTCTCGACGTCAGAGACGCCCGTCACGGCCAGCGTCGGAACCGGTGGCGGGCGGGGCGTCGCCCGTGCGTTCGTGGCGGCCGTCAGCCTGTTCGCGCTCGTCGCCGTCCCGCTGCTCCTGCCCGCGCTCCGACGGGAGAACCCGACCGAGACCGTCGACCCCTGGCTGGCCGGGGTCGCTGTCCTCTCGCTCGGTGCTCTCGTCGCGGTCGTCGCGTTCCTGCTGACGACCGCCGTCGGTGGCGGCACATCGAGGCCAGCCGGTGGCGGGCTGGCTCCCCTCGGGGCCGGGAACCGGTCCGCGTCGATGCCGGCGACGGGCCCCGGCGGCACGGGACTCGCCGGGCTGGCCGTCGTCGGGGCCGTCGGGCTCGCTGGCCTCGGGCTCCTCTGGTTCCGACTCCGGAACCCGGAGCCGTCGCTCGACGAGGGAGCCCCCGACGACGCGGCGGCCCGGGAACGCGTCGCCGCGACGGCCGGCACTGCCGCTGACCGCCTCGCCACAGGCGACCGCCCCGTCGACAACGTCGTCTATCGGGCGTGGCGCGAGATGACGGCCGCACTCGACGTCGGGGAGCCAGCGGCGACGACGCCCGGCGAGTTCGCCGCGGCGGCGGTCGACGCGGGCCTCGGCCCCGACGCGGTCGCCGAACTGACCGACGTGTTCGAGACGGTGCGCTACGGCGAGGCCGACCCCGCGAGCTACGCGGACCGGGCACGGCGGGCGCTGGAGCGCATCGAGCAGACGACCGACGTGGACGACGCCGCCCCGACGACCGATGTGGGCGACGCCGACCCGACGAGCGAGGGCGACGTGGAGGGGGACCGATGAACCGCCCGCTCACGGTCGGCGGTGCGGTCGCCGTCGCCGTCGGCCTGGGTGGGCTGCTCGACGTCGGGACCGCTGGCGCGGTCGTCGCTGCCGTCGCGGCGCTCGGCCTCACCGCGTGGCTCGCCAGCAGCGTGGTCCTCGCCGAGGACGACGACCGCGGACTCCCCGCCGTCGAGTTCGCAGCTGGCACCGACCCGCCGGGGGCGACCCTCACGACCGCACTTGGTCAGTTCGTCGGCAGCGGGCGTGTCGGACGCGCCACCCGCGACCTACGGGGGGCACTCTCGGCGGCCGCCGTCTCGGTGCTCGTGCGCGACGGCGACCGAACTGTGGCCGAGGCCGAGGCGGCGCTCGCGGACGGCAGCTGGACCGCCGACGAGCGTGCAGCTGCGTTCCTCGCCGACAGCGAGTCGGGGGAGAACAGCGACGAAGACCGCTCCTGGGCCGACCGCCTCCCGTTCCGTGGCGGGCCGTCGGTCCGGGACGACGTGCGGCGGACGGTCGACGCGCTGGCCACCGTCGCTGGCGTCGGCCACTCCGGCGACGACCCTGGCTGGTTCGCGGTCGAGACGTCGCGGCCGGTCGAGACGGTGCCGTCGCTGCCCGCCGACCACGACGGTGGCCCGGTCGTCCGCGAGCGCCGTTCCACGGGACGCTGGCGCGGGCTCCGCGCGCTCGGCGTTGGCACGCTCGCCGTCGGAACGCTGCTGCAGTCCCCGTCCGTCGTCCTGTTCGCCGCCCTCCCGTTCGGCTACCTCGGTGCGGCACGGCTCGGGTCCGCGGGGCTCAACGGGGAGTACGTCCCCGAGCTCGCCGTCGAACGCTCGCTGCCCGACGATGGCGTCGCCCCCGGCGACCGCGCCCCGGTCGAACTCGTGGTGCGGAACGAGGGCGACGAGCGCGTCGCTGACTGCCGTCTGGTCGACGGGGTCCCCGCCGGCATCCGTGTCGTCGACGGCTCCCCACGTGCTGCGGTCGCGCTGGCACCGGGCGAGTCGACGACCCTTCGGTACGCTGTCGCCGCCCGCCGCGGCAGCCACACGTTCGACCCGACGCTGGCGGTCGTCCGGGATGCCGCGGGGACGACCGCGGTCGAGTGCCTGCTCCCCGCGGATTCGACGCTCCGGGTGCGGCCCCGGTTCGAGGCCGCGTCGACGGTGCCGCTCCGTCGGCAGGGGCCCCGCGCAGCCGGCGAGATACGGACCGGCGATGGCGGCGAGGGGACGACGTTCCACGCGACCCGCGAGTACCGCCGAGGCGACCCACTCTCGCGGGTGGACTGGCGGCGCTGGGCCCGGACGGGGGAGTTCGCGACCGTGGAGTTCGAGCGCGAGCGCGCCGCGACCGTCGTCTTCGTCGTCGACGCCCGGGGCGCGGGCTACGTCGCCCCCGACCGGGAGTCCGAGCACGCCCTCGACCGGGCACTCGGCGCGGTCGCGTCGCTGTACCCGGCGCTGACCGCTGCCGGGAACCGGGTCGGCCTCTCCGCCGTCAGCACGGCCGATTGCTGGGTGCCACCCGGGGCGGGGAAGGCCCATCGCGCCCGGTTCCGCGAGACGCTCGCGACGCACCCCGCACTGTCGTCGGCCCCGGAGGGGACGAACCTCGCCGCACGGACCGCCGTCGAACGGCTTCACCGGCGGCTCCCGACGGGCGCGCAGGTGCTCCTGCTCTCGCCGCTCTGTGACGACTACGCCGCGCAGGTCGCCCGACGGTTCGAGGTCGGCGGCCACCCCGCGACGGTCGTCAGCCCGGACCCGACGACGACCGACTCGCCCAGCGGGACGCTCGCACGGCTCGCCCGGCAGAACCGGGTCCACGACCTGCGGGAGGCGGGCGTGACGGTCGTGGACTGGGCCTGGGACGAGCCGCTGTCGACCGCACTCGAACGGGGTGAGCGACTGTGAGCCGCGCCGGACACACGGCGGCGTGGGCGAGCCTCGTCGCCGCCGGGGTCGCGGTCGTCGTCGCCGCCCTCGCTGGTGTCGCCACTCTCGGGCTCGCCACCGTCGGTGTTGCGCTCCTCGCCGCGGGGGTGTGGCGTCGTGTCGGGGCCGCCGTCACGTTCGGCGCACTGGGACTCCTCTTCGCGGTCCTGCTCGCCGGGACAGTGCTCGCGCCACTGCCGACGCTGCTCGGCGGGCTGGGTGCGATGGTCGCGTGGGACGCCGGCCAGCACGCGAGCGAGCTCGACCGTCAGCTCGCCCCCGAGAGTCCGACCAGAGCCGTCGAACTCCGCCACCTCGGCCACTCGCTCGTCGTCGGGGCGGTCGGCGTCGGCGTCGCCTACGGCGGGTACCTGTTCGCAGTCGGCGGCTTCGAGGCTGGCTCGGCGGCGCTCCTGTTCGTCGGGTGTGTCGCACTGCTGGTCGCGTTCGGGCGGGAGTTCTGACCGCCTGCACGCGCCGCCTCCGCTCAGGCCTCCCGCTCGACCAGCGCCTCGCGTGTCTCGCGGATGACCCGGGCGACGCGCTCGACCTCGCCGCCCTCGTCGGCGATGTAGCCCGCGATGGACTCCGTGGCAGCGAGCAGCCACGCCGCCCGTTCGGCGATGCGGCCCACGTCGCCCGGCCCGACGCCGTACTGCTCGGCGAGCTCGTCCAGCGCGACGCCGTCGGCCCAGTCTGCGAGCATCAGCGCGGTCTTGAACACGTCCAGCCAGCGCTGGAAGTCGCCGTCGAAGCTCATCACCGACTTCGTGAGCTCGCCCTCGCGCCGGGTCGCCGCGTCCGTCACCCTGCCGGCCTCGTCGTTGCGGACGTACAGCGTCGGCATGTCGCTCGTATCGCAGACGAGTTCGAGCACCGTCAGCGAGGTCACACGTGGGAGGTCGCCGGCTCTTTCGATGGCGTCGACGACGGACCGGCCGGTGACGGGGTCGACGTAGACGCGGGAGACGAGCGTGCCGAGCCGGGTCGCGGCGAGCCCGTCGCGGCGGTCGAGCATCCCCGCCGCGGCGAGGTAGTCGAGCACGTCGCCGACGACGGAGCCGAGCTCGTCGGCGGCGCGCTGATGACCGTAGAACGTCTCGTCGAGCAGGTCGAGCACCTCGGCTCTCGAATCTGCGAACCCCGACGCGACCGTCGAGAGCACGTGCGTGCGCAGCGCGCGTTCGCTGTCGAGCTTCGAGGTGACGCGCTCGGGCTCGGCACCGACGTACCGGCCGCGCAGCTCGTCGGCCTCGCCTGCGTCGCTGGCGACGAGCAGCGCCTCGCCGTAGGGGTCGAGGTGGGGTCGGCCGGCCCGGCCGAACATCTGGTGGACCTCGAGGACGGGGAGCGAAGCCATCCCCTCGCCGTCGAAGCGCTCGTGGTCGCGGACGACGACCCGGCGGGCCGGGACGTTCACCCCGGCGGCGAGCGTCGGTGTGGCGACGATGACCTTCAGCTCGCGGTCCCGGAAGGCGTCCTCGACGACCCGGCGCTGGTCCGCCGAGAGTCCGGCGTGGTGGAACGCGACGGCGTTCGCCGCCGAGCGTGCGAGGTCGGTGCCGGTGCCGGTCGTCGCCAGAAGCCGGAGTTCCTCCGCGACCTCGGCGGCGTCGTCGAGGAACTCGTCGCCGAGGTCCTCGGCGAGCGCCTGTGCGGACCGGCGCGAGGAGACGAACACGAGGCACTGCCCGCCGTCGTCCACGGCGTCGCGGGCGAGCGCGATGGCGGGCTGGTCGCCGCCGGTCGGGATGTCGCGCTCCTCGCCGTCGTCGAAGACGGCCGTCTCCTCGGCGTAGACGCCGGTCTTCAGCTCGACCGGTCGCCAGTCGCTCGCGACGAGTTCGGCGTCGAGCCAGTCCGCGATCTCGGCGGCGTTGCCGACCGTCGCGGAGAGGCCGACGAGCTGGATGTCGGGGGTGAGCCGGCGGAGCTTGGCGACGGTCACCTCCAGCGTCGGCCCGCGGCCGTCCTGGTCGAGCAGGTGTATCTCGTCGACGACCGCGCAGTCGACCGCCGAGATCCACTCGGCCCCGTTCCGAATCGCCGAGTCGACCTTCTCGCTGGTGGCGACGACGATGTCGTGCTCCGCGAGGTCCTCGTCGGTCGCGTCGAAGTCGCCCGTCGCGATGCCGACGCTCACGTCCGGCAGTTCGGTGAACTCGTCGTACTTCTCCGTCGCGAGCGCCCGCAGCGGGACGACGTACACCGCCGGGCCGTCGCTGGTGAGCATCGCCAGCTGGGCGACGAACGTCTTGCCCGACGCGGTGGGGACAGCGGCGAGGACGCGCTCGCCCTCGCAGACCCCCGCCTCGACGGCCGCCACCTGCGGCGGGTAGAGCTCCTCGACGCCCTGGGCCTCGAAGTGCGCGACGAAGCGCTCGGCCAGCGGCAGGTCCGCGACGTGCATCTACCACCGTGTTCGGCGGGATGGTATAAAAAGTGGAGCCGCGAGCGGGGGGTGTGGACGGCCGCAGCCGGTGCTCGTGCCGAGGCAGCCGTGCCCGGCCGACCGGGTGAGCCGTCGGGCAGGGCCACCGACGGGGCTCCGTTTCCCGGGGTACAATCGTGTAATTATCCACGTGCGTGTACAACTTCTCGCCTGTTTTCCGAAATGGTTTAGTACGGCAGATTTGTGGTTGGTCGTACGTGCATTATGGGTTCCAGTGACAGTGCGGCGGGTGGCTCGGACTCGGGTGGTGGGTCCAGCTGGTTCGCCGACTACTTCGGATTCGGAGCGCACGGTACAGACCTCAGAACCGAGCTACTGGCGGGGTTGACGACGTTCCTGACGATGAGCTACATCATCGTCGTCAACCCGGCCATCCTGAGCATCGTCATCACTCCCGAGGCGCTCGGGGTCGAGCCAGGGATGGAGTTCCAGCTCCTCGCTGTGACCACCATCATCTCCTCCGTGGCGGCGATGCTGGTGATGGCGTTCTACGCGAACCGACCGTTCGGGCTCGCCCCCGGGATGGGCCTGAACGCCTTCTTCGTCGCCGTCGTCCTGACGATTCCGTCGGTGACGTGGCAGGTCGCCCTCGCGGCGGTCTTCGTCGAAGGGTTGCTGTTCATCGGGCTGACGCTGGTCGGTCTGCGCGAGTACGTCATCAACCTCTTCCCCGAGCCCGTGAAGTACGGCGTCGGGCCCGGAATCGGGCTGTTCCTCGCGCTCATCGGGCTCCAGCAGATGCGAATCATCGCCGGCGACATCGGTATCGTCGAGGTGCCGACCGACGCCGGGAACTTCGTGACGCTGAACCCGGTCCTCGCACAGGACGCCATCGCGGTCGTCTCCATCGTCGGCGTGTTCCTGACGCTCGTGCTCTACGCCCGCGGCGTCAAGGGCTCCATCGTCGCCGGCATCCTCGGGACGAGCGTCATCAGCTACGTCGTCGCGGCGCTGGGCGTGACAGCCGACATCGGGTCGCTCCCGGTCGAGGGCGAGGGCATCAAGCTCGCCGCCGCGACGTCGAGTCTCGCACCCGGCGTCGGCGACCTCAGCTACTCCGCCGCCGACTACGACATCACGCCGCTGCTCGGCGCGTTCCTCGACGGGTTCGCGGACGTCGGGGCGCTGACGTTCGCGATGGTGATGTTCACGTTCTTCTTCGTCGACTTCTTCGACACCGCCGGCACGCTCGTCGGCCTGTCCAACGCCGCGGACATGACCGACGAGAACGGTGAGGTCCCCGAGATCGAGAAGCCCCTGCTCGCCGACGCAGTCGGAACGACCGTCGGCGGCATCGTGGGCACCTCCACGGTGACGACGTACATCGAGTCCTCGACCGGCATCGAGGAGGGCGGCCGCACCGGCATGACCGCACTGGTCGTCGCCGCGCTGTTCCTGCTCGCCCTGGTCGCCATCCCGTTACTCTCGGTCATCCCGTCGTTCGCACCGTACGTCGCGTTCGTCATCGTCGCGGTGTTCATGCTGCGGAACGTCACCGACATCGACTGGCAGGACAACGCGAGCGCGGTCACCGGCGGGCTGACCATCTTGCTGATGCCGCTGACGACGTCCATCGCGACCGGCATCGCTGGCGGCCTGCTCGCGTACCCCCTCGTCTCGGCGGCCCAGGGCGACTTCGAGGACGTACGTCTCGGCCACTGGGCGCTGGCTGGCTTCGTCGTCGTCTACTACGTCGTCCGGACCGTCTACATCTGACTGGTCTGGCGACCGCGGCGCACACGACCGCCGTCCCTTTTATGACGAGGCACCAACCGGTGACCAGCATGTCCACGCTCGAACTGTACGACCTGCCCGGCTGTCCGTTCTGCGCGAAGGTGAAGACCAAGCTCGACGAGCTCGGCCTCGAGTACGAGACCCACGAGGTCCCACGCTCGCACGGTCAGCGAACCGAGGTGAAGGCGGTCAGCGGCCAGACGGGCGTCCCTGTCCTCGTCGACCCCGACAACGGCGTCGAGGGGATGCCAGAGTCCGACGACATCGTCGCGTACCTCGAGAAGCACTACGCGTAGGACCCCTCCTCGCCGTCGGGGGAACGGTCGGCGCGACGACAATCTTCTTAAATCAACCGCACGTACGTACAGGTATGCCCAAGAAACCGAGTTCTGGCGAGATTCTGGGGGTTCCGTACAACTTCGAACGGCCGAGCCTGAGCCGCATGGTCTCCTCGTACTGGGAGCCCGGCGAGGGGATGCTCGTGAAGAAGCCGTTCGGCATCGGCTACACGCTGAACCTGGCGAACTGGCGCTCGTGGGTCGTCATCGCGGTCGCCGGCGGGCTGCTCTGGCAGGAGCGCGGCTCCAGCTCGGAGGCCGGGGAAGAGGAGGACGAGGCCGTCGAGGTCATCGTCGAGGACTGACTCAGCGGTCGACTTCTCCCATGATCGTATCGAGGCTGCCCAGCGACGCGACCAGGTCGGGGACGTACTCGCCCTCGGCGATGGCGGGCAGCGCGGAGAGGTTCGAGAAGCACGGGCTCCGGATCTTGAACCGGGCGGGCTCGTCGGTACCGTCCGAACGGATGTAGATGCCGAGCTCGCCCTTCGCGCCCTCGACGGCGCGGTAGACCTCGGTGTCGGCCTCGGGCTTGAGGGTGCGTGGGACGTTCGACTGGATGGTGCGGTCTTCGTCGGGCCAGTCCTCGAGGACGTCGACGCACTGCTCGATTATCTTCGCGGACTCCTCGACCTCCTGCAGGCGGACGAGGACGCGGGCGAAGTTGTCGCAGCCGTCGCGCGTGACGACGTCCCAGTCGAGCTCGTCGTAGTAGCCGTACGGGTCGTCGCGGCGCAGGTCGTAGTCGATGCCGGAGCCGCGGGCGACGGGGCCGGTGCAGCCGTACTCCTTCGCGACGTCGGGGTCGAGGTGACCGGTGTCGACGCAGCGGAGCTGGAAGACCTCGTTGCTCGTGAGCAGGTCGTGGTACTCCTCCAGCGCGGGCGGGAGCGTCGCCAGGGTCTCGCGCACGTCCGCGAAGAACGCCTCGCGGGGGTCGGGGAGGTCCCAGGCGACACCGCCGAGTCTGAGGTAGTTGAACATCATGCGCTGGCCGGTGAGCTGTTCGAGCAGTCCCAGCGCCTTCTCGCGGTCGCGGATGCCGTACTGGAAGACGGCGGTGAACTCGCCGAACACGTCGAGCGCGTACGTCGCGATGGCGAGCATGTGCGAGGCGATGCGGCAGAGCTCCGCCCCCATCGTCCGGATGACCTGTGCGTACTCGGGCACCTCGATGTCCGCCAAATCTTCGGCGGCACGGGCGTACGCCCACTCGTTCAGCAGGCCGGAGGAGGCCCAGTCCCAGCGGTCGGGATAGGGCATGATCTGGTGGCGGTAGGTGCCGTTCTGGCACAGCTGCTCCTCGCAGCGGTGGATGAAGCCGATGTCCGGGTCCACGTCGACCACGGTCTCGCCGTCGAGGACGGTCTCGACGTGCAGGACGCCGTGGGTCGACGGGTGATGCGGCCCGATGTTGAGGAAGAGCGTGTCCTGTTCGCGTTCGTCGTCGTGCAGCGGGTTCGCGTGCTCCTCCAGCGGGACGACCTGCGGCTGGTCCTGGTCGTAGTCCAGCGAGAGCGGGTGGCCCTGCCACGTCCGGGGCAGGAGGATACGCCGCGGGTCGGGGTGGTCGCCGTAGTCGATGCCGACCAGGTCGTACGCCTCCCGCTCGTGCCAGTTCGCCGTCTCGTAGACGGGTGCGGCGGACTCGCTCCACGGCTCGTCGACGGTCGTCGGGACCACGACGCTCAGCTCGTCGGTCGGGTCGTCGTAGCTCTTGAGGTGGTAGATGGTCTCGTAGCGGTCCTCGTACTGCTGGGCGGTGACGCAGGAGCAGTGGTCGTAGCCCGCCTCGCGCTTGAGGAGTGCGAGGACGGTCCGGACCTGGTCGGGCCGGACGACGATGCCCGGCGCGTTCAGGTGCTCCTCGCGGTCGAGGACGTACTCGCCAACCAGCCCGTCGATGTCCGGCTCTGTCGCCCGTTCCGGCGACACAAGCGTCTCGGCCGTCCCCCCGCTCATCGCACGATACCCCCTGTGGGACTCGTCGGTCGCTCCATACCGGCATTCGTGGCCGCGGTGCCACGGCGCTTCGGTCGCAGTCGCTAGGGGATTTAAGTCACACGTGCGAACCCGTGGTCGATGAAGTACCTGCAGGTCACACTCAGGCACTCGGCGGAGACCATCCACCCGATGCACGAGTTCGTCTGCGACCACGGGGGGTACGACGAGTACGACCTCGTCAACTGGAACTTCGCCACGCCCGACGCGAACACGCTCCTCTTCCACGTCCGCGGCCCCCGCGAGCCGTACGAGGCGGCGTTGCGGGAGGTCGATGGCGTCCGGTCGTTCGAGGTGGCCCCGCTCGGTGACGACCGCTTCTACGTCTACGTCATGGACGACCCCGACGAGACCGGCGAGGGCCTGATGGCGGCGTTCTCGCGACCGAGCATCGCGGCCGTTCCGCCGCTGTCCTACCGGATGGACCGCTCGGTGTCCATCGGCGTCCTCGGGGAGCCCGACCGCCTTCGGGAGGTGTTCGAGGCGACGCCGGACGGCATCCGTGTGGACATCGAACGCGTCGGCGAGTACGCCGCCGACCCCGCAGCCGCCGGGGCGCGACTCACCAACCGCCAGCGCGAGGCCGTCCAGGCGGCACAGGATCTGGGCTACTACGAGGTTCCTCGCGAGGCGACGGTCGCCGACGTGGCAGACGAGCTCGACTGCTCGACGGGCACCGCCGCCGAACACCTCCAGAAGGCCGCCGCGGAGCTGCTCGGCGACCTCGACTGCTGACGCCCGTCCGTCGCGGCTCGCCCGCGACCGACGGCTCTTTGGCCCCGACCCGCCGACGCTATCGCATGACGATTCGCTTCGTGACGAGCAACGAGGGGAAGGTCCGCGAGGCCCGCGAGTACCTCGCCGAGCCCGTCGAGCAGGTGAACTACGACTACACCGAGATACAGAGCGACGACCTCGGCGACATCGCCGCCCACGGCGCCCGCGAGGCGTTCGAACACCTCGGCGGCGAGGAGCCCGTGCTGGTCGACGACGCCGGGCTGTTCTGCGACGCCTTCGACGGCTTCCCCGGCCCGTACTCGGCCTACGTCCAGGACACCGTCGGCGTGCAGGGCGTGCGCGACCTCGTCGCCACCGCCGACGACGACCGCGCGCGCTTCCGGACCGTCCTCGCGTACTGCGACGGCGACGAGGTCAACACGTTCGAGGGCGCAGTTCAGGGCCGTATCGTCGACCCGCGCGGCGACGGCGGGTTCGGCTACGACCCCATCTTCGAGCACGACGGACAGACCATGGCCGAGATGAGCACCGCCGAGAAGAACGCCATCAGCCATCGCGGTCGCGCGCTGGCGAAGTTCGCGGACTGGCTCGCCGCCGAGCCGGCGGAGCGCAAGGGCCCCCGCTAGTTCCTCACCGGTCACCCGACAGTTCAAGTCCGAAGCCGGGGCCAGGCTCGGCGTGTACTGACTACCGGCCCCCGGCGGCCGAGGCGGGTGCGTGGCGCACCGCCGGGGGCACTGCCGCGCCGCCTGTCCGCTACTCCCTGTCCGCCAGTCCGGACTCTCCGTCGGTCCAGCCGAAACCCGAAGCGTTACTCTCCCGGCGTCCGCCGTTGCCGATATGACACGCGACACCGCCCTCATCACCGGCGCGTCCAGCGGCATCGGCCGCGAGCTCGCCAGACAGTTCGCCCGCCACGGCCACGACGTCGTCGCCGTCGCCCGCAGCGAGGACATCCTCGACGGGGTGGCCGAGGAAATCGAATCCCGGTACGCCGTCGACGTGACGCCGCTCGCGATGGACCTCGACCGGGACGGCGCGAGCCAGGAGCTGTACGACGCGGTCCACGAGCGCGACCTCGGGGTCGGCATCCTCGTGAACAACGTTGGTATCGGCACCTACGGGCCGTTCGCCGACGCCGACCTTGACGAGGAGCGCACCCAGCTGCGGCTGAACGTCGTCACGCTCGTCGAGCTCACCCGGTTGTTCCTCGACGACTTCACCGACCGCGACCACGGGAAGATCCTCAACGTCGGCTCGACGGCCGGCTTCCAGCCCGGGCCGTTCATGGCCGGCTACTACGCAAGCAAGGCCTACGTCAACTCCTTCACCGAGGCGCTCGCCGAGGAACTGCGCGACACCGGCGTCTCCGCGACGGTTCTGGCCCCCGGGCCAGTCGACACCGACTTCCAGTCCCGCGCCGGCATGGAGGACTCCGCGGTCGGCTCGACGTACAAACAACCCGTCGAGGACGTCGCCAAGGCGGGCTACACGGGACTGATGAAGGGCAAGCCGGTCGTCGTCCCCGGGCTGCCGATGAAGGCGCTCTACCTGCTCTCGCGGGTGACGCCACGACCGATCCTCCGGCGGGTCGCCCGGCGGGTCAACGAGGAGCGGTAATCGGAAGTTCTATCGGGGCCACGTCCCGCGGTTTCGGTGATGTCCTCCGACTCGATGGTCCAGCGACTCGGTCCCCATCAGGCTGCCCTGTTCGCCGCCACCGGAAGTGCCATCATGCTCCTCCTGGCGGCTGGAGTGCTCTTCGTGTCTGACTCCTCGGTATACTGGGTCCTCCTCGCGGTCGCACCCGTGGACCTCGCGCTCGTCTACGTCCTCCTGAAGCGAACCTTCGAACGGACCTGATCAGGCTCTCGGGTCGCGGTCCGGCCCAGGGTACTCGCCACCGACGACGGCCTCGTACAGGCTCTCGGCGTCGAACAGCCGCGCGAACGCGTCCGGCGTCCGGACGCTGAGCGACATCCGGCGGTTCAGGTTCGCCCCGGCGTCGACGCTCCCGAGTCCCTCGTCGAAGCTCAGGAGGTGGGCGGCCTGCCCGCGGTAGGCCGACGCCAGTCCGGGATGGTCCGTCGCTGGATGGTCCACCGGCTCGCGCTCGGCCTCGATGCGCTCGCGCCAGTCCGCCGCGAGCGACGCGTCCGTCAGCTCCGAGAGGACCGCCTCGGCGTCGTCGAGCAGGTGGTCGCTCGCGACGAGGGTCACCCAGTCGTGTCGCCGGACGTGGTCCATGGCCGCACGGCTCGCCCCGCCACAGCAGACGTCGGCGGCGAGCACGTCGGCGTCGGCGACGACGCGGGCGGCCGACTCAGCGCTCATCGTCGCCTCCGTCGTCGGCGTTCTCGTCGCCCCTCTCGCGACGGTGCTCGGTGAGCGTCTCGCGCACGTCCTCGACGGTCACGTCGTATTCGGCGGCCCGGTCGAACAGCTCGCCCCAGCTCATCGTGCGGCCTCCACGAGTTCGGCGAGCTCGGTCGCGGCGTCCTCGTCGACCGGGCGGAACGGCCGTCGCACGTGCCCGGCGGGGAGCGACCGCGAGCGCATCGCGGCTTTCAGTCCGGGGACGCCGTACCGGGCGGTGACCGCGCGGTTCAGCTCGACGAGCGACCGGTTCAGGTCGCGTGCGCCGTCGGCGTCGCCCTCGGTGTGACGGTCGTAGATGTCGCTCGCGAGGCCGGGGACGACGTTCGCCAGCGCGAGCACCCCGCCGGCTGCACCGTGGTCGAGGCCGGCGGCGTAGATGCTCCCGCTCCCGACGAGGGCGGAGAAGTCGGCGTCTTCGGTCATGGCGGCCGTGCGCTGGAGTCGTTCGAGGTTCCCGCTGGAGTCCTTGATGCCGCCGACGTTCGGGTGCGTCGCCAGCGACTCGACGGTGCGCGGGTCGAGCGCCGTCTCGGTGTACTTCGGCACGCTGTAGAGGTAGACCCGGATGGGGCTCTCGTCGGCGAGGTCGCGGTAGTACGACGCGAGCGCCCTCTGGTCGTGCCGGAAGTAGTACGGGGTGACCACGAGCGCGGCGTCGGCACCGGCCGCGCCGGCAGCCTCGGTGTCGGCGAGTGTCTCGCGGTAGCCCGGCTGGCCCGTGCCGGCGAGGACGGGGACGTCGCTCCGGTCGGCGACGATCTCGACGACGCGCCGGCGCTCTGCCGCGGTGAGCAGTGGTGCCTCGCTGTTCGACCCACACGGGACGATGAAGTCGACGCCGGCGTCGGTGACACGGTCGACGAGCGCGCGGAGCGCGGGTTCGTCCACGTCGCCCGCCTCGTCGAAGGGTGTCACGAGCGGCAGTCCGGTGCCTTGCATGGTGGGAGTGAGTCGGCGGGGCGTCAAAAGCGAACCGCTGGTGGGGTATCGCCGCCACCGTGTGACGAACGTCTGACGTAACTTTAAGGCCAATCGAGGTCACGCACCGGTAGGGCGCGCACGACGGCCTCGAACTCCCATCCTAAACGTCGCGCGCCCGGTAGCTGTCTCTTCCCCCCCTTTCCGCCGACACGACCTCAGGCCGCGGTGAGTGCCTGCCGTACCGAGTCGACACCCGTCTGTTCGACGACGACGGCGAGTCGGTCGCCCGCGTCGATCGACGTCGAGGGGAGCGGAATCGTGAGCGGGCCGTCGCTCGGCCCGTGGGCGTAGACGCGCGCCTGCTCGGGCAGGTCGACCTCGACGACGCGCTTGCCGACGAGCTTCGAATCTTCGGGAATCTCGAAGACGGAGAACTGCAGGTTCTCGGTCACGTCGGCGAGGACGTTGAAGTCGCCGCCGAGCATCGCGGTCTTCGCGCCGGCGGCACCCAGCCGCTCGGGGTAGATGACCTCGTCGACGTCGCTGGCGTACTTCTCGTAGATGTCCTCGCGGTAGTCCTCGTCGATGCGGAGGACGGTCCGCGCGCCGTTGTGCTTCCCGATCATGCAGGCGGTGAAGTTCGCGTTCAGGTCGGGCGTGAGCGCGGCGATGGCGTCGGCGTCGGCGATGCCGGCCTCCTGGAGTACGTCCTCGTTCTCGGCGTCACCCTCGACGACGGTGAAGCCGTCGTTGCGCGCGCGGGCCACGCGGTCAGGGTCGTTGTCGACCACGACGACGTCGTGGCCCTCCTCGCTGAGGATGCGGCAGGTTCTCGTTCCGACGCGACCGTATCCCACGATAACGAACTTCATGGGGGACGCTACGCGAGCGGGGGGTAAAAAAGATAGTCCCGGGACGGCCGGGCGATGCGGCGTCGTTCAGTGGCCCCCGTCGGTCCCCTTTCGACGTGACGGTCGTGACGGCCGTTCGTTCGAGTGGCTTGAACCCACCGGTCTGACAGGCTGAACCCGCCGTCCACACTCGATTTCACTACGTAGGTTTATTTATGGTCGATTGTTAGTCCAGTTCATGAGTGGCAACAACACTCGGGAAACGGTGGACAGGCGCACGGTACTCCGCGCGGCTGGCGCGGCAGGTATCGGTGGACTCGCGGGCTGTCTCGGCGGCGGTGGTGGCGAGGGCGGGGCCAACGAGCTGACGGTCGGCTACGCAACGTCGCTGTCGGGGCCGTTCGCGGTGTTCGGCCAGTCAGCTCTGGACGGGGCGATGCTCGCGGCCGAGGACCTGGAGGAGGAACTCGACGTCAGCATCACGGTCGAAGAGGGCGACACGCAGCTCGACCCGCAGACGGGCGTGAGCCAGCTCCAGCGGATGGTCACCGAGGCCGAGGCGGACTTCACGATGGGGGCTGTCTCGTCGAGCGCCGCGCAGGCGATGGCCTCCTGGGCGAACGAGAACGAGGTCATCTACATGCCGACGGGGGCACACGGGGACGGCCTGACCGGCGAGGCGTGCGGGCCGTACTCGTTCCGTCCAACGGCGTCGAACTCCATGCTCGCGGCGAGCATCGGCGCGGAGATGGCCGAGAGCGCGGACAGCTGGTACCTGCTCTACTCGGACTACGCGTGGGGCCAGACCGCACAGTCGGCGGTGACCCGCATCCTCGAGGAGCAGGGCAAGGAGGTCGTCGGGCGGTCGGCGACGCCGTTCCCGGCGGACGACTACTCGCCGTACCTGAACGAGGCGGACAACTCCGGCGCGGAGGGCATCGGGATGCTCATCGCCGGACTGGACCTGCGGAAGGCGACGAACCAGCTGGTCTCACAGGGCATGCAGGGGAACTACACGCTCGCGATGCACCAGCTCGAGGACGCCGTCTTCTGGGGACTGGACCGTGAGTCGGCCGGAATCCTCGACTCGGCGGGGCAGGTCTGGGGGCCGGCGGTCGACACCGACGCGAGCGTCGACTTCTGCGAGCGGGTCGCGGAGTACTCGGACACGGACCCGTACGTCCGGCACTTCCTCGGGTACCTCTCGATGGACCAGGCGGTGCGCGCGGCCGTGCGGGCGGACTCGACCAACGCCGACGACATGCGCGGGGCTCTGGAGGGCCACGAGGTGACGTCCGTGGCCGCCGACATCAAGGGCGGCGACAGCGGGATGTACTGGCGCGAGGGCGACCACCAGCTCATCCAGCCCACCTACACCGTGGAGGCGCTGCCGGTCGAGGAGATGTCCGAGGACCCCTACAAGCGGTGGTTCCAGGTCGTGAACACGTTCGACGGCGACGACGTGGCGCGCCCGGTGTCCGAGACCGGCTGTTCGATGTGATCGATGAGCACGACGGAACTCACCCGTGAGGACCTCGCGACGGTCTCGCCAGCCTGGTGGGCCGCCGCGGTCCTCACCATCGTCCTGCTTGCGGTCACGTTCGCGGTCGAGCCGGGGCTGTTCATCGACCAGGCCATCGGCGGCCTCGTGTACGGGATGGTGCTCGTGCTCGTCACGCTCGGGCTCTCGCTCATCCTCGGCCTGATGGGTATCGTCAACTTCGCCCACGGCGCGTTCTTCATGCTGGGGGCGTACCTCTCGTACTCGGTCGTCGTCACGCTCGGCCTGCCGTTCTGGGCGGCGCTGATACTCGCACCGCTCATCGTCGGCGTGGTCGGCGTCGTCCTGGAGATCACCGTGCTGCGATACCTCTACGGCTCGGACCCCATCGTCAGCCTGCTCGCGACGTTCGGCCTGACGATGATGATCGAGGAGGTCATCCGTGCGTACTGGGGGACCGCCCCGCTCGAGATCTCCCGACCGGCGGTGCTCACGCGCGGGACGGACCTCGGCGTGACGACGGTGCCGACCTACCGGCTGTTCCTGGTCGGCGTGGCGGTCGTCACCATCGTCGCGGTGTACCTGCTCATCTCGCGGACCGACTTCGGGCTCACGGTCAGGGCCGGGGTCCAGGACGGCGAGATGACCGAGTTCGTCGGGGTGAACCTCCCGGTTCGCTTCACCGCGATGTTCTTCCTCGGGGCGGCGCTGGCCGGCTTCGCCGGCGTGCTGTACTCCGCCGAGACGGGCATGCGGACGACGATGGGCGAGACGTTCGTCATCCTCGCGTTCGTGGTCGTCGTGGTCGGGGGTATCGGGAGCCTGTTCGGGAGCGTGGTGAGCGGCATCCTCATCGGCGTGTCGGCGTACCTCACGCCGGTCGTGCTCACCGCGCTCGCGGAGGTGACGAACCAGCCGTGGCTGGCGCTCCAGATCCGGGACCTCGTCCCGTACCTCGTGATGATACTCATCCTGCTGTACCGGCCACGGGGGCTGTTCGGCGAGGAGGGGTTCCTCGAATGAGCGGCGAGACGGCGACCGGCGGCGGGTCGACCGAGACGCTGGACCGCGCCCGGGCGCTGTTCTGGCGCTACCGGGTGCCGCTCGGGCTCGTCCTGGTCGTCCTGCTGTTGCGCCCGGTCATCTCGCACCCGCTGTTGCTGGGCTACGAGGCCGTCGCGGCGACCATCCTCATCTGGATGGTGTTCGTCGCGGCGTTCAACCTGCTCTTCGGCTACGCGGGGCTGCTCTCGTTCGGGCATGCGATGTTCCTCGGCTTCGGGATGTACGCCGCGGCCATCGGCGTCTCCGGCCGGGCCGGCGCGCCCGAACTGCCGTTCCCGGTCGCCGCCGCCATCGGCATCGGCGTCGCGGCGACGGTCGGCTACCTGCTCGGGCGGCTCACCGTCGAGAAGGGCGAGATCTACTTCGCCTTCCTCACGCTGGCGGTCGCACAGGCCGTGGAGTTCACCGCGAACCGGAACCCGCTGAACCTCACCGGCGGCTCGAACGGCGTCACGCAGAACGTGCTGCCGTCGTGGATCGAGTCGACCCGGGGCCAACTCGTCGTCGTCTTCGGGGGCCTCGAGGTCGACTGGTACTGGTTCGTCTCGGTGGTGTTCCTCGTCGCGATGCTCGCGCTCTGGCAGATCGTTCGCTCGCCGTTCGGGCGGTCGCTCATCGCCATCCGCGAGAACGGCGACCTCGCACGGGCGATGGGTATCGACACGACCCGGTACAAGGTGCAGGCGTTCACCATCAGCGCCGCGTTCTCGGCGCTCGCCGGGTCGGTGCTGATGGTCGACCGGTACGGCGCGTCACAGGAGACCCTCAGCGTCATCACCAGCGGCGACACCGTGCTGATGGCCGTCCTCGGCGGAGTCCGGTACTTCTTCGGCCCCATCGCGGGCGTGTTCGTCTGGCAGTTCGCCGAGGAGTTCCTCAACGAGTTCGAGGTGCTGCACCTCGGGTTCGCGAGCGTCGACCTCTCGGGGGTGCTGACGCACTGGCACTTCTTCCTCGGCGCGCTGTTCGTCGTCATCGTCGTGGTGGCCCCGCTGGAGGGCATCTGGGGCTACCTGCGTGACTGGATGCGCGGCCTCTACGGTCGGCTCAAGGGGGTGGCAGAATGAGCGACACCGCCGACGCATCCGGCGAGGCTACCGACGACGTGGGAGCGACGGACGCCGGCCACGAGGCCGACGCGGTGCCGTCGCCGGACCCCGCCGTCGACCCGACCGACGCCGTGCTGGCGACCGACGAGCTGCACCGGACGTTCGGCGAGGTCACGGCGGTCGACCACGTCTCGCTCGGCGTCGAGCGCGGCGAGCTCCGGGCCATCATCGGCCCGAACGGCGCGGGCAAGACGACGCTGTTCAACACCATCATGGGGACGCTCCCGCCGACCGACGGACGGGTGTTCCTCGACGGCGCGGACGTCACCGACCGCGCCGAGCACGAGCGACCGCACCTCGGACTGGCGCGGTCGTTCCAGTCGAACGAGCTGTTCGAGGACCAGACGGTACTGGAGAACGTCCGCGTGGTCGTCCAGACGACCCAGCGCGGCGCGTTCAGCTTCGACCTGTTCCGTGACCATCGGTCCGTGGGCAGGGAGCGAGCACTCGAACTGCTCGACACGGTCGGGCTCGACGCCCCGCCGACGACGCTCGCGAAGAACCTCCCCCACGGCAACCAGCGCCGCCTCGGCATCGCGATGGCGCTGGCGACCGACCCCGAGGTGCTGCTGCTCGACGAGCCCACGTCGGGGATGAGTCCCGGCGCGACGACGGCGACGGCGACCCTCATCGAGGAGATACGGGACGAGCTCGGGCTGACGGTCGTCCTCATCGAGCACGACATGGACGTCGTGCTCTCCATCTCGGACCGCATCTCGGTGCTGAACCGCGGCTCGGTCATCGCGACCGGGCCGCCCGAGGAGATACAGGCGAACGACGCGGTACAGGACGCGTACCTCGGCGGTATGCGGGAGGAACTATGAGCTCTGACTGGGACGCCAGCACGGCAACGGACACGACGGAACCGACCACCCCGCTGCTCGAAATCGACGGCCTCGAAGCCGGCTACGAGACCGGGCAGGTGCTGTTCGACGTGGACCTCGCCATCGACGAGGGCGAGCTCGTCTCCCTGCTCGGCCGCAACGGCGCGGGGAAGACGACGACGATGCACGCAATCATGGGGGCGGACGAGCCCGCCGTACTCGGCGGCGACGTTCGCTACCGCGGCGAGTCCATCGTCGGGTGGCCGTCGCACCGGCGGGCGAACGCCGGCATCGCAATCGTCCCCGAGAAGCGGCGCTGCTTCCCACGGCTCTCGGTCGTGGAGAACGTCCGGCTCGCCATCAACCACGCCGAGAACCCGCTCGGGCTGGACGAGGCGCTCGCGTTCTTCCCGGAGCTGGACGACATGCGCAGAAAGGAGGCCCGCAACATGAGCGGCGGCGAACAGCAGATGCTCGCCATCGCCCGCGCGCTCGCGGCGAACCCGGACCTGATGCTGCTCGACGAGCCGTTCGAGGGGCTCGCGCCGTACATCGTCCGGCGCATCGAGGACATCGTCGCGGACATCAACGCCGAGCAGGGCATCACGGTGTTCTTCGTCGAGCAGAACGTCGCGGCCGCACTCGCCATCGCGGACCGGCACTACGTGCTCGACGAGGGTCGCATCGTCGACGAGGTGACGAGCCAACGCATCCGCGAGGACGCGGAGTTCCGTCAACGATACCTCGGTGTGTGACGTTGCATCGGACAGTGACAGTCACCGACGACTTTCTGGACGCGCTCGCCGACCTCGGCGTCTCGCACGACCAGACGACGCTCGACGACCTGCCGGCGACACTGGCCGACGCGGTCGACGACCCGGCGGTCGGTGTGCCGCTGCACGTCGACGCCGCCCTGCCCGAGTCGGTCGCGACGACGTTCACGCCGAGCGAGCTACAGGACGCGGCGACGGGCGTCACGCCCGCCAGACTCGGCATCGCCGAGTACGGGAGCGTCCTGATACGGTCGAGTGCGGGCGGTGACGAACCCGTGAGCCTCTACCCGGAGCGACACGTGGCCGTCCTCGCAGCCGAGGATGTCGTGGCGACCGGCCGCGACGCGGTCGACTGGCTGGCCGACGAGGTCGCCGCCGGTCGCGGCTCGCACGTGCTCGCGACGGGAGCGTCCGCGACGGCGGACATGGGTGGGCTCGTGGAGGGCGTCCACGGCCCGAACGAGGTCCACGTCGTGCTCGTCGAGGAGGTGAGCGACGAGTGAGTTCGGAACGCAAGCGGAAGGCAGCTCACATCCGGCATCTGCTCGACACGGAGGGGCCGCTCATCGGTCCGAAGGTCAGCTCGAAGAACCGCGACCGCTACGATGCGGCCGAACGGTTCGAGTCGTGGGATAGCGCCCGCGACGAGGCCCGCGCGATCAAGGAGGCCGCCATCGCGGACCTGCCGGACCTGATCGAGCGGCTGCGGGAGTCGGTCGAGGAAAACGGCGGCACCGTCTACGTCGCCGACGACGCGGCCGACGCGAACCGCTACGTCACCGAGCTCTGCGCGGAGCAGGGTGCGGAGACGCTCGTGAAGTCGAAGTCGATGACGACGGAGGAGCTGGACCTGAACGACGCGCTCGCGGCCGCCGGCGTGGACACCTACGAGACGGACCTGGGCGAGTTCGTGATACAGCTGGCCGACGAGACGCCGAGTCACATCGTCGGCCCGGCGCTGCACAAGTCCAGAGAACAGATCGCCGACCTGCTGAACGACGTGTTCGAGCCCGACGAGCCGCTGGAGACGGCCGAGGAGATGACCCGGTTCGCCCGGGACTACCTCGGCGAGCGCATCCGGGAGGCCGACGTGGGTGTGACCGGCGCGAACTTCGTCTTCGCGGAGTCGGGCTCGATGGCGCTCGTGACCAACGAGGGCAACGCCCGGAAGTGCGCGGTGACGCCCGATACGCACGTCGCCGTCACCGGCATCGAGAAGATACTGCCCTCGGTCGACGACTTCGGCCCGTTCGTCGACCTCATCTCGAAGGCGGCGACCGGGCAGGACATCTCGCGGTACGTCTCGCTGTTCACGCCACCGACGGCCTCGCCGACGCTGGACTTCGAGTCGGACGAGCCCATCGAGTTCGGCGATTCGACCGCCGCGTCCGGGGCGACCGCGAGGACCGACGACCCGAACCCCGACCGGGAGTTCCACCTCGTGCTCGTCGACAACGGCCGCACCGAGATGCGCGAGGACGACCAGTTGCGGGAGACGCTGTACTGCATCCGGTGTGGCGCGTGCTCGAACTCGTGTGCGAACTTCCAGGCCGTCGGCGGCCACGGCTTCGGCGGCGAGACGTACTCCGGCGGCATCGCGACCGGCTGGGAGGCCGGCGTCCACGGCATGGACAGCGCCGCCGAGTTCAACGACCTCTGCACCGGCTGCTCGCGCTGCGTCGACGCCTGCCCCGTCAAGATCGACATCCCGTGGATCAACACGGTCGTCCGCGACCGGCTGAACCGAGACGCCGACCCGGACACGTTCGACCACCTCGTCTCCGGGCTGACGCCGGACGAGGAGCCGTCCGGGCTCGCGCTGGACAAGCGCCTGTTCGGCAACTTCGAGCGGCTCGCGAAGCTCGGCAGCGCGACCGCCCCCGTCTCGAACTGGCTCGCCGACGCCGGGCCGGTCCGGGCCGGGATGGAACGGTTCGCCGGCGTCGACCGTCGGCGAGACTTACCGAAGTTCCAGCGGGAGACGTTGGTCGACTGGTTCGACGGACGGGGGCCGCGAGTCGCCAGCGACGACGCCGAGCGCGAGGCGGTGCTCTACCCCGACGCGTACACCAACTACGTGCTGGTCGACCGCGGGAAGGCGGCGGTCCGGGCGCTGGAGGCACTGGACGTGCGCGTCCACGTGCCCCGCGTCCGGTCCTCGGGGCGCGCGCCGCTCTCGCAGGGGATGATCTCCACCGCGGAGGACCACGCCCACCACGTCTACGCCGGGCTGGCCGAACACATCGACGCCGGGCGCGACGTGGTGGTCGTCGAACCCTCCGCGCTCGCGATGTTCGAGCGGGAGTACGGGCGACTCCTGACCCCGAAATCCGCAGACCGGCTGGCCGACGCGAGCTACGAGGTCATGGAGTACGTGTACGGCCTGCTGGAGAACGGTGGCTCGCCCGACGCGCTCGGGAGCCCGCCGGAGGCCGTCGCCTACCACAGCCACTGCCAGGGTCGCACGCTCGACCTCGAACCGTACACCGTTGCCGTGCTGGAAGCGTGCGGCGCGACGGTCCGAACCTCCGACGTGGAGTGCTGCGGGATGGCCGGCAGCTTCGGCTACAAGGAGACCTACTACGAGCTGAGCATGGACGTCGGCGAGGAGCTCGCCGACCAGTTCGCCGACGAGCCGGTCGTCGCCGCGAGCGGCACGTCCTGTCAGGAGCAGCTCGACGCGATGCTCGGCGGCGAGGTTCCGCACGCCGTCGAGTTGATCGCGCCCTGAGCGGGCGAGACGTCGGCTGCGGTCACCCGGCTGTTCTCCGGATGCACCTCCGACAGCGCCGACCGGTCCGGCCCGTTGACGATGGTCACCGTCTCGCCGGAGACGCGGACCGAGAAGGCATCGGCGAATTCACCGTCCGGAACGACCCAGCGGCCGTCGTCGCGCTGGCCTGCGCCGTGGTACTCGAGGAGGTCCCGATACGCGCTCGCGAACTCGCGAGCCTCGGCGCTGGAGTCCCACTCGATGCGCCAGACGTAGCCCGACTCGTCGCCGTTGCGGTAGGCGTACAGGCGGTCGCCGCCCCAGCCGGCGCTCGGGGCGAGGTCGTAGGTGAGCCGTGGCCCCGGGCCGTCCTGCCGGAGGAACGCGTCCCGCTCGACGAGACTCCCCTCCCGGTCGTCGTACAGCGTGTAGGCGAACATCGTCGCGAGGCTCGCCTCGCCGAGGGTCCGGCCCGCCGGCTCGCCGGCGGTCACGCGCTCCCAGTCGTCGCTGCTGCGGTCGGGGACCGAGACTGACTCGGCCTCCTCCGGATCCGAGTCCCAGTGGATGACCTGCTCGCTCGACAGCGGCGGTTCCTGGTAGAGTTCGGCGACGCCGTCCCAGCCCCCGCGCTCGTACACCCCGGCGACCATCGACTCACCCGCGGCGTACGGGAAGTACGACTGGAGGTAGATACCCACGTTCGGACCCGCGCTGCCGGCGGCTGCGTCGCCGCCCCCGCCGCCACCGGAGCCCCCGTCGCCACCGTCCGAATCGCTGCTGCTCTCGTCGGCCCAGTCGCTTCGACGCAGGCAGTCCCACTCCTCGCCACAGCGCGCCTCGTACCGGCGCTCGGCGAAGTTCGCGTCGCCCTCGATGAGCGCCCGGAGCGCGACGATGCCGTCCTGCGAGATGTTCTGGGGGATGCGGGTCTGCCGGAGCGGCCCACGGAACTGGTAGGCGTGGACGAGTTCGTGGCCAAGCGTCAGCTCGGCCAGTCTGGGCGAGTCCGAGTTCGAGACGACGACGATGCGGTCCTGCTGGGTGTCGTAGTAGCCCTGGACGGACGCCTCGCGGGTCGCCTCCTCGGCCTCGCCCGCGTCGGTCGTCTCGCCGACGACGAACAGCGCCTCGAACTCGGCAGCGCGTTCGGCCGCGGCGGCGCGCTGGGCAGCCGTCGTCGACCCGTCGCCACCGCCGCCCGCGCTGTACTCGGAGCGGTTGATGAGCTCGACGTCGACGGGCTCGTCGAACTCCACGTCCCTGACGACCTCGACGCGGGCCATCGCGCGGGAGACGAGCGCCTGCAGCTCGGCCTCGGTCAGGCCGTCCTCGGGGTCGACGTCCAGTGACTCGTTGTGCCAGTAGCCCCGTTCCCAGCCCTGCACGTCCGTCGTCGGGTCGGTGACGGTGGGGTCCGCCGCGAGCGAGTCGTCCCCCGCCGGCGGGTCGGCCTCCTGTGCACCGAGCGCGGTGCAGCCTGCCAGCGCGACTATCGCGAGTGTGACGACGACGAGCAACGAGGACCTGCGCATTCACCCGTCGTTCGGACCGGCCGGACAAAAGGCGTCCGCCCGTCGCTACGCCACCCGAGCGACCACCTGCACCCAGCCGTCCTGGCTCGCGACCTCCTCGGCGTCGGCCGTCTCGACGTGGGTCGGGTCGAAGCCGGCGTCGACCAGCAGTTCGCGCACCGCGTCCGCCGTGTGGCGCTCGAAGAACCGGCCGTCCCCGTCGAAGCCGCTCTCGTCGCCGCGCTTCAGCGAGCAGTACAGGGTCCCGCCGTCGTCGAGCACCCGCGCGAACTCCGCGAGCGTCGCCGGCATGTCCTCGCGTGGCACGTGCAGCAGCGACGCGCAGGCCCAGACACCGTCGAAACTGTCGTCGGCGAACGGGAGGTGGCGCATGTCGCCCAGCGCGAACCGGGCGTCGGGGACGTTCGTACGGGCGCTTTCGAGGAACGACGGCGTCACGTCCAGCCCGGTCACGTCGTCGCCGCGGTCGGCGAACGTCTCCGCATCCGAGCCGGGACCGCAGCCCACGTCGAGGATTCGCCGGCCGTCGAGCGCGTCGAAGAAGGGCTCGCCGAACCGCTCGGCGATGGACTCGCGTCGGTACTTCTCGACGAAGGCGTCGCTGTTGGACTCGTAGATGGACCGTGTTCGGGCGACTTCGTCCATGTCGTCGTCTGCTCCGCGTCCAGTCATCAATCTTTGGCGTGCGGTCGACGACCCGTGCCGGCTCAGTACACCAGCCGTTCGAGCAGGCGGCGCAGGAGCCCGGGCCGCCCGGACTGCGTGGGGTAGACGGTGACGGTCGTACACTGCGGGCTCGGGAACGCCGGACGGTCGTCGAACAGCACGCTCCGGAGCCGGTGGTCGGCACCGCGACGGACGACCACGTCCGGGCGCGATTCGCGGCCACCGTCGGTGCGGACGGGTGTCGACTCGACCGGCACGGAGAGGAGCGACGACAGGTCGGACTGGTACGCCCCGACGGTGGCCCGGTACTGCTCGGGGGTGTCGCTGTCGACGGGGTACCAGAGCGAGATACGGCCGTCGTTGGCCCTGGCGACGGTCTCCGCGACCGAGACGGCGAGGGGGTCGTACGGGCCGACGCCCGCGAGGACGACGTGCTGGGGGCGGTCGTACCCGAGGTTGTCGACGAGCAGCACGTCACACGGCGCGTTGCGGACGACCCAGTCGATGGGGTCGCCGAACAGCCGGGAGCGGAGCCGGAGCGGCTCGTGCTCGGCGAGCACCGTGTCGACCCCGCGGTCGGCGGCGACGTTGACGATGGCGTGTTTCGTGTCGTGGCTGACGACCTCGTCGGCCTCGATGTCCACACCGAACTCGCCCGCGAGCTCCGTGACCCGCGTCTCGAACGAGAGGTCCGACGAGGACTGCACGGTCATCTCCTCGGTCAGCGGGGCCTGGTCCGGGACCTCCTCGAAGCGGACCGCGACCACTCGCCCGTCGTGTGGACGGACGAGGTCGGCAGCGAGCGCGACCAGCGAGCGCTCCCGGTCTGCACCGATGTCCTTCGTGAGGGCGACGAGCACCTCGTGGGTCGGCTCGGACGGGCCGTCCGCGACGTCGGTCAGTGCGGAGCGACTGACCTGCCGACGGATGGCGTCCTTCGCGGTCCCCTCCCGGTCGACCCGCGGTCGGACGTAGAGGAGGTACCAGCCGATGCTCGCGACCGTGATGACGACGGCCCCGACGAGCGCGACCGTCCCCATCTGGGTCAGCAGGGCGACGCCGGCGACGACTCCGAAGATCTGTACCCAGGGGTACAGCGGCGAGGTGAACTCGGGTTCGTACGTCGCCTCCCCCTCACGGAAGGCGATGACGGCGAGGTTGATGAGCGCGAACACGAGTATCTGGAACGCGCTCGCGAGCTTTGCGATCTCCAGGATCGGCACGAACGCGATGAGCACGAGGAGCACCGCTCCGGTGAGGGTGATGGAGGTCACGGGCGTTCCGAACCGCTCGCTGATGGACGAGAGCGACGGCGGTGCGAGTTTGTCCCGGCTCATCGCGAACGGGTAGCGCGACGAGGAGAGGATACCCGCGTTCGCGGTCGAGATGAGTGCGAGGATGGCGGCGAGGATGACGGCGAACACGCCGGCGGGCCCGAGCGTCTGCTCCGCCGCGACCGCGACGGGCGTGAGCGACCCGGCGACGCTGCCGGGGTCGGTCACCCCCACCAGCACGGCGACGATGGCGACGTACAGGACGGTCGTGAACGCGAGCGACCCGAGGATGCCCAGCGGGATGTTCCGGCCCGGGTCCTCGACCTCCTCGGCGACGCTCGCGACCTTCGTCACGCCCGCGTAGGAGACGAACACCAGCCCGGTCGCGGCGAGGAGCCCGCCGACGCCCGCGTCGAAGAAGTTCGCGTAGTTCGCCGACTGGACGGCGGGCGCGCTTCCGGCGGCGAACCAGCCGAGTGCGGCGAGCATCACGACGACGATGCCGAGCTGGAGCTGTCCGGTCTGCTTCGCGCCGACGACGTTCACCAGGATCAGGAGCGAGGCGAGCCCGAGCGCGACGGGCTTCAGCGGCAGGTCGAACAGCAACAGCAGGTAGGGCACCCCGCCAACGAGCGCGAGGGCTCCCTTGAACGAGAGCGAGAACCACGTTCCCACGCCCGCGATCGTGCCGAGCAGCGGGCCCATCCCACGCTCGATGTAGATGTACGTCCCGCCGGCCTCCGGCATCGCCGTCGCCATCTCCGACTTCGAGAGCGCCGCGGGAACGACGAGGATTCCGGCCAGGAGGTAGGCGACGATGACGAGCGGGCCCGCGATGCCCAGTGCCAGCGCCGGGAGGATGAAGATGCCGCTCCCGATCATCGCGCCGATGCTGATGGCGAGGACGGACGGCAGCCCGAGGTCCCGTTCGAGTTCCTTCATAACGCCTCCGTGACGCTGACCGAGAGGGCGGTCGTCGCACAGATCGACTCGTGGCCCGCGTCCTCGAGCAGACGGACCGTTTCGGGACTGTTCGCCAGGACGACGATCCGGTCCGGCTCCAGGTGGACCCGGACGAGCTGTGCCACGAGCAGGTTCCTCCCGTCGTCGTCGGTCGTCACCACGACCGTCGAGCCGGGCCCGATGCCGGTCTCGGTGAGCGCCCTGACGTCGGTGGGGTCGACGCTGTGGGACGGAACCACCGACGACTCGTGGGTGTCGTCGACGAAGCTGGCGGTGTGGCCTGCTTCCCCGAGGTATCTGGCGATCTGTTCTCCGACGTGACCGCCGCCGAGGACGTACCAGGCCTCGTCGGCACTGGCTGTCGATGGCTCGTCTCGGCCGCGTGTGTTCGAGGCATATCTCATGGTCAATCTCGGTGCTGGCCGGACGGAGTCCGTGCGGCCACACCTGACTGCGTACACCACTGTCGGAGACGGAACAGCATAAACTAGCCGATTTATTTGACGAACCGTCAAACAAAGCCGAATAAATATCCATTACTGTCTTCTAACTGGCGTTGCCCGGTCACGCCTCGTTCACGGGGCCGCGGCCGGAGCCAAACAATGAATACCTGGCTGGCCGAGGACACAGACAGTAGATGAAAGACGGAACACTCGACACTGTCGACAGACGCATCCTCTACCACCTCCAGCAGGACGCCAGGCACACCTCGTCGAGCGACATCGCCGAGCAGCTCGACATCTCGCCCAGCACCGTCCGGACCCGCCTCAACGCACTGGAGAAGAGCGGCGTCATCCGGGGCTACCACGTCGACATCGACTACGACCTCGCCGGCTACCCGCTCTACACGAAGATAATCTGCACCGCGCCGGTCCCCGACCGCGACAGGCTCGCGAACCGCGCCCGGGAGGTCGACGGCGTGACCGCAGTCCGCGAGATCATGACCGGCGAGCGGAACGTCTACGTCAACGCCATCGGGACGGACCACGACGACCTCAACCGGATCGCACAGGAACTCGACGAGCTCGGACTCAAGGTCGTCGACGAACAGCTCATCCGCGACGAGTACGTCTGTCAGTACCACGGCTTCCTCGACGACGACGGGGAGCCACCCGGGTCTGACTCCGACGCGTAATCGCGACGAGAATGAGGTCCGGAGCCCGTACCTCCCCGTCGAGGCCCCGGACGGTGCGGCTCCGGTCAGCTCTCGACCGGAATCTGCTTGCCGGTCGCGGTCGCGTCCGCGACGACCGGCAGCGTCACTTCGAGGATTCCGTTGTGGTACTCGGCCGTGATGTCGTCGTCCGCGACGGCCTTCGGGAACCGGAACCGGCGGTGGTACGTCTTGCGCTGGTTCCGGGCTTCGTCCGCCTGCTCGGCCGCGATATTCAGGACGCCCTCGTCCCACGCGACGGTGATCTCCTCGGGGTCGAACCCGGGGAGCTCGACGCGCAGGACGAACTCGTCCTCTTCCTCGTACAGTTCGTAGTCGTCACGACCGGTTCGGAACAGCTGGCTCGGGAAATCGAGGCTCTGCATCCACGAGTTCGGTGTACTCCTGGGCAGTGCCATTGCTGGTCACCTCGAATGCAGATAGTTCTATGTTCGCGGTTCGCAAAGAATTTTTCTGATGGTTCGTGACAGATTGGAAGTGTGATTGGTCGGTGCTGTGACGGAGTCCTCGTCGGGGTGGACGCTCTATCGGAACGAGCTGTCGCTTCCCATTGGGTGTCTCGCGAGAAAAGCCTAGGCCGGGATATCGACTGTCCACCCCCGCTTCGCTCAGTCTACAACTTCGCTTCCGATGGGGCGGACTCGTCCGTGAACTCGGCCTCGAACCCGTCGGGGTAGGCGGTGAATCCGCCGTTCGGCGTCACAGTTCCGGACTTCAGGGCGAGTCGACCGTCGCCCGTCCGCCGGGACGACTGGTGGCCCCTGCGGACGTACCGCATACCGATGTTCTTCGCTGCGTTGTAGTCCGCGTTCGCTGCCGCGCCACACTCCTGGCAGCGGAACTCGTCGCGCGAACGCCGGTTCTCGGCGGCCGTGAACCCGCACTCGACACAGCGTCGTGACGTGTTCGCTGGTTCGACCCGTTCGACCGCGATGCCGACCGCCTCCGCCTTGTAGGCGACGTACTCGGAGAGCGTTCGGAACGCCCAGCGGTGTCCCCACGCCGCACGGGTCTGGGTTCGAATCTCCGTGAGGTCTTCGAGAGCGATGACGTCGCAGTCGTACCGCCGTGCCTCTCCGACGATTTCGTTCGCTGCGTTGTGGAGCACGTCCCGGACGTACCGGAGCTGGCGTCCGCTCGCACGGTCGAGTGTCCGGTGGGCGCTCCGCGTGCCGGCCTGCTGGAGTCCGGCGCGTGTCCGCTCGAACTCACAGAGCCGATGGGTGAGTTCGCGGCCGTTCACGAAGCAGGCGGTGCTCGTGACGGCGAGGTTCTCGATACCGAGGTCGACCCCGAGGACCGTCCCGTCCTCGGCGGTCGTTTGCCCGGTATTCGGCCGTCGGAACCCGAGATGCAGGAAGTACGCGCCGTCACGCGCCTTGAGGGTGCTCTCGGTCAACTCCCATTCGTCGGTATCGAGGAACTGCCACTGGTAGCCGTCCCCGTCGTCCGGAAGCACGAGCGGACACCGGACACGGTCCTCGACCGTCGCCAGCGACACCGTCCCGTCGTCGAACAGGGTCATCGTCCGTGCGTCGTAGGTCACCGTCGGTGCGGTGAAGCGAGGTTTGCTGGTCTTCTTCCCCGTGCGCTGTCGTTCGACACAGCCGGTGATCGCGTCTGCTGCCTGGTGGGTCGCCAGCACGGCGTGCTGGCTCCCGAGACGTGTCTTCTCGCGAACAGCGTCGTACGCCAGCGGTTGCACATCCTGCTTCGTGTGGCATCGGTTCCAGGCCATCTCGGTCGCGAGCTGACAGCCACGCTTCCACTCGGCAATCGTCTCCTCCAGCGTTATGCGCTGCTCTCGCGTGACCGACAGTCTGGTTATCGCAGTCCGTCGCACGTAGGTCGCTGCCACAGTTTATTTCGTGGCCCTAACTGTGAAAACACTTCGGGTGTGGCGACTCCGATAACCCTACGGATACCGGCACGAGGAACCAAACCGACTCGGGGAAGAAGCAAGCCTGAGGCGGGATTTGAACCCGCGCTCTCGTCCTTACCAAGGACGCGCTTTACCGCTAAGCTACCCAGGCACCGAAGTGCATCCTATCGTTGCCCGGTGTAGTTTTAATGGGTTTCGATTCTGGCCTACGAATCCGTCGCCGACTGGCGGACGTGGTCGTCGGCCCTGCTGGCGGTCTCGTTGGCCGTCGCGCCGACGTTGAGGTCGGTCGCGGCGGGGAGTGCGTCGACCGCTGGCAGCGGCTCGCTCCCGTCCGTGGGCACGAGGCCGGTGAGCTGGGCGAACAGCTCTGTGGTGGGGGTGGCACCGACGGCGGTGGTGCCGGCGACGGCGGCGAGTTCGAACACGTCGCGTTCGAGGCTGGCGTCGAGGGCGGTCGTGTCGGCGTCGGGCTGCCGGCGGTCGGTCTGGTCGCGGCCGAAGTCGCGGACGGTGTCGACGGCCGTGACGGCGGCGTCGGTCCGCGCGAGTAGGTAGAAGCCGCGGGAGACGAGCACCGTGGCGGCCAGCGAGTCGAGGTTGGCCTGCGTGTGGTCGTCGTCGTGGGTCCAGGGCTCGTCGTGGGCGAGCGAGCGAGTGAGCCGGAGGCCGTCGTAGACGAGCTGCACGCCGGCGGCCCGGTCGACGACGCTCTCGACGTCGACGTCGTCGTCGCAGGCGCGGGCGCAGCGGAGCGTCACCACGCCGGGGGCCATCGGCGCGGCTGCCAGGCGGGTCGCGATGTCATCGCGGAGCCGGTCGGGGTAGATGTCAGCGAGCGCCTCCTGGGCGGCGCGCCTGCACGTTGCGGCCTCGTCCATTGCCGTCGACTAGCGGGGGGAAAGGCAAAGACCTTTGGAAAGCGAAGACTCGCCAAGGTATGATCGAGACGGCAGTCGACGGCGGGGTGACCCGGGTGATGCTCTCGCGACCGACCCGCCGGAACGCGTTCACCGAGGCGGGACTGCGAGCGTTGCGGTCGGCGGTGACCGGGGCGGAGACGCCGGTAGTGCTGCTCACCGGCGCTGGCGACGCGTTCTCTGCGGGAGCCGACCTGGCGGTCGTCGCGGGACTCGACCGCGAGGGGGCGCGCGAGTTCGCACGGCTGGGCCAGTCCGTCGCGACCGCCATCGAGGAGGCCGAGGCGGTGGTCGTCGCGGGCATCGACGGGCCGGCACGGGGCGGCGGCGTGGAGCTGGCGCTCGCCTGCGACGTCCGGGTCGCCACGCCGCGAGCGACGTTCGCCGAGACGGGCGTCTCCCTCGGGCTGTTCGGGGCGTGGGGCGGGACGGCTCGGCTCCCGCGGGTCGTCGGCGAGGGCGAGGCGATGGACCTCGCGCTGTCGGGTCGGACGGTCGACGCCGACGAGGCCCTGCGGATGGGGCTCGTCTCGCGCGTGGTCGACGAGCCGGCGGCGGTGGCAGCGGAGATCGCCGCGAACGACCCCGCCGCGCTGCCGGTGCTGAAGCGACGGATGCGCGACGACGCGGACCAGGCGGTCCAGCACGCCCGCGAGGCCGACGCGTTCGCCGACCTGGTCGAGCAGAACGCGTCCGACCTCTCGTGGTGACGGCACCAACCTGACACCTGTACTACCAAACCGCGCTTCAGCGAGCGCTTTTGGGCCCGTCGGCACTGGCTCTTCACATGACAGGAACCGCAGTGATCGCGGGTGTCGGACCGAAGATCGGCGAGGCGGTCGCACGCGAACTCCACGACGCTGGCTACGACGTGGGGCTGTTTGCCCGGACGGAGGCGTTCATCGAGGACCTGGCCGCGGACCTCGGAGCGGGTGCGCTCGCCGTTCCGACGGACGTGACCGACCAGGCGTCCGTCGAGGCGGGGATGGCCACGGTGCGGGAGACGTTCGGCCCCGTCTCGGCGCTGGTGCTGAACGCGACGGGCGGGGGCGGCCGCCCCGTCGGGCAGGCGAACGCGGACCGACTCCGTGCTATCTTCGACGTGCGCGTCGCCGGGTCGCTCACCTGCGTCAACGCCACCTTGTCGGACCTGCGCGAGACCGAGGGCACGGTAATATTCAGCGGGACGACGTACGCGGACTCGCTCGTCCCCGAGCAGCTAGAGTGGGGCGCGGTCGGCCCGGCGGCGCGGGGCCTCTCGAAATCGCTCGCGACGGCGCTCGACGACGTGCAGGTCACCTACGTCCGCATCGGGAGCCGGGTCGACCCTGTGGGCGAGGTCGATGACGACGCCCTGAGCGCTGCCGAGGTGGCGTCGACGTACCGCGGGCTGGTCGAGCGCGACGCCGCGGTCACGCGGGAGCTGGACCTGCGGCGACGGTAGTGCGTTTCGAGGGCGACGACACGGAAAATATGAGTACTCTCGGGTCCAGGTGGGGGATGTGCACGAGTGCGACTACTGTTCGGAGTCGTTCGAGGACGAGGAACCGTACCTCGAACACCTGCGGGACGAGCACGGCGATGACCTCGGCCCCATCGAGCAGCGACGGGTCGACGCGCTGGGCGGCGACGACGACGGGATACCGGGGTTGGTCTACGCCGCGGTCGCCGTCGTCGGCCTCGTCCTGCTCGGGGGTGTCGTCGTCGGCCTGCTCGGTGGTGGCGGCGGTGGTGGCAACGGGCAGCTGAACGACAGCGCGCCACAACAGCCGGTCGGGCTGGGAACCATCCACGAACACGGCGGGATGACCGTCACCATCGACGGGCGCACGCTCGACTTCAGTCAACCGCAGTACCAGGTCTCTCAGACGGGCGAGCGGTACTTCCACTACGAGAACGGCGACGGCTCGCGGTGGCACGTCCACGGCGACGGCGTCACGCTGGAGTACGCGCTGGAGGCGCTGGACATCGAGGCTGCGTCCGACGCGTTGGCCTTCGACGGGACGGTGTATCGGACCAGCGAGGGTGACACGGTCCGCTTCGTCGTCAACGGACAGCCGGTGGACCCGACGACGTACGAACTCCAGCAGGGCGATCAGGTGGAGGTCGTGGCGACGAGCAACTCGAGCGCCTGATTACAGGTCGGCCGGTTCGGGTGCGGGCGGCATCGACCGCTTGTGGGCGCTGTTCTCGTACAGTTCGCGGACAGTTCCGACGACGCTCTCCTCGACGCCGAGCTCGCGGGCCGTCGCGACGGTGGAGACCCCGCCCTCGATGTGCAGCGCGATGACCGCGTCGACGACGTCGTAGCCGACGCCCATCTCGTCCTCGTCGGTCTGGTCCGCCCAGAGCTCCGCCGTCGCGGGCTTCTCGGCGAGTTCCTCCGGTGCGCCGAGGTCGCGGGCGAGCTGGCGGACCTGCTGCTTGTAGCAGTTGCCGATGGGGTTGCAGTCGACGGCCTGGTCGCCGTACTTCGTGAAGTAGCCCGTCAGCGCCTCGGCCTTGTTCCCGGTGCCCAGCACCACGCGGTTCTCCTCGTTGGCGACGTAGTAGTTGAGGACGCCCCGCACGCGTGCAGCGGTGTTGCCCACGGCGACGGTGTCCTCCCGTGCGTCCGGGATCGAATCGACGATCTCGTCGACGATGCCGCCGATCTCGACCACGTCGTACTCGATGCCGAGGTCCTCGGCGACCCGTTCGGCGTCGCTCATGTTCGCCTCGCTGGAGACGCGCGAGGGGAGGACGAGCCCGTAGACGTGCTCGCGACCGAGCGCCTCGACGGCGAGGTAGGCGGTCGTCGTGCTGTCGACGCCACCCGAGAGCCCCAGGACGGCCCCGTCCGCCCCCGCGTCGTCGACGACGTCCTGGATGAAGCTCACGATGTGGGCACGCTGTGCGGCCAGTTCCTCGTCTCCGAACCGGAGGTCTATCATCGTGCATCGCTTGGGTGTACAGGACCAATAACGTTCCTCGCCCGTCGCTGGAACTGGACGAGCGTCCAGTCCGGCGAAACGCTACGTTCAAGTGGCATCGGGGGGAAGGAAGTGATGGAATCACTGCGAGTGAGCGCCGTTGGTCGACGGAGCGAAGCGATGTCGACCGCGGCGAGTGACCGAGCGCCGTTGGTCCAGTGGTAGGACAGTGGCTTCCCAAGCCACTAGCCCGGGTTCAATTCCCGGACGGCGCATGCTTGTCTCGAACGAAGTGAGAGACAGCATCGCCAACGGGAATTGAATCAGGGAGCGAGCGAAGCGAGCGACCGTGGTTCAATTCCCGGACGGCGCATGTTCTGCCGAGCGAACGACCGTGGCGGTCGCCACGAGAGGGGTGCCCCCGTCCGTGTTCTACAGGCCCCGATTGAACGCGAGAAACCTGTGGTTTCGAGCCTGTGGCGAACGGTCATCGGAATCGGTTCGAAATCACCCCGTAACAGCTTCCTGCCGCTCGGAATCCCGGGAGGGGACGACGAATTGAAGACGGCATTATCTGCCTCCGGTCGCTTACACCCGACAGTCCGTTGAGGTAATCGGTGGTTAGCTATGTCATCCGGTATCAATGTTATGGCCGGGGAGTTGGAAGGCCGTGAGTCAGAACGTACACTCCGATACTGGGGGTATCGATCCACCTGCGGCGGGTGAGACGCAGCAGACGGGGGAGTCACTCGTGTTCGACGTGCTCTCCGATTCGACCGTGACGGAGCGGTGGCCACAGCTCGCACGTGGCTACTCGGGGAACGATTTCGCGACCATCCGTGCCACCGTCGCGGTCGAGTGGGACGACATCGAGCACGAGGACCTCGACGTCGAGCCGGCGGACCTGCTCGACTGTGCGGAGGGGGACTGAGATGCGCTTCCCGACCATGGTTCGACTGGTGGTCGGTCTGGCGCTGTTCGCGCTGGCCGCACTCGGCCTCGCGTGGTCGTTCGAGGGGGCGATGTACGCGCTGGGCTCGGTCGGCATGCTCGCAGTCTGTCTGTTCACCGTCGCACTCGCGCTCGAACCGGAGCTCCGGGGCGCGTACTGATCCCACACCGGCGTCGTCCCACTGACGCCGTCGATCTCGGTGACGGGACAGCCGTGGCTCCGGAACGTGAGCGACGTAGAACCGGGGACTGGGTGGCCTACCGCGAGGGCGACGACCGATGGTCCGTCTGCTCGGTGATGGCGACGGTGGTGTCGGACTCGATCCAGGCGTCCAGGTTCTCCCGGTCGTAGATGATGAGTCCGTTGACCGTCTCGCGTCCGACGTACCGTTCGGAATCCGTGTCTTCCATTCGAGTCGATACAGGATTCCGCCGGGCTGGGCTTATGTTTGCTGGCCGGAATGGCCACAACACCTAAGCCCCGGACAGCGATTTCGCGCAGTTGCGGCAGTACCGGTAGCGCGAGTCGGGCTCGTTCGACGCGCCGCAGTGTGGACAGCGTCGACTGTCGGTCGCTCCGGTGTCGCGGACCGACGTGTTCGCCACGACCCGGTCGACGCCCGCGGGGTCACCACCGGCCGGGTCGGGCGTGGGGTCGTCGTCGACCTGCCGGCGGTAGTAGACGTACACGGCGAGCTGGAGGACGGCGAACACGACGAGGTAGCCGAGGGTCCAGTCCCAGACGTTCGCCATACTGTGACATTGTGTGTCACGGGACTTATAGCGTTCGACGGTGGCGGGTGGGGTGTGTCACGGCGGCCGAACGCGGTAGATCTCGTCGTCGGTGGGGTCCGGGTCGCCGCGACCGTCCTGATTGCTCGTCGTGAAGTAGAGGTGGTCGTCGGGCCCGGTGAACGTCGTCCGGATTCGGCCGAGGTCGCCGTACAACGTTCGCTGCTCGGGGTCGCCGTCGCCGAAGGTGACCTGTCGGAGATGCGTCCCCGTGAGCGCGCCGACGAAGAAACTGCCCCGCCAGCGGTCGATGGGACCGGTGTAGTGGGTGATGCTTCCGGGGCCGATGAGTGGGTCCTGCCACGAGAGCACGGGGTCGACGAACCGGTCGTCGTCGGCAGCCCCGGCGACCTCGGGCCAGCCGTAGTTGCCGCCGCGTTCCAGGCGGTTGAGCTCGTCGACCAGGTCGGGTGTGTTCTCGACGACGTAGACCGCGTCGTCGGCGAACGTGAGCCCGCGCGGGTTACGGTGGCCGTAGGTGTACACCGGGGAGTCGAACGGGTTGTCGGGATGTGCCTCGCCGTCCCGGGTGACCCGGAGCACCTTCCCGGCCAGCGAGACCCGAGACTGGGCGTTCTGGGGCTCGCCGGCGTCGCCCGTCGTGACCCAGAGCGCGCCCTCGGGGCCGAACGCGATCCGGCCCCCGTTGCTTACGGTGTTGCCCGGTATCCCGTCGAGGACGACCGAATCCACCGCGAACTGTCGGCTGGCGTCGAGCCGGAGCACCCGGTTCCGTAGGCCGTTCTCGCCGTCGTACGTCTGGTAGACGTAGAGGTCCGTCGGTTCGGTGGGGTCGAACGCCAGCCCGAGGAGGCCGGCCTGCCCGTAGGCGGCCGTGTCTCCAGTCAGGTCCCCGACCGGCCCGAGGTTGTTCCCGGTCGCCCTGACCACCCGGCCGGGGCGCTCCGTGACGAAGAGGCTCCCGGTTTCGGGGTGGAACGACGCACCCCACGGCGTCTGGAGCCGCATCCGCACGCGTTCGAGGCGCAGGGGAGCGTCCTCGTCGATCGGCGTCTGCTCGCCGTCACCGGGCGGATCGAGACAGCCGGCGACGCCGCTGGCGAGGCCAGCACCGACCGTGGCGAGGAGGCGACGACGCTTCATCACCCCGACCTTTCACACGACAGAGTAAAAACCTGTTACTTCGGGGGCGACAGGTCACGGCCGAACTCGTCGAAGGTGTCGAGGTCCTCGGGCAGTTCGTACGCGAGCTCGCGGTCGTCCCGGCGGTCGACGTTGGCGTCGTCGAGCGGTTCGGCGATCTCCTCCCAGCCGGGCTTGACGCGGACACTCTTAGCCGGCTGGCCGACGGCGACGTGGTGGTCGGGGACGTCGCTGCCGACGATGCTCTTCGCGCCGACGACGGCGTTCTCGCCGATGCGACAGCCCGCCCGGACCATCGAGTCGTAGGTGACGCGGGCGTCGTCCTCGACGATGGTGTGGTAGTTCGAGACCGCGGTCTGGTCGACGATGTCGTGGTCGTGGCTGTAGATGTGGGCGTCGTCGGAGATGGAGACGCGGTCGCCGATGGTCAGCTTCCCGCGGTCGTCGAGGTGGACGTCGTCGTGGACGACGACGTTGTCGCCGACGCTGATGTTGTGGCCGTAGGTGAACGAGATCCCTTTGAAGAACCGGCAGTTCTCCCCGCACTCCTCGAACAGATGACCAGCTAGCATCCGTCGGAAGCGCAGCGCGAACTCGACGTTGTCGGCCATCGGTGTGGCGTCGAACTGCCGCCAGAGCCACTGGAGGTGCTTCGAGCGGACGAACCGCTCCTCGTCCTTCTCGGCGTAGTACTCCGACTCCAGCGTGGTGTTGCACGGGTCGTAGCCCTGGAGGCGGACGCGCTCGGCCGGCGAGACCTCGGCGTCGTTCTGCCAGCGCTCGTACGCGTCGCGGTCCCCGTGCAGGTCGACCAGCGTCTCCTCGACGACCGTACAGGTGTCCTCGTCGGACGAGAGTCGCTCGTCGACCTCGTCGATGAACGCCCGAACACCGGCCTCCGCGTCAGCCGGGAGCGAGACGTGCCGTTTCGTCATGCCCGCCCATTCGGCGGGCAGCCGTATGGACCTTCTGTTGTCCGAACTCCGTGCATCACCGGGAGGGCGTCGGGGCGATACGGTCGCTCGACCCGATATCACGACCCGGTGGCGACGACCCGTGCGCCGAAGAAGCACTGGCAGTTCCCGGGGTTACGGTCGTCCTAACGCTCGTCCCCGCCGTCGCGCTCGTGTTCGCGTTCGACGCGGACCTGGTGGAGGCCGAGCCGAGGCGACCGTTCCCGCGCGCCGAGAACGAAACACACCCGCTAAGTGCCACCGTTCCCTAGCCGGGGATATGCAGTACCGCGAACTCGGTGACTCGGGCGTCGAGGTGTCGGAAATCGGCTTCGGCGCGTGGGTCGTCGGCACGGACTGGTGGGGCGACCGCACGGAGGAACAGGCGGTCGAGATGCTGCAGTACGCCCACGACCAGGGAATCACCTACTTCGACACCGGTGACGTGTACGGCCACGGCCGCAGCGAGGAGCTCGTCGGCGAGGCCCTCGGTGACCGTCGCGACGAGGTGACCGTCGCGACGAAGATCGGCTACGACTTCTACAACAACCCACAGGCCGGCCACGGCGAGCTCCCGAAGGAGATCACACCGGAGTGGATCCGCACAGCCACCGAGCGCAGCGTCGACCGCCTCGGCTTCGACCATATCGACGTGCTCCAGCTGCACAACGCGAACGTGGACGAGGTCGACGCGGACGTGCTCGAGGTCCTCGACGAGCTCCGCGAGGAGGGTCTCGTCGATGCCGTCGGCTGGGCGCTCGGGCCCTCCATCGGCTGGCTCGCCGAGGGCGACATGGCCATCGAACAGGAGTTCGACTCCCTCCAGCTCGTCTGGAACGTGCTCGAACAGGAGGTCGGCGGCCACTTCCTCGACACCATCGAGCGCACTGGTTCGTCGACGAGCCTCATCCCCCGTGTCCCGCACTCCTCCGGTCTGCTGAACGAGCAGGTCACGCCGGACACCGAACTGGACGACGACGACCACCGCTCCTACCGGCCCGACGAGTGGTACGAGACGGGCTGGGAGAAGGTCGAGGCGCTGCGGTTCCTGGAGCGAGACGGCGAGCGGACGATGTCCCAGGCCAGCATCCAGTGGCTACTCTCGCACAGCGAGGTCGCGACGGTCACGCCGACGTTCCGCACGACGGCGGACATCGACGAGTGGGCAGCCGCGAGCGAGGTGCCGCCGCTCACCGACGAGGAGGTCGCGCGCGTCGCCGACCTGTACGCCGACGACTTCGGTATCGACCGCGACGACGGGATGGACGTGCTCCGCTCGTCGGTCGGCGGCGATGACATCGACGCGGCGGACATCGACAAGCAGGCGACGTAGCTGCCGCTCGCTAATCGGTCCATTCCCCTCGAAAACGGGCGATTACCTTTCTGTATCGGGGTGCACGCTACTCCTGCTCTCGGTTCCGACGGCCGGACACCGTCGAGCGAGAGCGTGACCGATTCGGGTCCGCACGAACCCTCCGGCCGCGCAGGCTCCCCCCACTGGCGCGGCCGAAGGGTGGTCGTCGTGTTCACCGGGAACACGCTTCCGATACCCCTTTCTTTCCGGTGGAGTGTCCCCGACTGCGGGCGAATTCCCCTCGATATATTTCACTTTCACTCCGCAGTCTCGGCGACGGCTCCGTCGTCCCCGGCGTGCCGGTCAGGCCAGGAAGACGTGGCGCGGACGGTCCGCCAGCACGTCACGGCCCCAGTCGACCGTGTCCGAGAACGCGTCCGACCGGAAGAACGCCATGGCGTCGTCCTGGGACTCCCAGCGCGAGGCGATGAACATGTCGTTCTCGTCCTCGCGGTTGGCGAGCAGGTCCGTGGTGATGTGGCCCTCCATGTCGCCGAGGACCTCGCCGACGGTGTCGAACTTCTCGACGAAGTCCGCGCGCTTCTCCGGCTTCGTCGTGTAGAACATCCCCATCGTGCCCCAGGTGTCGGCGTCGGCGTCGTCGCCGGCCTGGCGGACGATGCCGGGCAGGTCCGAGAGGAAGCCGCTGGCGGTGTCGGCGGCGGACTGGGTCTGCCAGACGCTCGCGACTGCGGCGGGGGCGTCGCCCTCGGACTGGTACACGGCGGTCTTCACGTGGGAGTCGTAGTGCTCGAAGTTCGAACGCAGGCCCGCGACCTCGTCGAACAGCTCGTCGGGGTCGGCGTCGGAGTAGAGCACGACCGCGTAGACGTCCTCGCCGTGGGGCTGGCCGCCGTAGACGCCATCCTCCTCGAGTGCGGAGCGCACGTCCGCGCCGTGGTCGGTGGCCGGTCGTTCGGCCTCGTCGTCGTGGGGGGACGCGTCGCCTTCGCCGTGGTGGTTGCCGCCTTCACCGTGCGCGTCGCCGTGGTCGTGACCGGCCTCGCCGTGGTGATGGCCGCCTTCCTCGGCCGGGACCGCCTCGCCGGCCATGAACGCCGGGAGGTCGCTCGGCTCGAACCGCCGGCCCGTGTAGAACTGGCCGAACTCCGCGAACCGGGAGGTGGACGGGTCGAAGCGCATCTCGTACAGCAGCTCTTTCACGTCGGTCATGTCGTCGGCCCAGAGGGTGACGCCCCACTCGTGGTCGTCGAGGCCGACGCTGCCCGTGATCATCTGCTGGACCTTGCCGCCGTAGCCGCGGCCGATGTCGCCGTGGCTCGCCATGTGCTCGGCGCGCTCGTCGAACGGCATGTCGTACCAGTTGTCCTCGCCGGTCCGGCGCTTGGACATCGGGTAGAAGGAGACGTAGTCCATGGCCGGGATGTCCGGGTGGAGGCGCGACTGGATGTACTGCGCCAGCCCGGAGTCGTCGTCGACCTCGCCCTCGAAGTACTCCCGGGCGCGCTCGGTGTAGCCCGAGGCTTCGGTGACCGAGACGTACGAGCCCGTCTGCTCGGTGAAGCCCGCGTACTCCGTCGATTCGAAGCCGCGTTCGAGCTGGTCCAGCTCGTCCAGCGTCGGACGCAGGTGCAACACCATGAGGTCGGCCTTGTGGCCGAGGATGGAGTACACCGCCGTCCCGCCCGTCTCGGGGTCGCTGTGCGTGTCGAGGAACGCGATGCCCTCCCCGACGGCACGCTCGCGCGTCCGCTCCGGCGCGTCGCGCCACGCGTCCCAGTCCACGGTCCGGAAGTCGTGCAGTGCGTACCAGCCTTCCTCGGTCACCGGAGGTTCGCGTCGCTGCATGGCCGAGCGTTCGGAGAGGACCGGTAAGGACGTGTTGATTCGTCGCAGGTCGGGAGACGATGGCGTGACGCGACCGAGAAGCTGGCAAGCCATCCTCAGTATCGAAACCCTTTCACGTCCACCGCGGGTACCACGCGACAATGCGGAAAAGCGGTCCACCGAAGGGACTAATCGCCTATCTCGTGCTCGAACTGCTCGCGGAGAAACCGCGGTACGGGTACGAGATACTCAAGGAGATACGGGAGCTCAGCGGTGGCCACTGGGAGCCCTCCTACGGCTCGGTCTACCCCATCCTCTACAAGTTCGAGGACGAGGGCTGGGCCGAACGCATCGAGCGCGAGGACGAACCCGACCGCAAGTACTTCGAACTGACCGACGACGGGTTCGAGGAGCTCGACAGCCGCCGCGAGGACTCCGCGATGAAGGCCAAGGAGTTCGCCGACGTCATCCTCGGGTTCTACCACGTCTACGTCGCCTTCTCCTGCGACGACCGCTTCGAGGTGCCCGCCGTCGAGGGCGAGTGGCGCTTCGACGAGACGTTCTCCGCGTGGATCGTCGAGCAGATGATCCGCCACCACGAACACTACTACAGCGACGAGTTCGACCGCATCGACGCGACCCCCGATGAGTTCTACGGGGACCACGGCATCGACCTCGACGAGGAGTAACTGGCCATCGCAGTTTACGTCTAATGTAAACTTTCCTGCTGGCGATGTCGTCCAACCAGCCGACAGGCGCGCGGCTGTCTCGGAATCGCTTGCGATTCCGATGGCCAGTGAGAGCTTGCTCTCACGCTGGCGAGCGTGCCGAGCAGTGCGCGGTTCGGAGTGAGCGCTAGCGAGCGAGAACCGCGACTGCGAACGGGGAGCGTAGCCCGCCGGGGCCGCGTGGCTGTTCGTGGTTCGAGCGAGTTCCACGACCGCCGGGGTCACTGACGGGCAGGTACGCAGGCGCTAACGTCCGCGCACAGCCCTCAACCCGCTAAGAACTGCGGCCCGACGACCAGCACGACGAAGCTGAGGAACATCGTCACGCCGATGGTCGTCGTCACTGCACTCACACGCCGACGGGTGACCTCGACCGGCAGCCGCGAGAGCACGGCTTCGGTCGAGGTTCGGAGCAGGTGGCCGCCGTCGAGCGGGAACGCGGGGATGCAGTTGAACGCCCCGAGCTGGACGTTGATCCAGCCGGTCCAGAACAGCGCGTTCGCCAGCGCGAACAGGACGCCCGCGCCGAGGAACTCCAGCGGGCCGCTCGCGACGAAGAAGTTCGATATCTCGCCGATGAAGCCCGCGAAGTTGTACGGGAAGTCGCCGCCGGGCATCACGGCCGCGATGGGCAGGACGAGCACGAACAGCACCTTGCCGACGAACGACTGGGCGAACGAGTTGAGCATCGACTGGTCGCCGCCGCCCAGGATGGCGAGGTACGACTCGGCGGGGTAGTAGTTCAGCCCCACGTCGTCGACGGTCACCCCGCTGACGCCGCTGGCGAGGGGTGCGACGCCGAGGAAGCTGCTGCCGTCCTCCTGCGTGCCGAGGGTGACGTCGTAGCTGGCGCGCTCGCCGTCGTCGTAGAGGACGACCTCGACGGACTCACCGGGCTCGGCGGTGTCGATCGCCTCGCCGAGTTCGCTGTACGAGATGACGCGGGTGTCCCCGAACCGGGTGACGACGACGCTCTCGCCGGCCGGTGCGCCCTGTTCAGCCAGCGGCTCGCCCTCGATGGGCCGGAGGTAGGCTCCGGCGACGAACTCCTTCGTCTCGCCGTCCTTCGTCGTCACCGCCACCGGGCCCGGGGAGGCACGGACCGCGTCCTCGAAGCCTGGTGTGGTGGAGACAGCCGTCCCGTTCACCGCAGTTATCGTATCGCCCGCGGAGAGGTTGGCCGGGCCGTCGGTCAGCGCACCCGTCACGAGCACGCTGCGGTTCATCGTCACCGTCCGGTCGCCGTTCACCTCCAGTTCGAGCCGGCTGGCGTTCTGCTCGTCGACGAGTTCCTGGAAGTGGCTGTTGTTCTCGACGGGTGTCCCGTCGGCCGCCGTGATGCGGTCACCGCCGTCGATGCCGGCGTCGGCTGCCGCCGAGCCGGGGAGCGCGCCGCCGACGAGCGCGCCGCTCGCGACGCCGATGGAGCCCGCGACCGGCCCGAACAGCAGCGCGAACGCGACCACGGTGATGGCGAAGTTGTTCGTCACGCCGGCGGCGAACATCCGCGACTGCGCGCCGCGGGAGGCCTTCCGGCGGTTCTCCTCGTTCGGCTCGACGAACGCCGCGACCGGCAGCACCGCGAGCAGGCCGATGCCCATCGACTCGATCTCGATGTCCTCGACGCGGCAGAGCAGGCCGTGGCCGCCCTCGTGGACGACCAGCCCGACGAGCAGCCCGAACAGGATGCCCGGTGCTGCCGCCACCGGCAGGAAGTCGTTCACGCCCGGGATGACCAGCACGTTGCGGGGCTGGTTCACCGCGCTCGGTGCCGGCGGGTTCTGTATCGTCAGGATCGCGCCCTGGAGGAGGAAGAGGAACGCGCCGAACATCACCACGAGGGCGATGCCGAGGCCGATGTTCGACCAGGCACGCCAGAACCGCTTCGGTTGGGCCAGCCAGTTCAGGAACTTCCGCCCGCGCTTCGTGTGCACCAGCAGGATCGGTCCCTGCGTCGAGACGTACGACGGGAGGAGGTCCTCCTTCTTGGCCGCCCAGACCAGCATCCAGTAGAGGACGAAGCCGGCGATACCCAGCCACAGGGTGGAGACCATTGCGAGATACTGAGGGAGGAACGGGGAAATGCGTTTGGTTTGGCGGTGTTCGTCGGCTGACGGGTCGTGGTTCCGTGGGTCGAACTCGGCCCGTTCAGAACCTGTCGAGGGCCATGTAGAGACCAACTGCCGTCGCCCCGCCGAGGAGGAGCGCCAACGGGAGGCCGAGCGTGCCGAGCCCGAGCAGCAGTGGTGCGTACATGGCGAACGTCACGGCGACGAGCACCCCGACGAGTGCGAAGCCGAGGCCGTTTACGACATCGAGCCAGGAGACCGACCGGTTCTTTGTCATTGTGTGACAGCTTACGTCTGGGCTCAGCGTTCCCGCCGCAGTCGCGCGACGACGAAGTCGCGGTCGAGCTTCCCGAGGAATGTGCCGAGCTGTGGCCCCTGCTCCTCGTCGAAGAAGAGGCGGTAGCCGGCGGTGAACAGGCCGCCGATGTCCATGTCGTTGCGCTTGGCCGTCTCGTAGATCTCGCCCTGGATGGCGTCGCCGTCGTGGCCCTCGGCGACGAAGTCTGCGAGTTCGTCCAGCGCGTCCTCGGTCGCGGGTTCGAGGTCGACGTCGGGCAGCTCGGCCCGCTTGAGCTCGTAGTTGAACTCGTTGTCCGTGCGCCGCGCCCAGTTCCGGGCGCGCTCGACGCGGGCGAGGGCGGCCTCGACGGTCTCCTCGTCGGCGTCCTCGGGGATGTGGCCCTCCTTGCGGGCGACCTGCTCGCGGAGGTCCGGGTCGTCGAACATCCCGAGGACGGCGGCGAACGTGAACGGGAGCCGGATCCGGTCCGGGTCGACCGCCTCGACGACGAAGGGGTAGACGCGCTCGGCCCGGGCGGTCTCGTCCTCGGTGCCCTCGACCTCGCCGAAGTAGAGCCTCTCGAAGCGGTCGAACTCGTCGACGAGCTGGTCGAGGCGCTCGATGGAGAAGTCCCGCGCCTTCTTCGGGTTCTTCGCGAAGAAGAACCGGACGACCTCGGGTTCGAGGAGTTCGAGCACGTCCTCGACGAGGACGACGTGGCCCTCGGAGGAGGAGAACGACTTCCCGTCGAGGGTGAACCACTCGTACACCATCGGGACCGGCGGGGTGTCCCCGAGGACGTTCCGGGCGATGTCGTCGCCGGACGGCCAGGAGCCCTCGGCGTGGTCCTTCCCGAAGGGCTCGAAGTCGACGCCGAGGACGCGCCACTGCGCGGGCCACTCGAAGCGCCAGGGGAGCTTGCCCTCGCGCAGGGTGGCGGTGCCCTCGTGGCCGCAGCCGGAGACGACGTTGTCGCCGGCCTCCATGTCGGTGCAGACGTAGTCCACCTCGCCGTCGTCGGGGCGGACGTCGGTGATGGTCTCGGTGACCTTGCCGCACTCGCCGCAGATGGGGTTGAACGGGACGTAGTCGGCGTCGACCTTGTCCTGGTACTTCGCGAGGACGGTCCGGGCCGTCTCGCGGTTCTCCAGCAGGAAGCGGGTCACGTCCTCGAACGAGCCGTCCTCGTACAGCTCGGTGTTCGAGACGAGTTCGATGGGGACGCCGAGGGCGTCGGCGCTGGACTGGATGAGCGCGGAGAAGTGCGCGCCGTAGGAGTCACAGCAGTCGAACGGGTCGGGGATGTCGGTGTAGGGCTTGCCCAGGTTCCGCCCGAGCGCGCCGGCGTTCACGTCGCCGAGGTCGACGAGCTCGCCGTCCAGGTTCGCCAGCTTCCGGGGGAGCTTCCGGAGCGGGTCGCGGTCGTCGGCGGTGAACACCTGCCGGACCTCGTGGCCGCGCTCGCGGAGCACCGCAGCGACGAAGAACCCCCGCATCACCTCGTTCATGTTGCCGAAGTGCGGGACCCCGGAGGGCGAGATGCCGCCCTTGATGACGATCGGCTCGTCGGGCTCTCTGGCTTCGATGGCGTCGGCGATCTGGTCGGCCCAGAAGACGTGTCGTCGCTCGTCGTCGTCCGCCTGGAGGGTGTACGGACTGGTCGCCTCGTCGACGCTCACCGGGCGCTCACCCCGGCGTCTGTCCTCACAGCGCGTGTCGATTGCATGACTGTGGCTACCCGATTGGCGTGCTTAAGGGTTGTCAAGCAGAAGCAGCGGGGCTACTCGGCCCAGTAGGTGAGCTCGTTGCCGGTCCCCTCGGGGATGATGTCGGTGCCGTCGTGTTCGCCGTAGCGGACCGCGGTGAGGACGCGCTCGGGGTCGTTGCCGTCGAGGACGATGGTCCGCATCCCGGAGCGCTGGATGACCTTCGCGGCGAGGAGGTCGACCGGGGCGGAGAGGCCGGCGTTCATCTCCAGACCGGCGATCACGTCGACGAGTTCGCTCGCCGTCAGCTCCTCGTAGCGTTCGGCGTCGTCGTCCTCGGCGGGGTCGGCGGAGAAGACACCGGGGACGGAGGTCGCGTACACGAGCAGGTCCGCGCCGACGTACTCCGCGAGCGCGGCACTCACCGCGTCGGTGGTCTGTGCGGGGGCGACACCGCCCATGACGACGACGTCGCCGTTGCGCATCACTTCACCGGCAGCTTCGTAGTTCTTCGCGGGCGCGGTGACGACGTTCTCGCCGAGCGCGGAGATGAGCAGACGGGCGTTCAGGCGGGTGACGTCGATGCCGATCTGGTCAAGTTCGATCTCGTTGGCCCCGAGGTCTCGGGCGGTGCTGATGTAGTCACGTGCGACGCCACCGCCGCCGACGACGGCGGCGACCTGGCATCCGTCCGCGACGAGTTCGTTGACAACGTCCGCGTACGCGGTGACCCGGTCGGGGTCGAGTTCCGGCGCGAGGACGCTGCCGCCGACGGAGACGACTACCTTCATGCTACCGGCCAGTAGCCGACTGCGTCTCTTAAGGATTGCCAAGTACCCGTCGGCGACACCTACAAGCGACTCCCGACTGACCAGTCCGGTATGCACGTACTCGCAGTGGTCGGACCCGACGACGCGGGACGAGCCGACCTCGTCGACCAGTTCGTCGACGCGTTCGCGGCCGACGGTCCGGTCGCGGTCGTGACCGGCGACGACGACCCGGTCCTCGACTCCGGCGGGCTGTCCAGACACGCGGACGACCGGGTCCGAACCGGCGTCTCGGTCGGTGCCGACGGCTGGGTCGCCGCCGGCACCGACCGCACGCCCGGCGAGGTCGTCGACGACCTCGCGCCGACGCACGACTACTGCATCCTCGACGACGTGCGCGAGGCGACGGTGCCCGGAGTCGTCCTCGGCGGGGTGGACTACGGGGGCGACGCGTTGGCGAGGGGAGAGACCGCGAGCGCCGTGGACGTCGATGCGACGGTCACTGCACTCCACGACCGGCTCCCCCGCGAGACGCTCGAATCGCTGGTGGAGCGCGCGAAGCGGGCTCCCGGAGCGGAGCTGTCGGGGGCGGTCGCCACGTTCACGGGCCGGGTCAGGTCGCGGGACGACCCGGACGACGAGCGCACGACTCACCTGGAGTTCGAGACGTACGAGAGCGTCGCCGAGGAGCGCATGCGGACCATCGAGGCCGAACTCGAGGAGCGCGAGGGCGTCCACGAGGTCGTCATGCACCACCGGACGGGTGTCGTCGCCGCGGGCGAGGACATCGTGTTCGTCGTCGTCCTCGCCGGCCATCGACCGGAGGCGTTCGCGACAGTCTCGGACGGAATCGACCGCCTGAAGGACGAGGTTCCCATCTTCAAGAAGGAGTCGACGACCGACGGCGAGTTCTGGGTCCACGAGCGAGAACCGGGCGGTGAATGAACGCGCCTGACACGTCTCGACGGTTATTTTCACGGGTCAGGCGTGGAAAGCTGTTTTCTGACGCGCGTCAGACGACAACCAGATTCAAAGGGTTAGTGGCGGTTTTAAAAGTTCTAACGTCCTCTGGTGGCTCTATTTCTGGTCCAAGAACTCGCGTGAAACGTCCGCTTACCCCGATTTTACTCGAAATATATCAAAACAGCCCGAAGCAACTGCCCTTTATAACCTATCCCAGTGGCTTGGGGTGGATGAGGCGAACGCAACATGAGCGCTACACAGAACCCCTCCGCTGACAGTACGCCCGCCAACAAGGAGACGCACCTGCAGGAGTACCTGCGGGAGAAGGCGACCGACGGCGAGATGTACTTCAAGTCGAAGTTCATCGCGGACGACGTCGGCCTCTCCCCGAAGGAGATCGGTGCCCTCATGGTCAAGCTCAAGGACTCGGCCACCGACCTCGAGATCGAGAAGTGGTCGTACACGAGCGCGACGACCTGGCGGGTCGAGCCCGTCTAGGCCCTGGAACGGTCCCCCACCCTGGCATCCCACACCAGCGACCCACTACCACACCAGCGACCCACTACCACACCAGCGACCAACCACCACACCGCTCGACTACACCGCTCCACCACCCCGAACCCACCACCATCCGAATCCCACGCTGGGATTCACACGGGGCCCCGACGCGTCGGCCCACTGGTCCCCGACGCCTCACCCGCCACGTGCGACCCATCGTGCCGCCGTGGCTTTTTACGACGTGACGACTAACCCACTCGCACATGGCCGCCGATGAGCCGCCGTCACAGTCCGTTCCGGAGGCAGGTCCCCCACCCTCCGCCCTCGCCGACGAGTTCTACGTCGAGGACGTGCGACGAGACGGTGAGACGATCTATTACTACGGCACGCCGCTTCGAACCCCGGAGATGACCATGCGGAACGTCTGGGGTGCGTTCCACGAGGCCGGCTACGATGCGGAGCTGACGACCTCTGCAGGCCGGTACGTCATCGTCGCCGAACCGACGAGCCACGGCCCCGACGGGATTCCGTGGACGAACGTCCTGCTGTTCCTCGCGACGGTCGTCTCGACGCTGTACGTGGGTGCCCGGTGGTTCTACGTCGACCCCGTCGCACACCCGGTCGAGGCGGTGCTGACGGCGTGGCCCTTTTCCGCCGCCGTCCTGTTCGTCCTCGGCACGCACGAGCTCGGCCACTACGTGATGAGCCGGTACCACGACGTGGACGCCTCGCTGCCGTACTTCCTGCCGTTCCCGACGCTCATCGGGACGATGGGCGCGGTAATCCGGATGCGCGGCCGCATGCCCGACCGGAAGGCGCTGTTCGACATCGGCGCGGCGGGTCCGCTGGCGGGACTGGTCGCGACGGTTCTCGTCACCGTCGTCGGGCTGTACCTGCCCCCGGTCGTCGCACCGGAGAGCTTCGCTGCCAGCCCCGACGCCGTCACCATCCGCCTGAGCTTCCCGCCGCTCATCGAGGGAATCGCCCTCCTGACGGGACAGAAGCTCTCGTACGCGGACCCGACCGTGAACGCTCACCCGGTCGTCATCGGCGCGTGGGCCGGCGCGTTCATCACCCTGCTGAACCTCATCCCCGTCGGTCAGCTCGACGGCGGGCACATCATGCGGGCGATGTTCGGTGATGCCCACGACACCGTGGCGACGCTCGTCCCCATCGGGCTGTTCTCGCTCGCGGGGTACCTGCATTTCATCGAGCACATCGCGTGGGACTCGGTGTTCATCTGGGTCTTCTGGGGCGGCTTCGCCGCGTTCATCGCCGCCGCGGGTTCCGCGACACCGGTCAGCGACGCGGAGAAGCTCGGCCGCGGCCGGATGGCGCTCGGCGTGTTGACGTTCGTGCTCGGCCTGCTCTGCTTCATGCCGGTGCCGGTCGCCATCGTCGGCTGACCCCGAAAGTTTACAAATATCGTAAACCCCGCAGCCGCATCGACGACCGGCACTCTCGACTCGCCTTCGTCCCGGCCGAGCTCCGCCACGACGCGTTCTAACACGACCCATTGCGCGGATGCGAACGCTTTTGCACGCCGACGGCCTGAGCGGAGAGTGATGTCTCCGACGACCAGTGACCGGAGGTGGTACCGATGACGACAGAGCTTACCGAAATCACGGTGGTCGGAGGAGACAAGACCGGACTCATCGCACGCGTCACCAGCCTCCTGTTCGAGCGCGGCATCAACGTCGAGGACCTGGACCAGGCCGTCCGGGACGACATCTTCCGGATGACCCTGCACGCGGACACCTCGGAGATGGTGTGCAAGGCGGAGACGCTGCGTGACGACCTGCACGACCTCGGCGACGAGCTGGGCGTCGACGTCCAGGTTCGGTTCCCCGCCGACCGCGAGACCCAGCAGATCGCCGTCCTCGCCACCAAGGAGAGCCACTGCCTCGAACGCCTGTTCCAGGCCTGGGCCAGCGGCGACCTGGGCGCGGACATCTCGGTGGTCATCGCGAACCACGACGACCTCGAACCGCTCGCACGGAAGTACGAGGTGCCGTTCCACGACGTGGGCGACGAGAAGGGCACGCCAGACGAGGGCGAGATACTCGAACTGCTCGGCGAGTACGACGCCGACCTCATCGTCCTCGCGCGGTACATGCGGATCCTCAGCCCCGACGTCGTGTTCCGCTTCGAGGACCGCATCATCAACATCCATCCGAGCCTGCTGCCTTCCTTCCCCGGCGCGAAGGCCTACCGGCAGGCGCTGGAGGAGGGCGTCCGCATCGCCGGTGTGACGGCCCACTACGTGACGACGGACCTCGACCAGGGACCCATCATCACCCAGCGGGCGTTCGACGTGCCCGACGACGCCGACATCGCGACGATGAAGGAGCGCGGGCAGCCCCTGGAGGCGGACGCGCTGCTGGAGGCGGTGCGGCTGCACCTCAACGGCGACGTCTCCGTCCACCGCGGTCGGACGCGGCTCAGAGAGGAGAGCGAGCGCTACCAGCTCGGGCTCTCCAGAGAGGCGCGCGACGCGAACCCCGACCGGCCCGTCGACGGACTCGGCGAGATCGTCGCCGGGTCGGCTGGTGAGGAGTCCGCGGACGACTGATTAGCCGTCCCATTCTTCGAGACAGTCGTCGTCACAGAAGTGGCGATGCTCGACGTTGCTGTCCTCGACCCACGAGCGCACCCGGTGGTCGTCGCCGGTGACGGCCGCGCCGCAGACGGCACAGGCCGGGGCGTCCTCGGGGTCCACGTCGCCGATGTCCGATGTCGGGTCGACCATGCTCCCCCTTCGCACGCCGAGGGGGTCAACACTCCCGACGACGGCAATTCTTCGGTCGCCACCGCGCTCGTCCATCACTCCACCGCCTCGGCCGGGCCGTCGCGTACACCGATGCCCTTCGAGGCGAGGTGGCGCACCTGCCGCTTCGCGAAGCCCTCCTCCCGGGTCCCTCGGGTCGCGAGCACGTAGACGAGCGCGGTGCCCTCGGGGCGCATCGTCCGGCCGGCACGCTGTGCGCCCTGCCGTCGCGACCCGCCGAGCCCGGAGGCGATGACGGCGAGTTCGGCGTCGGGCAGGTCGATGCCCTCGTCGCCGACACGGGAGACGACGAGCGTGCGGCGGTCGCCGCGGCGGAACTCGGCGAACAGCTCCCGGCGGCGCGCGTGGGGCGTCTCGCCGGAGATGAACGGCGCGTCGAGCGCCTCGGCGAGCTGCTCGCCGTGGTCGAGGTACTCGACGAACACGAGCGCCTTCTTCTCGGGGTGCTCGGCGAGCAGGTGCTGCGTCTCGGTGACCTTCGCGGGGTTCATCGCGGCGAGCTGCCGACGGTGGTGGCCGGGGTCGGCGCTGGCGTGCTCGCTCCGTGCCTCGTCGTCGGCCCACGGGACGTAGCGGATGTGGACCTCGGGCTCCTGCACGTAGCCGGCCTCGAACAGCGCGTCCCAGTCGGTGCCGATGGGCGGTCCGATGAGCGTGAAGATGTCCTCCTCGCGGTCGTCCTCCCGGACCGGCGTCGCGGTGAGCCCCAGCCGGTGCTTGGACTGCAGGTCCGCGGTGCGTCGGCGCACGTCCGAGGGGATGTGCTGGCACTCGTCGTAGACGACGAGGCCCCACTCGCGCGAGTCGAACAGCCCGCGGTGGCGGTCCATCCCCGCGATCTGGTACGTGGCGACCGTGACCGGCCGGATGTCCTTGGTGCCGCCGTGGTACTCGCCGACCTGCTCGGGCGTGAGCGACGTGTGGGTCAGGATCTCGTCGTGCCACTGCCCCGCGAGCTCGCGCGAGGGGACGAGGATGAGCGTCTCGCCCTCGATCTCGGCCATGACGCCCATCGCCGCGACGGTCTTCCCGCTGCCCGGCGGGCCGACCATCACCCCCGACTTCGCCTCGATGAACCGGTCGACCCACGACTGCTGGTAGTCGCGCAGGACGAGCCCGAGCTCCATCGGCAGCTCGTCGCCACCTTCGAGGTCCCGCTCGTCCTGCACCGGGTAGCCCGCCTCGTACAGCCGGCGTTTCACCTCGGCGAGTTTCTCCTCGGCGACCCACGCCGTCACGTCGTCGATGGGGGCACGGATGCAGTCCTCGGGCAGCTTCTCCAGCGCGACGTTGCCCATGAGGCTCTCGTTGGCGGCCTCGAGCACCACGTAGCCGTCCTCGTGCGTGCGGAGGACGAACTGGTTCGCGCGCTTCCACTGGTCCTCGACCCACGCCTCGAACTCCGGCGCGCGCTCGGGGAGCACCTGCCGCATCGTCCGCTGGAGCTTCTCGAACGACTCGTAGGGTGCCTGCCAGATGTCCTGCTGGCGCACCTCGTAGAGGTAGCCGCCCGACCGCGTCGTGTCGACGAGGTGGGCGAACTGCGAGCACTGCGCCCGCGTGAACTGCTTTGGCTGGTCGACGACGAACTGCCGGCGCTCCGGGAAGAAGACGACCCGCTCCCGTTCGAGCATCGCGCCCCAGTCGCTCGGGTACCAGATGGTCGGCTCGACGCCGGCGTCGGTCCGCTCGACCGCGCCCTGCGATTCGAGGGCTTCGAGCGCGTCCGTGGCGGCTGCCTGCGTGGTGTCGAGCCGGCGCGCGAGCTGGGCGGCCGTGATGACCGGTCGGCCCTGCGCGTCGAGTGCGTCGTAGAACTCGTCGACGTCGATGGTGTGGTCGACGTTCCGGGCTTCGGAGTGCTCCTCTGTCACTGTCGGTCTCTAGGGCGGTCCGGGGGCAAGCGTGTTTCGAGTGCGCCCCCGGGCCTGTGAACATCTAGCACGCCGTCCGGACGTTTACGAGCGATGGCGGGGTAGTCGTCCTATGGAACTCGTCGAAGCCACCGCCGACGACCTCGACGCGCTCGTCGACCGCTGGTACGCCCTGGCGGAGGCGATGGAGGCCCACGACGAACTGAACGAACTCGTCTACACGGACGTGGACGAGGTGCCCGCGGACGGCTTCCGGGCCCACCTCGACGACGAGGAGATCACCGACTATCTCATCGTCCACGGGGGCGAGACCATCGGCTTCGTCACCCTCCGCGAGGGCACCCACCCGGCTCGACGATACTCGCAGTACCTCCGCATCGTGAACCTCGCTATCGACGAGACGTACCGGAATCGCGGTCACGGCGCGGCCATCGTCGACCGTGTGAAAGCACTGGCCCGCGACCGGGGTTGCGACCACCTGAAGGTCTCCTGCGAGTGGGAGAACGAGGGCGCGCGGCGCTTCTACCGGGACACAGGGTTCCGGCCGAAGCAGGTCGACTTTGCGCAACCGCTGGAGTGAGGTGCGACCGGCGACGGGGTGCAGAAACAGGGAGCCGACTCAGAGCCGGCTGACGGCCCCGATGGCCGAGTCGAGCGGGGGCGCGTCGAACAGTTCGAGGCCGGTGTAGGCGTTCGCACCGGCGGTGTAGAGGTCGCTGGCGACGGTGAGTACGTCGTCGTCGAGGGGTTCCGGCTGGACCTCACAGAGCGACTTCCAGTCGGCGACGTTCTCGGCCTTCGCGCGCTCCTTCGCCGCGGTGACAGCCGCGACCCAGTCGGGCTGGGTGCGCTTGTGGTACTGCCGGATGACCTCCTTGCTGATCTGGGTGCCCTCGTAGCTGAAGCGGTTCTCGTCGAACGTGCCGACCACGTCGGCGACGCGGACCTCCCCGTCGAAGTAGAGGCACTCTATCTTGCCGTCCTCGTGGGTCATGTTCCCGGATCCGGCCTGCTCGGTGACGACGCGGTTGACCTCGCGGGCGACGGCTTCGAGGTCGTCGATGTTGGCGACGCCCGCGATGGCGTCGGCCTCCGAGCGTGACAGGTACCGGTCGGACTCCTCGAACTTCGTGGAGAACTCGACGACGGGTTCGTCGAGGTCGACGGCCTCGTCGGGCCACTCGTCGAAGTCCAGGCCGTGCATGACCGGGTCGGTCCGGCCGCGCAGGCTGGAGCCGACGGGGACGCGGTTCCGGAAGACGATCTCGAGCGGGACGAGGTAGTTCGACCCGGCCTCGGCGTGGAACGCCTCGTAGTCGTAGTCCCGGCCCTCGTGTGGGAGTTCCGGCACCTGCGTGAGGTCGATGGCCATCTCCCAGGGCGGCTGGTCGGCCTCTCGCAGCGGGAGGGTCTCGCCGTTGCGGACGACGCCGCGGTAGTGCGTCGGGATGCCCGCCTCCTCCAGGAGTTCGAAGTTGAACGCGCCCATCGAACAGAGCGACGCGCCCTTGTTCGCGATGGTGTCGGGCATCTTCCCCCAGTCGAAGACGGAGTAGTCGTCGGTGAAGACGAACGCGCCACGGCCCAGCTCGTCGGCGGTCGCCGGCTCCTCGATGCGGAACTCCTTCACGCTCGTCACGGACGCTCCCTCCGCAGGCGAGTGCTCATACTCGAACGGGCGAAGCCGTCACTAAAGAAGGTTTCACTACGCGGTCGATGGAGCCAGAACCGGGTGCCGTTGCTCCCGAACCAGCCGGGTGGCGCGCGGCTGGCGAGCGTGCCGAGCGGAGCGAGGCCGCGAGCTATCCGCGCGAGGGATGAGCACCGGAGGGAGCGCTAGCGACTGAGGAGCGCAAGAGGTTGGGGAGGTGTGAGGTGCGGTTGCGGTCGGGTGGGACTGAAAGGGGCTGGCCGCTCGACGAACCCCGACGAAGCAAGCACCGCAGGCACGAGGAGCGCAGCGAGTCGCGGGAGTCGAGCGGCCAGGGGCTTTCGAGGTGGTCGAAACGCGCTAACGACAGTCGGGTCTCGACCAGACGAACACGACTAACGGCCGGTTCCACTACCCTTTTGGGAGTCAAACGCGACTCCAACACAATGGCCGACTCGTCCGAGCACGCCGCGGCGGACCTGCCCACGGACGGCTTCGACTACGAGCACGTTCCCGTGACCGACCAGTCCTTCGAGAACGCGCTGGCGAAGGCCCGGAACGGGGAGCGACTCGCCGTCGCGGACGGCATCGAACTCATCACCACCGGCACCGACGTCGACGGCATCGACCAGTCCCGCAAGGAGCTGGTGCTGGAGGCCGCCGACCGACGGCGCGCGGAGGTCGTCGGCGACGAGGTCACGTTCGTCGCCAACCTGAACAACAACGTCACGACGGCCTGCAACACCGGCTGTCTGTTCTGCAACTTCAAGGACACCGCCCACGCGTTCGAGGCGGACAGCGACGTGGAGCACGCGGGGTTCACGAAGACGCCCGAGGAGTCCCGCGAGGTCGTCGAATCCATGCTCGACCGCGGTATCTACGAGGTCACCTCCGTCTCCGGCCTGCATCCGGGATTCGCGCTGAACGAGGAGCACCACGAGATTCTCAGAGAGTCGGACTGGAAGGAGACGAACTACAAGCCGCCCGAGCGCTACACGGCGGACCCCGGAACCTACGTCGAGCAGATGGCGGCGATGTCCGTCGGCGACGTCCACCTGCACTCGATGACGCCGGAGGAGGCGTACCACGCCCGCCGGGGCACAGACTGGAGCTACGAGGAGGTGTACGGCGAGCTGCAGGACGCTGGCCTCGACTCCGTCCCGGGTACCGCCGCCGAGATCCTCGTCGACGAGGTACGGGACGTCATCTGCCCCGGGAAAATCCGGACCGACGACTGGCTGGAGGCGATGGAGGCCGCCGCGAACGTCGGGTTGGGGCTCACCGCGACCATCATGTACGGCCACGTCGAGAACGAGGCCCACCGGGTGCTGCACCTCGACAAGGTCCGAGAGCTGCAGGAGCGCGTCGACGGCGCGATCACGGAGTTCGTCCCGCTCTCCTTCATCCACCAGTCCACGCCGCTCTACGAGCACGGCGTCGTCGACGGCGGCGCGAGCGACGACGAGGACGAGCTGATAATCGCCGTCTCCCGGCTCTACCTCGACAACGTCGACCACGTGCAGTCCTCGTGGGTGAAGTACGGCGACGAGCAGGGGCTGAAGATGCTCAACTGCGGCGCGGACGACTTCATGGGTACCATCCTCTCCGAGGAGATAACGAAGCGCGCCGGCGGCGAGTACGGCGAGTTCCGCTCGTTCGACCGGTACGTGGAGATGATCCGGGCCATCGGCCGGACCCCGGTCGAGCGTTCGACGGACTACGAGCAGCGCCGTGTCGTCGACGGCGAGCCACCGTACGGCCCGGAGCTCGGCCCGTGTGCCGACGGGACGCCGCTGCTCCGCGAGGACGAGGGAGCGAGAGCCGGCGGCGACGGGCTCGCGGCCGACGACTGACCGGGACCGCGGCGACTGCCCCGGACCGAACCGCATACTGTTTGTCCCAGCTCGTTCTACTCGCGGTCATGAACACGCTCGCGCCCGCCGACGGCGAGGACCGCTACCGGCTCCCGCAGCACGCCCACATCGTCGTCTACGAGCGCGACGGCGGTCGCGGGCTCCTCACCGTCTACGACTGCGGCGCGGCACAGAAGCCGCCCACGGCGCAGCTGCTGGGCGAACTCGGCAGCGTCCGTGCCGACCACGAGGTCCAGTCGAACCCGACGGGCTACGTGGTTCGGATGCGCGAGTCGTCGGTCATCGAACGGCAGGGGGAGGGCCACTGGGTCGTCAGGGCGGCGGAGTGAATCGCGGGCTGGTTCTCAGGGTCGGATGCGTCGCTGGCGGAGCAGCGTCCGGAGGTACTGCTCCCCGTGTGCCGTGATGCTGTAGGAGCCGTCGGTTCGGGCCCGTACGTACCCTGCACACTGGAGGCGATGGCAGAGGTGGTCGACGGTCGTCGGGTCGGCGTCGACCGCGCTCGTCAGCTCCGCGATGGGCATGGCGGGGCCGGCGTCGAGCACGTGGAGTATCGCGAGATCGGGCGGGCTGTCGGTCGTCGGAGTCTCGGCAGGGTGGTCGGTGTCGTGGGTCTCGTCCATCCCACTCGTGGCCACGGGTGGATTCGGCAAGAAGCTCACTAGGAGGCGTATCGAGCGCTCACGAGGGGTCTATAGCTCGACCGCCGCGCCGTCGAGGACGCGCCGGTAGCGTCGGCCCGCCGGGGTGTCCCCGGTGAGGGCGTCCAGCACCGGGTCGTCGAGCCAGCCGTCGCCCGGCGCGGGCTCCCCGTCGAAGTCGTCGGAGCGAAGGTCGGCCGGGAGGTAGCGTTCGTAGACTGGCAGGCGTTCGCGGAGGGGGACGCCGGCCTCGTCGGCGATGTCCCGCAGTTCCCGAAGGGCGGGCCACTCGTAGTCGGGGTTGATGAAGTCGTCCGTGACGGGGGAGACGCCGCCGAGGTCGTCGACGCCGCAGTCGAGCAGCTCGCGGGTCGGCGAGAGGTTCGGGGGCACCTGCACCGACACCTCCTCGGGGAGCACCCAGCGGGCCATGGCGACGACCCGGCGCATCGTCTCCACGCCGGGGTGCTCGAACCGGGAGCGCTCGTTCGAGACGACGTTCTGGACGATGACCTCCTGGACGTGGCCGTAGCGCTCGTGCAGGTCGCGGATCGCCAGCAGGCTCTCCGCTCGGTCGCGCCAGTCCTCGCCGATGCCCACGAGGATGCCCGTCGTGAACGGCACCCGGAGCTCGCCGGCGTTCCGGATGGTGTTGAGCCGCTGCCCGGGTGATTTCACCCGGCGACCGGCGTGGGCGTCCACGTCGGCGGTCGTCTCCAGCATCACGCCCATGCTGGCGTTGTACGGCGCGACCATCGCCATCTGCTCGCGCGTCTGGTCGCCGGGGTTCGAGTGCGGGAGGATGCCCCGGTCGAGGGTATGCCGGCAGACCGCCCGGAGGTAGTCGTGGATGTCGTCGTAGCCCCAGCGGTCGAGCTGGGCGTGGATCTCGTCGTAGCGGTCGTCGGGGTCGTCGCCGAAGGTGAACAGCGCCTCCGTACAGCCCGCGTCGATGCCCATGTCGAGCGTCTCGTTCACGTCGTCGTCGTCCATCAGCGTCGCCTCGCCCGGCGGGTCGAAGAACGTGCAGTACGTGCAGGTGTAGCGGCAGGCGGTCGTCAGCGGCAGGAACACGTTCCGGGCGAAGGTGAGCTCCGACGCCGGCTCCACGTCCTCCGGGGTGACCGAGAGCGCCGCCTCCACCTCGCGCTCGTCGAACGACAGCGAGACACCGTACTCGTCGGCCCCCGGAATCATGCTCGGGGATGCGTGGTGGACGGGCAAAAGGGTGTCTTCATGGGACGGATTCGTCCGAAGAGGCGATGGCTTCGGGACAACCGGGTCGCGTGTGACTCCGAAGGGGACGGTCTCGAAACAGGAGGGGTTCTCCACATCGCGCGCTACCCGTATCCAGAGAAAGCCAGAAGGGAGGTGGTGGTGGTGGTGGTGGATTCGCGCGCAGAGGCCTCGCGCATTCACACAGACGGACCGTCCCTACATCAAGCCGCGTTCGGACTCAGTCGTCGACTCGCACGGCGTTCACGCGGCCGTTTCCACGCTCGATTCGAACCCCGTTGTTCGCGAGCCAGGTGGCGGCCCGGCCGTCGCCGTGGACGAGCACCTCGACGAGGTCGGCACGCTCGTCGACGTCGGTGGCTAGTCGGTGGGAGTCGACCACCGTCACCTCGGCCCCGACGGCAGCGGCTGCCTCGCGGTGGTCGAGGTAGGACGCGCCGTGGAAGTCGGTGTGGAACTCGTCGTCGCGGACGACGAGGGCGTTTGTCCCGGCACCGCGCCCTGGGGCGATGACGACGTCGCCGTCGGCGTCGAACAGTCGGTCCAGCACGGCGGATGTCACGAGCGGGAGGTCGGCCATCACGACCGCCACGGACCCGTCGTCCTCGTCGAGGACGGCGTTCACGGCGGTCGTCAGCGACCGGTCGTCGACGCGGACGCTGGCGTCGACGTCGACCGGTGCTGTCGCGAGGACCGTCGGTGTCCGGCCCGCGTTCCGGACCGCGTCGAGCACGTCCGCGAGCATCGCCCGCGCGAAAGCGGCGCGCTCGTCGGCGTCGAGGACGCCGGAGAGGCGGGTCTTCGGGTTCTCGGCCGCGAACGGCACGACGACACGCATGGCTGGGCGTCGCCGGTGAATCGCAAAGAACGTTCCGAACCGCTCAGCCGAGGCGGCTGTAGTCGTCCTGCTGCTGGCGGTACCAGTAGACGCCGCCGCCGATGAGGGCGATGACGACGATGCCGACGCCGGCGTACAGGAGCAGCTGGTTGCGCTGCTCGGTCGACTCAGTGGCGTTCTGGGCGCTCTGGGCCTCCTCCTGTGCGCGCTCGGCGAGGTCCTGTGCGTTCCCGAAGTTCTCACCTTCGTAGGCGGAGATCGCCGACTCGAGCGTGTCCTCGGCGGTCGAGGTGTCAGCGCCAGCCTCCTCGGCTGTGCCGATTGCCTCCTCGGCCGCACCGATGGCCTGCCGTGCTGCCTGGCTCTCCGAGGTGAAGTGGTGGGCCTGCTTCGTCGCGATCTCGTTCGAGGTGCCGCCCTCGCGGACCTGCGTCAGCGACGCGACGACGAACTCCTCCTCGTCGGCGTAGGTGAAGTTCCCGATGCTGGGCACCGTGCCGGTCACCTCGACGGTGACCTGGTTGGCGTCGTTCGCCTCGGCGTCGATGTTCGAGTAGTTGAACGACTGCCCGTCGAACGACTGGCTGTCGATCTGGTTCCCGGTGTCCGTGTCGGTGGTCGTCACCGTCCACGTCACGTCCTCCAGTTCGGTCTCACCACGCAGCGTCCACGACGTGTAGTCGGGGTTCTGGTACAGCTCCCCGAGGGTCATCGTCGCGGTGTAGTCTTCTCCGACCTGTCCTTCTGCGGGTACGTCCTCCTCGGTGACCTGCACGGCCACGGCTGTGCCGGCCGCGGCGAACGCCAGCAAGGCCACCGCAGCGAGGATCGCCCACCTAGAAAAGCGGCTCGAGCTCATCCTCGTCATCTTCGACTAGGCTCTGTAAGTTATCTTCGCTTTCCTCGCGGATGGCCTCGATGTTGTCCTGGGCCTCGATGGCGACCTGCTGGAGCTCCTTGATCCGCGGGACGTTGTTCACGCCCGACAGGAGGATACAGGACGCGACCTGGGGCTCGCGCAGCGGGTAGTCACCGCCGCGGACCTCCATGGAACCGGTCTGCTCCTCGAGCCACTTCCGCCCGCGCTCTATTCCTTTCCGGTTGAGGTGCTCCGTGGGACCCGCCATGACGAGCAGGGCACGCTCAGCGCCCTCTATCTCGCAGGGGAGCGTGAGCCGGCCGAGTGCGGCCTTGCGCACGAGCGACGTGATGCGGTTGGTCGTGTGTGCGGTGTCGACCTGTTCGTCGTCGCCGCCGGTGAACCGCGAGAGGAGACCGCCGTCGTCGGACAGCTCGACCTCCTCGGTCGCGTAGCCGACGGTCGAGATGCCGCCCCCGGCGAGCGTGTTGATGATCTCCGAGGAGTCGACGACGGACTCGCCGACCTCGTCGCCCTGCCCGACCTCGCCGGCCCCGAACAGGACGCCGAAGCGGCGGACGATCTCCTCGTTGATCTCCTCGTAGCCGCCCTCGACGGACTCGCCGGCCTGCCGCCAGGAGTCGTTGTCGAAGACGAGCAGGTTGTCGACCTCGCGGACGAACGTCTGGAACGACCGCGCGGCGTTCAGCGTGTAGATGCCACCCTCGTCCGAGCCGGGCAGGACGCCCAGTCCGTACACCGGAATCGTGTAGATGCGCTTGAGGTGCTTCGCGAGGACGGGTGCGCCACCGCTGCCGGTCCCACCGCCCATCCCGGCCACCACGAGGAAGGCGTCGATCTCGTGTGTCGGGATCGAGTCGATGGCACCCTGTACCTCGTCGATGTCCTCCTCGGCGATCTCCGCGCCGAGCTCGTTGTCAGCGCCCACACCGTGGCCCTTCACCCGGGATTGGCCGATGAGGACGCGGTTCTCGTTCGGAATGTTCTCCAGACCCATCAGGTCGGCCTTGGCCGTGTTCACAGCGATGGCGGCACGTACGATGCCGCTCCCTGTCCGTTCGTCGTAGTCGACGAATCGGTCGACGATCTTCCCGCCGGCCTGACCGAATCCAATCATCGCCAGTTTCATTTGAAAGGGGGCTCCGTTGGTTTGTCAAGAGAGGGATGAAGGATATAAGCCTTTGGATGGTCCCACTCTCCAGCGTGTGTCATGTTCGCAAAAATAACCGTCCGATGGGCCTGCTATCGTCCGAATTGGCCGTTCAGTAATTCTCAATTATTCCGTGACATTACCCCCGTCTATTTAAACTCCGTCCACCATGTCGGTTCTCCGGTCAGGCGGTGACTTTCGCCGGGTTCTCGACGCCGAGATACGACGCGAGCGTCGTCAGTTCGTCGGGTTCGACGCCGAAGGCCGTGATGTCGTTCTCGGCGACCCGGTTGTCCTCCTTGAGGGACCGGATCTGGTCGGGGCCGAACGGGAAGAACGGTGCCGCCCCGGCGATGGTCGCGCCGATCTTCGCCAGCGAGAGCGGGATGGGGACGATGGTGAGTGACTTGCCCTCGGCAGCGTAGGCCAGCTTCGCCACGTCCGCGAGCGTGAGCACCTCCGGGCCGCCGATCTCGTAGGCGTGGCCGTCGTGCTCGTCGTCCTCGACGGCGTCGGCCATCATCGGGACGAACTCCTCGATCCAGATGGGCTGGAACGGCGTCTTCCCACCGCCGGGGAAGCCCGTGATGTACGGCGTCGTCAGCTTCTTCGTGAAGGAGACGAACTCGCCGCCGTCGCCGAACACCACGGAGGGCCGGAAGACGACCCACTCCAGCGACGAGGACCGGACGATCTCCTCGGCCTGCCCCTTCGTGCGGAGGTACGCCGTCGCGGCGTTCGGGTCCGCGCCCAGCGCCGACATCTGGACGAGCTTGCCGACGCCGTGTTCCTCGCAGGCGCGAACGACGTTCTCCGTCCCCTGGAGGTGCACGGACTCGTGGCTGAGGTTCCCCTTCGGCTTGAACAGCGGCGACAGCGCGACGAGGTTGACCGCCACGTCCTGCCCCTCGAAGTGGGACTCGATGGACTCGTAGGCGCTCACGTCGCCCATCGCCGTCTCGACGGTGTTCGGGAGGTCGGCGTCGTCGGGACTCCGCGCGAGGGCGGTCACGTCGTGTCCCCGGTCGGCCAGCTCTGTGCACAGTCGGCGTCCGATGAAGCCGGTTCCGCCCGCGACGATTACCTTCATACGTCGGATATTGGTCAGGAATCAGGATAAAGGCTCGCCCAACGGCAGTCGGGGGACCTGTCCGACGACATCGAACTCCCGCACGGTCGTGAAGGGTCCGTCGGCAGCTAGTCGCCATCTCACAACTATCAGAATCGGGATGAGATACGCCGTTTCCGCGGGTACGGTGTCGTTACCGACGTCCCGGAGCCACCGGACGGCCGCAGACAGCGACGACTCCGACAGACAGATACGGCACCCCGGAGAACGTCCGGCCATGCTCGTCACGCTGGAGGGACTCGACGGCAGCGGCAAGACGACGGTCTGGGAGGCGCTGCACGACACCTACCCCGACGCGACGTTCACCCGCGAGCCGACCGAGTCCTGGTACGGCGAGGCCGTCGACCGGGCCATCGCCGACGACGACGCCGACCCGCTGGCCGAACTGTTCCTCTTCATCGCCGATCACGCCGACCACCTCTCGCGGGTCGTCCGCCCCGCGCTGGCCGACGGCGACCTCGTCATCTCGGACCGCTACTCGGACTCGCGGTACGCCTACCAGGGCGCGACGCTGGCGGGCGAGGTCAAGCGCCCGATGGAGTACATCCGCGGCGTCCACCAGCCCTTCACGCACCCGCCGGACGTCACTATCTACCTCGACGTGGACCCCCGCACCGCCATGCAGCGCTCGGGCGCGACGAACAAGTTCGAGCAGTCGAAGTACCTCACCGAGGTGCGACAGAACTACGAGCAGCTGATGGAGTGGCAGCCCGAACGGTTCGTCCGTGTCGACGCCACCCAGTCGCCGGAGGGCGTCCTCGACGACGTGGAGGACGTACTGGAGCGGCTTCTCGACGCGGAGTGATCACTCCTGCATCGTATCCGGTAACTCGATCTCGTCCGGTGCCGGCATCCAGAAGAAGTCGACGCTCACGCCGAGTACCAGCGGGAGCGCGATGGCGACCAGCAGCGCGAGGCTCTGTGAGCCGAGGTCCGCCCCGAGATTGAGCACGCCGGAGATGGCGAGCGTCGTCGCCAGCAGCGCGACCGGTGTGAGCAGCACGACGTAGACGACCGACCCCCAGTCGGTGTCCAGCCGTTGGCGGAAGAACCGGGTGGAGACGGCCGCGATGGCGGTGTTGACCGTGACGAGGACCAGCAGGCCGATAGCGCCGACCAGTGAGACCATATCCACTCTAGAGACGGCAGGGCCTTTGACGTATCGGAACGGCTTTCAACCGCGCTGAGTTTGCAACCAACATGCATCGAGTCATCGGAGAACGGGACGTCGAGGAGACGCCGTTCTCGCCCGAACAGGCCCGGACGCTCTACCGAGACATGGTCCGGGCGCGCCGGTTCGACGAGCGTGCGCTGGCGCTCCAGCGTCGCGGCTGGATGAGCGGCTACCCGCCGTTCAAGGGGCAGGAAGCGTCGCAGGTCGGCGCGGCACACGCCATGGCGGAGTCGGACTGGCTGTTCCCGACGTATCGCTCGAACGCGATGCAGATCGCCCGTGGAGTCCCGATGAGCGACCTGCTGCTGTTCCGGCGCGGCCGGGCGGAGTTCGACTCCGGCCACACGCTCCCGGTGTTCCCGCAGGCGGTCCCCATCGCGACGCAGATCCCCCACGCGACCGGCGCGGGGATGGCGATGAACTACCGCGACGACGACGGCGCGGTCGTCTGCTACTTCGGCGACGGCGCGACATCGGAGGGCGACTTCCACGAGGGGCTGAACTTCGCCGGCGTCTTCGAGACGCCGACGGTGTTCTTCTGTGAGAACAACAACTGGGCCATCTCGCTCCCACGCGACCGACAGACTGCGGCGGCGTCCATCGCCGACCGTGCCGAGGCGTACGGCTTCTCCGGCGGCCAGGTCGACGGGAACGACCCGCTCGCGGTGCTCGAGTTCGTCGCCAGCGCGCTGGAATCCGCCCGCGACGGCGAGCCCGTCCTCGTCGAGAGCCTGACCTACCGACAGGGTGCACACACCACCAGCGACGACCCTTCGCGCTACCGCGAGGAGGAGTCGGACCTGCCCGAGTGGCGGACCCGCGACCCCCTCGACCGGTACGAGGAGTACCTCCGCGACCAGGGGCTCATCAACGACGCGTACGTCGAGACCATCCACGAGGAGGCCGACGAGGAGCTCTCCGATGCCGTCGACCGCGCCGAGGCGAAGGAGCCCGCCGAGCCCGAGGAAGTGTTCGACTCGGTCTACGCCGAGCTGCCGCCGCGGCTCCGGAAGCAGCGCGAGGAGGCACTCTCGTTCGCCGAGGAGTACGACGTCCAGGAACTGGAGCACTAGCGCCAGGGCGACGCGGCTCGTTACTGCAGCGAGATGTAGGTCTTCGTGTCGGCGACGCCACCGAGCTTCTGCATCTCCCCCGTCACCGTGTGCAGCACGTCGTACACCTCGTCGGCGTCGACCTCGGTGATGATGTCGTAGTTACCGGCGACGATGTGGGCCTCGGTCACCGCGTCGAGGCCACGGATCGAATCGAGGAGTTCCTCTGACTTTCCCGCTGCGGTCTTCACCATGATGAACGCGTGAACCATTCGTGCTGTGGTACTATGTCACATGGCAAAAACCTTCCCCCGGCACGGGGACCGCCGCCAGGGTAAGTTATTCAAGGTGGGTGAGCGTATGCTGTGATATGCGGTTCGTTATCATTGGCGCTGGTCGAGTTGGACTGCGCACGGCGCGCGTGCTCAGAGACGAGGGGCACGACGTCACGCTCGTCGAGCGCGACGAACGGAAGATCAAGCGTGCACGCGAACAGGATTTCGATGTCGTCGAAGGGGACGGCTCCCGCGAGGACGTTCTGGAGGAGGCAGGTATCGCCGAGGCCGACGCCGTCGGTGCGCTGACGGGGGACCTGAACACGAACTTCGCGGCCTGCATGATCGCCGACCACAACGGCGCACGCACCATCATGCGCATCGACGAGGACTACCGCGAGGACATCTACCGGAAGTACGCCGACGCGGTCGACGAGATCGTCTACCCGGAGCGGCTGGGCGCCATCGGCGCGAAGAACGCACTGCTCGGTGGCGACATCCACGCCATCGCAGACATCGCACAGAACCTCCAGCTCGTCGAGCTCACCGCGACCGAGGAGTCGCCGATGCGGGGCTACTCGCTCTCGGAGGTCGAGCTCCCGGCTGACGCGACCGTCATCGCGTTCGGGAAGGCCGAGGGCTCGCTCATGATCCCGGACCCCGACGAGTCGCTCGAGCTCGGTGACCGTGTGGTCGTGCTCGCGGACTTCGACGTGCTCGCCGACGTGCGCCGGCTCATCGTCGGCGACGCCAGCCGGGCGGCACCCGCGGGAGGTGTCTGATCGTGGTCACAGCGTACATCATGATCAAGGCGAACACGGGCGAGGCGGACAGACTGAAGGAGAGCATCGAGGCGAGCGAGGGCGTCGAACACGCATACATCGTCGCCGGCGACGTCGACATCATCGCGAAGGTGACCGTCGACTCCCCGGGCGCGGTCAAGGACATCGCGGCCTCGAAGATACAGAGTATTCGCGGCGTCGAGGACACACAGACCTACATCGCGATGGACTGAGCCGAGGTCACCACCCACTGCCCCCGCCGTTCGTCGCGGTCGTGAGCAGGTCGCCGGCCGGTTCTTCGTAGTCGTAGCCCGGAATCAGCCCCTGTACGTACGTTCCCTCCGCGAACTCGGCGAGGACCTTCGCGTCCTCCACACAGGTCTTCACCCGTCCGGAGCGGTAGCTGAACGTCGCGACGACCGTCTCGCCGCGGCGCTCGACCGTCGGCTCGTCGTGGTCGACGGTCTTCGTCGGGTCGAACGAGTCTTCCAGGCGGAGCGCCAGCGTCTCGTACCAGCCGTCCTCGACGACCGGTGGGACCGTCTCGTCGGCGACGACGGCGTCGAGCGTCGGCAGCCGCACGGTCACCTCGAAGGCGGTCCGGTCGTCGTCGGTGCTCGACGCGGTCGCCCGCACGTCGAACGGGGTCGTCGTCAGGTCGTAGCCGTCGTCCTCCCGCGTGAACGCGTCGTGGCGCTCGAAGGCGTGCTCGGCGGACTCGGATGTCATGACCCACGCTAGGCCGTCGAAAAGGATGGACGTTACGTTCCGTGCCGGTCCGTCCCGTTCAGCCGAGCAGGTAGCGCATCCACGGGTAGGCCTCGACGAGCGGCTGCCCGCCGACGTCGTACTGTTCGACCCTTGCGTCGAGTCCGAGGATGCGCCCCGCCCCGAAGGCGGCGACGGAGAGGAACACGAGCATATAGGCGAAGTCACCGTTGATGTAGCCGTGGGAGATGTCCCAGTTGCCCAGGTAGAACAGGAGCATCATGAACGCGCCCCAGAACGCGGCCAGTCGAGTCAGGAGGCCAACGATGAGGCCCAGGCCGATGAGCACTTCGCCCCACGGGACCGCGATGTTCACGAAGTCGACGAACCAGCCTGTCTCGCCCATCGTGACGAACAGGTCCGCCACGGGACTCCCGTTCGCCGGGGGCGCGTTCTGTAGGTAGCCCGACGCGCTGAAGCTCCCCGAGAGCACCTTGTCGATGCCGCTCTGGAAGAACGCGATTCCCATCATCAGTCTGAGCGCCAGGATGAACCAGACACTCAGCGAGTGCAGTTTGCCGGTCGCCGTGTAGCTCCCGAGTGTGCTCGTGAGACGGACTTCTTGCGATGACATGTCACTGGTAATCGACACACCTCCCGGTTAAAAAACTAGGCGTTGGACTCGGCTACTCCGACGCCTCCGCCTTCTCGTCGGCGTTCAGCACACCCCGGACCGCCATCTCGACCTCGTCGAAGTTCGACAGCGTCAGCCCGTCGGTCGTGACGAACACGCCCTCCGTCTCCGTCGTCACCCGCACGAGGAAGCCGTTCTCGAACACGCGGATGGTGTACTCGTACTCCCCCAGCTCGGACTGCTGGTACGCCGCCTGCGTCGTCTTGAACCCCCGCCACTCGTGACCCACGAACGTCGTCAGGTCCGCGTCCCGCTCCAGGTCGCTCCGCAGGTACAGCTGCTCGAAGTCGTCGCGGGTGAAGTACGTCACTGACCGTAGACTGTCGCCGATGGTCGTCCGGCACGCCGATACGATCCGGTCCGCCTGCCGCTCGGTCACCAGGCTGGTCATGGCAGTTGTCGTCCATCCATGGACATAAGACCGCCGTTGTGTACGGCTCGCGGTTCGAGCCGCCGAAACTGTCGTTCGGTGATTTGTCACTGACCGTTATATTTACGTGTTCCTGCGATGTATTCGGTTGTGGTTCCTGAGTATTCGGGGCCCGGCCGACGAGACATCTGTCATGACCACAGGTCGCGTTGGTCGCGGCGGCTGCCTCGCCATGCCCGGCAGCCGCTTTCTGCGAGCCCGATGTCGACGCCAGCGACTGGCGTGGCTCGCTGGCCCTCACTCCCCGGCATCTTCACCTCGTGCCGCTGTCATTTCCCGGTCGGCTGCCCGGGTGTGGGCTTCGAGTGGGGGATGGGCCCGAACGACCTCCCCCGCCCGCACAGACGTCTCTCACTGGCGTTCGAGTCGGTATGCGAGGGGCAGGATTCGAACCACGGTCGGACGTGCTCGCTTCGCTCCACGGTTCGCTGGCGCTCACCGCTCCGCTGCGCACTCCCTAGCGGTCACGCCTCCCTCTCGCTGCGCGCGCCCTCCCTGGTTCGAATCCTTTCTCGCATACACGTCTCTCACTGGCGTTCGAGTCGGTATGCGAGGGGCAGGATTCGAACCCGCGAACCCCTACGGGAGCGGATCTTAAGTCCGCCGCTTTTGGCCTGGCTCAGCCACCCTCGCGCGGTCGGGGATTCACCCGGGGCGTTCAATACGGTTTCGCTTACCAGTCCACGCTGAGGGTGCCGTCGCCGTTCGGGTCGGGGGCGATCTCCTCGTCGGTGCGACGGTCGACGACGTGGATGATGCCGCGTTCCTTCTTCGCGGGACAGACCTCGGCGGCGCGGACGTTGTGGTCGAGCTCGTCCTCGCCGAAGAAGTAGGTCTTCGGACGGGCCAGCCCGGTGTCGATGTCGAGGTCCCAGTTCGCGGACACCTCGGCGCACTTGCCCGCGCCGAAGCACTTGTTGGCCTCGAAGATTATCTTGTAGGGCTTCTCCTCGACCGGTGGGGCGTCGGACTCGCCGATCTCGCTCGGCGTGTGGGCGTCCTCGGCGTCGCTCATGGTTCGCGTTCGGGGCCGGGCCGACTTTCGTGTGTCGGTTCGGTCGACTGTCGTCCCGTCGGTGGTCAGTACGACCACACGGCGGCGAGGATGCCGGCGGTCTGGCCGACGCCGACGAGCGCGAAGCCCAGGAGGGCGACCGGCTCCGAAGCCGAGAGGACGGGCGAGAGCAGGTACGCCCCCGCCCCGACGGCGCTCAGGGCTGCACCGACCTGATAGACGCGGGGGGCGCGGTCGACGTTCTCGCCGGTGTAGAGGTACGCGCCGGCGGGGACGAGCATCCAGCCGGCGACGGCGACCTTCGCGAGCGTGGTGTTCACCGGGTCGGCGAAGACGGCGGCCGTGCCGACGGCGTTCAGCACGATGCCGACGAGGAGGACGACCTTCCAGGCGAGCAGCACGCCCTCCTGCATGTCGCGCCATGAGAGGAGGGTGAACGCGACGAGGAGCACGTCCATCACGACCATGCCGATCCGGACGGCCTCGAGCCCCGCGAGTTCGACGTGAGCGGCGGCGGCGAACGTCCACGCGAGCGGGACGAGCAGTCCGGGGCCTGTCTCCCGGAGACGTCGGAGCATGGTGGCACATCGAGGGGCAGCGAAAAGAGCGTACTCCCTGACTGACGGGGTGAACCGAGAACTCGTGGTCGACTGTCGGCGTTACTCGTGGACGTCGATGCCCTCGATGACGGCCTCCTCCTGGGGCTGGTCGCGGGGGCCGGTCGGGAGCGAGCCGATCTTCTCGACGACGTCCATGCCGTCGGTCACCTTGCCGAAGACGGCGTGCTTGCCGTCGAGGTGGGGCTGTGCGGCGAGCGTGATGAAGAACTGGCTGCCGTTGGTGTTCGGGCCGGAGTTCGCCATCGAGAGCACGCCGGGACCGTCGTGGCGGAGGTCGTCGTGGAACTCGTCCTCGAACTCGTAGCCGGGGCCGCCGCGGCCGGTGCCGGTCGGGTCGCCGCCCTGGATCATGAAGTCGCCGATGACGCGGTGGAACGGAACGCCCGCGTACAGCGAGTCGCCGCGTGTCTCGCCCGTCTCGGGGTCCTCCCACGTCGCCGTCTCGACTGCTGGGTCGTCGTTCGCGGCCGGGTCGTGCTCCGCGAGGTTGACGAAGTTCTCGACGGTCTTCGGGGCCCGGTCGTCGTACAGCTCGACCTCGATGTCGCCGTGGTTCGTGCGGATGGTTGCGGTCTTGCTCATACTCCCACCCAGGAGCCGGCTCGGGAAAACCTTGTGGATACACTGACGGGAGTCCGTCGCGGCCGTCTGGCTGGCGGTCCGTCCCGTTCGTGTCGGCGACTCGTCACCCCAGCGTGCCCCCATGGATTCAATACCGAGGCCGTCGAAATCTTCGAACGAATGACCCGCTCGGCGCGTCACCGACGCGAGCGCGTGACACTCGCCCGACTCCCCTCGGGCGTCGAGGTCACGACCACGGTTCACAGCTACGAGGGCCCGGAGGACGGACCGACGGTGTACGTGCAGGCGGCCCAGCACGGCCGCGAGATAAACGGGACCGAGGTCCTCCGCCGGCTCCACGACGAGCTGCCGACGACCGACCTCGCCGGGAAGCTGGTCGCGGTGCCGGTCGCGAACCCGCTCACGTTCGACCGTGTCTCCTACACCACGCCGGAGGTGCTCGACTCGGTCAACCCGAACATGAACCGCGTCTGGCCCGGCGAGTCGGACGGCAGCCTCCACCAGCGCATGGCGGCGACGCTCTGGACGTACGCCGGCGACGCCGACGCCATCGTCGACCTCCACACGGGGAGCCCGTCGATGCTCACCCACACCGTGTTCACGCAGGGCGACGACCACTCGCGCGAGCTGGCGGAGGCGTTCGGCACCGACATGTTGCTCGCCGAACCCTCGGGCGGGGACGCCCCCGAGGCCTGGCACCGTCGGGGCTTCGACGGCAAGCTCCGTGTCGCCGCCAGCGCGGAGGGCATCCCGGCAATCACACCCGAGCTCGCCCACAACAAGCAGATCGTCGAGGACGCGGTCGCGACGGGCGTCCGGGGCGTGCTGAACGTCCTCCGGCACCTCGACGTCCTCGATGGGCAGGTCATCGCCGGGGAGCCGCCACGTGTCGCCCGGAACCACCTCGGGCGGGTCGACGCCGAGGAGTCGGGGCTGTTCCGGCCGAACCCGGCACTCGAACTCGGACAGCTCGTCGAGACCGGCGACCACCTCGGTCAGGTGTACCACCCCTCGACGTACGAGGTGCTCCAACGCGTCGAGAGCACCCGCGACGGCATCTGCTACGCCATTACCCGCGAGGCGACCGTGAAGGGCGGCGACCGGCTCGCGAGCGTCGCCATCCCCGTCGAGGAGGAGTAGCCGTCCCGTCGGGCGGCTGTCTCAGGCCCGCGCCGGCAGCAGCTCCGAGAGCGCGACCTTCCGCAGCTCGCCGTCGAGTCTCACGATGACGTCGAGCGACGGGTCGTAGTCGTACAGCAGCTCCCGGCAGACGCCGCAGGCCGAGATGACGACCGCCTCGTTCGCGGCGTCGTCGTCCCGGAACCGCACCGCGACCGAGCAGTCGAACGACTCGTGGCCGTCGGCGAGTGCGTTCTCGAGGGTGACCGGCTCGCAGTGGACCGTCGCCTGGTCGACGGTCGACTTCAGGTTCACGGCGGTGTAGACGGTGCCGTCCGCGGCCCGGAGCGCGGAGGCGACGCGGTGGCGGTCCGGGTCGAATCTGGCTGCCAGCGTCTCGGTTGCGGCGTCGACGAGCTCGTGGTCGGCGGCGTACAGGGGTCGGGCGTCCATACCGGGGCTTCGACTCCGGCGGGGAAAAGCACCCGTCAGACGGCGGGATACCGTAATCGTGATTACAGCCTGACCACTCGGTTCGAGCCCATGTCCGACGACCCTGCTGCCTGGTGGGACGAGGCGTACGAGCGCGACGCGGCTCCGTGGGACACCGGCGAACCACAACCGGCACTCGCGGGCGTCGCCGACCGCCCGGAGCGATGGCGCGTGCTCGACCCCGGCTGCGGCACCGGCACGCACGCCGTCCACTTCGCGAGCCAGGGCCACGACGTGGTCGGGGTCGACGTCTCCGAGAACGCCGTCGAGCGGGCCCGGTCGAAGGCCGACGAGCACGGCGTCGCGGCGACGTTCCACGTCGACGACGTGCGCGAGCTCGACGCCGTCGCCGGTCCGTTCGACGCGGTCGTCGACAGCGGGATGTTCCACGTCTACGCCGGTGCGGACCGCGAGCGGTACGTCGATGCGCTGGCCGACGTGGTCGCCGAGGCCGGCCGGGTCTTCCTCGTGGCCTTCGGAGCCGACGCGCCGGCAGACGACGGGCCGACGCCGGTCTCGCACGACGACGTGCGGGCAGCGTTCGCCGACGGCTGGACGGTCCGCGAGGTACGCGACACGCGGTTCGAGACGCGACACGGCGCAGTCCCCGGGACGTACGCCGTCGTCGAACGGACGCGTGAGAACAGCGCGGCGGAGTGAAGGCGGAACGACGGAAGACAGCAGTCAGAACGCGCGCAGATCCTCGAGCACCGCGGCGGCGTCGCCCGACGCGATGGTCTCGCGGGCGAGTTCCAGCCCCTCGTCCAGCGAGTCGACGTCGTCGCGGGCGTACATCCGGAACGCGGCGTTGAGCGCGATGGCGTCGGCGAACTGGTCGTCGCGGACGCCCGAGAGGACGGCCTCGGTGATGGCGGCGGAGTCCGCGGCCACGTCGTCGACGCCGAGGTCGGCCTCCTCGAAGTCCATGCCGAACTCGGCGGTCTCGATCTCGTAGTCCGTGAGCTCGTCCTCGCTTGCTCTCCACTCGGCTACCTTCGTGTAGCCGGGTCGGATGTCGTCGTAGCCCTCCATGCCCTGGAACATGACGACCTTGCCGACATCGAGTTCCTCGCTCGCGGCGAACGTGTTGCAGGTCTTCTTCGCGAACGCGAGGTGGTAGAACGAGCCGAGGTGGACGTCGGCGTTGGCGGGGTTGGCGAACGTCTCGATGGTGTTGACGAACGTCCGGACGCCCATCTGGTCGCGGCGCTCGAACAGCTCGTCGATGCCGGGGTTGAACGCTGGCTGGTAGTAGAAGCCGAAGCCGGTGTCGTCCACCATGTCGGCGCTCTCATCCGGGGACAGTTCGGTCCGGACGCCGAGCGCGTCGAGCACGTGCTTGTAGGCGTCCTGCTTCTGCGTCGGGACGCGGTCGCCGCTGTGGGCGACGACGGGTGTGCCCGCGGCGGCGGCGACGATGCCCGCGCCGACGCCGAGGATGGCCGTCCGGCCCTTGCCGTCGTAGTTCGCGCCGCAGTCGACGGGGTCGCAGTCCGGCTCGGCCGTGACGACGCTCTCCTCGCGCATCACGTCCGTGTAGGCAGCCAGCTCCTCGGGGTTGTTGCGCTTCCAGCGGTTCGCCAGCCAGAACGCCCCGAGTGTCGTCGGGTCGGGCTCGCCGCCGAGGATGCGCTGGAACGCCTCGCGGGCCTGCGCCCGGTCCATGTCCTCCGCGGACTTGTGGCCGGAGCCGACGACCTCCGTCATCAGCCGCTTCAGGGGCCATTCGCCGTACTCGCGGGTCGCTTGTGCCATACGGCTCCGTTGGGACGGTCCGAGGAAAAGTCGCCCGGTCCGTTCTCGGGTCGTGGGAGTCGCCGGTGACGGTGTGCACTCGCATCGCCCTTCGAAACACGTACCTTGCACAGGTCCCTAGCGCCGACGATGAACACGCAGTCGGGCGACTGGCGCGAGGAGGTAGACGAGGTCGACGCCCGCCTCATCGACGGCTACCAGTCGGGCTTCCCGGTGGCCGAGCGCCCGTTCCGCATCGTCGGGGAGGAGCTGGGTGTCACGGAGTCCGAGGCGTTCGAGCGCGTCAAGCGGCTCAGCGACGAGGGCGTCTTCCGGCGTTTCGGGGCCGTCCTCAACCCGCCGGTCATCGGCTCCTCGACGCTCGCGGCGGTGCAGGCCCCGGAGGACCGGTTCGACGAGGTTTCCGAGGTCATCAACGGCTACCAGCAGGTGAACCACAACTACCGGCGCGAGCACGACTGGAACATGTGGTTCGTCGTCACCGCCGGGTCCAGAGAGACGCGGGACCGCATCCTCGACGAGATCGAGGCGGAGACGGGCTGTGAAGTCCTCAACCTCCCGATGCTGACGGACTACTACATCGACCTGGAGTTCCCGGTCGTCAACGCCGACCGGTTCGCACGGGAGTCGGTCGAGTCCACCGAGGTCTCCGCGACGCGCATCTCCGAGAACGCGACGGGCGACCTCTCGCGGTTCGACGCCGAGCTCCTGCTCGCCATCCAGTCGGGCTTCCCGCTCTCGGAGACGCCGTACCGCGACATCGCCGCCGAGATAGCCCCGGAACTGGACGAGGACGTCACCGTCGAGATGGTGTTAGCGGGCGTCGAACGGCTCCGCGACGGCGGCTGCATCAAGCGCGTCGGTTGCATCGTTAACCACGTCGTCACCGGCTTCTCGAACAACTGCATGGTCGTCTGGGACGTGCCCGACGACGAGCTCGACGAGCGCGGGCTGGCGGTGGGCGAGCTTCCGTACGTCACCCTCTGCTACCACCGCCCGCGCCGGCCCGAGCAGGACTGGCCGTACAACCTCTTCACCATGATTCACGGCCGCGATCCCGACGCGGTCGACGAGAAGGTCGACGAGCTCGCCACGGAGTACCTTCCGGTCGACCACGAACGACTCTACTCGACGGAGACGCTCAAGCAGACGGGGGCACAGTACGAGGAACTCGTCGGGGAGTAGTGCGGTGGCGGTGACAGTCGACGTACGGCCGCGAGCGCAGCGAGCGGCCGTTTCGCCGCGACGAGCGGTGCGCGGTTCGGAGCGAGCGCAGCGAGCGAGAACCGCGACTGCGAACGGGGAGCGAAGCGACCCGTGAGCGCAGCGAGTCGCGGCCCTTTTTGGCCCAGCTTTTTCGAGGAGTGGTCGCGAGCGGAGCGAGCGACCCGACGATGAAAAAGGTGGTCGGCCGTGAGCGGAGCGAGCGACCCGACGATGAAAAAGGTGGTCGGCCGTGAGCGGAGCGAGCGACCCGACGATGAAAAAGGTGGTCGGCCGTGAGCGGAGCGAGCGACCCGACGATGAAAAAGGTGGCCTGAGGACCGACGATTATGAACCTTCTGCACTCGGGCTCTCTCCCCAACCCAAAGGCTATTTTACGCCCATCGCATACGACCGATAACTCATGTCCCGGAGTCCTTCGCTGCCCGACCGTCCGCGGTTAGACCTCGACCCGGACATGTCGGAGGAAGAGCGGCTCTCGGCGTTGCGCGAGCACTTCACCGACGTCACAGAGGTGCACGACAAGCTCTCCAGCCAGCTGGAGGCCGCCCACGAGCGCCGCGACGAGCTGAAAGAAGAGGTCGACCAGACGGAGCGGGAGAACGAGGCGCTGAAGACGTCCTCGCTCTACATCGCGACCGTCGAGGAGATCGACGAGGAGGCACAGGAGGCGGTCGTCAAGCAGCACGGCAACAACCAGGAGGTGCTCACCGACGTCTCACGTCGGATGAGCGAGGAGCTGCAGGCGGGCGACCGCGTCGCGGTCAACGACTCGTTCTCGGTCCAGACCATCCTGGCGAGCGAGACCGACGCCCGCGCGCAGGCGATGGAGGTCGACGAGAGCCCCGCGGTCGAGTACGCCGACATCGGCGGCATCGACGAGCAGGTCCGCGAGGTCCGCGAGGCCGTCGAGGAGCCGCTCATCAACCCCGAGAAGTTCGACACGGTCGGCATCGACCCGCCGTCGGGCGTGCTGCTGTACGGCCCGCCGGGGACGGGGAAGACGATGCTGGCGAAGGCCGTCGCGAACGAGACCGACGCCACCTTCATCAAGATGGCCGGCTCAGAGCTGGTCCGCAAGTTCATCGGCGAGGGCTCCCGGCTGGTGCGTGACCTGTTCGAGCTCGCCTCGGAGCGCGAGCCCGCTATCATCTTCATCGACGAGATCGACGCCATCGCGGCGACGCGCACGGAGTCCAAGACCTCGGGCGACGCGGAGGTCCAGCGTACGATGATGCAGCTGCTCTCCGAGATGGACGGCTTCGAGGCCCGGGGGAACATCCGCATCATCGCCGCGACGAACCGCTTCGACATGCTCGACCGCGCCATCCTCCGCCCCGGCCGGTTCGACCGTCTCATCGAGGTGCCCGAGCCCGACGCGGAGGGCCGCGAGCGCATCTTCGAGATCCACACCGAGCAGATGAACGTCGCCGACGACGTGACCTTCGCCGACCTCGCCGAGGAGACGGCGGGCTACTCCGGCGCGGAGATCGCGAGCGTCGCCACCGAGGCCGGCATGTTCGCCATCCGCGACGGCCGCACCGAGGTCCGCAAGACCGACTTCGTCGAGGCACTGGAGAAGATCGAGGCCGACGACGGCGGCGAGTTCGTCCCCTCGGCCGGCCACGCGACGTACCACTACTGAACGGCGAGTCGACACCGAACCGCGGACTCCGGGACCGCGAACCGCAACTTCCTTTCTCCCGCGCCGACTCGCTCGACCATGGAGCCCATCCGCATCGTCTGGGGCCACGCCACCGGCCCGACCGAGATGGCCGCCTATGACGCGGCCCTCGCGGCGGCCGGCGTCGAGAACTACAACCTCGTCGCCGTCTCGTCGGTCATCCCGGCCGACGCGACCGTCGAGCTCGCCGGCACTGCCCCCGACCTCGGTCCCGTCGGGAACCGCCTCACGGTGGTCGAAGCCTGTGCCACGGCGACCGAGCCCGGCCACGTCTCGGCAGGGCTCGCCTGGGCTACCTCGCCCGACGGCGGGCTGTTCTACGAGGCGGCCGGCCCGACCGACGAGGCCGACATCTCCGAGCGCGTGCGGCGTGGATTGGCGGCAGGAGAATCGCTGCGTGACTGGGATTTCGGCGACCCGCACGTTCGGGTGGAGAGTGCGTCGGTGGAGCCCGGGACCTACACGACCACGGTGGTACTGGCGGTGTACGGCGAGTCCGAGCCGATTCTGTGACTGAACTGGGTGTCTATGGCTCTCGTTTCGAGTTACAGTATCACGTGAGCTGGTTCCGACGGTAGCCAGAAAGCCCCGAGACGTTCGACTCGGGGGCCTCGCTACGTCCCCGGAAATCGGAGATTTCCGGTGTGCTCACGAGACACTCGCGTCCCGTGACCGGTCCTCGTACCTGCGGTCCTTGCGTCGGCCGCCGTCGTCGAACGTCTCGCCCCTTTCGGTCCCACCCCGCGACCGCACCGCACCTCACGCCTCCCCAACCGATTCTCTCGGTCGCAGGCTCCCTCGCTCATCCCTCGCGCGGATGGCTCGACACCCTCGCTTCGCTCGGCGTCTCGCCAGCCGCGCGCCGTGCCGGCTGGTCCTTGTCTCGTTGCAGTCAGCCGGACACGGGAGCGATGAGAACGCCTTTCACTCGAACCGTCGACGCTCCAGATATGAACGTGGACATCGGCAACGCGCTCTCCGCGGAGGCGTCGCCCGGAATCTCGCGGGAGAACCTGGACAGACTGAACGAGCAGGTCGCGGCGGCACACGAGCGAATCGAGCAGGGCATCACGGACCGGGAGCACGGATACGCGGCGCTCGCGCTGCCGGAGACGGTCGACACGGACGCCATCGAGGCGGCGGTCGAGCCGTTTTCCGACAGCGAGGCGGTCCTGACGGTCGGTATCGGCGGGAGCGCGCTTGGCGCGGCGACCATCGCGGACGCGCTGGAGTCCGACGTCGAGGCGCACTTCCTCGACAACGTCGACCCGGAGCAGGTCGCGGGGCTGCTCGCCGACCTCCCGCTCGAATCGACGACGGTGAACGTGGTGTCGCGGTCGGGGACGACGGCGGAGACGCTGGCGAACTTCCTCGTCGTGCGCGATGCGATGGAGGAGGCGGGCGTCGACTGGACCGACCGGACGTTCGTCACGACCGGCGAGTCGGGGCCGCTCCGGGAGCTGGCCGACCGGCACGACCTGCCGTCGCTGCCGGTGCCAGACGGCGTCCCGGGACGGTTCGCGGCGCTCTCGACGGTCGGGCTGGCGTGTGCGGCCATCCAGGGCCACGACCTCGACGCGCTCGTCGCGGGGGCGGCCGCGCAGAAGGAGCAGCTCTCGGACTCGCTGTTCGAATCCCCCGCCTACGCCTACGGTGCCATCTGCTACGCGCTGGACGTGCGGGGCGCGAGCGTGAACGCGATGCTCCCCTACGCGGAGTCGCTGGAGACGTTCGCGGAGTGGTTCGCACAGCTCTGGGCGGAGAGTCTGGGCAAGGACGGGCTCGGCCAGACGCCGGCACGGGCACTCGGTGCGACCGACCAGCACTCCCAGCTCCAGCTCTACCGGGCCGGCCCCCGGGACAAGATGGTGACGTTCGTCCGGCCGCGCGAGCGCGAGGACCGGGCTATCCCCGAGACGGAGTTCGAGGCGCTGTCGTACCTCGGCGGGACGGGGCTGGGCGACCTGCTCGACGCCGAGTTCGAGGCCACGGAGGCGAGCCTCGCGGCGGCGGGCCGCCCGAACGTCCGGGTCGAGATCGACCGCGTGGACGAGCACGGGCTCGGCGAGCTGCTGTACGCGATGGAGGCAGCCTGCGTGCTCGCCGGCGAGCTGTACGGCGTCGACACGTTCGTCCAGCCAGCCGTCGAGTGGGGGAAGAACGCGGCCCGTGGCCTGCTCGGCGGCGGCGATTTCCCCGAGGCCGACGCGGTCGAGGAGAAGCGCACGCTCCGTATCGAGTAGCAGAGAACCTATACTGTTCGCGCCGATACCCACGGACATGGACGAAAGCTTCGCCGACGGGCGCGGCAGCTCCTCCCCGAGGGGCGGTGGCTCCCCCGTCGACATCTTCAAGACGTTCGTCCGGTTCCTCCTGCTCGGGTTCGGGAGCCTCGCGCTGCTGTTCGTCATCCAGATCGCCCTGTACCTCGTCACCGTCAGCGTGCTCGGCCCGGTCCCGGACGGCGGTCTCGAGGTCCAGCTCATCACGTTCCTGAGCCTCGGTCTGGGGACGCTCATCGTCGCGGCGGCGTACCTGGAAAACTCGGGCCGGGACTGGTCGTTCGTCGACGTCGAACTGCCGTCGCTGCGTGACGTCGCCTGGACGATCGGGGGGTTCGTCATCCTCATCCTGGGCTTCCTCGCGGTCATCTCACTGTTCGACCTGCTCGGGCTCTCTCCCGCCGAGCACAGCAGCACGGACTCCATCATCAGCGCGACGCCTGAGGTGATACTGCTCGTGCTCGTCGCCCAGTTGCTCGTCGTCGGCCCGGGCGAGGAGCTGCTGTACCGCAACGTCATCCAGAAGTCGCTGTACGACGTAGTGACCCGGCCGGTCGCAGTGGTGCTCGCGAGCGTCATCTTCTCGCTGGTCCACATCCCGGCGTACTCCGCTGGCGGGGCGAGCCTCGGTGGCGTCGCGACCACGCTCGCCGCGATCTTCGTCCTCTCGCTCGTCCTCGGCGGGGTGTACGCCCGCACCGAGAACGTCGTCGTCCCGGCGGTCATCCACGGGAGCTACAACGTCCTCTCGTTCTACTCGACCTACGCAACCGGCGGCGAGGGTGGCGGAACCGAGGCGTTGCTGTGGCTGCTCTGACGTGTCGTACAGCCGTCTGACGAAGGTTTTTCGACTTACAGAACGTAGCCACGGAAGATGGCAAAGCGCTACGCGGTCGTCTGCGAGGACGACGTGGGCGAGCGCATCGAGCGGCTCGCCCGCGAGTACGACCTCACCGAGCAGGCGGTCCTCAGACAGCTGATCGAGCGGGGCCTCGAACAGACGGAGGGTTAGGAGTTCGAGGGGTTCTTGCGGGAGAGCGGGCTGCCGCAGATCGGGCAGCGGTCCTTCTGTTCGTCGAACTCACGGCCACAGCCCTGGCACTGGAACAGCCAGTCTCGGCGCTCGTCGATGCCGTCACGGGCGATGACCTCGACGGCGACGTTCAGCTTCTCGGCGACGTTCTGCATCGCGTAGTCGTCGGTGACGAGCGTGCCGTCGAGCTCGAACGTGGCGGCGACGAGGCGAACGTCGGTGTCCGAGAGCACGGAGAGGTCGCCGGTCTCGCGGGCGGCGCGTCTGACCCGTTCGGTCGTCTCGGAGTCGGGGATGTGGATGTGCATCCCCGCGCCCTCCATGGCGTCGTAGCGGTAGACGCTCTCGCCTTCCAGCTCCTCCCGGACCATCGGGATGGTGGCGGTGTCGTTGGACGTGTGGTACTCGTTGATGAATGCGGAGGAGTCGAGAACGTACATCTAGCGTTCGACGACGATGTAATCCTTCACCGCCTGGACGTGTCCGACGGGGATGCGGAAGCGACCGCCCTCGTCTCGCTCGTAGGAGACGCTGCGCGTCGGCGTGTCCTCGTGCGGGTCGACGAGGAGGTGGTGGAGTTCGCCGCTCTTGAGGTCCATCGTGATGTTGTACACGATGCCGAGTTCGGTACCGTCGGAACCCATCACGTTCTTGTCCGACAGGTTCTCAGCGAGTACGTCTGGCATACTATGGCCTTTCCCCACGACCGGTAATAAACGCCACGGGGACGGTCGGACGCACGGCTGACGCGCCGGATTCGCGTCCCGTCTGTCACAGGAACCGACGGAACTGCCAGTACAGTCCCGAGAGCGCGTTCCGGAGCCCGGCGACGGGTCGGAATCCGGCGTCAGGGTCGGCCGCGGCCTCGAACTCGGCGTCGAGCTGGTCCGTCGCGACGTGGCGCACGTCACCTGTGCTCTCGCGGCGGCCGTGCTCGTCGGTGACCCGGAGCAGCGCCACCTCGTCGGTGACGCCGACGACACGGTAGACGGGCGCGTCGTCGCCGGTCGGTCGGTAGTGGTCGCCGATGCTGGGCATGGCTCACGCTGCTCGCGCGGCGCACATGAATGGGTCGCTCCGTGTGAACCGCTTCCACCGGCCGTGGCGTAACGGTGGAGTTATACGCCGTCCTGCGAAGGTTTAGACGACACTTCTTCAGGGTGGCACTCATGTCGGATTCGGATACAACCCCCACGGACACATCGGCGGACGCACTTCGAACCCCCATCGTCGCGGTCCTCGGCCACGTCGACCACGGCAAGACCAGCCTGCTCGACAAGATCCGCGGCTCGGCGGTCATCGAGGGCGAGGCCGGGGCCATCACCCAGCACATCGGCGCGACCGCCGTCCCGCTCGACGTGGTCTCCGACATGGCGGGCGAGCTGGTCGACCCCGACGACTTCGACCTGCCCGGCCTGCTGTTCATCGACACGCCCGGCCACCACTCCTTCACCACCCTGCGCTCCCGCGGCGGCGCGCTCGCCGACATCGCCGTCCTCGTCGTCGACGTCAACGACGGCTTCCAGCCACAGACGCTGGAGGCCATCAACATCCTCCAGAACACCCAGACGCCCTTCATCGTCGCCGCCAACAAGGTCGACACGGTGCCGGGCTGGAACCCCAACGAGGACAGCCCCATCAAGCCGTCCTACGACGCGCAGTCCGACCGCGTCCGCGGCGACCTCGACGACCGGCTCTACGCCATCATCGGCGAGCTCTCCGATCAGGGCTTCTCCGCCGACATGTACTGGCGGGTGCAGGACTTCCAGAACAACATCGGCGTCGTCCCCGTCTCCGCGATGACCGGCGAGGGCGTCCCGGACCTCCTCGCCGTCATGATGGGGCTCTCCCAGCGGTACATGAAGGAGGAGATGGCCATCGACGTCGACGGCCCCGGCGTCGGGACCGTCCTCGAGGTGAAAGAGGAGCGCGGCTTCGGCACCACCGTCGACATCGTGCTCTACGACGGCACCATCCACGAGGACGACACCATCGTCGTCGGGGGCGAGAACCAGCCCATCGTCACCGAGGTCCGCGCCCTCCTCCAGCCCCGCCCGCTCGCCGAGATTCGCACCGAGAGCCGCTTCGAACAGGTCGAGAGCGTCGGTGCCGCCGCCGGTATCAAGGTCGCCGCACCGGACCTCGACGAGGCGATGGCGGGCGCACCCATCCGCGTCGTCGGCGACCGCGACCTCGACGAGGTCATCGAGGAGGTCCGCGCCGAGCTCGCCCAGGTCGCCGTCGACACCGAGGAGGACGGCGTCGTCGTCAAGGCCGACACGCTCGGCTCGCTCGAAGCGATGGCCGACGCGCTCTCGGAGGCCGAGATACCCATCGTCCGCGCCGAGGTCGGCGACATCGCCCCGCGGGACGTGGCCGTCGCCTCCACCGCGGAGGACGAGCTCCACCGCGCCATCCTCGGCTTCAACGTCGACGTGCTCGGCGACGCCGCCGACCGCGCCGACGTCGAGGACGTGAAGATATACACCGACGACGTCATCTACCAGCTCGTCGAGGAGTACGACACGTTCGTCGAGGACCAGCGCCAGTCCCAGCAGGACACCGTGCTGGAGAACATCGCCCGGCCCGCCCGCTTCCAGATCCTCGACGACCACACCTTCCGACAGAACGACCCCGCCGTCGTCGGCGTCGAGATCCTCTCGGGCACCGTCAAGAAGAACCAGTACGTCGTGAAGTTCGACGGCAACGACCCCGTCCGCGTCGGCGAACTCAAGGGCATCCAGGAGCAGGGCGAGGACGTCGACGAGGCCCGCGCCGGCAACCGCGTCTCGGTCGCCATCGACGGCCCCACCGTCGGCCGGCAGATAGAGGAGGGCGACGAGCTCTGGATCGAGCTCCCCGAGAAGCACGCGAAGATCCTCGAACAGGAGCTGAAGGAGGAGATCCCGATGGACGAGCGCGAGGCGCTGTCGATGTACCTGGAGAAGCAGCGCAAGCGGGACCCCTTCTGGGGGAAGTGAGTGGTCTGATTCTGCGGTCTCAGCGCTCGGCGACGTGACCCGCACCGTCGCCGTCGCCGTCGAGCAGGGTGACCAGTCCCTCGGGGTACAGCGGCTCCGGGCCATCCTGCACCGATTCGAGGTCGAACCAGCCCGCATCGTACTCGACGGCCCCGCCGTCGTCGACGCCCGAGAACTGCTCGCGCCCGTACAGCGACTCGTCCGCGAACGTCGCTTCGCGGAGGACGACGAGTTCGTGGTCGGGCTCGCCATCCCAGCTGAACCGGTTCTCGATGGTGCCGAGCGTCGGTCCGGCCGCGATATCGACGCCGAGTTCTTCCCGAAATTCGCGTTCGAGCGCCGCTGCGCTCGCCTCGCCGAACTCGATGCCGCCACCGATGGGTCGGTAGAAGTCGCCCTCGCCGGGGTCCGTGAGCCGCTGGAGGAGGTGCTCGCCGTCGCGTTCGATGATGCCGAGGACTTTCGTCTGGATGGGTGGCATGGACCGCGGAGAACGTGACTGCCCGGAGTAAAGATGACGGTTCCGTCAGCGTGCCGTCGGCGTCACGGAGCCCGAGAGCGCCTGTTTCACCTGGAGCGCCGCCGAGGCAGCCAGTCCGCGGGCGACCTCCGCCTGGTCCTCGGGGTCGATGAGGTCGTCGTCGTCGAACTCGTCGACGTCCGGCGTGAAGCCCGCGCTGATGGGGTTGCCGATCGGCGGCTGGACGGCGACCGTCGCCTGCGGGCCGCCGACGCCGTTGGAGATGTCGCCGTCGACGACGTACTCGTCGGGGAGGAACTCCCGGGTCAGAGCGGCGATTCGGGAGACGTCCGCGCGGAGCCGCCGCTTCTGTTCCGCCGTGAGCTCGGGCACGTCGGCGGACGCACGCTTCCCTGCCTGCGTGCTGCCCGGAAGACCAGCGTACGGAGTGTTTCCATTCATAAAACTCGCTACTCCGGCTATGGTCGGATGGCCTAAAAGTCGTTCGGCTACGGAACTCGGGTCGCGGGTGGACTCTGGGGGTTTCGGACCCACACAGCCCATCGCCTCCACTCCCGACCGACGAAAAGGCTCTTGTCCGAACACCCGATACATCCACCCATGGCAGACGGCTCGGAGGAGAAGACCGTCGACAAGTCGACGGACGAGCTCCTCGCAGAGACGGACGACCTCCTCTCGGACCTCGACGGCGGCGGCGGGGACACCGGCGAGAAGCGTCAGTCCGAGCGGTCCACCCGGAGCACGCCCTCCACCGCGCAGGAAGACGACGGCGGCTTCGACCTCGGCTTCGGCTCGGACTCGTCGACGCAGGCCGAGCAGTCCCAGCAGTCCGAGTCCGACGGCGAGGGCTGGCGGGGCTACTTCAATCCGAAGTCGTTCCTGCTGGCGACGCTGCTGTTGACCGTGGGCTACGTTGCGGGTGGGTTCGTCCCCGTCCTCGGTGGGCTGGCGAGCTGGGCGGGCCTGGTCGGCGCGGCGTTCCTCTACGGGCTCGGCACGTCGAAGGGTCGCTACCCCGAGACGGCGCTGGCGGGTGCGGGTGTCGGGCTCGTGACGACCGTGCTGACGAGCCTGCGCTTTATCGCGTTCGCGAACGGCCAGCTGCTGCTCGCGCTCGGGGCGGGCCTCGGGCTGGTCGGCGCGCTCGTCGGGTACTACTTCGGCTCCGACCTGCGGACGGGACTCACGAGCGACCCGGACGAGTTCGAGGACGACCTGCGCTGGTAGTCAGTCGGCGAGCTGCCAGCCATCGGAGCCGTAGCGCACGAGCCCGTTGTCCTGCAGGTCCGCGAGCACGTCCTCGACCATCCCCGGCGGTGCGTCGACGCTGTTCCCGATCTCGACGGCGGACTTCGGTTCCGAGCGCACCGTGAGCAGCACGTCCGCGTAGAGCCGGCTGTCGCTGCCAGCCCCCACGGACTCGGTGATGCGGTCGAGCACGTCGGTCATGCGGCCCTGGACCCAGCGCTGGGCCATCGAGAGCTCGTTCTCGAGTTCCTCCAGCCGAGAGAGGTCGGCGACGAGGTCGTTCGTGTTCTCGCCCTCCTCGGAGTACTGCACGTCGAGCTTGAGGTGGCGACACGTGGTCATGTCGAGGCTCTTCGAGGCGGGGTAGGCGCTCTTGGTCGCGAAGGCGTAGGGGGAGACGTTGACCTCGAGCCGGAGGTTGCGCGCGATGTGGAAGTACTTGCGGCGCTGGTCGTCGGTGTGGCTCTCGATGAGCCCGGCGTCCTCGAGCTTCCGGAGGTGCTCGATGACGGCCTTGGGGCTGACGCTCAGGTACTCGCTGATTTCGGTCACGTAGCACGGTTTCCGAGCGAGCAGGCGCAGGATACGCCGTCTGTTCTCGTTCCCGAGCAGGTCGAGCAACGCCGCTGAATCCATCTAGCTGTGCCTTGGCGATTAGCGCGTAAAAGCGTCACCCCTCCGGTCCGCCGCCGTCACTCAGACTGTGGCCTGGCGAATCGGCTCGAGCAGGACGGTGTCGGCCGGGTGGATGCTGGCGTCGTCGGTCTCGCCGTCACCGTCGCCGCCGTTACCGCCGTTGCCGCCGGTTCCTGCACCGGGGCCGTCACCGTCGGAGCCGTTGTCGCCGCCAGCGCCGTCGTCAGCGCCACCGGGCCCGTTTCCCGGGCCGTCGGAGACGTTCCCGCGCTGCTCCTCGGTCTGACCGGGGTTGTCGCCGGGCCCGCCCTCGCCGGTGCCGCCGGTCTCGTTCCCGCAGTTCGGACGGTCCTCCTCGCAGCGCTCGCGGTCGAGGCCGGGCACGCTCTCGGGCGGACCGCCCGCACCGAGTTCGCGGGCCATCTCGGCGATCTCCGGGCCGGTGAGCTCGCTCGCGTTCTGCCGGATACGGTCGAGCTGGGTGGTGTTCACGCCGGCCTCGCGGGCGGCGTCTTCGGTCTGGTTCAGTGCGGAGCCGAGGGCGGCGAGCCGGCTCGTCAGCGACGCCAGCTGTGCGCGGTAGGCCACGCGGCTCATCTCGTCACGGCGTTCCTGGAGCCGCTGTCGCTGCTCCTGCAGTGCGTCGAGTCGCGCTTCGAGGGCGTTCGTCCGGCCATCGACGAGCCGGGCTCGCGTCGCGTTGTCACCGGACCCGTTGAACGCGGCCCCCCACATGCCGCTGTCGACCTCTCCGTTGGCGTCGGCGGCGGCCGACTGGGCGAACGTGGAGAACGCGCCACCCATCGACCGGTTCGAGGAGTTGTTGTCCCCGGGTGGCGTCTGGACCGGGTCGTCCGTGGTGGCTGCGTCGACCGCCGTCGAGGGGCCGGGGCGGTCCGCGACCGCCACGGGGAGGGCTGCGACGGTGAGCATGACGCAGGCCAGTACGGCGAGTGTGCGCTTCATCACCCGCTCCTAGGTCTGTCTACCCTAAAAACCTCCACCACCGTTCGGACGGTTCACCCGTTCGTGCGGGACCGTTCAGAACCGTTTTCTCGGTCGCAGTCGGTCGATTTGCGGTCCGATATAAATACTGCCCAGTACCCTTTTGGGTGTCAATGTCTTCCATACAAGTGCACAGCATGTTCGAATCGTTCTCGAGTAGCTACTACTTCGGGCGGTTGTACGTCACGCCGTCCGAGGGCGACGAGCCCGTGATGCAGCGCGAGCAGCACGAGCGCGTCGCCGAACAACTCTACCACGACGGGAGCGGCGTCACCCGGGTCGACAGCCCGCTGGTGATGAAACTGGACACGGCCCACCTGGCCGTGCGCGGCGAGGATGGGGTCCCCGCGGACACACTCGCCGTACCGCAGTCGCTCCTCGAGCAGACCGACATCAGCAACCCGCCCGCACTCACCGAGGTGTTCCTCGCGAAGGCGGACCGAGCCTCACAGCTGCTCCAGTTCACGGGCTACGGGGAGGCCGACCCGTCGGACCCGTCGGACGAGTTCGACGTGGGGCCGAACGCGGGCACCTGAGCGCCCGCGGCCGCTTTTGTTCGACGGGCGGCCCGACTGCGCAACCTAGAAGTGCGCGGCCTTCCCGGATGCGTACGATGCTCGACGAGCTGCTCGGCCGCGCGGCGCTGAAGGAGCGCATCGATGAGCTGGAGGCGGAGACCGAGCGTCTGTCGGCCCAGCTCGAGGCGGAGTCCGAGCGCCGCACAGACGCCGTCAGCGCGAGACAGGACGCCGAGGAGCGCGTCAACCGGCTGGAGGACCGCATCGCCCAGCTCGAGGGCGAGCTCGACCGTCGAGAGGACGACGGCGACGACCTCGCGTTTCGGAGTCGGACGGACCTCCACGCCGAGCGACTCGACACGGTGCTCACACGGCTGGAATCGGTCGAGACCGAGGCCGAGGGCTTCCTCTCGGCGGCTATCGGCGACGACGAGGGCGCACCCGACGCCGTCGACGACCTGCTCGGCGACCGCGCCCGGCTCGCCGAGGAGGCCGCGCCCTGCCTCGTCTACGCCGACGACGCCGGGCTCGTCTCCGCGGTGCTGGAACCGCCGGTCCAGCCCGAACCGTTCTGCGAGTGGGGCGATTCGGCCCGGATCGACCGGTCGTGGTGCCAGCCGACGGGCCGGTTCGCCCTCGCGCTCGTCCGCGCCGACGTGTTCGCAATCGGCGAGTACGACGGCCGCGAGCGGCGCTCGATGCGCTCGTTCGAGAGCGACGTGAAGAGCGACCACTCGAAGGGCGGCTTCTCGCAGGGCCGGTTCGAGCGCATCCGCGACGAGCAGATCCAGGACCATCTCGCGGAGTGTCGGGAGGCGATCGCGGAGCGGGATGCCGACCGGCTGTTCGTCGTCGGCGACCGGCGGTTGGTCGGCGAGTTCTCCGACGAGGCGGCGGCCACGGCGGCCGTGGACGTGAGCGAGAGCGGTGCGGCGGGGCTGGACGCCGCACTGCACGAGTTCTTCACGACCCGACTGTCGACGTTCTGAGCGTCGTCTCTGTGGGGTGATGGTGGTTCGAAGACGGCGAGAAGGGCCATGACTCGACGGCACCCTCACTCCCACGCGACGGACCCCTCGCCGGCTAAAGTTTACGTCTATTGTAAACTCCGGGGCCGAGATGGCCGAGGCAGGCGACTCCTCCCGTGGTCCGAGATCCGACCACCTTGCCTCCCTGAGAACGTTTTTCCCGCCACCCGGCGAAGCCCGACCATGCGAATCGCCATCCTCGCCCACGAGAAGTTCCCCGACCGCGCGAAGACCGCGCTCGGGCTGCTCCGCTACAGCGACGACGAGGTCGTCGCGGTGCTCGACCGCGACAACGCCGGCAGTCGGGTCACCGACTTCGTCGGCGACGTGCAGGACGCGCCGGTCGTCGCGTCGATGGCCGACGCGCCCGACTGCGACGCGCTGGTCGTGGGCATCGCGCCCATCGGCGGCGGCTTCGAGGAGTCCTGGCGCGACGACGTGCGGACGGCGCTCCGGAACGGCTGCGACCTCGTCTCCGGCCTGCACTACTTCCTCGAGACGGACAGCGAGTTCCGCAACCTCGCTGACGAGCACGGCTGTGACATCTGGGACGTGCGCAAGCCGCCGGACGACCTGACCGTCGCCGAGGGAGTGGCGGGCGAGGTCGATGCCGAGATCGTGCTCACCGTCGGGACGGACTGCTCGGTCGGGAAGATGACGGCGACGATGGAGCTCTGTGAGGCCGCCCGGGCGGCCGGCCACGACGCGGCCGTGGTTCCGACGGGCCAGACCGGCATCATGATCGAGAACTGGGGCGTGCCCGTCGACCGTGTCGTCAGCGACTTCACCGCCGGCGCGGTCGAGTCGATGATTCTGGAGAAGGGCGAGGAGCACGACTACCTGTTCGTCGAGGGCCAGGGCTCCATCGTCCACCCGGCGTACTCCGCCGTCACCTGTGGCATCCTCCACGGCGCACAGCCCGACTCGCTGGTGCTCTGCCACGAGGCCGGGCGCGAGGCGGTCCACGGCTACGAGTCCTTCCCGCTCCAGCCCGTCGAGACGTACGTCGAGCTGTACGAGGAGCTGGCCGCGCCGGTCCGCGAGGCGAGCGTCGTCGCGGGCGCACTGAACACCGTCGGCGTCGAGGACGACGAAGCAGCCCAGGACGCCGTGGGGGAGTTCGCCGACGCGCTCGACGCACCCGCGACGGACCTCGTGCGCTTCGGGGCCGACGACGTGCTGGAGGCGATCCGATGAAGCTCACCGTCGAGCGCGTCTCCCTCGAACTCGCGGAGACGTTCACCATCTCGCGGGGGTCCACCGACAAGACGGACAACGTCGTCGTCCGGCTCGCGGACGGCGAGCACGAGGGCGTCGGCGCGGCCGCCCCCTCCACCCACTACGGCGAGACCGCGGGCACCGTCGAGGCCGCCATCGAGCGCCTCCGGCCCACCGTCGAGGCCGTCGACGACCCGTTCCAGGTGGAGCGCGTCGAGCGCGAGCTCGCCCACGAACTCGGGCGCAACCCCGCGGCGCGCTGTGCGGTCTCCATCGCGCTGCACGACCTCGTCGGCAAGCGGGTCGACCTCCCCCTCTGGCGGTACTGGGGGCTCGACCCCGACGCTACCCCCGATACGTCCTACACCGTCGGCATCGGCGACCCGGAGACGATGGCCGACGGCGCGCGACGCGCCGCCGACGCCGGCTACACCACGCTGAAGGTGAAGGTCGGCACCGACGACGACCGCGCCCGGGTCGACGCCGTCGCCGAGGCCGCCCCCGACGTGACCCTGCGCCTCGACGCAAACGAGGCCTGGACGCCGAAGGAGGCCGTCGCCAACGCCGAGTGGCTCGCCGACTACGACGTGGAGTTCCTCGAACAGCCCGTGCCCGCGGCCGACCCCGAGGGCCTGCGCTACGTCTACGAGCACTCCCCGCTCCCGGTCGCCGTCGACGAGTCCTGCGTCACCCTGCCGGACGTGCCCGCCGTCGCCGACCGCGCCGACGTGGCCGTCCTGAAGCTGATGAAGTGCGGGGGGCTCGTCGAGGCCCGCCGGATGGTCCACGCCGCCCGCGCCCACGGGCTGGAGGTCATGCTCGGCTGCATGATCGAGACGGACGCCGCCATCTCCGCCGGCGGACAGCTCGCGCCGCTCTGTGACTACGTCGACCTCGACGGCTCGCTCCTGCTCGCCGACGACTCCGACCCGTACGACGGGCCTGTGCGGGCGGGTGGTTCTATCGAGCTCGACGACACGCCAGGTATCGGACTGCGGTAACGACGATTCCCCGATTTTCCACGTGGCGCGCGGCTGGCGAGCGTGCCGAACGAAGTGAGGCCGCGAGCCATCCGTGCGAGGGACGAGAAGCGCAGCGAAGCGAGCATCGCAGTCGGCTGGGGAGGCGTGAGGTGCGGTGCTGTTCGGTTGGGGGGGGGATGAAAGGGGTGCCTGCTCGGCGAACCCGGACCCGACAAGCACCGCAGGCACGAGGAGCGCAGTCGGGGTCCCGGGAGCCGAGCAGGCAGGGGCTTTCTGGCTGTTCTCGATGCAAGCGAGTCCCACGACCGCCGAGCGTTTCTGGCTGTTCGAGGAGCAGTCTGTTCCCACGACTAACTTCAGGAACACGAATCCACCCACGACAAGCGATGATGGAAGCTTTCAAGCGCGCGCTGACCGAATCCCGCTCCATGTACGAGGGACTCAAAGGGTTCCGTGACGTCTACCCCGCGGAGATGGCGGCCTACCGGGCCGTCATCGACACGGTCGAGGACACGGCACGGAGCTACGGCTTCCGCGAAATCTCGACACCGGCGCTCGAACGAACGGAGATGTACGTCGACAAGTCGGGCGAGGAGATCGTCGAGGAGCTGTACGCGTTCGAGGACAAGGGCGGCCGGGACGTCTCGCTGACGCCGGAGCTGACGCCGACGGTGGCGCGGATGGTCGTCGCGAAACAGCAGGAGCTCTCCAAACCCATCAAGTGGTTCTCGACGCGGCCGTTCTGGCGCTACGAGCAGGTCCAGCAGGGCCGGTTCCGCGAGTTCTACCAGACGAACGTCGACATCTTCGGGTCGGCTGAACCGGAGGCGGACGCCGAGGTGCTCTCGTTCGCGGCGGACATGCTGACGAACTTCGGGCTCTCGGGCGACGAGTTCGAGTTCCGCGTCTCGCACCGTGACATCCTCGGGGGGCTGCTCCGGGAGTTCGACGCGGACGTGGACACGACGAATGCCATCCGCGCGGTGGACAAGCGCGCGAAGGTGCAGGAGAACGAGTACCTCGACCTGCTGTACGACGCCGGGCTCACGTACGACCAGGCCCGCGAGTTCGACGACCTGCTGCTCGCCGGCGACGACGACCTCGACGCGCTCACGGAGTGGTCCGAGAGCGAGCAGGTCCACGACGCCGTCACCAACCTGCAGGACGTGCTCGCCGCTGCGGACGACTTCGGCGTGCGCGAGTTCTGCGACGTATCGCTGACGACGGCCCGGGGACTCGACTACTACACCGGCGTCGTCTTCGAGTGCTTCGACTCAACGGGCGAGGTCTCCCGCGCGGTGTTCGGCGGCGGGCGCTACGACGACCTCATCGAGTCCTTCGGCGGCCAGCCCACGCCCGCGGTCGGCGTCGCGCCGGGCGTGATGAACTCCACGCTCCCCCTCCTCCTCCAGCGCGCCGGCGTCTGGCCCGAGGAGGCCGTCTCGACGGACTACTACGTCCTCTCCGTCGGCGACACCCGCCCCGTGGCGGCCCGCGTCGCCCGCGACCTGCGCGAGCGCGGCCACGTCGTCGAGACGGACGTCTCCAGCCGGAGCTTCGGCGCACAGCTCGGCTACGCGGACTCCATCAACGCCGAGACGGTCGTCGTCGTCGGCGAGCACGACCTGGAGAACGACGAGGTGACGGTGAAGGACATGGAATCCGGCGACGAGACCACCGCGCCGGTCGACGAGTTCCCGGGCGAGCACGACCGCCCGACGTACGGCACGTTCGCGGAGTAGGCGGCCGCGGTTTCAGTTCGACTCTATCTCCCGTCGCGTCCGGTCGATGATGGCCGTCTGGACCATCGCGCCCGGCGTCTCGAAGTCGGTCGTCCGCGCGAGGAACGTGCTGTTCGCCGCGGCCGGGTTCTCGCCGTCCGGGCTCTCGCCGGCGAACGCGGCTGCGATCTCGCTCCCGGTCCACGGGCTCGCTTCGAGGAACGACTCGAAGTCGCCGAACTCCGTGTAGGCGGCCATGAACGCGGGCGTAAAGAGCGTCGCCAGGTCCGCCTCGCCCTCGGCCACCGCCTCCGCGAGCTGGGCGCTCTCGCCCAGTACGTCCGTGATTCGGGCCACCTCGTCGGCCGTGTACTCGCCCTCGTCGACACCGAGCTGTGCGGCGAGGTCCGCGCCGACCACCTCCGCGACCTCCGCGCCCGTGAACGTCTCCATGCCCGTAGGTGTGTGCGGGGGCTCCTAACCCTGTTGGCGGCCGCCCGCACTAGGGCGACGAGGGGATTATACTCGACCGCGGCGAACCACCGGCCGTGCCACGGCGCGCCTTCCGAGTCGCCTACGACGGCCGGCCGTTCCACGGCTTCCAGCGCCAGCCGTCGGTCCCGACGGTCGAGGACACGCTGTTCGACGCGCTGCGAGACCTCGGTGTGCTCGCCGACGACGCGGACAAGCCCTCGGGCTACGCGGCCGCGGGCCGGACCGACGCGGGCGTGTTCGGGCTCGGCCAGACCGTCGCGTTCGACGCTCCCGACTGGCTCACGCCCCGGGCGTACAACGGCGAGCTGCCGGCGTCGGTGCGGGCGTGGGCGTACGCCGACGCTCCCGACGGATTCCACGCGACCCACGACGCAGCGAGCCGGGCGTACGAGTACCACCTGTACGCGCCCGACGCCGACCTGGAACTGGCCGGCGAGGCGGTCGACCGGCTCCGCGGGACCCACGACTTCCGGGACCTCTCGGCGGTCTCGGCCGGGAACACGACCCGCACGCTGACGACCGCGACGGTCGAGCGCGACGACGACTTCCTGGTCCTCGGGGTCCGCGGCGACGGCTTCCTCCACGAGCTCGTCCGGCGGCTCGTCTCGCTGGTGCGGGCGGTCGCCACCCGGGAAGTGCCGGTCGGGCGCGTCGACAGCGTGCTCACACCGGGGACGCTCCCGGACCACGAGATCCCGCCGCCGGCTCCGCCGGGCGGGCTGGTGTTCGTCGACGCCGAGTACCTCGGTCTCGACTTCGAGCCGGACTCGCGAGGAACGGAGAGCGTCCGGGAGGTGTTCGGCGACCGGGCGGCGCGAGCGACGACCCGGAGCCGGCTCTGCAGGCGGGTCGCGGACGGTGTCGACGGGGACTGAGTCAGGACTCCGGCCAGACGCCGGCGGCGCGCATCCCCGGCTCGTACTCCTGGTCGCGGAGGGCATCCAGCAGGTCCGCCCGCGAGACCCGGCCGGGCTGTGTCTCGGTCAGTCGCTGGACCAGCAGACTCGTCAACATCGCGTGACTGCGAAGGTTCCGGGGGTCGGCCTTGTCCAGCGTGTCGGCGCGGGTGTGGGTGACGCCGCGGCCGCGCTCGCCGCTGTCGGAGTGGAGCTGGAGCGCGGGCACACCCGCCGTGAGGAACGGCCAGTGGTCGCTCCACGGGTGCGGGTCGGGTCGCACCTGCACCGGGTGGTCGGTGTCGTCGGCCAGCTCCTCGACGAGCCCGGCGAGCTCGTCGCTGCCGTGGCTGAACGCGACGAGGTCCCGGTGCCGGCCCGCGCCGTCGACGTTGACGACCGCCCGCACGGAGCCGGTATCGAGCTCGCGGGCCAGTCCGTGGCTCCCGATGAGGCCGACCTCCTCGCCGCCGACGGCGGCGACGCGGACCCGACAGCCGAGTTCGAGTTCGGAGAGCGCGCGGGCGACGCCGACGACCACCGCGACGCCGCAGCCGTTGTCGAGCGCACCCTCGCCGACGTCGTGGGCGTCGAGGTGTGCGAGGACGAGGACCTCCTCGTCGGTGTCCGGCCCGAGACTGCCGTGGACGACGGGCGTCTCGCCCTCGTCGCTCGTCGCGTCGACCGACACCCGGACCGCGCCGTCGCGCTCGGCGTACCGGCGGAGCCACTCGCCGGTCTCGTGGGAGACGCCGATTCCGGGTACTGCGCCGCCCTCGTCGAACCGGAGCGAGCCCGTCGGCGGGAGCTGCCCGGAGACGTGGTTCGCGAAGACGAACGCCTCCGCGCCGGCGTCGACCGCGTGGCCGTACTTCTCCATCCGGTGGACGATGCGGCGGTCCGGCGGGGTGTCCGTGCTCGCGACGACGACGGCTCCCTCCACGTCGGCCTCGTCGATCTCCTCTGGCGTGCCGTAGCCCACGTCGACGATGGGGGCTCGTACCTCGCCGGCGGGCGAGTACGGCAGCGCGATGGCCTCGAAGGTGCGGGGCGTGGGCTCGACGACGCCGAACTCGGTTCTGCCGCGGGTCCAGCGCGTCATCGGCACCGCGAACTCCGTGACGTTGCGGACCCCGGCGGTCTCGAACGCGCCACCGACGAGGTCGGCCGCGCGCGCCTCGCCGTGGTGACCCGCGAGCCTGTCGTCCAGTTCGCAGAGCGAGCTGAGCACGTCCCACGGTTCGTCGTCGCGCCAGAGTCTGCCGAGGACCGTGTCTACGTCGGTCATGACAGGTTGTGCGTGCGGAGACGGGAAACGTGTTGTGTCGAGGGCGGGCTGCTGGCGAGCGACAGCCAGCAGACCCCGGGATGGCGGCGGGCTCCCCGGGGACGAGAGAAGGTGACAAAGCTTACGAACGCCGGGTTCCGAACCGAAACACATGAGCTCAGTTCCCGAGCGGTCCGAGGTCGACACCGAGTACAAGTGGGACCTCGAATCGGTCTACGCGACGGACGAGGAGTGGGAGGCGGCCTTCGAGGACGTGGAGGCGCGACTCGAAGACCTCGAACACTACGAAGGGGAGGTCACGGAGGACGGCGAAACCCTCCTCGCGGTCCTCGAACTCCGCGACGAGGTGATGCGCGAGGTGGCGACGGTCGTGGCGTACGCCCGGATGCGCAAGGACGAGGACACGACGGACCAGACGTACCAGGGCTACAGCACGCGGGCGCAGTCGCTCTCCGCGGACGCCTCCAGCGCGGCGTCGTTCATCGAGCCGGAGATCCAGTCCGCGACGCGCGAGGAGATTGAGTCGATGGTCGAATCGACCGACGGCCTCGCCGAGTACGACCACTACCTGGACGACGTGCTGCGGATGAAGCCCCACACGCGCTCGGCGGAGGTCGAGGAGCTGCTCGCCGACCTCTCCGAGGTGACCGGCGGCACCGGCGAGGTGTACACGATGCTCTCGAACGCGGACATGGAGTTCCCGACCGTCGAGAAGCCCGACGGGGACGCGGTCGAGATCACCCAGAGCAACTTCACGAACCTGCTGAAGGAGCCCGACCGCGAGTTCCGCCAGGAGGTGTACGAGGGCTACTTCGAAGAGTGGGGAGAGGTGCGCAACACGGTCGCGACGGCGTACGAGAACTCCGTGAAGGCGGACGTGAAGCTGGCGCGGGCCCGGAACTACGACACCGCCCGCGAGGCGTCGCTCGACGGGCCGAACGTCCCGGTCGAGGTGTACGACAACCTGCTCGAGACGGTGCGTGACAACCTCGACAAACTCCACCGCCACGCCGAGCTGAAGGCCGACGCGCTCGGCGTCGACGAGCTGGCGATGTGGGATCTCTACATGCCGATGACCGAGACCGAGAGCCCCGACGTGGCGTACGAGCAGGCCACGGAGTACATCGTCGAAGCGCTCGGCGCGCTCGGCGACGAGTACCAGGGGCGCGTCGCCGAGGGGCTGGAGTCCCGCTGGGTCGACGTGTACGAGAACCAGGGCAAGCGCTCGGGGGCGTACTCCGGCGGTACGTACGACACCCAGCCGTTCATCCTGATGAACTACCAGGACGACATCTCCTCGATGTTCACCCTGGCCCACGAGCTGGGCCACTCGATGCACAGCCAGTACACGAAGCAGGAACAGCCCTACATCTACTCGGGCTACGAGATCTTCGTGGCGGAGGTCGCCTCGACGGTCAACGAGACGCTGCTCACCCAGCACCTGCTCGAGACCGTCGAGGACGAGGAGTTCCGTCGGCACGTCCTGAACGAGTACCTGGAGCGGGTGCGCTCGACGCTGTACCGGCAGACGATGTTCGCCGACTTCGAGCACCGGACCCACGAGATGGTCGAGGCGGGCCAGCCGCTCACGCCCGACGCGCTCGACGAGACCTACGGCGACCTCAAGCGCGAGTTCTACGAACCCGCCGACGTGGACGAGCACATCACCCGCGAGTGGATGCGCATCCCGCACTTCTACTACTCGTTCTACGTCTACCAGTACGCGACGGGCATCTCGGCGGCCGTCGCGCTCGCCGGGAAGATACTGGACGACGACCAGCCCGAGGCGGCGGCGAACTACCGCGAGTTCCTCGCGAAGGGCTCGCGCGAGTACCCCCTCGAACTGCTCCAGGGTGCGGGTGTCGACATGAGTTCACCCGAACCGATCCAGGCGGCACTCGACACGTACGGCGACTACCTCGACGAGATGGAAGCGCTGCTGTAGGGGACGCGGTCGTCTTCTTCGTCGAAACGGTCGAGAGAACGGGAGACGGCTGCCGGTCTACTTGTTCGCCATGACGACGAGCATCGGCCCCACGACGAGCAGGCCGAGCCCGAGGAACCGATACTGTACCGGGGCGAGGCTCGACGGCGTCACCACGAAGATCGCACCGAAGGTGACGACGACGAGGCCGACTGTCTTCAGGGACTTGAGCGGGAGCGTCCCGAGTACGGAGAGGACGAACACGAAGAGGAGCGCTTGCCCCACGTTGTAGTTGAGCAGGAAGCTGTCGATGACCTGCAGTGCGAGCCCGTTCATTTCTAGTATCGTCTCCCGGCGGTGCAGTCTTAACGCTAACGAAAGGACGCTATTCTGGACCGGTCAGGTCGATGGGTCGGATGAAGGCGTACCAGAACGCCAGCGCGAAGCTACCGTACCCGAGCGCCCAGACCACCGTTCCGAGGAAGGAAAAGCCCGCGCTCGTCAGCAGATACTTGAGCACCCCGGGAACGATGACGGCGAACGCGACGGTCAGCCCGGCGAGCACCGTCCGGCGCTCGTCGAGGCCCGTGGTTGCTGTCATGGCCACGGCTTCGGACTGGAGAAGCGTCAATGCCCCGGTTCGTGCCGACGGGAACGGCGCGGGACCGGGGCGGACGGGGTGGACGCACGCGGACAGGTGAACCATGGAGCGTGCGAGTGCGTCCATTCGAGGCTACGGAATCCAGCGTAAAAAAGCTCTCTCCGGCCGCAACACGTGCGATTCTTGTAGTATTGCCAACCGCTATCCCCGGTCGAGTGCGTCTGCGAGGCGTACGATTGGAGTCGGTGGCTCGCCCGCCGTCACCGCCGCGTCGCCGAGCACGTCGCGGTCCGCGAGCTGGGTGCGACAGGACGCGCCGGGTGCGACGACGCGGTCGCCGTCGCTCTCGTCGACCTGGTCGTAGAGGATGCGCGCGATGGCCGCGCTCATGCCGCGATGTTCGGCCTCGTAGCCGAAGCTCCCGGCCATGCCACAGCAGGTGGAGTCGAGCGGGTCCACCGCGTAGCCCGCCCGCCGGAGCACGGCGACGGCGTGGTGGTCCTTCGCGGTGGCCTTCTGATGGCAGTGGCCGTGGTAGGTGAGCGACTCGCTGGGCGCGTCGAACGCGATGTCGTCGTCCAGCCGGAACGTGTCGAGGTACTCGCAGACGCCGAAGGTCGCATCGGCGAGGTCGCGCACCGAGTCACCACCGAGCAGGTCCGGGTAGTCCGACTGGAGCATCACGGCGTTCGACGGCTCGACGAGGACGACGTCCCAACCGTCTCGTACTCGCGGTGCGAGCCGAGCGACGTTCTCGCGTGCGGTCTCGCGGGCCGCGTCGAGCAGCCCCTTCGAGTACGCCGGTCGGCCGGTGTCGCCGACGCCGTCCGGCACCTGCACGTGGACGCCAGCGGCCTCCAGCACCTCGACGGCGGCCATCCCCGCGTCGGGGTCGGTGTAGTTCGTGTGCGTGTCGGGGTAGAGCACCACCCTGCGGTCGGCCTCGTGTTCGGGGATTGCGGGGCCCCCACGGGCCGCGAACCGGTCGCGGAACGTCTCGCGGTGGAACGTCGGCAGGGAGCGCTCGGCGTCGATGCCGAGCAGTCGTTCGCCGACGGCACGGGCGGGGCCGAGATCGCCCAGCCAGTTCGAGACCGGGGCGAGTGCACTGCCGACTCGCGAGAGCTCGTGGATGCGGCCGAAGAGGCGGTCGCGCAGGGGGACGCCCTCGCGCTCGTGGTACTCGTGGACGACCTCGGCCTTGAGCTTCGCCATGTCGACCTCGCTCGGGCAGTCGTGGGCACAGCCCTTGCAGCCGATGCAGAGGTCGAGCACCTCGTCGACGAACTCGTCGCTCGTCGAGTCGTCCGGCAGGTCGCCGGCCATCGCCGACCGGAGCATGTTGGCGCGGCCACGGGTCGAGGTGATCTCCTCGCGGCTGGCCCGGTAGGTCGGGCACATGACGCCGCCGGTGGTGTGCTGGTCGCCGCGACAGCCCCCACAGCCGTGACAGAGCTCGACCATCCCCTGGAAGCCGTTCTCGTTGTCCCACTCCAGTTCGGGCTCGAAGCCCGCGTCGAACGCGTAGTCGGGGCCGTGGCGCAGGTTCTCGGTCATGTCTACGTCGCCACAGACCTGCCCCGGGTTGAGGAGCCAGTCCGGGTCGAAGGCCGACTTCAGCTCGCGGAACGTCTCCCAGAGCTCGTCGCCGTACAGCTTCCGGTTCCACTGGGTGCGGGCGCGCCCGTCGCCGTGCTCGCCCGACACCGAGCCGCCCAGCTCCACCACGAGGTCGGTGACGGCGTCGGCGATGGACTCCATCGACTCGACGCCCGCCGTCGTCTTCGCGTCCACCAGCGGGCGGACGTGGAGCACGCCCGGCCCGGCGTGGGCGTAGAAGCTCGCGAACGTGTCGTGTTCGTCCAGGATCTCGTGGAAGCCCTCGACGAACTCGGGCAGCGACTCGGGCGGGACGGCGGTGTCCTCGATGAACGAGACGTGCTTCGCGTCGCTGGTCCGCGAGAGCAGGATCGGGAGCCCGGACTTCCGGAGCTTCCAGATCTCCGCACGCTCATCGTCGTCGTGGGCCTCCAGGGCGTCGAAGGCGCGGGGTGGTTCGTCGCTCGCGGCGTCCTCGGCCGCCGCGTCGCCACCCTCGACCACTGCGGGCACTCGGTCCGCGAGCAGGGACGCGACCGCGCGCTCGCTCGCGACATCGTCCCCGGCGTAGAACTCCACGAGCAGGGTCGCCCGGGTCCCCTCGGGCAGTCGACCGGCAACGTCGGCGAACTCGGCGGTGTCCCGCGCGAGGTCGAGCAGCACCTCGTCGACGAGCTCGACCGCGGCGGGGTCGTGTTCGAGGATGGCCGGCACGTCCGCCATCGCGGTCACGAGGTCGTCGTAGCACAGCAGCGCGAGCGACTTCGTCTCGGGGACGGGTTCGAGCGACACCGTTGCCTCGGTGACGACGGCGAGCGTGCCCTCGCTGCCACAGAGCAGCTTCGCGAGGTTGACCGTCCCGCCGTCGGCGTCCGGTTCGCCAACGTCGCGGGTCGCCCCCTCCGCGTCCTCGACGAGCCAGTCGAGGTTGTAGCCCGAGACGTTGCGCTTCAGGTCGGGGTAGCGGTCGCGTATCTCGTCGGCCTCCTCGTCGAGGACCCGGGCGACCTCGGCGTGGATGCGGGCTTCGAGGTCGCCGTCTGGGTCGGCCCGCTCGTGGAGTTCGTCGACCGTTATCTCGCCGAACTCGACGACGGTGCCGTCGGCCAGGACGACCTCGCAGGACTCGACGTAGGCGTCGGTCTTCCCGTAGCGCAGCGAGTGCGCGCCCGTCGAGTTGTTGCCGATTGCGCCGCCGAGCGCGCTCTTGTCACCCCAGGCGGGGTCGGGTGCGAACTTCAGGCCGTCCTCGACGAGCCGGTCGTTCAGGTCGCCGAGGCGGACGCCGGGCTGGGCGCGGGCGCGTCGCTCGTCGGGCGCGAGCGACTCGACGGTGTCCATGTACCGCGTGAAGTCGAGCACGACCGCCTCGTTGACCGTCTGTCCGGCCAGCGAGGTGCCGCCGCCGCGTGGCAGCACCGGGATACCCTCGTCGGCGCAGTAGCCGACGACGGCGGCCACGTCGTCGGTCGAGCGCGGAAAGACGACGCCGACGGGTAGCTGCTCGTAGATGCTCGCGTCGGTCGCGTACAGCTGGCGTGAGTAGGAGTCGAAGCGCACGTCGCCGTCGACCCGGCTGGAGAGCGCGTCGACGAGGTCGGGACGGGCCACGTCGTCGCTCCGGTAGTCGTAGGTCGCCGCCGCGTCGCGAGCGTCGAGCGTGGTGTCGCGGTCGCGGGCAGCGTCGGGGTCGCTGGCCATGGCGGAGACTGTGGCAGCCAGCGGTGTAAAACGTGGCGAGTGCGGCAGGTCGTGCGACCCGTCGCGCCGGTGTCGGCGCGCCGTCGGGTGTGCTCAGTCGGCGTCCGCCCGGCGTGCCTCCTGGCGGTGGCGACGGGCGAGCGCGACCAGCCGGAGCCCGGCGGACTCCAGCGCGTCGTAGTCGTCGCTGGCGGCCGCGAGCCTGGCGGCGTCGAGCGTCTCGCCGATGTCCTGGGTGGCCATACGCCTCTGTAGGGTCACGCGACACATAATCGCCAGCCTAGCGTGGTGAAAGTGAAAGTAGACGACGGCGTCGGTCCCTAGCTCGGTTTCGGGTGGGCTGTACGTCGCCGTCTCTCGGGACGGTTTGGCCGAATCATTAAAATGCTCTTCGTCCAGTTTGGGAGTAGGATGGGACCGCTGACAGCAGTCAAACGCCGTCTGCAGGGCGTCGTTTCGACACGGGAGTTCGGGGGCGAGTACACCTGCCAGTCCTGTGAATCACGGTTCGACGTTCAGTACCACACGTGCCCGGCCTGTGGAAGCTACAGCGTCGAACGACTCGACTGGTAGGCCCTCGACGGCGTCGGTTCGTCCGACGGCCGACTACCGAATCGGTTCCCGGTCACGTTCCTCGCGCTCAGACGCCGACCCACTGCTTTCCCTCGAGCGCGGCCGGCGGTGTCAGCGTTACCGTCGTGCGCATATCGTCCTCCGTGACGATGGTGAGCCCTGCGTTCGTCCGCCAGGTGATACCGGCGGGACCGTCCTCCACGCCCGCGCGGATGGCCTCGACCGCGACGAAGATGTGGAACGTGTCCGTCTCGTCGTTGAGTACCGGTGCCGAGTCGTCGGCGTCGACGGGCGCGGCGACGCTGAAGTTCGTCGCGTTCGCGGTCTGGTTCGTGAAGTTCAGTGTCGCCGTGGTGTCGTCGTCGGTGTAGTGGATTGTCGCGTTCCGGAGGTCGCTCTCGTTGGTCCCCGAGCCGAGTTTCACGCTGAGGCGAACGTAGCGGACGCTCTCGCCGTCGTCGTTCACGCGCCCGACCTCGTTGACGACGGTCAGGCCGGTCCCGATGTCGGCGATGGTCGACTCGGTCTCGTCCTCGGCCTGCAGCCGGATGGCGTTCGCCCCGCCCAGTAGCGCGCCACCCGCGATGGCCGCGACGGTGACGAGCGCGACGAACATGACGAGGGTCCCGATGCCGGCCTGGCCCCGACGCTTCATACTGCTCACACGTGTCGGCGGCCACATAGTTCTGTCCGCCGGGCAACCGAGCTAGGTCCGGTCGACGAACGCGACGACGTGCTCGGCGACTGTCTCTCCGGCGTCCTCCTGCAGGAAGTGGCCCGCCCCTTCGACCCACACGTCGGGCTGGTCGGCCGCGGTCGGGAAGAACCCACGCAGTGGGTCGCGGTTCGAGCGCATGATCGGGTCCGAATCGGAGAACAGCACGAACGCGGGTTCCTCCCAGTCGGCGAGACGCTCGCGCGTCGCCCGCATCACGTCCGCCCCCTCGTCGTCGGGCGACAGCGGCACCATCCCCGGCCAGGTCCGCACGCTGGCCTTCACCGCCTCGGTGTGGAACGGCGCGCTGTAGGCGTCGAGCACGTCATCCGAGAGCTCGCTCGTACAGCCGGACTCGACGAGCCGGGCGACGTCCAGCGTCTCCGCGGTCTCGACGGCCTCCCGGAACTCGTGCCACACGTCGGGCATCTCCTGCGTGCCGTCGGGGATGCCCGTGTTCATTGCGACGATGCGGTCGAACCGCTCGGGGTGGTGTGCCGCTGCCGCGAGCCCGAGGATGCCGCCCCAGTCCTGACAGACGAGGGTGAGGCCGTCGAGGTCGAGCTCCTCGAGGAACGCCACGAGCCAGTCGTAGTGCGCGTCGAACGAGTACGCGTCCTCGTCGGTGTACTTCTCCGAGCGTCCGAACCCGACGAAGTCGGGCGCGACGACGCGGCCGTGCTCGGCGAGCGTCGGGACCATCTTGCGGTAGAGGAACGAGTACGTCGGCTCGCCGTGCAGACAGAGGAACGTCTCCGAGCCCTCACCCTCGTCGACGTAGGCCATCTCCGGCTCGCCGACGCTGACGTACTCCGCGTCGTAGTCGTAGCCCGGCAACCCCTCGAACCGCGCTGCTGGTGTCCGAACGAGTTCGGCCATGGTGCACGCGACTCTCCCCGGAGGCAAAACCGTTCGGCCGTCACGCACTGCTGGTCGGTCGTGGGTCCGCGAAAAGTGGGCCGACTCGGATTTGAACCGAGAGCCTCCACCTTATCAGAGTGGCGCTCAACCTGATTGAGCTATCGGCCCGAAGGCTGCGATTTTGAGTTGAGTGGTGGAACGTTTAAACGTTTCTTTCTCGCAGTCCATCGGCACGCCGTCGCACGCTCAGTCCTTCTCCTCGAACTCGATGTCGTAGGCGTCGTCGCCGAGGTCGTACACGTCGTCGTCGGGGTTACCGCCGACGTCGCCGGAGCCAGCGCCCGGGCCGCCGAAGCCGCCGCCACCGCCGCTCGCGCCGCCGACGTTCTCGAACGGGTCCTCGTCCTCGGGGAAGCCGTAGGTCCAGACGTTGCCCGAGGCCATCCCGTCGACCTGCTTGTCGATGTACGGCGTGACGACGTACTTCTTCAGGACGACGCGGATGGGCACCCGGGTGACGGGGATGGTGAGCAGGACGCCCAGCGCGTCGGTGACGAACCCGGGCGTGAGGAGGAACGCCCCGGCCGCGATGAGCAGGCCGCCGTCCATGAGCTCGTTCGTCGGGGCCTTCCCCTCGGCGAGCTTGCGCTGTATCTTCCGGATTGTCCTGCGGCCTTCGGCGCGGACGAGGAACATCCCGATGAGCCCGGTCAGGACGACCAGCGCGACCGTCTCGATGGGACCGAGGAAGCCCCAGGCCGCGATGGCCACGAGCAGGATCGCATCGAGCAGGGGGATGAGCAACAGCAGCCCGATGTACCGGAGCGTTCGCATGTCCGGGTGTAGCGGGCCACCCCTCAAAGCCCTTTTTCTATTTTTATGACCGTGAGTTGCGCCAGTATTTCTTATATTCGAATACCTATCGCTCCGAACCAAAGATTTATTATTATTGGCTATTTCTATCGGAATACAATGGCATCTGACAGAGATGAACCCATGAAGAAACAGGAGCTAATCGGGTCAATGGACGACGGTTCAGAGTCTGTAACAGAACAACCAGAAGATGATATATTCTCTCGACGGAAGGTACTTGGAGGACTGTCAGCAGGGGCTGCATCACTCGGGTTCACTGGAATCGCTTCGGCGATTGATCCCACTGGTGACGTTACAGCAGAAATCAGACGACAAGAGATTATCAGTCAGTACCAACCGGAAGAGGATGCAATTGAGACGGTGAACGAAGAGGCTTCCGAGCTGCTGGAATATCTGCGTCGGGAAGGTTATATCGAGTCAGCCGACGTGGCAGAGGTAAACCATGATAGGGTTCAGGTCTATACTGATAACAAGCCAGTTCCTGCCGATGGGACAGAGGAAGAAGCACAGGAACAACGGGCACACATTCACATCCGCAAAGAAACCGAGGATAGAACAATTGGTATCAACGTAGAACCTGAGGTTGGAAGACAGTACGCCGTGATTATACCAACCACCGAAAATTCGGATGAGGCCACCGTCATAAGTATAACTGATGGCGAGATACAGAGTGATGATGGATGTTACTATCTTGACAACGCGTGTACCACAGGGGTAGCAAACTGTGGGTGTAGAGAGCGCGACGTAGTCTGCTGTACTAAAACTCTCGATTGCTATACAAATGGTGGGTCTCTAAGGTATTGCTGCTGTCCCCAAGACTCTTACAACTGCTGCCATACTTGCTTTGGCGGCGCATGCTGAATTGACCATGGAGAAAGGAATCGCTATTTTAGTCGTTGTATTGGTCTTGGCTGGGTGTGCTAGTTTCGGTTCCAACACAACAGACACTGTTGAAACCACCTCAGATATAACAGAAGAAACAGACGTAAGAGAACAGACGACAACAAATGAGAACGAAACAAATTCACCTGAGGTGAGGGTCAGAGGTGATACATTAGCCATCGACGTACGACCCATCGCCGAGTACGTCCAGCGTGTCCAACCGAGTAACGTCTCCTCCGTTACGGTGAACGTGGACCAGAGAAATAACATGTCCGCAGTGGCCTCGAAAGGAGGGACCTCGGGACTCCACTACGTTTTTGCACGCACGGAAGTGACGTCTTTCCCCGCTGGTGGAGGGGTTCTCATCGGAAGTGGCGGTCCGGTCAACGTCATGTACGGGCCGAACGCGTCGGATTCGATCATCGCGAACGTGCTGGCGCACGAGCTATCGCACCGGTACCAATCGGACGGTCGACGAGAGCAGTTGCTCGACGAGATTGGTCGCGAGTACCTCCAGACGACCGACGGCGGAGCCGTGCAGAGAGCACTCGTCGAAGGCGGCCCGACCTACGTGGCGGACACCTACGCCGACGAGCACCTGTCCGACTCGCGGAATCTGAGCGAGGAGATTGCACCCCGGTGGGACGACTTCGGTATCGTCCGTCGTGTCATGTGGTCGGGCCACTACCTCGGCGCGGCCTACCTCCACCAGCGCATCGACTCGCCACAGCAGCTCGACGAGGTGTACGCCGACCCGCCGCGGACCACCGAGCAGGTCCTCCACCCCGAGCGCGGCGACGAACCGCCCCGGAACCTCACCGTGACCGCCAACACCTCCGCGTCGGCGTGGGAGACCGGTCGTCGGGACGTACGCGGGGAAATGTACACCCGGATCCTGCTCGGGCCCGCGCTCGGTTCGGACCGTGCGGCCGAGGCCGCCGCCGGTTGGGGGATGGACCGCGAGGTCGTGTTCTTCCAGGGCAGCGACCAGGGCCACGCCTGGGTGCTCCGCTGGGACGACGCCGCCAACGCCACCGAGTTCGAGGGCGCGTTCGAGGCGTTCCTCGACCAGCGCGCGAACGCGACCGACGGCCGCTGGAGCCACGACGGGCACGCCTTCGACGTGTTGCGCGTCAGCGACGAGACGGTCGTCGTGCTCTGGGGCGACGCCGGCTTCGTCGACGGCGCGACCGTGACCGGCGACGACGGGAGCATCACTGTGATGCCGCCGGCCACCAACGAGAGCGCGCGTCGTGTCCCAGTCCTCGGGTGACGACCCGAGCCTGAGTTTCCGTCTGGCGCGCGGCTGGCGAGACGCGCGACCGCAAGGGAGCGTGTCGAGCCGAACCCGTGCGAGGGGCGAGAAGCGTGGTTCGAGAGAGCTTCGCTCTCTCGTCATCACGAAAGACGCCGGAGGCGTCTTTCGAACGACAGCGCCAGCGAGCATCGCAGTCGGCTGGGGAGGCGTGAGGTTCGGTCGGGTGGGACTGAAAGGGGCGAGTGGCTGGAGGAAGGCGGGCGACGCAAGGACCGCAGGCACGAGGACCGCAGCAAGCCCCCCGACTCCAGCCACTCGGGGCTTTCTGGCTGTCCTTCTCTCTTGCCGTTCTCGTCAATGAAGGGGTTTTCTGGCTGGTACCGAAGGGAGTATCGAACGCACAGGTGACCCGCAGTCCTCCAACCAATACCGACAACACGCAACCCTTAGGCACGCACACCCGAAGCCCAAGTCATGGACGAGTCCGCAGTCGAGACGCGCGTCGAGTGGCGGGAGTGGGGCCAGGACGCCTTCGACGCAGCAGACGCTCGAAACAAGCCGGTCCTCCTCTCGCTCTCCGCAACCTGGTGCTCGCACTGTCACGAGATGGACCGGGAGACGTACGACGAGCCGCGGATCGCGGCGAACGTGAACGACGGGTTCGTGCCGGTCAGAGTGGACGTCGACCGCCATCCCAGAGTACGAGATCGCTACAACATGGGCGGGTTCCCGTCGACGGTGTTCCTCACGCCCGAGGGCGAGGTCCTGACGGGCGCGGGCTACCTCGGCGTGGACGGGATGCGGCAGGTGCTCGACTCGGTGCGGGAGATGTGGGACGGGAAGGGGGCGTCCGCCGGGAGAGTCCCGCGGGCGCTCCAGGGGACGGACACCCCCGCGGGAGAGCTCACGCCGGACATCGAGTCGAACCTGGTCGGCCAGCTCATGGCGGCGTACGACGAGCAGGCGGGTGGCTGGGGCGAGGCGGAGAAGTTCCCGCTGCCGCGGACCATCGAGTTCGCGCTGAAGCGTGAGCGGGAGCAGGCGCTACGGAGCCTGAACGCGGTGAGCGCGAACCTGCTGGACGACTACGAGGGCGGATTCTTCCGGTTCGCGGGCAACCCGGACTGGACCGACGTGCACTACGAGAAGGTGCTGGACACGAACGCGGCGCTGGTTCGGGCGTTCGCGAACGCCTACCTGCTGACGGGGAAGGAAGAGCTCCGCCAGCCCGCGGCGTCGACGGTGGACTACCTGACGACGACGCTCTGGACGGGCGAGGCGTTCGCGGGGAGCCAGGCCGCCGGCGAGGGTCGGGACTACTACACGGCGGCGGCGAGCGACCGCGAGGACGCCCCCGCCCCGTCCGTCGACGACACCGTCTTCGCGGACTGGAACGCGCTCGCGGTCGATGGCCTCCTCACCTACCACGGCTACACCGACGACGAGGGTGCGCGTCGGTACGGCGAGCGCGCGCTGACCCATCTCGTCGACGACCTCGTGGACGACGGCGTGGTCACGCACTACCGGACCGCCGACGAGGTGGGCGCGTCGGGGCTGCTCGTCGACCACGCGCGGGTCGTGGGGGCGCTGACGCGTGCGCGGCAGGTGCTCGGCCCGGACGCGCTCGCCGATGCGAACGCCGACGCGACCCCGACCGAGATCGCTCGGGCCGTCGCGGACCACACGATAGAGACGCTCCGCTCCGGCGAGTCGTTCGTCGACGGCCCCCGGGAGGGCGCGGGGCTGCTCGACCGTCCCCTGCGCCCGCTCGACGGCAACGTGGAGTTCGCGGACGCGCTGGTCGACCTCGCGGTGCTGACGGGGGAGGAGCGCTACCGCGAGGTGGCCCGGGGGACGCTTGCGGCCTTCGCGGGCGCGGCGGACCGCTTCGGCGTGCGCATCGCGGCCTACGGGAGCGCGGTGTCGCGGCTGCTGAACGAGCCGCTCGTCATCGCCGTGACGGCCGACGCGGGGAGCGACCTCCACCGTGCCGCGCTCAGGATGGCAGACCACGAGAAGGTCGTGGTGCCGGCCGCCGAGGGGTTCGAGGCGAGCGAGGCGGCCTATGTGGTCCGTGGCGACGAGACGAGCGAGCCAGCCACGACGCCGGAAGAACTCAGCGGGCGCGTCTCCGAGCTGGTGCGCTGAACCATCGGGGCGCACCCAGGTGGCCGCCGACCCGACGCCTGCGTGCGGTTCGGGACACCTGCCGACGAAACAACTACCGTTGTGTTTATGGTTCTCCACTGAGACACTGTTTATTATGGCGAGTTTGAGGGACCTGGGTCTGTCGGAGTACGAGGCGAGAGCCTACCGAGCGCTGTTGAACACTGGTCCGACAACGGCCAAGGAGTTGTCCCGGGCGAGCGACGTGCCGATGGGCCGCATCTACGACGTGCTGAACAGCATCGAGCAGTACAATCTCGTGCGGTCACAGACCGCGAGCCGCCCGAAGAAGTACGTCGCGGTGGAGCCATCGACCGCGCTCGACCGCCTGCTGGACGACAAGAAACGCGAGCTGGAGGAGAAGGCCGAGCAGTACGAGAACATCGTCGACGAGCTGTCGGACGAGCTCGACGCCGCCGAGCCCGTCGAGGAGCAGTTCTGGACCGCCTCCGTCGGCGAGGAGGAGACGACCGACCTGCTGCTCGAACGGCTCACCGCGGCCGACGAGCGCATCATCATGGTCGCCTCGACGCCGTCGCCCCAGTTCGACGTGACCGAGGTCGGCGACCAGATCGTCGAGGAGCTGGAGGAGGCCATCGAGCGCGGCGTCGACGTCGACGTGCTGCTCACCCGCGAGATGGTCGCCTCCCTCTCGGAGGAGGTCGGCCGCCGCTACCGGGAGCGCCTCTCCGGCGAGGACTCCTTCCAGGTGCGCACGAGCGAGGAGGTCACGGGCACGTTCAACCTCATCGACGACATGGAGGTCGTCATCCAGGTGCCGAACCCGCTGGGCTCCCGGGAGACGTTCGCGATGATAGACCTCAAAGACCCCGAGTTCGCGGGCGAGGTGTACGCCGAGTTCGAGCCGACGTGGAACGATGCGGAGCCGCTGAGTTTCTGAACCGGCGACGGCGTCTGCTGTCCGGAAAAGGTACTTACCAGTGGGGATAGATGCTCTACGGGCATGAGACGCCGTGCCCTCCTCGCGACGACCGGCGCGCTGGCCTCGTTGGCCGGGTGTTCAGTACTGTCCTCCGGGTCCGCGACGCTCGATTTGTCCGTATTCAATCACGACGACAGTCCGTACACGGTCTATATCGAGCTGTTGCGTCCAGGCGAGAACCGGTCGCGAAGTGAGGCACTCGTTTACGACGCTCGCTTCGATGTCCCTGCCGACGGCGGTGAGACCCGTGAGGCGGTCGTCGAGAAGCGGCCCTACATCGCACGTTACGACGCCTACGAGGACGACAACTTCCTGACCGACCAGGACCACTTCCACTACTACCCTCACGACGACGGCGACGACTTCATCGCCTTCGATATCGACGACCAGGGAACGCTGACGCACCGCTGAGCCGCCAGGCGGCTCACTCGACCTGCTGGTAGAGCGCTACCGCCACGAGCGCGAAACCGACCGCCAGCGCGACGGCCTGTCCCAGTCGCCGCACCGTCGGGTCGAGCCCCACCAGCCCGTCCGCGACGCCGAGCACGCCGGCGGCCGTCAGCGCGGCCAGCCCGACCGCCAGCCAGAGCAACGGCCGCGAGGCGGTCCGTCGATGTGCGCGGTAGGCGACGTGCGCGACGACGCCGCCGAGCGCGACCGAGACCGCGTTCGCCAGGACGGCGAACGGTGTCGTGGAGACCATCGTGGAACGGGGACCTCGGCCGGGTCACCCGAGCAGGTACTGGACCGGACGGTTCTCCCGGACGAAGTCACGCTCCTCGAGGTACGCGTCCACGCCGAGGATGCGGCCGGCCCCGAACGCGCCGAGGCCGAACAGCAACAGCGCGTAGACGATGTGGGAGTCGATGACGATGCCGTTCGCGAGCGGCAGGCTGGCCGCCCAGTAGAACAGCATCATGATCGCGCCCCAGAACGCGCTGAAGCGGACGAACGCGCCGAGCAGGAGCGCGAGCCCGACGAGCGTGAGCCCCCATGCGTTCAGCGGGTCGATGAGCCAGACGTACTCGTTGGCCATGGTCGCCCACATCCCGCCGAAGGGGTTGCCCTCGGGGATGGCGTTCAGCAGGAAGCCACTCGCCGACCAGTCCGGGTCGAGGACCTTCGTGATGCCCGCGTAGAAGAACGTCCAGCCCATGATGAGCCGGAGGCCCAGCAGCGCGTAGCCGACCCACGTCGCGGAGTAGTTGAACCGGGCGCTACGTCCGAACAGCTCGGTCTCGAGTTCGTTGGTTGCCATGGTCGGTCACCTCTACACGTGAACATGGTCGGGGAAACCCCTTCAACCGGGGTTCCGGTTCCCAGACGCTGAAAAGCGGGGCCGCGACGGGTGCGTTCCGGGTCGGTCGACGAGACCACCGCATCCGGAACGGTTTTGCCCACGGCAGGCGGGGCTGGGAACATGACCACAGCGGCCGACCGCGTCCTCACGAACGCGGAGGTGCACACGCTCGCCGACCCCGACGAGACGTACGAGGCAGTCGCCGTCCGCGACGGCGAGGTCGTCCGTCTCGACAGCGCGTACGAGATCGACTTCCTCGTCGGCGTCGACACCGACGTCGTCGACTGCGGGGGACGGACGGTGCTCCCGGGGTTCGTGGACGCCCACACGCACATGCAGCAGCTCGGGCAGTACCAGGTCCACGCGGACCTCTCCGACGCGGGCTCGGTCGACGAGGCGGTCGAGACGCTCGCCAGCGACGCGGCCGACGACGGCGACTGGCTGCTCGGGTTCGGCTGGGACGAGTCCGGGTGGGACGAGCCACGGTACCTCACGCGTACGGACCTGGACCGCGTCAGCGACGAGCGCCCGGTCGCCGCGGTCCGGGTGGACATGCACACGGCCGCGCTGAACTCCGTCGCGCTGGAGCGACTCCGGGACGCGATGCCCGCGGAAGACGTCCGCACCGAGGACGGCGAGCCGACCGGCGTCGTCGTCGAGGACGCCGTCGAGCCGGTGTGGGACGCCATCGACCCCGACCCCGCCGAGACGCGCGAACTGCTCACGGCGGCGCGGGACTACGCCCACCGCCACGGCGTCACCTGCGTCCACGACATGGTGCGCCAGTCCCACGCGCCGCGTGTCTACCGCGAACTCGACCTGGCCGACGAGCTCGACCTGCGGGTCCGCATCAACTACTGGAGCGACCACCTCGACGCGGTGCTGGATGCCGGTCTGCGGACGAACCACGGCAGCGAGTTCGTGCAGGTCGGTGCGATCAAGTCGTTCACCGACGGCAGCTTCGGCGGCCGCACCGCGAAGCTCTCCGAGCCCTACGCCGACGACCCGGAGGAGACCGGCACCTGGGTCGTCGACCCCGACGAGCTCCGCGACATCACCGCGGAAGCGGACGACGCCGGGCTCCAGTGCACCGTCCACGCCATCGGCGACGAGGCCGTCGAGGAGACGCTGTCGGCGTTCGAGGCGACGGAGGACCCGGGTGCGGCCCGCCACCGCGTCGAGCACGTCGAGCTCGCCACCGACGAGCACGTCGAGCGCTTCACCGAGTCCGGCATCGTCGCCTCCTGCCAGCCGAACTTCCTCCGCTGGGCGCAGGATGGCGGGCTGTACGACCAGCGCCTCGGCGAGGAGCGCCGCACGGTGTCGAACCGCTACCGCGACCTGCTCGACGCCGGCGTGCATCTCGCCTTCTCCAGCGACACCATGCCGATGGACCCGCTCCTCGGGGTCTGTCACGCGGTCAGCGCGCCGAGCGAGCACCAGCGCATCTCCGTGACCGAGGCGCTACGGGCGTACACCCTCGGCGGCGCGTACGCGGGCTTCGACGAGGGCCGCATGGGCACCGTCGAGGTCGGGAAGCGGGCGGACTTCGTGGTGCTGGAGGCGTCGCCGTGGGACGTCGGCGCCGAGGAGATACGGGATATCGACGTGGCGATGACGGTCGTCGACGGCGAGGTCGTCCACGACGGGCGGTAGTCAGGCGGCGCTCTCCGCTCAGACCGCCAGCAACAGCCACAGCGCCCCCATCCCGGCCGCCAGCGTCCACGCCATGCTCTCGGTTCGCCAGGCGACGACGGTCGCAACTCCGCCGGCGGCGACCTTCGGCGTCAGGACCGCCACGGTGCCTTCGGGTGCGACCAGCGACGGGAGCACCAGCCCCGCCAGCACCGCGGCGGGGACGAGTTCGAGCGCGCGTTCGGCCAGTCGAGGCACCTCGTCGACGCGCTGGAACAGCACGATGAACGACACGCGGACGAGGTAGCTCCCGACGGCGGCCGCGACGAACGCCGCCCAGAGGACCGGGTCGGACGCCGAGGTCACGGCTCGCCCTCCGTGGTGCCGTCTGGCGTCTCGTCCGGGCGGTCCGCTGGCGGTTCGTCGTCCGTGCCGTCGGGGTCCGCCACGAGTCCGAGACCGACACCAGCGAGTGCTGCGATGACCAGCCCGAGGTCGAACGGGACGCCGAGGCCGGCGGTTGCGCCGACGCCGCCGGCGGCCGCCGCGACGACCCCACCGCGGTCCCGGACGTTCGGGACGAGCAGCGCGAGGAACAGCAGCGGGATGGCGAACTCCAGATGCCACGCGGGCGGGAGTCCGGTCCCGAGCGACGCGCCGGCGGTGACGGAGACGGTCCACGTGGCCCACAGCGGGAGCGCGGTGCCGAAGTAGTACGCCCGCCGGTCGACGGACCCATCTGCCCGGAACTTCGCCACCGAGAGGGCGTACGTCACGTCCAGCAGGAAGAAGGAGAGCACGAGCCGCGAGCGGCGGGAGAACGACTGGAGGTAGGGAGCGATGCTCGCGCTGTACATCGCGTAGCGCAGGTTGACGACGATGGCGGTGAGGACGGCGACGGCGACCGGCGCGTCGCGGGCGAGCAGCTCCATCATGGCGAGCTGGGCGGCCCCGGCGAACAGCAGGGCGGCCGACCAGAGCGCCGTCACGGGATCGAGGCCGAGGTTCGCGGCCGCGACGCCGACGACCAGCCCGAACGGGACGTTCGCCGGCAGTGCCGGGAGGACGGCGCATGCGCCGTCGACGAACGCCGAACGCGCGGTCGAGGTCACGTCTCGGCATCGTCTACGGGGTTCCTGTACGTTGTCGTTCCGGCAGTCTGGGGCACGGAAATCAGTGTGAACGAGTGTCACGAACTCCGGGGTAAGAGTGACTTCCAGCCGCCATTCTGCCTCTTTGAAGAGAAAAGTTATTCAATGTCCGGAACAGAGTTGCAAGTTACCCACAGGTGGACTAAGCGTGCCAAGAATGGAAACCGCGGACTTCGATACGGAGCTCAGTCTCTTCAAGTACGACAACCTGGAACAGCTTCCGCCGGAGTACCGCGACCTCGACGAGGCCGAACGAACCGAACGGATCGAGGCCGCCAAGGCCGAACTCGGCGACGACGTGGTCATCCTGGGCCACAACTACCAGCGCCGGGAGATCGTCGAGCACTCCGATTTCATCGGCGACTCCTACCAGCTGAGCAAGGAGGCCGCCGAGGCCGACGCGCCCTACGTCATCTTCGGCGGCGTGACGTTCATGGCGGAATCCGCCGACATCATCACCGACGACGAGCAGTCCGTCATCCTCCCGTCGATGGAGGCCTCCTGTCCCATGGCGGGGATGGCCGAGGCGCTCCAGGTCGACGCGGCCTGGGAGGAGATCACGAACGCGGCACCCGACGCCGACATCGTCCCCATCACGTACATGAATAGCTACGCCGACCTGAAGGCGTTCTGCGCCGAGCAGGGCGGGCTGGTCTGTACGTCCTCCAACGCCCACCGCGCGTTCGAGTGGGCGTTCGAGCGCGGCGACAAGGTGCTGTTCCTGCCGGACAAGCACCTCGGCGAGAACACGGCCCACCGACTCGGCATGCAGGAGAACATGGCCGAGTGGGACCCGTGGGACCCCGAGGGCAAGGACGCCGAGCAGGTCGCCGAGTCGGACATCATCCTCTGGGACGGCTACTGCCAGGTCCACGAGCGCTTCCGCGTCGACCACATCGAGCAGGTGCGCGAGGAGCACCCCGACGCGAAGGTCGTCGTCCACCCCGAGTGCCGCCGCGAGGTCGTCGAGGCTGCCGACAGGGCCGGCAGCACGTCGACCATCACGCAGACTATCGAGGACGCCGACCCCGGCGACACCTGGGCCATCGGCACCGAGATTCACCTCACGAACCACCTCGCTCGCTGGCACCCCGACGTGAACGTCCTCCCGCTGTGTGGCGACGCCTGCATGGACTGCAACGCGATGCGCCAGATCGACCCGAACTACCTCACCTGGGTGCTGGAGGAGCTGGTCGAGGGGCGCGAGCGCAACGTCATCGAGGTCGCACCCGAGGAGAAGGAGCTCGCGAAGGTCGCCCTCGACCGGATGCTGGAGGTCTGACCGATGGCACGAGAAACGGACGTACTCGTCGTCGGCACCGGCATCGCGGGCTGTGCGGCCGCGCTCGGTGCTGCGCGCGAGGGCGCGGACGTGCTCGTCGTCACGAAGGCCGCAAAGCCCGAGGACGCCTCCTCGGACTGGGCACAGGGCGGCATCTCCACGACGGGCACCGACCCGGAGACGTTCAAACAGGACATCCTCGACGCCAGCGCCGGCACCGCCGACGAGGACGCAGTGGACGTGCTCGTCGACAACGCCGACGCGGCCGTCCAGGACGTGCTCGTTCGGACGCTCGGCGTCGACTTCGACGTCGCCGCCGACGGCGAGGCCGGCGAGTTCGACTACACGCGCGAGGCGGCCCACTCCGAGGAGCGAATCCTCCACGTGGACGCCTCGACCGGGCGGCACATCCTCCGGCCGTTCCTCAACCACCTCGCGGACCACGACTCCGTCGAGATTCTGGAGGACACCGCCGCACTGGAGCTGATAACGCACGAGGGCCGGGTCCACGGCGCGATGCTCGACACCGAGAAGACGGGCGAGCCGGTGTACGCCGGCACCACGGTACTCGCCACGGGCGGCATCGGCGACCTGTTCGGCCGGAGCACCAACCCGGCCGGCTCGACCGGTGACGGCATCGCGATGGCAGCCCTGGCGGGTGCCGACGTCGCGGACATGGAGTTCGTGCAGTTCCACCCGACCGCCTACGCTGGCGACGACCCGTTCCTGCTCTCGGAGGCCATCCGGGGCGAGGGCGGACTCCTGCGAAACGGCGACGGCGAGCGGTTCATGCCGGAGTACCACGCGGACGCCGAGCTCGCCCCCCGCGACGTGGTCGCCCGGGCGGTGCAGGACGAGATAGACGCGACGGGCGAGGTCACGCTCGACGTGTCGACGCTCGACGAGCCGTTCGACGAGGCGTTCCCGGACCTCGCCGCGAAGTGTGAGGAACGCGGCGTGGACTGGGAGTCGGGCATCCCGGTCGCACCCTGCGAGCACTTCCTCTGTGGCGGCGTCGACGTCGACCACGAGGGCAGCGCGAGCCTCGACCGCCTGTACGCCGTCGGCGAGTGCGCCCGCACGGGCGTCCACGGCGCGAACCGCCTCGCCAGCACGAGCCTGCTCGAAGGGCTCGTCTGGGGCTTGCGCGCCGGCGAGGACGCGGTCGGCGTGGAACCCGAGGCCGTCGAGGCTCCGGAGCTGCTCGACCGCGACCCGGATCTACCGGAGCGGTTCGCCGGCGAGAAGTTCCACCGGCTCCGGCGCACGATGGACGAGTACGTCGGTCTGCGACGGAACACCGGGGACCTCGGCCGCGCACAGGCCGTCCTCCGACGGCTGAAGGGGGAGGTCGACGCCTACGTCCGCACCCGGACCGCGCGCGACCTCTACGAGCTCCGGAACGCGAGCGTCACGGCGCTGCTCGTCGCGCGGGCCGCCGCCGAGAACACCGAGAGCGTCGGCTGTCACTACGTCGAGCAGCCGGCGGCGGCCAGCCAGAACTGATGCTGCACGACAGCCAGGTCGAGGCGTGGCTCCGCGAGGACCTCGGCCACCACGACGTGACCAACGAGGTGCCCGGGGAGACGGCGGGTCGTCTCGTCGCCAAGGAGGGCGGCGTCGCCGCCGGCCTCGACGCCGCCGAGCGCGTGTTCGACTACCTCGACGTCGACGTGACCGAGCGCGTCGAGGACGGGACACGGATCGACGCCGGCGAGGTCGTGCTCCGCGTCGCGGGCCCCGCCAAGGCGGTCCTCCGCGGCGAGCGCGTCGCGGTCAACGTCGCGGGCCACGCCTCCGGCGTCGCCTCCCGGACCCGCCGCGCCGTCGACGCCGCCCGCGCGGTGGACGACGACGTGCGCATCGCCGCCACCCGGAAGACCACGCCCGGGCTGCGGGAGCTGGAGAAGCGCGCGGTCGTTGCCGGCGGCGGCGACACCCACCGGCTCGACCTCTCGCACATGGTGATGGTGAAGGACAACCACATCGAGGAGCTCGGGCTCGAATCGGCGGTCGAGCACTTCCGCGAGCGCGTCTCCTTCGCCACCAAGATAGAGGTCGAGGTCGAATCGCCCGCGGACGCCCCACGCGCCGCCGACGCTGGCGCGGACGTGGTCCTGCTCGACAACATGAGCCCCGAGCGCACGACCGAGGCGGTCGACCTGCTGCCCGACGGCGTGCTGGCGGAGGCCTCGGGAGGCATCACCGTCGGCACCGTGCCGGACTACGCGACGACCGGGGTCGACGTCGTCTCGATGGGCTCACTGACACACTCCGCGGCGAGCCTGGACTACTCCTTCCGGACCGGTGAGTGAGGGTATCGCAGCCGGTCTCCCTCACGACACCCCGGACACTAAACACGTAGCGCCCCCGTTCTTTGACCAGCGCTATGTTAGCAACGGACATGGAAGCTGGATGGACGGGACTCGCGACAGTCCACGGACTCGGGGGTGAGTCGACGGATGGTTCGTAAACACACCTACTACCGAGCGGTGTCGGTGCTCTGGTTCTTCGGGTCGATGGTGGGGTTCATCGTGGTGGGCCTGGGGATGCTCGAGCCGACGGTCCCGGCGTCGCTGGTCCCCAGTCGGGCTGTCGCCTTCGGCGGCGGTGTCGGCGTGGGGCTCGCCGGCCTGGCGGTCATACAGTTGTTCCAGGCGAGAGCCTGGGTCCGGGCGGGCCGGGGCGCGGACCTCTCGTCCCAGGGTCTCGCGCTGCCCCTCCGGACGCCCGACATGGTGGGCGAGGTCGACGGCCGGCCCGTCCGAGCGTTCACGGTCAGTCGGTCGACCGGCGGCGGGGAATCGAGCGGCAAGTCGACGTTCACCCGTGTCGAGGCCGACCTGGACGAACCGGCCGGGACGGGCTGTCTGGTCTACCCCCACGGCGACGTGAGCGCCGGCGACGAGGCACTGCGTGACCTCCAGCTGCCGAGCGCCAGCGTCGACGGCGTGCTCGCCATGGGCCCCTCGGAGGAGTTCGCCCGGGCGGTCCTCACGCCGGCCGTCGTCGACACCCTCGGGGAGGCCGACTCCGTCGATGCCGTGTACGCGGGCGACGCCGGCGGACTGGTGGCGGAGCTGGTGTCCGCCAACGACAGTTCGTTCCTCGGCGGGCTGGCCAAACGGGCCATGAAGTCGCTCCCGGGTGGCGAGTCGTCGGCCGGCATCGAGACGAAGGGGGCAGTCCTCGACGCCGACATGCTGGCCGACCAGACGCGGGCCGTCGCCGCCGTCGCCGAGGGTTTCGAGCAGGCCGCCGGCACTACTCCGGCGGCGTGAGGGAGGCTGGCGACCGCCCACCCGCGACCGCCTACCCTTCGCCCTCGGACTGGAACGGCTCGCCGACGGAGCGCCGCGGGAGCAGGCTCAGTACCTCGCTCCTGAGTTCGTCCACGGAGGCGAAGGTGTCGGCGTCCGACCCTGCGACAGTCTCGGCGAGGTTCGCCTCGCCGTCCGCGAGCTGGAGGGTCACGTCCTCGCAGTCGGCGGCCACCTCGTCGGGGTCGACCGGGTAGTCGAAGTCGGTGAGGAGTCCGTCGAGTTCGTTGAGCTTGATCTTGCGTGCCATCGTGTCGAGGTTCGCTCCCGCGGCCGATAGCCGTGGTTACCGGTTCCGTGTCGGATTGTTGTGGACCCGCCGCCCGCCTCGCCGTCGCGACCGTAACCGTTACACTGGACCGCGGCCGTACGCGTCACAATGACCGCGGAGAACCGGACGCCCCCCCGCATCGCCCTCGTGTCGGTCGCCGCCCTCTGCAGCGTTGCACCGCTGTCCGTCGTCGCGCTGCTGAGCGGTGCCGCCACCCTCGCGGGCTGGCTCGGCGTCGCCCCGCTCGCGGGTCCCGTCGAGACGGCCGTCGCGGTCCTCGCGGGCGTCCTCGCACTCGTCGTGGCCTCCGTCGCCGTCGACGTGGCGTTCGACGGCGCGGACGGCGTCCGCACGGGCGGCCGCTGGTCGGCGGTCCGCCTCGTGGCCGTCTGGAGTGTCGTTCTCGCCACCGCCCTCGTGATGCTCGACCTCGCGGTGGCCCTGCTGCTCGCGGTACCCGGCCACGGCTACTCGCCGTTCGTCGCGGCCATCCCGCTCGTGTTCCTCGCCGCGTTCGCCGTCGCTGCCGTCCGGACGCTCGTGGCGTTCCGGGACGGCTTTGCGAGCGCGCGCTGAGCCTACTCGGCCAGCACGTCGACCACGTCGGCCCCCTCGACGCTGGCGACCAGCTCCCCCTCCTCCCCCGGCACCCGGACGGTCACCCGCCACGGCTCGCGCGACTCGATGGTCGTGTACCGGTCGCTCACGCAGAGCGCCAGCTCCCAGAACGGCGGCTCGCGCAGATCCTCGCCCCGGTTCCGGTGGAACGCCACCACGTCGGGGTGGTCGAGCAGCAGCATGCCGAACGATGGGAGCACGGAGAAATCGCAGCGGACGCAGTCGAACGCCGGCAGCGCCTCGTAGCCCCACTCCGGCGGGATGTCGGTCGTCACGTGGCCGTCCATCCTCGCGGTGCACTCCGGGCAGACCCCGTCGGTCGCGAAGGAGACCCGGTGGCGGACCAGCCGGTCGAAGGCGAACAGCACGTCGTCGAGCGACCGTTCCGCGAAGCCGCCCGGCGGGAAGTCGTTGCTCGTCAGGCCCGTCTCGCAGGCTGCACAGCGGACGTGGAGCTTCTCGTCGGCGTAGGAGACGCGGAGGTCGGCGTCGCCGCACTGTGGGCAGCTTCCGTCGATGGGCTCGTCCGCCAGCGCGGCGCGCTCGGTGAACGTCCCCGCCCTGATGGCGCGGACGACCTTCCGGGCCGGGTAGCGGGCCCGGTAGCCGTCCCCGGTGTGCTCGACGAACCGGTCTCTGAGCTCCTGCAGGTGGTAGTTGAAGTGCGCCGAGTCGTCGGTGTCGACCTGCGCGTGGAGCGCGGAGAACGACACCGGGTCGCTCCCGTAGCCCGCCGCGTCGGTGAGTTCGACCAGCCCTTGGAGCGTCTGGAGGCGTGTGCCGTCGCTCAGGAGTCTGAACGCCTCCGTCGGTGGGAGTGTTGGCTCCTCGTCGTCGGTGTCGGCTTCCTCGGTCGGCATCTGGTTCGTGTCTTGGATTGGTGTTGTCCGGTAAAGTCGTCTGGGTGTTGTGTGGGTGGATTCGGGGGCCTCGCTGCGCTCACGGGTCGCTAGCGCTCCCCGTTCGCATCGCGGTACTCACTCGCTCGCACTCGCTCCGAACCGCGCACCGCTCGGCACGTTCGCCAGCCTGAGAGCAAGCTCTCGCTGGCCATCGGAATCGCGGAGCGATTCCGAGACAGCCGCGCGCCACCCGGCTGGTCGGACGATGTCGCCGACGTGAGTTTACAATATCTGTAAACCTCGAACGGAGGTACAGCCGCTACCGAGTCCTATCAACCACGGTACAAAATCGCGCTTCAGGGAACGCCTATGGGCCGTGTCCGTCGAAATTGGAGTGTGAGCCGCCCAGCCCTCCCCTCCGCTTCGGCCCTCCCCTCCGGTCCCGTCGCGAAGTACTACCTCTACAAGCTGACGGCGACGGCCGGGCTGACGGTCCCCGTCTGGGTGCTGTTCCTGCGCGCCCAGCACCTCAGCTACACCGAGATCATGCTGCTCGACGCCATCTGGTGGGTCGGTCTCACCGCCGGCGAGATACCGACGGGCTACGTCGGCGACCGGATGGGCTGGCGCAACAGCCTCGTGGTCGGCAACGCGCTCCGGGCCGCCGCCGTCGTGGTGATGGGGCTCGTCTCGACGTTCGCCGCGTTCGCCGCCGTCTACCTGCTCTGGGCGCTGGGTTCGACGCTCATGTCGGGGAGCACCGACGCCTGGCTGTACGAGACGCTGGAGCGACAGGGCGACGCCGACGCGTTCGCCCACTACCGGGGTCGCGGGCAGTCGCTGAAGCTGGGCGCGGGCGCGGCGGCTGCGGTCCTCGGCGGCTACCTCGGGACGGTGAGCTTCCGGCTGCCGTTCCTGCTGACGGGCGTGCTGTGGGCGGTCGGCGCGGTCGTGCTGGCGACGATGCCGGCGGTCGACGTGGCCGCCGACGACCGGTTGACCGCGTTCGAGGCGCTGCCGGTGCTGCGCGAGCGCCTGCTCTCGGTCGAGCTCCGGGGCGTCGTGCTCTGGGTGGCGGTCGTGCTGGCCGTCGTGAGCGCGACGGGGCGGCTGACCCAGCCCGTCGCCGTGGACCTCGGCGTCCCGGCGGCGTGGCTCGGCTGGCTCTACGCCGGGTTCACCCTGCTCGCCGCGGTCGCGAGCGACCGGTCGGCGTGGCTCCGGGACCGCTTCGGCTTCGACGGGTGGCTCGTCCTCGCGCCGGCCGTCCTCGGCGGGTTCCTCGCGGCGGTCTGGTTCGCGCCGGTCGTCGCCCTGCCGGCGTTCGTGCTGGTCCGCGCGGTCCGGACGCCGACGGAGACGCTCGCCAACGAGTACGTCAACGACCGCGTGGCGACGGCCGGCCGCGCCACGACGCTCTCCGGTGTCTCGATGGTCAACGCCGTCGTCGCCATCCCCTTCGGTGTCGCGCTCGGCGCGGTCGCCGACCTGTCGCCGTACCTCGCGCTGGCGGGCATCGGTGCGGTGCTGCTCGCGCTCGCCGGCGTGGTCGGTCTCGGTGGCCTCGTCGCGACGGGCGAGACGGAGCCGCGCCCGGCGGACTGAGGCCATCCCACGCAGTTTTGACAGCGAGGAGATGCTTCTGTGGCGCGATTTATGGGTCCGGACGCCGATATCTCACATATGGACGACAACAGCCCCGTGACGATGTCTGTCGAGGACCGCGACGCGTTCCTCGGCACCGGCGGGACCGGCGTGCTCTCGCTCTCGACGGACGAGGCCGACGCACCGCACGCGATCCCCGTCTCCTACGGCTACGACGCCGTCGAGTCCACGTTCTACTTCCGGCTGGCCGTCGGGGAGGACCGCGAGAAGGGCGAGCTCGACGGCCGGGCCGTGACGTTCGTCGTGTACGGGCGTGACGGCGGCGATGAGGAGGACGGGGACTGGCAGAGCGTCGTCGCGAAGGGCACCCTGGCGGACATCGAGCGCGACGACGTCGCGACCGAGAGCCTCGCTGCACTCGACCGCGTCACGATCCCGCTCGTCGACATCTTCGGCGCACCGACGAGCGACGTGGCGTTCCAGTTCCTCCGGCTGGTCCCCGACGAGCTGTCCGCCCGCGAGGAGAGTCCGACGTCCCGCTGAGACCACCGGCGGCGGCCGACTCAGGCGTCGTCCAGCAGACTCCGGCCGGTCATCGCGGCCGGCTGGTCGACCCCGGCCAGCGCGAGCAGCGTCGGCGCGACGTCACAGAGCGAGCCACCCTGATGGACCTGCGTCCCGCCGTCGTCGCCGTCGGGCGAGAGGTAGACGAACGGCACGTCGTTGTACGTGTGCGCCGTGTGCGGGTCGTCCTCGGTGCCCATGTCGTCGGCGTTGCCGTGGTCGGCCGTCACGATGGCGTGCCCGTCGGCCGCCTCGACGGCCGCGAGCAGCCGCCCGAGCTGGGTGTCGACCGCCTCCACGGCCGCCACGGCCGCGCGGTAGTCGCCCGTGTGGCCCACCATGTCCGGGTTCGCGTAGTTTAGCACGAGCACGTCCGGGTCGTCGCGCTCGATGTACCGGATGGCGGTGTCGGTCACCGCCTCCGCGCTCATCTCCGGCGTCTCGTCGTACGTCGGCACGTCCGGGCTCTCGATTATCTCGCGTGACTCGCCGGGGAACTCGACCTCCCGGCCGCCGTTGAGGAAGTAGGTGACGTGGGCGTACTTCTCCGACTCCGCGAGCCGGAGCTGCGTGAGCCCAGCCTCGGAGACGACCTCTCCGAGGGTGTCGGCCGGCTGGCGCGGGGCGAACGCGACGGGCAGGCCGAACGTCCCGTCGTACTCAGTCATCGTCACGACCCGCACCGCGGGCGGGTCCGGCCAGTTCGCGACGGACTCGTCCTCGGGCTCGATGTCGGCGAGCAGCCGGGTCAGCTGGCGCGCGCGGTCCGACCGGAAGTTGAAGAGGAGGACGGCGTCGCCGTCGTCGACCCCGGCGTGCTCGCCGACCGTCGTCGCCTCGACGAACTCGTCGGTGTCGCCCCGGTCGTAGCTCGCCTCGACGGCCGCCACCGCCGTCTCGGCGTGGTGCTCGGCCTCGCGCTCGACGATGGCGTCGTACGCCGCCCGCGTGCGCTCCCAGTTCCGGTCGCGGTCCATCGCGTAGTACCGGCCGGTGACGCTGGCGACGTCGCCCGTGCCGTACTCCGCGACGACGGATTCGAGCTCGGCGAGATAGCCCGCGCCCGACCTCGGCGGCGTGTCCCGCCCGTCGGTGAACGCGTGGGTGACCGCCGGGGTGCCCCGCTCCGCGGCCAGCTCGATGAGCGCGTGGAGGTGTGCCTGCGAGGAGTGGACGCCCCCATCGCTGACGAGGCCCATGAGGTGCACCCGGCCGCCGTGCTCGTCTGCGTGGTCGAACGCCGACGTGATGGCCTCGTTCTCGTCGAACGCGCCGTCCGCATCGTCCACGGGTGCGTCCGCGTCCCCGCGCCAGCGCGCGATGGCGTCCTCGATGCGCGTGTACTCCTGCATCACCACCCGACCCGCGCCGATGTTCAGATGCCCGACCTCCGAGTTTCCCATCTGCCCGCCTGGGAGGCCCACGCGCCGGCCCGTCACCGCTAGTCTACCGTACGCGCCCTCCCGGCTGATCCGGTCGAACACCGGCGTGTGGGCCGCCGCGACGGCGTCCCTGTGGTCGCCCGGGTCGTCGTTCAGGCCCCAGCCGTCGAGGATCACGAGTGCCGCCTTCATGTTCGAGGTGTCGTGGGTCTGCTCAATGAATCGTTCGTTCGCCCCTCGTATGTGGTTCGCCGACGCCGTCACCAGTCACACGGCCAAGACACCCCGCGCCGGCAGGCGCGTGGGTGTCGAGGGGGAGGGCTAGCGCGGTGCGGTCGCGGTGCGGTCGCGGTGCGGTGCGGGGTGGGACTGAAAGGGGCGGCGGGCTACGCGAACCCGGACGAAGCAAGGACCGCAGCGGAGCGAGGACCGCAGCGAGTTCTCCGCGAGCTTGCGAGCGGAGGGCAGCGAGACGACGAAGGAGTCTCGCCAGTCCCGGGAGCGTAGCACGCCGGGGCTTTCTGGCTGTTCGTGTCGCCAGTCGATCCCCCGACTCACGCAACAGGCGCACCCACGCCACGAGGAACGGTGAAACAGAACGAAGACGAGTTACTCGGACACGAACTCGGCACCGCAGTCGCCACAGCGCGACCCGTTCCCGGGTCGCGTCCGCTGGGCGAAGACGGCCCCGCAGTCGTCGCAGACCATGAACAGGCGGTGCTCGGGGTCGACGCCGGCTTCGAACGACATCTCGACCCAGGCGTCGGGGTTGTCGGGGTCGAAGATGCGGACGCCGTCGTCGGTCCGCCGCCAATCGTACTCCGCGTCGTCGCCGGTCTGGACGGGGTCTGCACCCAGGTCTGGCATCACGACTAGCTGCGACGCGCCGAAACATAAGGCCGTTGATAAATTTGAACACGGAACCGAGTTAACCGTCGGTTTTTACCCGCTGCGGGAGAACCGCCGGGATATGACGCTCGACCCGGTGCACTTCGACGGCATCGCGGAGCTGGCCCGCCGCATCCGGTACGACGTGGACGAGTCGGACCACCGGGAGTTCGCGGAGACCGTCTGGAACGAGTTCCTCGACCCGCTGGTCCACGACGGCCGGACGGTGCTCGAACCGCTCGACGGGCTGGCCAGGCACTCGGCACCGGTCGAGGACGTGGCGCTGACGGAGACGGCGTTCGACACCGTCCACGGGCTGGACTCGGGCACCATCAACCCGACGACGTTCACGAACGGGCTGGTGCTGGACATCGCGCAGGCGGCGATGTCGTCGACGCCGTCGGACCTCGGGCTGCATCGGGCGCGTACCCTCGTGATGACCGTCCACACGAACGACGCGACGGTCGACGTGGACGAGGCCGACTGGTCGATGGGCGACGAGGGGTTCATCCGGTCGCAGATACGTCACGCCCCGCACGTCAACCGGTTCGAGGAGGGCGTCGTCCACGCGCTGGCGCTCTACCTCGCCGAGTCGCACCACGCGCTCACGCAGGCCGAGGTCGTCGACGACCTGCTCGTGCTCGACGGGCCGCTCTACCCGAAGGGGCTGCTGAAGTGGGCCGACCGCCACCCCGAGCTGGCGACGCTGCTGGCCGAGGAGGACCAGCCGAAGGAGGTCGTCGGCAACTACGTCGAACTCGTCGAGACGTTCGTCGCCCGTGACGTGCCGCTCGTCGGCTTCGTCAAGAACCCCGCCTCGAAGGTCGTCACGCAGGTCGTCCGGAAGACGGGCGGGCAGGCCCCCTGGGTCGACGACTCGGCGTTCTTCTCGCGGGTGCTCGAACGCCGCGAGCAGGGCGACGACGGCGAGTACAAGCGCGACACCGGCACGCTCACCTGCACGAACTGGTTCCGCTCGCGCGGCGGCGTCGACCGCCCGCTCTCGACCGACGGCGACGCCCTCGGCGTGGAGCGCCGGCTCGAAGACACCGAGTACGAGGTCACCTTCTGCATGGTGTACGACCCGCGCGAGGACATCGTCTACCGGCTCGAAGCGCCCTACGCGTTCACGAAGGACGAAGACCTGCGCGAGGAGCTCCGGCTGTTCGCGATGCAGGAGGTCGCCGCCGAGTCCGGGCCGCCCCGCGCCGTCTCGAAGGCCGACGAGCTGGCGCGCATCAGTCGTGACGAGAAGCGCGCGCTCCGGGAGACGCTGGAGGAGAGCTTCGACGCCCGGCGCGCCCGGAACTACGACGACGTGCGCTGGGGCGACGGAGAGTAGCACTCAGGCCGGCCGTGCTCAGGCCGGCTCTGCCTTCGTCGTCGTCACCTCGACGTCGGCGGGGTCGACGCCGATGCGGGCGAACTGCGTGCGGACGTGCTCTTCGGCCGCCTCGACGGCCTGCTCCTTCGTGTCGAAGCCACGCGGCATCGGGGACTCGAAGGCGACGTTGACCGTCTCGCCGTCGACCTGCTGTACCGTGCCGCCGCTCTCGACCGCGTAGAACTCGTCACAGACCCAGACGTACGGCGCGTCCTCGTCGGGGGCACCCCGGAACTGCGGGGCCTCCTCGCCGCGTTCGTAGATGGTCCCCGTCAGGTCGGTGTCGGCCGCACTTCCGCGTACGAGCAACATGGCCCGCTCCTATGTGCCGGGGTCGGATAAGGACGCGGGCTACGGGGATTGTTGGCAGGTAGCATGGTCTCAGCATGGGAAACGGGTTTGACCCCGGGCATCATTGCCCCGGACATGACTGACCTCGGCGATTTCGGCGACTTCGATGGCGGCGACGACGGGGGCGGGTCGTCGGGCGACGACGGCACGCCGGCGGACGACGGCGGCGCGGGCGGCGAGAGCGAACCGACACCCACCGGCGGCTCGTCGGCCCGCGAGGACGAGTTCGAACCGCTCGACGTCTCCCCCCGGGGGAGCGACCGCGGCATCGGCACCATCGCGGTCTCCGAGGGCCTGCAGATCTGCGAGCGCGAGGAGGACACCCAGCTCCGGGCGTACGTCACGACGGGCAACCGGCCGAACGTCCGCATCGGCTCGTACCTGCTCGTCCCCTACCCCGACGGCGAACGGCTGTTCTGTCGCATCACCGGGCTGGAGTACGCCCAGGCGTTCCACGCCGACGACGCCACCGAGATACACGCACGGCGGGCGATGCGCCGCGACGGCATCGACGAGGCCGACTACAAGTTCATGGCGACGCTGGAGCCGATGGCCGTGCTGTTCGAGCAGGACGGCGAGCTCACCCGGCGGATGGTCGACCGCGTCCCGAAACCGGAGACGGTCGTGCGCGAGGCCGCCGACACCTCCGAGATCAAGACCGGGCTGAAGATGCCCGAGGACGGCGTGTTCATCGGCCACCTCTCCGTCGGCGGCGAGAAGGTCACGACCAATGCGGAGCCGCCGACCATCGACTACCGGCTGAAGGACGACTACGACTCGGGCGACCCGCTCGTCTTCCGGCACACACTCGTCGCCGGCGGCACCGGCTCGGGGAAGACCCACGGCGCGAAGAACATCCTCCGGCAGTACGTCGCCGACGAGCGTACCTACCCCATGGAGGACGGCCGCTCCGTCACCCCGGCGCTCGTGATGTTCGACCCGCAGGACGAGTACGCCCAGATGCACGACGACAACCCGGAGATGACCGACGCGTTCGCCCGCCGGCTCGAACGCGAGGGGGTCGCCCACGGTGGCGTTTCGGACACGACGGCGTTCGTCCCGAAGGTCGGGCAGGCGACCTACGCGGCCGACCACCACCGCGCCGAGCAGGTCGAGTTCACCGTGCCGTTCTCGATGGTGCGCTCGCGCCCCTGGCTCGTCGCCAGCGCGGGCCTGAACGACAACCAGTACCCGGCGCTGAAGTACCTCCTCAAGCGGTTCTTCGACCAGCACGGGAACGAGGGCACCTACGAGCAGTTCCGCCGGTTCCTCGACGACCCCGCGCTGAAGGAGGAGCTCGACGAGTCCGGGCGCGTCCACGAGGCGACCTTCGACGCCGTCAAGCGCCGCACCTACGGCTTCGGCGACGTGTTCGACCAGGCCGCCCGGCCGATCACCGAGCTCGTCCACGAGTTCGTCCGCCCCGGCGGGGTTTCGGTCGTCCCGACCTACCACGTCAACGACACCCGGGCGACGACGACGGTCGTGCTCGCGCTCGCCAGCCTGCTCGTCGACGAGAAGCTCTCGAACGACCCGACCCACGACCGCATCAAGGAGACGCCGCTCGTGCTCGGCATGGACGAGGCACACAACTTCCTCACCGACGCCGACAACGTGCAGGCCCGGAAGGTCATCTCGAAGTTCACCGACGCCGCCAAACAGGGCCGGAAGGAGCGCCTCGGGCTGTTCCTCATCACGCAGGACCCCCAGGACATCGCCGACCCGGTGTTCAAGCAGGTGAACACCAAGGTCGTGCTGAACCTCGGCGACGAGGACGCCATCAAGTCCGTGAACATCCCGCCGAACCTGGAGAGCAAGGTGCCCTACATGGAGAAGGGACAGATGGTCGTCTACTCGCCGGACAACTCCGAGCCCGTCGAGTGCATCGGGCTGTCGACGTGTGTGACGGAGCACGGGCGGTAGTCGGTCGCGTCGCTTCGAGCGCGCGAATCCCCCGACAGCCGGGTGGAAGCTTTACTACGCCTCCTGCGCTATCCTCTAGCATGGACCGTCGCGTGCTCGTGGCCTACGACGACTCCGTCCAGTCGACGGAGGCGCTGGAGTTCGCCCTGGAGGAGTTCGCGGACGCGACGCTGGTCGTGCTCACCATCGTCGACCCGGCGGAGGCGAACACCCGGCGGGCGTTCTCGATGCCGACGTTCGCGAGCGAGTGGTACGAGGAGGCCCGCGAGGACGCGGACGAGCTGCTGGCGGAGGCGACCGAACTCGCCAGCGCCGCGCACGTCGACATCGAGACCGAGCTCGCCGTCGGGCGGCCGCCGAAGACCATCGTCGAGTACGCGAAAGAGCACGACTGCGACCACATCGTCACCGGGAGCCACGGACGCTCGGGCGTCTCGCGCATCCTGCTCGGGAGCGTCGCCGAGACGGTCGTCAGGCGGTCGCCGGTGCCCGTGACGGTCGTGCGGTAGGTTCAGAAGATGTTCGCCTGCCGGTGGACCGAGATGCCCTTGTCCGTTATCTCGTAGGGCTTCGTCTCGCGGGAGTGGTTCGCGTCGCGGATCTTCTGGATCTCCACGGCGAGGCGCGTCTCCCTGAAATCGGAGGGTCGGACGTACTGGAGGATGAACACCGCGTCGGTGAGGTACTCGACGATGCCGTGGCGGGAGACGAACGGCGAGTCCTCGCTGGCCTCGCTCGTCAGCATCGTCGTGATGCCGGAGTTCTTCAGGCTCTGCGTGAAGTCGTACACCTCGGTCCGGCGCTTGGCGCGGGAGTCGTACATCATCTCCAGCAGCGAGACGGAGTCGAGCACGAGCCGGGTCGCGCCGAACTGCTCGATGAGCCGGGGGAGGTCGGACCGGATGGAGGCGAGGCTGTTCGCCATCTCGATGGGATCGATGTCGACGATAGCGAGCCGGTCGTCCTCGACGTACTCGTCGAACGGCATCCCCTTCTCGACGGCGGAGTTGATGACGCGCTCGCTGCTCTCCTCCAGCGTGATGAAGATGGCGCGCTCGCCGTTCGCCAGCGCCTCGTTCAGGAACTGCAGGCCGAACGTCGTCTTCCCGGTCCCGGCCGACCCGATGGTGACCATCAGCGAGCGCTCGGGGACGCCCCCCTGGATCATCTCGTCGAGGCCCTTGATGCCGAGGTCGACGCGCGGCAGGTCCGAGTCGAACTCATCCTCGTCGAAGCTGGTACCGCCCAGGCTGGCCCCACCGCCCATGTCGAACTGCTCGCCGCCGTCGCCCATGTCGAACTCGCCAGGGTCGAACTCGCCGACGGTCCCGTCCATCTCGCCGATGTCCGCGTCCATCCCGCCACCGCCGGCGTCCGCGCTGTCGGGAAGCTGGATGTCGCCCATCGCCGCGCCGAAGTCGTCGTCGAACAGCCCGCCGTCGTCCGGGGCGTCATCGCCGTCGGTACCGTCGTCGCCGGTGGTTGCGGCGTCGCCGCCAGCGTCGGCTCCATCGTCGTCCACGTCGGGGTCGAGCGCCTGCCAGGCGTCGGTCTCCGTCGGGTCCGCGGTGGTGTCCTCGACCGTCGTCCCGTCGTCGGCTGGCGCTCCGTCGTCGGCGTCCGAGGCTGCCCGCCCGTCGGCTTCGTCGCCACCGTCGGTGTCGTCCCTCTCCTGGTGCTGGTCGCGGCGCTCACGGACGGCCTGCTCGAACCAGTCCAGGTCGTCGTCGTCACTCATGGCACGCCAGCTCCGTTGGGGCGGACGGTCCGGGACGGCGCCGTGGGGTGCGGGGCGTCACCGTCGACGTGGGCGTCGAGGGGAACATCTGGGTGTGTGTCCGGCCGGTCGGCACGCTGCCGCCGGACGGTTCGTACAGCGCAAGCAAAGCCCTACATATAAATTAACCTTGTTGCCATCCGGAGGCTTTTATCCCCCGTCCCCGCTACCGTCGGGTATGAAGGTCGGCTTGGTCGCCCAGAAGGAGAACGCTCGCGCGGCCCGCCTCGCGGAGCGACTCCGCGGGATGCTCCGCGAGCAGGACGCGACGGTCGTCGTCGACACGGCGACGGCTGCGGCGCTCGACGTGCCCGGTGTGGAGCCGGCGGCGATGGACGACGCCGACCTCGCGGTGAGCATCGGCGGCGACGGGACGTTCCTCTTCACCGCCCGTGGCGTCGGCACCGTCCCCATCGTCGGCGTCAACCTCGGTGAAGTGGGGTTCCTGAACGCCGTCTCGCCCGGGGATGCAGTGGACGTGGTGCGCGAGGAGGTCGAGCGCTTCGAGTCCACGGGCAGGGTCCGGACTCGCGAGATGAGCCGCCTGCGTGCCCGTGGCGACGGCTGGGACCTCGACCCGGCGGTCAACGAGATCGTCGTCCAGGGCGCCCAGCGCGGCCACGGCAACGGCGGCGAGTTCGAGGTGCGCGTCGACGGCGAGCTGTACAGCGGCTCGGCGGCCGACGGCGTGCTCGTCGCCACGCCCGCCGGCAGCACCGCCTACAACATGAGCGAGGGCGGGCCGCTCGTCCGCCCCGAGGTCGACGCCGTGGTCGTCACCGAGATGTGCGCCGACGACCCGATGCCGTCGCTCGTCTCCGCCGCCGACAGCACCGTCACCGTGCGTATCGACGACGCCGAGATGGGCTACGTCATCAGCGACGGCCGCGCACAGCAGGAGCTGGAGCCGCCGACCACGGTCACCGTCGAGCGCGCCAGCGAGCCGGTCAGGCTGGCCGGACCGCCAAGCGAGTTCTTCAAGGCGCTCAACAAGCTCGACTGACCGCGATACGGGCAAACCCCCTGACTTTCGAAAGCACTAATCAACTCACGGCCCTACCCGGGGGCAATGAGTGAACAACTCCCCGACGTGCAGGCGTCGAGCCCCGACGTGACCGTCGGGCTGAGTCAGGTCGGCGTGACGGGCGTCGAGAAGCTTGTCAAGCTGGCCCGCCCGGACAAGCGTCCCATCGTACTGACGGCGGAGTTCGAGGTGTTCGTCGACCTCCCGTCGTGGCGCAAGGGCGCGGACATGTCCCGGAACATGGAGGTCATCGACGAGACGCTGGAGGCCGCGACCCGCGAGGAGGCCTACCGCGTCGAGGACGTCTGCGGCGACGCCGCCGAGCGGCTGCTCGCCAAGCACGACTACACGAGCAAGGCCGAGGTCCGCATGGAGGCTGAGCTGATGACCCGGGAGAAGACCCCGGAGTCGGACAAGGAGACCCAGTCGACCATCGACGTCATCGCCTCCGCGACCGCGACCGAGGAGGGTACCCGCGAGGAGATCGGTGCCCGCGTCGTCGGGATGACGGTCTGTCCCTGCTCGCAGGGGATGTCCACCGCCCGCGCCCGCCGCGTGCTCGACGACCTCGGTGTCGACGACGACACCGCCGAGGCGTTCCTCGACGAGGTGCCCCAGCCGGGCCACTCCCAGCGCGGCCACGCCACGCTGACCGTCGAGAGCGAGGACGCCCCCGAGGTCGACCTGATGAACCTCGTCGACGTGGCTCGCGACGCCATGTCGGCGCGCATCTACAACCTCGCGAAGCGCCCCGACGAGGACCACATGACCTACCACTCCCACGCCAACGCGAAGTTCGTCGAGGACTGCGTGCGCTCGATGGCTGAGGACGTGGTGACGGAGTTCCCGGACCTGCCCGACGACGCCGTCGTGACGATGAAACAGTCGAACGACGAGTCCATCCACCAGCACAACGCGCACGCCGAGCGCATCGTCGAGATGGGGTCGCTGCGGGGCGAGGTCGACGGCGCGAACTGAGTTCTTCGACGCCGGGCTCGCACTCCTGACGAACGCCCAGCCCGCAAGACAGCCGACGACGAGCAGGTACACCGGCCCCCAGCAGAGCGTCTCGACGCACTCGTCTCGGCGCTCGGTCGGACCTTCTCGGCCGGCTCGCCGACTCCCTCTATCGATTGTCGAGCGAATAGCGGCACTATCTTTCTGCCCAGTCCCGTGATAGACCAGACTCGAAGGGAGGCTGTTTTCTGCCCGGCCAGCCTATTTTTTACACCCTAGACAATAGATTTAATATGTCTTCGGAGATACTATCTTGGAACGAGGTCGCACATGAGGGGACAAGGCACATCGACGGAGCGGGCAAGAGGCGTATCCGAGATCACAGGTGTGGTCCTGTTGTTCGGGATCGTCATCGCAGGGGCAGCGATACTGTTCGTCTCCGGAACGGCGGTGACGGAGACCATCCAGGACAACAACGAGGTCGAGTCGGCCGAGATCGCGATGTCGAACGTCGACAGCGAGCTCGGCTCGCTCTCGATGGCCGACTCTGGCACCGGACGGGAGCTCGACCTCGGCAGCATGTCGGCCAACGACGCCGTCATCAACCAGACCGGTCAGATACGCGTCAGCGTGAACGACCGGAACGCCTGTGCGGCGACGGTGCCGCTGACGGCGCTGGAGTACCACCACGACAGCGGCACGACCATCGTCTACGAGTCCGGCGCGGTCTGGCGTGCCGACGAGAACGGCGGCGTCTCCCAGCTCAGCGCCCCGGGCGTGCGATACCAGGAGCAGACCCTCCAGCTGAACCTCGTCAACCTCTCCGGGACCGTCGACGACTCGACTGTCGACGTCCAGAAGAACAGCACGCGCTCCGCGGCGATGTCCGAGGCGGTCCGTTCTCAGCTCTTCTCCGGTGCCTGTGGCAACCCCGACAGCTTCCGCAACCTCACTCTCTCGGTGACGAGCACGTACAACGAGGCGTGGCAGCGCCACCTCGAGGCCGAGTTCGGACAGAGTCAGGTCAGTCGAACCGGTCCCGAGACGGTCGCGGTCGAGATCCCGCGTTCGATGCTCCCGCCGGAGTACGACAACCGGCGGAACACGGTCGTCGACTTCGAGGACGGACGGCTCATGACCGGTCAGATCGTCTCCGAGGGCACCCTCGGTCTGGCGGCGGCCGGTCTCCCGAGCGGCGACGATGTGCTCGCGATAGACAAGGGCGAGGGCAACACCTACCAGAGCTCGCTCACCCTGCTCGGCGCCGCCAACGCGAACGCCTCCACCCAGGCGGTCGAGGAGAACACCCCCGGCGACCCCCTCGTCGGCTGGAACAACTCCACGGTGACGCTCACGGACGGCTCGACCGTCGAGCTCACCCACGAGGAGCCGATCTACGAGCAGCAGCAGCAGTGGAACAACTGGACCGAGGAGGTCCCCACGAACGAGACCCTCGAGATCGTCTTCGTGATGGACGAGTCCGGCTCGATGGCCGACGGCTCCAAGATGGAGGAGGCCCAGGCCGCGGCCCACGACTTCATCGAGGTGGTCGAGACGACCACCAACGGCACCGAGCCACGGTACAGCGTCGTCGGGTACACCTCGAACGCGGGCTGTTCGAACTGGTACCGGGACTACCATCGGGGTCAGTATCGGTACGTCTGCGAGGCACCGTCACCTGCGAACGTCGTGGAGCACCACCCGCTGAACACCGACGAGGCGGGTGCCCACGACGCCATCGACGGCCTCGAACCGCAGGGCAACACCCCGATCAGCCAGTCCATCGAGGAGGCGGCCAACATCCTCCAGAGCCAGGGCAACAGCTCGAACGAGCAGTTCGTCGTGCTCCTGACCGACGGTCAGCACAACGTCGACGACGACCCGAACGGCTACGTGCGCTGGCCCGACGAGGCGGCAGAACAGGAGATCCCGGACGGTGTGACCCTGCACAGCGTCGGGTTCGGTGAGCCGGACGACGAGATTCTCGAGGCCACCGCCCAGGCGACCACCGGCGGCGAGTACTACCCGGTCTCGGACTCGGACGACCTCAGCGAAACGTTCGAGGAGATCGCCGAGAACGTCAGTACCCGCACCGTGTACCACAACGAGAGCTACAACGAGACGGTGCTCGTCGGCGTCGAGGAGACCACCGAGACGGTCTCGGTGTCCAACACCAGCCAGTTCGACGTGAACTTCTCGACGACCCGGACGCTCACCGAGGCGGAGGCGGAGAACCTCTCGGTCGGCGAAACCGTCTGGGTGAACGGCACCGGCTCGCTCACCATCGACGAGAACGAGACCGTGTCCATGGAGTTCACCGTCCAACGGTTCGACGAGGCGTCGAACTCGACGTACACGACGACGGTGTCCAGACCCGTGGAGTTCTCCTACGAGGACACGCTCACCGGAGAGGTGAACGACACGGTGACCCTCGAGAACCGCCACCTCGACACCGACACGACGTACCAGCACTACCTGCTGCATCCGCAGGCGACACTCAGCGTCGAGACGGACGGCAGTACGACGACGCTCTGGGACGGGCGGAACCTGAACAACTGGACCGCAGACGGCGTCAGCCTCGACTCGTTCGCGAGCGAGGAGTTCGCGCTCGTCGACGGCGCGGAGACGGACTTCCAGCCGACGTTCCGCGAGTGCGTCGCGAACGAGACGACCGGCGGCGTGGTCACCATCGGCGGGACGGACTACCAGCAGACCTACTGTACGGCTGCCGGGAGCACGATACTGGGTGACGGGGAGAAGGAGGTCCACATCTACGGCAACGACACGCAGATACTCGCCAACTCCAGTCTCGCGTGGCAGGAGTCGGTCAGGGAGATGCTCGACACGCCGGACGGGCAGTACTACCGGGAGACGCCGAGCGGGGACCTCTACACCGACCTGCCCTGTGACAACCAGGCGGTCGTCGTCGTGGAGTCGACGGACAACGAGACCCAGAGCGACGCGAACAACATGGTGTTCCTCGCGGAGGTCGGCCGCTGTGCGGAGGACGTCGAGATGAGTTACCTCGTCGGCGTGGACGTGAGCGTGGTCTCCACGACGGAGAACTCCACGCGCGTCGTCGCCGGGCCGCCGGTGGCCAGCGTCGACGCCGGCCCGCTGCTGTCGGCTGACGCGTCCACGCGGTCGACGGCGGTCGTCCGCGCACCGACCCGCGAGCGCGCGGCCTGAACCGACAACCGTTAAGCGGTATCGGGTGCGAGTGCCGGTATGACAGACCCGGCGACGCTCGCCGACCGCGTTCGAGCGGGCGAACTGCGGCTCCACGAACTCGAAGCGCACGCCGACCACGACACCGCCGCGGCAGCGCGCAGACTCGTTCTCGAGGCCGAGACCGACGCCGACCTCTCGACGACCGGCAGCTACGCGTTCGACGCCGAGGTCGCGGACTCGGCCATCGAGAACATGTTCGGCGCGACGCAGATGCCGGTCGGCGTCGCCGGCCCTGTGACCGTCGACGGTGGGGCGGCCGACGGCGAGTACTACCTGCCGCTGGCGACGACGGAGGGGGCGCTCGTCGCCTCGGTGAACCGCGGGCTGTCGGTCATCGAGTCGGCGGGCGGGGCGGAGGCCCGCGTGACGAAGTCGGGGATGACGCGCGCACCGGTGTTCCGGACCGGTGGTATCGTGGAGTCCGCCGAGGTCGTCGAGTGGGTGCGTGAGCACGAGGCCGAACTCGCGGCGGCGGCGGAGTCGACGACGAACCACGGGGAGCTGCTGGACGTGACGCCGTACGTCGTCGGCGACTCGGTGTACCTCCGGTTCCGCTACGACACGAAGGACGCGATGGGGATGAACATGGCCGCCATCGCGACGGAGGCGGCCTGCGAGGTCGTCGAGGCCGAGACACCGGCCGAACTCGTCGCGCTCTCGGGCAACCTCTGTACGGACAAGAAGCCGGCGGCGATCAACGCCGTCGAGGGACGCGGCCGGTCGGTCACGGCGGACGTGCTCATTCCGGACGACGTCGTCGAGGAGCGCCTGCACACGACGGCGGCGGCCATCGCGGAGGCGAACACGCGCAAGAACCTCGTCGGGAGCGCGAAGGCGGGTTCGCTCGGTTTCAACGCTCACGCTGCGAACGTCGTCGCGGCGTCGTTCATCGCGACCGGTCAGGACCCCGCGCAGGTCGTCGAGGGGTCGAACGCCATCACGACGGCCGAGGAGCGCGAGGACGGGCTCTACCTCTCCGTCTCGCTGGCCTCGCTGGAGCTCGGCACCGTCGGTGGCGGGACGAAGCTGCCGACGCAGTCGGAGGCGCTGGAGCTGGTCGGCCTCACCGGCGGCGGCGACCCGCCGGGAGCGAACGGCGACGCGCTGGCGGAGGTCATCGCGGCCGGTGCGCTCGCGGGCGAGCTGTCGCTGCTGGCGGCGCTCGCGTCGAACCACCTCGCGTCGGCCCACGAGGAGCTGGGCCGGTAGTCAGCGCCGTTCGAGCGTCCGGCGAGGGTCCACCCGGCCGACGAGCGCGCCGCCGCCGACGACCGCCGCGGCGGCGAGGACGGCGGGGGAGACGCCGAGGAGCAGCGGGGTCGCCACGCCGACGCCGACCGCGAACTCCGCGAGCCCGCGGCGGCCGCCACGTTTTCTGACCGTTCGGACCGCGCCGAGACCGAAGGCTGCGAGGCAGCACAGGCCTGCGAGGGGGGCGACCTCGAAAGCGGCACCGGCGACGAGTACCGTGCCATCGCTGCCGCGGCCGACGATGACGAGGGCAAACAGCGTCGCGACGAACTGCGCGCCGACGACGGCGAGACCGACCGTCCGGTCGTTCATGTGCGGAGCTAGCCGGCGGTGGACAAGAGCCTGCTGGCAGGGGCGGGTGTCAGCGCTGCCGTCGCAGTCCGTCAGCCAGCGCGAGGCACGCGCCGAGGACGACGGCGATGCCGAACAGGAGTCCGGCCTCGCTTCCGAGTGCGGTGGCCCCGAAGACGACCGCGAAGCCGACGCCGGGGACCGCGTGGGCGACGCCGACGAACCACCGGCCGCGGGAGAGGAACAGCACGCCGCCGAGCGAGAGCCCCACAGCGAGCACGCCGACCGAGACCGCGACCGGGCCGAGCGCGACGGGGCCGACCAGCGGTTCGGCGAACAGCAGGAGCCCGGCCAGTCCGACGAGCGTCCCGACGGCGTAGCGGGGGCGGTCGTGGCTCACAGCAGGCGGTATTGCCCCCGGCTCTCGGTGACCTCGCCGCGGCGGGCGAGCTTCGTCAGCGCGCGTTCGACGTAGTCGGCGGGGACGCCGCGTTCCTCGGCGTAGGCGACGACCTCCTCCTCGGTCGGTGCGTCGAGGTCGCGGAGGGCGTTCTCGACCGTCTCCTTCCGGCTGGTCGAGCCACGGGCCTCGGTGGCGCTGTCGCCCGCCTCGGTGACCCGGTCGACGTCGAGTCCCGACGCCTCGAGGAACTCGTCGTCGTCGAGCACGCCGTCGGCCACGTCGTCCTCGAGCTCGGCGAACGAGTCGACCTGGGCGAACGCGTCGCCCTCGCCTTGCCGGTTCGCGAGCATCGAGGCACGCACCTCGCGGGCGTGGTCGAGGTCGTCCGTCTCGACGAACGATCGGACCTTCGAGAACTGCTTGCGAGCGCCACAGGTGCCACAGCGTGTGGTCTCGGGCCGCCCCTCGACGATCCGCAACGCGCTGCAGTCGCTACACCCGACCACGTGGTACATATCCGGCACTGGGGTCTCGTCCGATTTGAACCTTCGTCTCGTCGGGCACAGGGCTGAAGGTGTCCGCGTTCGTGGTCGCTGTATGAACAGTCCGTCGTTCGCCGCGCGCGTCCCGTCCTGGACACCGAAGCCGGACGTGGACGACGAGTCGTCCGTGCTCGTGGTCGCAGCGGACGGCGACGGGGACGTGTCCACGCTCGCGCGGACCGACGGCCTCGACGTCGTCCGGGTAGACGGCCTCGACGCGGTGTCGACTGCGCTGGCCGACGGGGCCGTCGACTGCGTCGTTCACGCCGACGGGTCGGACGTGCCCGCCGTGACCGAGACCCTGCAGGTGGTCCGGGACGTGAGTGCGACGCCGTACGTGCTCTACGCCCGCGAGCCGGACGTGGCGACGGTGGACGAGGTGCTGATGCAGTCGGGAACCGCGTACGTTCCACGGCGCGGGAGGGACGCCGCGGCGCGGCTCCTCTCCCAGATCCGGCGGTTGACCTCGGAGCGCTCGCTGCGGCAGGCCCTCGAGCTGCGCGAGCGGGCGCTCGACCAGGCGACGGTCGGCATCACGGTGGCCGATGCCGACGAGTCGCTGGTGTTCGTGAACGAGGGGTTCGCCGAGCTGACCGGCTACGACGCCGACGAGGTCGTCGGGGTCAACTGTCGGTTCCTCCAGGGGGAGGGCACCGACGAGGGGACGGTCGCGGAGATACGGGCTGCCCTCGACGCCGGCGAGCCGATCTCGACGGTCGTCAGGAACTACCGGAAGGACGGCACGCCGTTCTGGAACCAGCTGGACATCACGCCGGTCGACGACGGTTCGGGGACGGTCACCCACTACTTCGGGTTCCAGCAGGACGTGACCGAACGGGTCGAGCTCCAGGAGCGTCTGCGCGACCGCAACGAGCGGCTCGACGAGTTCGCGGAGGTGGTCAGCCACGACCTCCGTGGGCCGCTCTCGGTCGCCCAGGGGTATCTCGACGGGCTGGAGGACGAACGGGTCGACGCGGCGGCCGACGCGCTCGACCGGATGGAGCGGCTCATCGAGGACGTGCTGACGCTGGCACGCGAGGGTCGCTCGCGAGCCGAGACGGAGCCGGTCTCCCTCGAGGCGGTCGCGACACGCGCCTGGACGACCGCGGAGACGGGCGACCTCGACGTGGAACTCGGTGACGGCCTCGGGACGGTCGAGGCGGACCCGGAGCGGCTCCAGACGCTGTTCGAGAACCTGTTCCGGAACGTGGTCGACCACGCGCCGGGTGCGACGACGGTTCGCGTCGAGGCGACGGACGCCGGGTTCGCGGTCGTCGACGACGGACAGGGCATCGACCCGACGGTCGCGGACTCCCTGTTCGAGCAGGGTATCACGACGGACGACGACGGGACGGGCTTCGGGCTCGCCATCGTCTCGACGGTCGCGGAGGCGCACGGCTGGTCGGTGGCTGCCTGCTCGGGTGAGAACGGTGGGGCGCGGTTCGAGGTCGACTGCACCGGCGGTGCCTGACGCCGGCGGTCACCCGAACATCGGCCCCGTCGCGAACGACGGCCCGTCGTCGTCATCGTCCGAGTCGTCCGTCGACTGGTCGGACTCGGTCGCTCGCGGTTCACCGCCGTCGGCGGCGGCCGCTGCCTCGGCTCGTCGCTGTTCGGCGAGCTCCTCGGCGCGTCGGTCCTTGTGGGCGGCGAGGTCGCGGGCGTACGTCGCGATGGCGCGTTTCGTCTCGGCGCTCTGCATCACGAACACCTCCGTGATGTACTTCGGAACCTCGGTCGAACGGGCGCGCTGTGCCTCGTACGCCACGATGTCACGCAACGTCTCTGGGTCGTGCTCCTCGAAGTGCTCGACGACGAAGTCCGGCACCTGTTCGGATGGTCTGGGGGGAGATGCCATACCACATGGATGTGGTCACTAATAGAAATAAGTTCTAGTTATTTCACGAACGTCTGATAGTACGTTCGACGCTCCGTGAATCCGGGGGACCGCGGCGGGATGGCTTCGAGACGGCCGCCGAACGGTTCGTGGCACGGGTCCGCCGCACCGACCAGCTGTTGGAAAAACAACAACTGTCGGGTTTCGGATCATCACCCGCCGGGTTCGATGCACGTCGTGACGACGACGATAGAAAACCGGGGCTGCGAGACGGTGGTGGCGCGAGCTGTGTCTACGAGAGCGTCTCGATGTTCGCGACGATCTCCTCGGCGTACTCCGTGGTCGAGAGCTTCTCGCCGCCCTCGATCTGGCGCTCGAGGTCGTAGGTGACCTTGCCGCTGGAGATGGTCTGCTCGACGGCGTCGCGGATGAGCGCGCCGGTGTCCTCCCAGCCCATGTACTCGAACATCAGGCGGCCGGAGAGGATGAGCGCGGTCGGGTTGGCCATGTTCTGGCCCGCGCGCTTCGGCGCGCTGCCGTGGACGGGCTCTGCGAGACAGCGACCCTCACCGAAGTTCGCGCCGGGCGCGATGCCGAGGCCGCCGATCTGTGCGCCCGCGGCGTCGGAGAGGTAGTCGCCGTTGAGGTTCGGCATCGCGAGGACGTCGAACTCGTCGGTGCGGAGCTGCATCCACTGGAGCATCGCGTCGGCGAGGCGCTCCTCGACCATGACGGCGTCCTCCGGGATGTCGACCTCGTCCTGCTCCTCCCAGAGCGAGTCGGGTGCGGCGAAGACCTCGTCGTCGGGGTACTCCTCCTCGGCGACCTCCATGCCCCAGGTGCCGAACTGTCCCTCGGTGAACTTCATGATGTTGCCCTTGTGGACGAGCGTGACCGTGTCGCGGTCGTTCTCGATGGCGTAGTCGATGGCCTCGCGGACGAGGCGCTTGCTGCCCTTCTCGGAGATCGGCTTCAGGCCGAGGCCGATGGGGCCCTCGTGCATGATGCCGTCCATGCCCATCTCCTCTTCGACGAACTCGCGGACCTGCTCGACCGCCTCGGTGCCCTGCTCCCACTCGATGCCGGCGTAGACGTCCTCGGTGTTCTCGCGGAACGTCACCATGTCCATCTCCTCGGGTGCCTTCATGGGGGACGGGACACCGTCGAGGTAGTACGTCGGGCGGACGTTCGCGTAGAGGTCGAGCGTCTGGCGGAGCGCGACGTTCAGGCTGCGGAAGCCGGCACCGACGGGTGTCGTGAGCGGGCCCTTGATGGCGACGCGGTGGTCGCGGATGGCGTCGACGGTCTCGTCGGGGAGGTTGACGTCCTCGCCGTAGATCTCTCGGGCGGACTCGCCGGCGTACACCTCCATCCAGTGGACTTTGCGTCCGGTCGCCGCGGCGGCGGCGTCGAGAACCTTCTGGGCGGCGGGACCGACGTCCTTCCCGATGCCGTCACCGTGGAGAATCGGGATGATGGGCTCGTCCGGAACGGACAGCTCCTCGCCGTCGGCCGTGATCTTCTCGCCCTCGTCGGGTATCTCGATATGCTCGTAGTCGGAGCTCATTGTCACCTGAAGCGACGAACAGTGCGGGTAAAAGGCCTGCCATTTGCCGCTGGGCGGCAAGTATCGCGGCCCGACCGGCGGTCGGGTCGCCACGTCTCCGGTCCGATGTCTCCGCGGCTATCCACGGTGGCTGCTCCCGACCACCCGCACTTTTGGGGTCCCCCGCGGAACGCCCGTCCATGCAGGTCATCGTTCACGGTGGTGCGGGCGGAGTTCCAGACGACCCCGAACCCCGACAGGCAGTGCTCGACGAGGCAGCGGAGCGCGGCGCGGCGGCCACGACACCGCTCGACGCGGTCGAGCACGCGGTGCGCGTCCTCGAGTCCTCGCCCCGGTTCAACGCGGGTGTCGGTGCGTGTGCGCAGTCCGACGGCATCCTCCGGACCGACGCGGGCGTCATGACCGACGACCGGTCGGTCGGCGCGGCGGCCTCGATGCCGGGCGTCGAGGCGGCGGTGAGCGTGGCGCGCTCGGTGCTCGAGGAGACGCCCCACATCCTGCTCTCGGGTGTCCACGCTGTCGACTTCGCCGCCGCGCAGGATATCGACGCCGAGGTCGACCTCTGGACCGAGAGCACACGCGGGCGGTTCGCCGACGCTGACGTGCCCGACGGCGACATGGCGGCACAGGCCCGCTGGGTCGCGGAGACGTTCGGTGGCTCGACGGCGGACCCCGACGCGGAACAGGAGGACGCCGGCGCACCCGCGGGGAAGGACCACGATACCGTGGGTGCCGTCGCGCGGGACGGCGAGGAGTTCGCCGCCGCGACCTCGACGGGCGGGCGCTGGCTCGCGCTCGCGGGCCGGGTCGGCGACGTGCCACAGGTCGGGAGCGGGTTCTACTGCTCCCCGGCGGGCGGCGCGAGCGCGACCGGCGCTGGCGAGGACATCGCCCGGGTGACGCTCTCGCGACGTGCGGTGCGCTACCTGGAGGCGGGGCTGGACGCCCAGGCCGCGGCGGACCGCGCCATCGACGAGTTCGGCGAGCTGACGGGTGCCTCGGCAGGTGTCATCGTCGCCGACCACGAGGGAACGGGTGCGGCGTACAACAGCGAGGGGATGCAGACGGCGGTCGTCCGGGAGTAGGGTTCGACGACCGCCGATACCGACGACGGCTGGCGGTCATCCGTGGATTTACGACCAACTTACCCCCGGTAACTGCCGATTGTTCGACGACTGTCGTAGCGTAGCTTTATGACCGTCGAAGTAGTTCCACCTTCCATGCTCGAACAGGTACAACACGGCCGCACACGGCAGTGTCCAGAGTGTCAGACAACGACAGTGAACGTCCAGGGGGTCGACGCCTGCCCACGCTGTAACTGGATCGACCGGTAGGGCCGCGGGGGGTGGAGCGATTCACGACGTGGGCGGCGGATGCGCAACCTCTTTTTCCGACGTGCGCGAAGGGCGCGTATGAGCGAGCCCGAGGTCGATCTTGACGCCGAGAAGTACGAGAAGCACCGCGAGGCCGGACGCATCCTCGCACAGGTGCGCGACGAGGCTGCCGACCGACTGGAGGTCGGGACGGGCTACCTGGAGATCTCGGAGTGGGCCGAGGACCGCATCCGCGAACTCGGCGGCACGCCCGCGTTCCCCGTGAACGTGAGTGTCGACGAGGAGGCCGCCCACGGCGCGGCCGGGCCGGGCGACGAGCGCACCGTCGGCGAGGAGATGGTGAAGCTCGACATCGGGGTCCACATCGACGGCTGGCTCGCGGACACGGCGATCACCGTCGACTTCAGCGGCAACCCGGAGCTCGTCGAGGCCGCCGAGGAGGCGCTCGACGCGGCGCTCGAAACCGTCGAGCCGGGTGTCGAAACCGGCACCATCGGGGCGGCCATCGAGGAGGTCATCGACGGCTACGGCTACAACCCCGTGGTGAACCTCACCGGGCACGGACTGGGCCACTGGGAACAGCACGTCAGCCCGAACATCCCGAACCGGGCGGTGAAGCAGGGGACGACCCTCGAGGTCGGCGACGTGGTCGCCATCGAACCGTTCGCGACGGACGGCTCCGGTAAGGTATCGGAGGGCCAGCAGGAGGAGATCTACTCGCTGGAGCGCGAGGCGTCGGTCCGCGACCGGAACGCGCGCAAGGCGCTCGAACAGATCACCGAGGAGTTCCAGACGCTGCCGTTCGCGACGCGCTGGCTCGACGTCTCCCGGCCGAACATGGCGCTGCGGCGGCTCAAATCACAGAACATCGTCCACGGCTACCCGGTGCTCAAGGAGGACGACGGCAAGCTGGTCAGCCAGAAGGAACACACGATAATCGTCACCGAGGATGGATGCGAAGTGACGACGGCGTCGGAGTGACGCCGCCGTCGGATACCGTTGGCCGCGGTCCTGTCACCGTCAGGCGTTGTTCATGCGCTGGCTCTCGCGGGTCCCGCACTGCTGGCACTCCGTGACGCGGTAGGGTTCCCGGGAGAACTGGGAGTTCTCTTTCTTCGTGCTCTCCGTGACGAGCTGGACGGACACCTGGTGGATGGTGTCGCTGCCGCAGCTGTCACAGTGTTCGGTCCGCCCGTCGATTGAGTTGTCAGTCGTCGCCATCCAAACAGTGAGTGGTCACCTGGTGGTATAAAAAGAGCCGACCGTTCAGCACCGAAAACTAACCGAAACTGATTGTTGTTGGTATCTGAGTAGTTGGTAACTAATTATGGCGTAACCGGTCGTTTACCGGGCGAACTATCGGTGCTTGTAGTCCCGAAACCGGGTCTTGAACCCGGTATTGCGGCCCTTTCATGTCAGGTCGGTAGAGTGGTGGCGGGGTTCGTGGGATTCAATGCCTCCCCGGCCGGACTCGCACCATGGACCAGGTGTTCGCGCCGTGGCGCATCGACTGGGTCGAACGCGACGGCACCGATGACATCGACGGCTGCCCCTTCTGTGAACTCCCCGACCGGGACGCCGACCGCGAGTACCGCATCGTCGCCCGGAACGAGGCTGCGTTCGTCATCCTGAACAACTACCCGTACAATCCGGGCCACGCGATGGTCATCCCGTACGAGCACACCGGGGATTTCCGGGACCTCGACGACGAGACGCTGCTGGCACATGGACGGCTGAAGCAGCGCACGTTCGACGCGCTCGACGAGGCGATGGGCCCGGACGGCTACAACGCCGGGCTGAACCTCGGCGGCGGCGCGGCAGGCGGCTCCATCGACGACCACCTCCACACCCACGTCGTCCCGCGGTGGCAGGGCGATACGAACTTCATGCCGGTCGTCGGCGACACGAAGGTCATCGTCGAGGCGGTCTCGGAGACCTACGAGCGGCTGCACGAGGCGTTTGCCGCACAGGACGGCGCGGTCGTCGACGGCGACGAGACGGCGGTGCTGTTCCCCGAGGACGGCTCCGAGTGACCCACCGCTCGTCGCTCACATCCGCTTGCCCTCCCTCGAAACAGTCCTTCTAAGTACCGGCCGACCGACTACTCGTCACGAATGGACGACCGCCGACAGACCGTCCGCCGGGTCGGAGCCGTCGTGCTGCTCGCCAACGTCGCGCTGGCGCTGGCGAAGGGCGCGGTGTACGTCGAGAGCGGGAGTCTCGCGGTCGGCTCCGAGGCGGTCAACAGCCTCTCGGACTCCGTCTACAGCCTCGTCGTCCTCGTCGGGCTCTACCTGACGACCCAGCCGCCGGACTTCGAGCACCCTCACGGCCACGAGCGCATCGAGCCGTTCGTCTCGCTGTTCGTCGCCGCCGGTATCTTCGCCGCCGGTGTCCTCGTCTTCTGGCAGTCGAGCACCACGCTGCTGGCCGGTGACATCGCCGTCCACGCGACGCCGGCCGGTATCGGCGTGCTCGCGGGCTCCGCTGTGCTCAAGATCGGGCTCTACCGCTACTGTCTGACACGGGGCTCGGACGCGAACTCCCCGGCGCTGGTCGCAACGGCGCTCGACAACCGCAACGACGTGCTCACGGCGCTGGCTGCACTCGTCGGCGTCCTCGGTTCGGCCGCGGGCTACCCGGTGCTCGACCCGCTGGCGGCCGCGCTCGTCTCGCTCGGTATCCTCTGGACGGGCGTCGAGATCGTCCGCGACAACGTCAACTACCTCGTCGGCGGCGCGCCGCCGGACGACCTGCGTGCGGAGATCGTCGAACGTGCCACTGCCCATCCCGAGGTCGAGGGCGTCCACGACGTCGTCGCCCACTACGTCGGCCCGGAGATCGACGTGAGCCTCCACATCGAGGTCGAGGGCGACCGGACCCTGTTCGAGGCCCACGACATCGAGAGCGACGTGGTGCAGGCCATCCAGGAACTCCCCGAGGTCGACGACGTGTTCGTCCACATCGACCCGAAGGAACTCGGCGAGTGGAAGGAGGACGAGGAGGCGGAGCGACTGGTCGGCAACTCCGGGGAGTGACTGGTTGCGGCTCCCCGAACAGTTAGATGCGCTCCCCCGGTTGTCCGGGTATGACCGACGAACTCTCGCTCGACGGGCGCACGCTCGTCGGCGTCGCGAACGACGAATCGGGCGAGGTCAGCGCCGACACCCGGTTCGAGTTCGAACAGGACGGCGACCGAATCCACGCTCACTACGCGGGCGGCACCATCGTCGAGGGGCACCTCGTCGGCACGCTCGCGGACGGTCGCTGGGACATCCGCTACGTCCAGCTCCACGCGGACGGCGAGACGGCGACTGGACACTCCGTCGGCACCGTGACCCTCCTCGACGACGGACGCGTCCGGGTCGACGACGAGTGGGAGTGGGAGTCGAAGGAGGGGCGCGGTGCGTCGGTGCTGGAGGAAGTGGAGTAGGGCGACAGGGGAGGACCCACGACGGGTCCCCCGGCGAACTGCTGCCGGACACAGGCCGACTGTCGCTGCCCCGGTCCACGCCACCGTCCCGCTACTCCGGCGGCTCGCAGGTCTCGACGTGGTCCCGGAGCCACGCGACTGCCGCAGCGACCGCGTCCGGGTCCGACCCCGACACTCGGATCCGCCCCGGTTCGTCGACCGGTGCGGGGTAGCTCCCGACGGCCACGTCGAACCGCTCGCGAACCACACCGAGCGCGCCGCCGAGTGCGCCCTCCGGTGTCGGCGTGTACACCGTCTCGCTGGTCCGGTCGCCGGCGAACTCGTCGGCGACGACGGCGAACATCGCCCGCATCTCTTCGGGGATGCCTGGCAGGACGTAGACGTTCGCGACGACACAGCCGGGGGCCCAGCTCTCGTCGGTCACCAGCGTGCGGGCCCCCTCGGGGAGCGACGCCACCGCGTCGAAGTCCACGTCGAACTCGTAGTCGGCGGCGAGGTCGGGGTTCGCCTCGCGGAAGGCCTCGGCCCGCCGTACCAATCGCTCGCGCTGGTCCTCGCGGACGACCATCGGCCGGTCGAACGCCCGGGCGACGGCCTCGACGGTCACGTCGTCGGGCGTGCCGCCGATGCCGCCGGTGACGACGACGGCGTCGAACCCCGCGGAGAACTCGCGGACCCACTCGGCGATGACCGCCTCGTCGTCGGGCACCGTGAGGATGCGTGTGACGGTGACGCCGCGCCCGGTCAGCTCCTCGGCGAGCCACGCGGCGTTCGTGTTCGTCGTCTCGCCGGCGAGCACCTCGTCGCCGACGGTCAGGATGGCGACCTGCATCAGACTGGACCTCCCATCAGGCTGGACCCCACATCAGACCGGCGTCCCGAAGGCGTAGACGGTGTTCTGCCCGGTCACCTCGAGGTCGACGAAGTCGCCGGGTTCGAGGCCGTGCTCGGTGGCGTTCCGGACGATGATCTGCCGGTACGCCGAGTCGCGGCACTTCACCGAGTCGCCGGTCCCCTGCTCGACGACGAGGCAGTCCGTCTTCGTCTCGCCGACCATCGCCGCGTAGGCGTCGCCGACGACCGCCATCTTCAGCTCGGACATCGCCTTCGAGCGGTCCTTCTTCGTCTGCCCGCCCAGGCCCTTCATCTCGGCGGCGTCGGTGCCGGGGCGCTTCGAGAACCGCGTGACGTTGATCTTCTCGGGGCGCGTCTCGCGCAGCAGCGCCATGCTCTGTGCGTGGTCGGCCTCTGTCTCGGTGGGGAAGCCGACGATGAAGTCCGTGCTGAGTGTCCAGTAGTCGAGCGCGTCGTCGAACGCCTCGACGACCTCCAGGTACTCCGAGACCTGGTGCTGGCGGCGCATGTCGCCGAGCACGTCGTCGCTCCCGGACTGCACCGGCGCGTGGAGGAAGTCGTACAGCTCGTCGTGTTCGGCGAACACGGCGGCCAGCTCCTCGCGGATGCCGTGGACGCCCTTCGGGTTCGCCATGCCGACGCGGACGCGGAACTCGCCGTCTATCTCTGTGCAGATGCGGTCGAGCAGCGTGTGCAGCTTGCGCTCGCCCGTGTCCCAGCCGTAGACACCGGTGTCCTGCCCGGTGATGCGGAGCTCCCTCGCGCCGGCGTGGACCAGCGCGCGTGCCTTCTCGAGGTTCTCCTCGACCGACGGCGACTCGATCTTGCCCGTCGCCTGCTTCGTGATACAGTACGAGCAGTCGCTCATGCAGCCCCGGGCGATGGGGAGGATACCGACGACGCCGTCGAGCACCGGCTCCACGCCGGGGCCGGGCGTCGGGCACTCGCCGTTCGTGACAGCGGTCGGCACGTCGTCCCAGTGGAGGATCTGGGCGTCGACCGCCTCGTCGCGGAACTCCTCGCCCTGGGCCAGCGCCATGCAGCCCGTGACGATGAGGTCCGCCGTCTCCGATTCGAGTTCTTTGGCCCGACGGAGCATGTTCCGCTCCGTCTTCTCGACTACCGTACAGGTGTTCAGTATCGCGACGTCGGCCTGCTCGGGGCCGTCGACGCGGTAGTGTCCCGCGTCGCGGAGCGCCGACTCGATCTGTCGGCTCTCACCCCGGTTGGAGGTACAGCCGTACGTCTCGATGTGGTATCGGGCCATTCCTACCATCTGTTGCCGGTGCGCGTTCAAAAGCGCGACGATAGGGCGCGCACGTCGGTGTGCCTGGGGTTCTCGTGCAGCAACATTCCGTGGGGTTCTTGCGGCAGTTTCACACTCTGAAACCAAGGCGATGGGGTTATAACATCTCAGTTGCAACACATGATTGCTATGCGAACACACAGCCGCGCACTCCTCGCACTCGCGCTCGCCGCCCTGCTCGTCACGAGCACGGTCGGCGCAGTCGCGGTGGGGGGCTCCTCGCTGTCCGCCCTGAACGACACGCAGGAGCAAGACGACCTGGAATCGGCAGACGAAATCTACGTCGAGGACGACGGTGACGCCGTCCTCGTCTACCGCGACGACACGAGCGGCTCCGGCACCGGCCACTACGGTGCCGACCTCTCCGAGGGCCTGTTCCACGTGTTCCTCAACGACACGATGGACGAGGCACCCGAGGACAACGTCTCCGGCGACGCCTCGTTCGAACTCACGCCCGAGTCCATGACGGGCGACGGTTCGTTCGCCATGGACACGCCCGACTCCATCGAGGACCTCTCCTTCGATGCCTCGGCCGAGCAGACCCGCGAGAACGCCCAGGGCTCCGTCTCGTTCGACGGGACGTTCACCAGCGAGTCCGGGACGGCCTCGACGGGCACCTCGATGGTCGAGTCCCTCTCGACCGAGGGCTCGATGACGACGACCGGGAGCACGTTCTCGACCGACGGCTCCGTCAGCGCGACGTTCTCCGAGGACCCCGGCGTCGACGAGATGCAGTTCGCGTTCACGCTCGAGGAGCGCGAGGACAGCTACGTCCTCTCCGGCGAGCAGGACTACGTCGTCGGCTCCTACAGCGCCGACTCGTGGAACACCCGCGAGAGCGCCCGTCGGAGCCTCGAGTCGCAGTTCGGGCTCGTCGCCCGCCAGCTCGACGGTGATGTCTCCGTCACCGTCGAGTCGCACTCGTTCGACAGCGACACCAACCGGGTCGATATGGCCTACACGGTCGAGTTCACCGGCGTGGACGAGGCCGTCTCCGAGCAGCTGACGACCTCCCTCGCCTCCTCCCAGCAGATGAACCTCTCGGAGAGCGAGGCCGAGGAACTCGCCGAGCGGATCCAGTCCGTCGAGCTGACCGAGCTCTCCGCGTCCGTCGACGTGACGAGCGAGGAGGCCAGCGCGAGCTGGTCGGTCCAGATCGACGACTACGACGAGGCCTCGCTCGCGATGCTCGACATCATGGCGGCCTCCGAGATGAGCAGCGAGCAGCTGAACCTCGAGGAGAGCCGTGCACGCATCGAGGCCCAGTCCGCAGCCGACCTCCAGCGGACGTACACCTGGAGCGGCTCGGTCTCATCGCCCGACGGGAACACCGCGGAGGTCGAGTTCTCCGCCGACTACGGGACCGAGAACTGGGCGACCTACGTCGAGGAGCTCGAGAGCCGGGGCGTCGAGTGGTCCGGCAGCACCGAGTTCTCCGCGAGCGCCCGGACCGAGAACGGCGAGCTGACCGCGGAGATGTCCGCCACCTTCGCCCAGGAGGAACTCGTGAGCGGTGCCATCGACAGCATGCTCCAGTCGAGCGAGGGCACCGGGAGCGACCAGTCCCGCGCCATGCTCGAGGCGTTCCAGCAGTCCGAGTTCGAGACGGCCAAGATGGACGTCTCGATGGAGGACCGCACCGTCACCTTCGAGGCCGGCGCGAGCTTCGACAACGTCTCCGCCTTCCGCGACGTGCTGGAGGAGGAGTACGGCGATGACATCAACGTCGCCAGTGCCTACGGCGAGATGGACGACGGCGAGTCCGTGAGCTACGTCCGACTCTCCGGTGCCGTCTCCGGCGACGCCAGCGAGTCCGACGTGCGCGAGCTCGCGGTCGTCGGCGACGAGACGGAGGTCTTCATGCCCGGCGACTGGGACCCCGACGAGAGGGAGTTCCCCGAGATGGACACCCAGGAGGCACGGAACTATCTGAACGTCGACGACGACGGCGGTGGCCTGCTCGGCGGCATGCCCGGCTTCGGTCCGGCCGTCGCGCTCGTCGCGCTCGTCGCACTCGCACTGTTCGGCCGCCGTCGCGCCGAATAAGGAAGCGCCGCCCTCCGTCTACTCGCTTTCTTCGAAGTCCTCGACGATAGCGACGCCGCTGGACGCGCCGATTCGCACCGCGCCGGCGTCGAACATCGCCTTCGCCTCCGCCCACGAGCCGACACCGCCGCTCGCCTTCACGGGGAGGTACTCGCTCATCAGCTCGACGTCCGCGACCTCCGCGCCGCCGTCGGCGAAGCCGGTCGAGGTCTTCACCATCTCGGCGTCGGCGTCCGCGGCGGCCTTGCAGGCGGCGTGCTTCTCGTCCGCCGTCAGCAGCGCCGTCTCGATGATGACCTTCACCGGCACCGGCACCGCGGCGACCAGCTCCTCCAGCTCGTCGTGGACCGCGCCCGCGTTCCCACTCTTCAGCCGGCCGACGTTGATGACCACGTCCAGCTCGTCCGCGCCGTTGTCCCAGGCATCGACGCCCTCGTCGCGCTTCACCTCGGGCGTGTTGTTGCCGTGCGGGAAGCCGATGACCGTCGCGACGGTCACGTCGGGTGCGTAGTCGTTGGCCTCCTCGACGTAGCACGGCGGGATGCAGGCGTTCATCCCGTACTCGGCGGCCTCGTCGAGGACGCGCTCGACGTCGTCCAGCGTCGTCTCCGGGCCGAGCACTGTGTGGTCGATGCTCGCGGCGAACTCTTCGCGGTTCATGGCTCCCCGTTGTGGGCCAGGGGGTATAGTAGTCGCCGGTCGTCGGTCGGCAACGGTCCCGTCAACGTGGTCGCCTGCCCCTCGCAGCGACCCAAAGCATTTGTATCCTTATTCGAACATGTCCGTATGCAACTGCCCTCCCGCCGTGCGCTCCTCTCCACGGTCGGTGGTGGTCTCTCGGGAGCACTGGCCGGCTGTCTCGACCGGGACCGAACCGGTACCGAGGCTGCCGAGACATCGACGGGAACCGCCACCGCCCGTCCCACGGCGACCGAACCGCTCCAGACGGCCATCACGGACGGGGCGCTGGATGCGCACGTCAGCGTCCACAACGACGGAGACGCACCGGCGACCGTGACGGCCGAACTCCGCCGCGACGGCACGGTCGTCGACGAACGGACGCGGGACGTGAACGACGGCGTCGTCGCGTTGCTCTTCTCGGTCCCGGAACCGGGGTCGTACACAGTCTCGGCGAGCCTTGATGCCGGCGGCAGCGCGACCCACGACTGGCGGGTCGAGGCGGGGTATCGGGGGTCGCTCACCGTGCAGGTCGATGGTTCGGGCGAGCCATCCTTCGAGGAGACGCTGGTCGACCGCGCCTGCGCGACCGGCGAGGGGACGACGACGTCGCTCCCGTACTCGATACCCGACGCGCCGGAGACGCACACGCGCGGCCGAGCCGAACTAGCGAACGAGTCTGGGGACCCGGTCACGGTGACGCTCGCCGTTGCCCACGACTCGCTGACCTTCTTCGAGTGTACCTACGAACTCGACGCGGACCAGACCGTCGCCGTCGAGGGGCTGACCGCAACCGCCGGGGAGTACACCGTCGATGTCGATGTAGAAACTGGCGGCCGAACCGTCTCGCGCTGGCGTATTCCACCGGACTACGCCTGGCCGCTGCTCAGCATCACCGTCCCCGCTGAAGGCAATCCGCTCGTCGGGTGTGGTGAGGGAGGAGACGTACAGGTCGCGGTCGACAACGCGACGGACTCGGCCGTGGCGGCGACGCTGGCGCTGGAACGCGACGGTCAGACGGTCGGCGAGCAGTCGCTCGACCTCCCGGCTGGCGGTTCGGAGGACATCGCGCTCTCGACGCCTGTCGGTGACTTCTACTCGCTGGTCGTCACGGCGGACACCGGGACCGCATCCGCGGCGGTCGTCAGGTGCTACTGCTACAGGTCCGTCAGGACGGGCGTCACGCTCGATGCGGGCAGGCCGCGAATCGACACGGGCGTCCGGCGCTGTACCTGAACTGCCTGTGCCCGGAACCGTCCGTCTTCCTCTATCGCACTCCCGAGACACCGCTTCGCGCCGCGCCATTTTTGTGTCGTGGCGGTCGAGTTGAAGGATATGACCGACGTACATCCGGACGTTGCCGACATCGCCGACGACATCGCCACGATGGAGATCCGCGGTGCGGCGGCCATCGCGAACGCGGCCGCCGGGGCGCTCGCGACCCAGGCCCGCGAGTCCGACGCGAACTCGCCCGCGGCGTTCCGCGGGGAGCTCAGGCAGGCGGCGAAGACGCTGTACGAGACGCGACCGACGGCGGTGAGCCTGCCGAACGCGCTCCGGTTCGTGATGGCGGACGTGTCAGGCGACACCGTCGCGGAGTTGCAGGAGTCGGCGGTTGCCAGCGCCGAGGCGTTCCAGCGCGAGCTCGACCAGGCACAGGAGCGCCTCGGCGAGGTCGGCGCGAACCGCCTTCGCGACGGCGACGTGGTGATGACCCACTGCCACTCGACGGACGCGTTATCGTGCGTGAAGGCGGCGCTCGATCAGGGCAAGCACATCGAGGCCATCGTGAAGGAGACCCGCCCGCGCAAGCAGGGCCACATCACCGCCGAGGAACTGCGCGAGTGGGGCGTCCCCGTCACGCTCGTCGTCGACAGCGCGGCGCGCCGCTACCTCGACCGTGTCGACCACGTGGTCGTCGGCGCGGACTCCATCGCTGCCGACGGGAGCGTCATCAACAAGATCGGTACGTCGGGGCTGGCGGTGAACGCCCGGGACCGCGGCGTCCCCATCATGGTCGGCGCACAGACCATCAAGCTCCACCCGGACACGCTGACGGGCCACACCGTCGAGATCGAGATGCGCGACGAGTCGGAGGTCCTCGGCGGGGCCGAGCGCGAGCGCATCCAGGGCGACCCCGACGGCTTCACCGTCGAGAACCCGGCGTTCGACGTGACGCCGCCGCGATACGTCGACGCCATCGTCACCGAGCGCGGACAGTTCCCACCCGAGAGCATCGTCGTGCTCATGCGCGAACTGTTCGGCCGCGACACGGACCGCCCGTGGGAGGCGTGAACGGCAGGCAGCGCGTCGGTGTATTAACTTTCCGGCCGTAGCCGACCGGAACCTTCTTTCGTGTTGCTCTCACGATATGCGAGCATGGTACTTGCAGGGGCAGAGCTACCGCCGCTTCTCTACGCGGTGCCGCTCGTGCTCGCCTTCCTCGGGGTGGTGGCGTTGCTCTGGGCGGTCCACCCGCCCGTCACGGACTGGACAGCGGTCGCCTTCGTCCCGTGGATGCTCACGGGGGCGATCCTCCACGTCCTCTACGTCCTGGACGTCTACCCCGCCTCCATCGAACCCCTGTTCGGTACGCTCACCGTCTACATCACGACGGCGACGGCCGCGGGACTCGTCTGGATACTGATGACGTTCCTCGCCGCGGTCCGCCAGCACTTCCACGCCGACCGCGGACTTGGCACCGTGGGCACCGGCTTCGGCGTGACGTTCGTCATGTTCGCCATCCTCACGTCGGTCGAGAGCGGGACGTTCACGCCGTTCTGGTCGGTCATCGGTGCCGTCATCGCGGCCATCGTCGCGGCCATCGCCTGGGTGCTGTTGAGCCTGCGCTACACCGAGGTCGCCGCCAAGGCCGGCCGGACCGGCGCAATCGTCGTCTTCGCGCACACGCTCGACGGCATCACGACCGCCATCGGCTACGACCACCTCGGCGGTGGCGAGCGCGTCGTCCTCTCGAAGTACATCCTGCAGGCGGGCGAACAGCTCCCGACGTACGACGCCATCGGCGCGGGCTGGCTGTTCGTCCTCGTGAAGGTGCTGCTGGCGCTCGTCGTCGTCGCGGCGTTCAAGGAGTACATCGACGAGCAGCCGCGCCACGGCCGACTCGCGCTGACGTTCGTCGCCGCGGTCGGACTCGGCCCCGGCCTGCACAACCTGCTGCTGTTCATGGTCTCGAGCGACGTGACGGCCGCCGACGTGCCGCTCGCAATCGCACACGTCGCGGGGGTGGCCTGAGTGCCGCGGGTGCTCACTGCGGGCCACGTCAACTGGGACGTGACCCTCCGCGTCGACCGCCTGCCCGAACCCGACGGCGAGTCACGCATCAGTTCGCTGCGCTCCTCCGGCGGCGGGAGCGCGGCCAACGTCGCCGTCGCGCTCTCCGGGCTGAACGTCGACACCGGACTCGTCGGGAGCGTCGGCGACGACGAGAACGGGCTGCTCGCCCGGCGCGAACTCGACGAGGCCGGCGTCGACCTCGATGGCCTGCTGACCGTCCCCGACGGCCAGACCGCCGTGAAGTACCTGCTCGTCGACGAGCAGGGCGAGGTGGCGGTGCTCGGCAACGACGGCGCGAACGAGGCCGTCACGCCCGAGGACGTGGACCCCGACTACGTCCGCGCGGCCGACCACGTCCACCTGACGAGCCAGCGCCCCGACACCGCGGCGTCCCTCGCCGAGACCGCCTCGGAGGCCGGCGTCCGCGTCAGCTTCGACCCGGGCCGCCGGCTCGCCGACCGGGACTTCTCGGCCGCGCTCGACGCCGCGGACATCCTGTTCCTGAACGACCGCGAGGCAGAGAGCGTGCTCGAATCGGAGTACCCCGGCTCGGAGTTCGACGACCGCGTGCTCGTCGTCAAACGCGGCAGCGACGGCGCGGTCGTCCACACGCCCGGCGGGACCTACGAGCACCCCGGCTTCGGCGTCGACCCCGTCGACACGACCGGCGCGGGCGACGCCTTCGCGGCGGGGTTCGTCGCCGCGCTGCTCGAATCGGAGGACTACGAGCGCGCCGTCGAGCACGGTAACGCCTGCGGTGCGCTCGCCGCCGCCGAGGAGGGCGCTCGCGCCGCGCCGACGGCGTCCGAGCTGCGGGCCTTTCTGGGCGAGGCGTTCTGACCGCCGGCCTACCGGTGTCTGGCGCGGCGGACGAGGAAGACGGCGAGTCCGAGGGCTCCCCCGATGACCAGCGCGAAGGTCGGCGACACCGGTTCGCTGGTGGTCCACGTCCCGAGTCCGGTGACGGCGGAGAGGTCCCCGACACCCGCGACGGCCAGCCCGGTGAGCGCGTCCCGGCCAAGCTGTTCGCGGCTGTCGGTCTCCGGCTCGAAGTCCATGGTTCGACCCCTCACACCTCGAAAAAGAGGGTTCCGGCCGCTCGGCGTGCGTGGCCCGTGGCCGTCCAGGCCTCACCGCCGCGGCGCGGTCACGGCGTCCCAGTTCACCCGGTGGGCGAGGAACACCGCCACGAACGTCACCGCACCGAGCCCGAGCGCGACCGGCAGCGGAAGCTGCGGCACGCTGACGTTGCCCGGCGCGCCGATGCCGAGCGCGGTGAGCAGCGTGATGGCGACGCCGTACATCGACGCCCGGACCGCGTCCGCCCGGGTGTCCGTGTCACTCGTTCCCATCTCGTCGCCGTCCGCACGCCGGGGGCAAAGTTGTTCTGCCCGGTCTCCGCCGTAACGGCTACGCTGCTGTCGACCGTCCCGTCACCATGGACCCACGAATCAGCATGGTGACCCTCGGCGTCGAGGACCTCGACCGCGCGACCGAGTTCTACCGCGACGGGCTCGGCCTGTCGGAGCGAGAGTCCGAAGGCGACATCGCGTTCTTCGAGACGGCGAGCACCTGGCTCGCGCTGTACCCCCGTGAGGAGCTGGCCGACGACGCGACCGTTTCGGCGGAGGGCTCGGGTTTCCGGGGATTCTCCCTGGCGCACAACGTCGACTCCGAGGACCGCGTCGACGCCGTACTCGCGGAGGCCGAGGACGCCGGGGCGGAGATCGTCAAGCCCGCACAGGAGGTGTTCTGGGGCGGCTACTCGGGCTACTTCGCGGACCCGGACGGCTTCCTCTGGGAGGTCGCCTGGAACCCCGACTTCCCGCTCGACGGCTGACGCCCCACGGGATTAAGGACCGACCGGCCGAAGCCGACGCCATGTCGACGGTGACGACGCTCGCGGTGTGTGCGGCCGCCGGGTTGGCCGGCGCGCTGGTGATGGACGTGCCGATGGTGCTGCTGTCCGAGGGATTCACCCCCGCGTCCGTCGCCGCGTCGAAGCTCCAGCGCCGGCCTGTCGAGGAGGTCTCGGGCCTCGCGGCGCAGGTCGTCCACCACGGGATGGGCATCGTGGGTGGGCTCGGCCTCGGCGTCGCCGTCGTCGTGCTCGAACCACGCCTCGGGACGTGGGCCGCCGTCGTGCTCCCGGCGACGGTGTTCACCGTCTTCGTCATGAACTTCTTCGGCTTCGCCGTGCTCCCGACGGCGGGCTTCGGCGACGACAGGCGCGAGACCACGTTCCTCCAGTGGCAGTTCTCGGCGGTCGTCTACGGGGTCACGCTGACGGCCGTGGCGCTGGTCGGCCTCGGCGCGTGACGAACGTTTTTTCTCGGGCACCGGCGAAGCCGTGGGTATGACACAGCCGCACCTGCTCGTCGAGGAGGGGGACGTACACGACATCGCGCTCATCCCGGGCGACCCGGGCCGCGTGGACCGCATCGCCGGCCACTGCGACGACAGCGAGGTCGTCGCCGAGAACCGCGAGTACAAGCTCGTCAACGCGACCTACGAGGGCGTCGACCTGACCATCTGCTCGACGGGCATCGGCTGCCCCTCCGCCGCCATCGCCGTCGAGGAGCTCTCGAACGTCGGCGTCGAGACGTTCATCCGCGTCGGGACGACCGGCGCGCTCCAGCACGACGTCGAGATCGGCGACATGATCATCGCCACCGGCGCGGCGAAGAACGAGGGCACGAGCAAACGGTACGAGGCCGTCGAGTACCCCGCAGTCCCCGACTTCGACGTGATGACCGCGCTCGTCCACGGCGCGGAGGCCAACGACGAGGACGTCCACGTCGGGCCCATCGCCAGCGACGACGCCTACTACGCCGAGACCGACGAGTACGTGCAGGACTGGGAGGAGGCGGGCATCCTGAGCGTGGAGATGGAGGCCGCGACCGTGTTCACGCTCGCCCGCCGGAAGGGCCTCGCCGCGGGTGCCATCTGCACCGTCGACGGCAACCTCGTGAAGGGCACCCAGAAGGGCACCGATACGGAGGACGAGGAGCTGCCCGAGAAGGCGAAGAACAACGTCGGCCGCGCCATCGACATCTCGCTGGAAGCGGTGCGGGCGCTCACGGAGTAGGGCGGTTCCGGTGGTCGTTTTCGGCGAACCGTCGACGGTTCGAGCCGAACGTTCACGAGCGGTGTAACCCGGCCGATCCGCCAGCACACGACAGAACCGTTTTCTCGCTGGCGGGGGAACGGCAGGTCATGCTCTCGGGTCTGCGAGCGCGCCTCGACCGGCTCCTCGCTCGCATCCGTCGCGTCGAACGCCGCGAGCTGCGGGACTTCCGGCGCTGGGTCGAGCACACGAACAACCTCCTGCACCTCTCGGTGCTGGTGTTCGTCCCGCTGCTCATCGCGCTCGTCACGTACCTCTCGAACGCCTCGACGGCGCTGTCGTTCCTGCTGTTTCCACCGCTGGCCTCGGGGACGTACACCCTGTTCTCGGACCCGGAGGGGAAGTACGCCTCGCCGCCGAAGTTCGTCGGCGGGATGACCGCCGGTGCGGTGTGTGGCTTCCTCGCGCTCGAGCTCTCCGGCGTCGCCGGCATCAACGGCTCCGGTGTGGGCTTCCAGTCGGTCAGCGCACTCGACGCCGGGCTCAGCATCTTCCTCACCGGCGCGGTGACGTGGGCGCTCGACCTGGAGGAGCCGACCGCGTTCTCGACGGCGCTGCTGACCCTGCTCACGGGCGGGTCGCGCGGCGAGTACGTCCTGAGCGTCGTGCTCTCGTCGGCGTTCGTCGCGACGGCGTTCTACGCCTGGCGCGAGCTGTTCTACGGCCGGCGTGCGGAGTACCTCTACCGGACGACGCAGGGCGACGACCACGTGCTCGTCCCGGTCCGGGGGGAGACAGCGGACGAGACGGCGATGTTCGCCGCGCACATCGCGGCGGCACACGACGCGGGGAAGGTCGTCCTGCTCGACCTGGTCTCCGAGGACGAGATCGCCGAGGCCGAGGCTGGCCTCCGGCGCACTGCAGACGAGGCGACCGCCGCCGACACGGGTCCCGCCGACGAGGCCGGCGACCGGATGACGGAGGCACAGGAGCAGGTCGCGGGCCAGGCCGCGATGCGGCTGGAGCGCCTCGCCGGCCGCATCCGGACCCGTGTCGGCGTCCCCTGCGAGGTCGTCGTCGCGAGCGAGGGCGGGAACCCGGACGGTGTCGTGCTCCAGACGGCCGACGAGACGAACTGCGACCTCGTCGTGACGCCGTACGAGGAGCGCCACGGCAGCCTCTCGCCGTTCGTCAAGTCGCTGTTCGACAGCGCCATCGACGTGGTGGCGTTCCGCTCGGTGTCGGCGAGGTCCCGCTGGCGGCGCGTGCTCGTCGCGGTGGCCCGGCCGGGGGACAACGCCCACGCGATGCTCGATTTCGCCCAGCGCGTCGCCCGCGCCACGGGGACGGTGAGCGTCTGCACCTGCATCGACGGCGAGAGCCAGCGCCGCCAGGCGGAGTCGATGCTGGTCGACCTCGTCGACCCGTTCGACGGCACGTTCGAGACGCGGGTGTCACGGGACTCCATCCAGCGGTTTCTCTCCGCGAACGCGCCGTCGCACGACCTGATCGTCGTCGGGGCCAGCACCGACCGGACCGCCGCCTCGCGGTTCCTCGCACCGCCGACGTTCGAGAAGGTCCGCGACCTCGACTGTGACGTGGCCATCGTCCACCGCGGAGGGTGAGGGGTTCCGTCGTCCAGTGGCCGGGACGAGAGCACGATTCATGTCCGTGGGGTGCGTACACGCACCATGGTAGTTTCAGACGAACTCGAGGAGCGACTCGTCTCGACCTGCAGAACCGGGTTCGGCGACACACTCCGGTCCGTCATCCTGTTCACGCCCGACGAGTGGACGCTGAGCTACGTCCGGTCGGACCTCCGGGAGCTCGAGCCCGCCCTCCGCGACGTGAAGGCCGAGATCGTCGAGAACGAACGACTCGGGTTCACCTCGCAGGAGACATATCACTCGTTCGCGGGCGAGGCCCCGGAGGGTGAAACCCTCGGCGCGTACCGGTTCACGGTCCGCGCGTTCGACCACGGCTACCTCTGCCGGGTCATCGTCGGCGAGGTGGGGGTCGTCGCCACGACCGACGAGATGAACATCGACACCTTCGAGGACGTGGCGACGACGCTCCGGAAGCTGATCGCCGACTAATCCTCCGACTCGGTGGTGCCCTCGTCCTCCAGGATCTTCTCGGCCACGTCCTCGGTGTCGCCGCGTCCGAGGGCTGACTCGACGAGCAGGTGGCCGCCGATGGCCGCCGGGCTGATGACGGTGTCCGCGCCGGCGCGCTTGAGCTTCTTGACGTTCTCGCGGTCGGTCGCCGCGGCGACGATGCGGACGTCCGGCCGGAGCTGTCGAGCGGTCAGCACCGCGAGTGCGTCCTCCGCGTCGTTGTTCGTCGCGGTGACGACGGCGGTGGCGTCGGCGAGCTGGGCGCGCTGGAGCGGCTCCTCGTCGCTCGGGTCGGCCGTGATGACGTTCATGCCGCGGTCGGAGAGCTCTGCGGCTCGTGCCTGGTCGGGCACGATGACGACGAACGGGACATCGCCCTCCGTGAGTTCGGTCAGAATCGGTTCGGTCAGGTCCCCGTAGCCGAGGACGATGACGTGGTCTTCGAGCAGGTCGAGCTGTGTCTCTGTCATTCTCCCAAGTGCGCGTTGAAACCGGGCTTCGAGCAGCGGTGCGAGCAGCGTCCCCAGTGCGACCGTGAAGCTCACGACGCCGAGGACGACGACCGAGAGGGCGAACAGCCGCCCCCGCGTCGACGTGGGGGCGGGGGTCACGTCGCCGTAGCCGACCGTGCTGGCGGTGACGATGGTGTAGTAGAACGCGTCGACCAGTCCGGTCGAGCCCTCGCGGATGGCGGGGAACTCGTCGCGGAGCGCGTACGCGCCGACGGTGCCGTACACCTGGACGCTCGCGAGGATGACGCCAGCGGCCAGCTGCGAGGTCGACAGCGAGAGCTTCCGGTCGAAGCGACGGCGGTTGACCAGCAGCCCCGGGATCGCCAGCAGCGACAGTCCGACGAGCGGGTACGAGTACGGACTGGTCTGGATGACGCCCTGCAGCGCGGTCAGCGGCAGCAACAGCAGCGCGCTGTACCACGCGCCCCGTCGCCGCCGCCGGAGTGCGTACGCGCTGAACAGCAACAGGAAGCCGGTCATCGTGCCGGTGAACCCGGCCGTCTGCTGGACGGCCTCCGGGACGTACGGTGAGAGTGGGCCTGGTCGGGTCGTCCCGATGCTCGCGATGCCCGTCGCGATGGAGAGGACGGCCGATGCGGCCGTCAGTGCGACCGGCAGCCGTGCGCTCGTCAACCTGTCCAGCAGTCCCATACGGCGGGAGTGCACGGGGCGGATGAAAAGGTTCGCGGTGTCGGTATCCGACCGTCCGTCGCGACGCCTGGTTCCCGGCATGCCTCCCCGTCGGCGACACCGATTTACCGACGGCCGCCGAGGGCAGGGACATGGCGCCGCTTCCCGTCGAAGTCCTCTACGGCATCTATCTCGGCCTGCTCACGGGCATCATCCCCGCGCTCGTCTCTGGGTCGCTCGGCTTCCTGTTCAAGTACGTGACCGGTGTCACCCTCCCCGGACTCGGGGTGGTGGTGCTCTCCGTTGCCATCGCCGGCATCAACGGCGGGCTGATGGGGCTGCTGGACCCCACGGTGTCGAGTTCGCCCCGTCTGCTCGTCGCGGTCGTCATCATCATGATGCTCTCGCTGTGGGCCCACAGCCAGGGCGACAAGCTCGGCGCGTCGATGCCCAAGCGGGTGACGCTCGCGTCGCTCCGTCGTCGCAACATCTCCGCGGACGTGGTCGACATCGTCGGCGGCGTCGGCAAGGTCACGCTCCAGCCGGCCGGTCCGGTCCGCGACATGGAGGGCTACCCGCCGCTGCCCGCGGACCTCCGCGAGACGCTCGGCGAGGGCTCGTGGGCGTTCCCGGCGGACCTGCCGCTGGCCGAACTGGAGAGCCGGCTCGCCGACCGCCTCCGGACGGAGTACGACCTCGCGGACGTCGCGGTGACGCTCGACACGCAGGGCCGGGCGACCATCGCGGCCGCCCCGCCGGCGAGTGGGCTCTCCCGGCGCATCCCGCCGGGCAAGCGCGCGGTGTCGGTCACGACGCTGCTGCCGACCGGTGCGGCCCGCGGGGACTCGGTCGTCGTCCGAACCGGTGAGACGCGCGTCGCGGGGACGCTCCTGAGTGCGAAGAGCGACGGCTCGCCCGCGCCGGCTCCGCCGAAGCCGGATCCCGACGACGGCGTGGCGACCGACGGGGGAACCGACGACGGTCCGGCCCCCCCACCGACCGCCCCGACGACGACCGGGGGGGAGGGGCGACTCACGGCCGCGGTCACCCGCGAGCAGGCCCGGACGCTGCTCAACGTGGACCGGGCGCAGGTCGCAGTGACCTCGCGTGGCACCCGCCGCGAGTTCGAGCTCGTCTCGCTGCTCAGGCGCTCGGGACGGCGCTTCCGGAAGGTGTCCGTCCGCGCCGACGGCCCGCTCGACGGCGTCACCATCGGCGAGGCGACCATCCGGGACAGCTACGACGTGACCGTCCTCGCGCTCCGGCACCCGTCCGACGAGACCAGCGGCAACCGGTCGTGGTCGTTCTCGCCACGTGGCGACGCCGAGCTCACGGCGGGTGACGAGCTGTTCGTCGTCGGCCGGCAGCCCGCGCTCGTCGCGTTCACGGAGGCGGTGGCGTGACCGCCGTTCCCGGCGGCACGGCCGTCGTCGCACAGATCGACCTCGGCTCGTTCGACCTCGTCGCCGAGACCGCGCGTATCGCTGCGCTCACCGGTCTCGCGACCGTCGTCGCGACCGCTGCGGCCATCGTCTACCGGTGGTACACCCGCGAGCGAGTACCGGAAGGGGTCTCCATCCTCCTGGGCGTCAGTGCCGTCGCGCTGGTGCTCAACACGGAGGAGACGCTCAGGCTCGTCATGGAGGGTCGCGATGGCCTCCCGGCGGAGACGACCGCCATCGTGACCGTCGCGACGTTCGTCGCCGCCGCGCTCGGCACCGGGCTCGGCCGACGAATCGGTGACGGGGTCGCGTCGAACGCCTTCGCGGTGACGGGCACTGCGCGGCTCGACCGCGAGGTCTCCCAGCTGGTGCGGGCGGTCGGCCGCGTCGTCACCGTCACGCTCCCCGACGACGTCGACGACATCGACGGCTACGACCCGGTCGACCCCGAGGTGAAGGCGGAGCTCGCGGGCACGACGTTCGTCTTCCCGCGACGCATCACCGTCGCGGACCTGCACGACCGGGTCGTCACCCGGCTGAAGGACGACTACGGCGTCGGCCACGTCGACGTGGAGCTGGAGGCCGACGGCACCGTCGAGTACCTCGCCATCGGCTCGCGTGCGGCGGGGCTCGGCCCGACGCTCGCGCCGGGCACCGTCGCGGTCGCGGTGCACGCCGACCCGGCGAACGGGGCCAGCCCGGGTGATATGGTGCAGGTGTGGGAGCGCACCGCCGACGAGGGGCTCGTCCGCCGCGCGACCGGCGAGCTCCGGGCGACGACCGAGAAGGACGTGGTCACCATCGCCGTCGACGAGACCGACGCCGAGGCGCTCTCGGACACGACGACGTACCGGCTCGTCACCCTGCCCACGGAACCGTCGGCCGACCGGGAGTTCGCGTCGCTGCTGCGTGCCGCCGACGAGACGATGAGCGCGGTCGAACTCGCCGAAGGCAGCGAGCTGGTCGGTCGGAGCGTCGCCGACCTCGACGTGACGCTGGCGGCCATCCGCGCCCCCGACGGTGGCGTCACCGCCACACCGCCCCGGGGCACCGAACTCGTCGCGGGTTCGACGCTGTACATCGTCGAGCGACCCGAGGCGCTCCGGCGGTTCGAGGCACTCGCCCGTGGCGAGGAGGCGAAACCGCTTTCCTGACGGCGTCGTACGGTACGCTCATGCAGTGGAAGCTGTTCGCGGACATCGCGGAACGCGCCGGCACCGACGCGGTCACCGTCCAGGTTCCGAGCGACGACCCGACCGTCGGCGACGCGCTCGACGCGCTCTTCGAGACGCACCCCGAACTCCGCGAGCGCGTGCTGGCCGACGGCGAGCCGGAGTCCCGTGCTGGCATCGCGCCGGACGTGAACGTCCTGCTCGACGGCGCGGACGTGTTCGCGACGGCCGACGGGCTGGCCACCGAGGTCGGCAAGGGGGCGGAGCTGGCGCTGTTTCCTCCGGTGAGTGGTGGGTAGAACTCGGGCGTCGTCGTGGCGCTACCCGTGGTTCGCGCGGTAGTCGGCGGTCAGGTCCGCGGCCATCACGAAGTCGGGTTCGTCCGAGATACCGGCGCGGAGCAGCGAGCCGTCGCTGACGTAGTCGACGGTCTCCGGGATGAGCACGCGGACCCGGTCGGCACCGAGTTCGGCGGCGTCGCGTTCGATGGCGGCGACGAGCGTTCCGGCCGCCTCGACGTCGTCCCACGCGGCGACGCCGTACTCGGCGAAGCGGAACGTCTCGCCGTCGTCGTCCTCGCGCTCGTAGTCGCGGACGCGGTAGGTGACGCCGCGGGTCCCCGTCGAGGAGGTGACGGCCGCGAGCATCGTCTCGTCGGCCGCGCGCTCGAACAGGGCGGGAGTGAGCTCTGCGACGGCCCAGGACTCGTCCATCGCGAGGCCGACGCCGTTCAGGTGCTCGCGCGCTGCGGAGTCGGTCCAGTAGGTCCACGCCGCGCTCGGGTCGTCGGTGGTGTCGAGGGAGCCCTCGGCGTCCGCGTCGGGGTCGGGTTCGAGCCAGCGGAACTCCGTCTCGGGTTCGAAGCCGACGCCGCGTGAGTGGCCCAGCCCCATGACGTTCCACGAGAACACCATGTTCCGGGCGACGGTCGCGCCCTGCTCGCGGGCCCAGTCCCACATCTCGTGGGTGAGTTCGAGACCGATGCCGACGCCGCGGTAGTCGGGGTGGGTGCGCATCCCCTGGCACCATGCCTCGCGCTCGGAGAGGAGGACGGTCTGGGCGATGGAGACCACGGTGCCGTCGACCGCGGCGACACAGGTGAACTGCTCTTCGTACTCCTCCTCGTCCTCGATCCAGTCGTGGTAGATGCGCGGGATGTAGTCGCTCCCGTCGCGGTCCGCCCAGGTGTCGCTGGTGAACGCGACCACGTCGTCGTAGTCCTCCGGCGTGGCGCGGCGGTAGGTGACGTCCTCCCGGCGGTCGAGGTCCATGGTCACGCGTTCCACGGCCGCGACTGTTCGGATATCTCGCCGGCGAGCGGGGTCCGCATCGTCCTCGCCACGTCGTCGGCGTTCGCGAGCGCCCACATCAGCTTCACCTTCGCGGTGCCGGGGAGCATGTCCTCGCCCTCGACGACGCCGGCGTCGAGCAGGTCGCGCCCGGTGTCGTACACCCGGTCGCAGACCCGGCCATCGATGCACTGGCTGGTCATCACGACCGTCGTGCCGTCGTCGACGAGCGACTCCAGCTGGTCGATGCGGTCGCTGTGGACGTGCCCGAGCCCGGTGCCCTCGATGACGAGGCCGGACTTCCCTTCACAGCAGTCGAAGAACGCGGGGTCCATGCCGGGTGTGAACTTCACCAGCTCGACGTCCTCGGCGAGGGCCGGCTCGACGTCGAGGTCGGTCGCGCCGCGTTCGTCGTACTCGCCGCGGAACTCGACGGTCTCGGTGTCGTAGTCGACGATGCCGAGCGGCTCCGCGCCGACCGTCTCGAAGGCGTCGCGGCGCGAGGTGTGGTTCTTCCTGACGCGCGTCCCGCGGTGGAGCGCACAGACGTCGTCGCTCTCTGTCGCGTGCATGCAGACCATGACCTCCGCGGCGTCCGCTTTGGCCGCCTCGACGGCACAGACCGCGTTCATCACGTTGTCCGAGGACGGCCGGTCCGCGGAGCGCTGGCTGCCCGTGAAGACGACGGGGACCGGCGTGTCCAGCATGAACGCGAGCGCCGACGCCGAGAACTGCATCGTGTCGGTGCCGTGCATGACGACGACGCCGTCCGCGCCGGCCTCGATCTCCTCGTGGACGGCCTCGGCGAGGTCCTGCCAGATGGGCACCTCCATGTTCTCCGAGAGGATGTTCGCGACGACCCGACCCCGGTAGTTCGCCCGGCCCGCCAGGTCCGGGACCGCCCGCAGCACGTCCTCCGCGTCGAAGCGCGCCGTCACCGCGCCGGTCCGGTAGTCCACCGTCGACGCGATGGTCCCGCCGGTCGAGATGAGCGCGATGGTCGGCAGGTCCTCGTCGAACTCGACGGCCGAGGAGTCGGACTCCTCGCCCGCCGAATCGATCTGGTACACGTCCGACTCCAGCACCTCGGTCTCCGCCCCCTCGCGCTCGATGCCGACGTTGTAGCCGCCGTCCAGCTTCACGACGAGCTGGTCGCCGGTCGACGACGGGAGCAGCACGCCCTCGTACTCTCTGTCCGCGCGTTCGACGCGGACGCGGTCGCCTGGGTTCATGGCTCCGGGTTCGCCTCGGTCGGACGTAAAGCCATCCGTTCCGTCTCGATTTGTCTCGGTCGCCGCTGGGGATTCTCACACGACGATTGAGAGCTTCGAAGCGGTTGGCTCGAACGCCGTGGGGCTCGCTGTCGGTTCAATCGGTTCCCACGATTAGAGGGGATTTCTGGCTGTTGTTCTCTGCGATTCCTGCCCACGCAGACCGAGCACCGGAGCCACAATCACAACCAACTCCCAGTAATTGTCGCGGGGCTTATCTCGCCACGGTCCAAACCTCCGGTAATGAGCGAGCAGTCGACCGGCAGGTACAGCGTCATCAGGCGCTCTGTCGCGAAGGGTGTCCGGAGCGAGTCGTACCTCCTGCGCGCCTACACCGTCGTCGGGGTGCTCGCGTCGGCGTTCATCGCCCTCCTCCTGGTTCTCGCCATCCCGCAGTGGGTGAAGTGGACGCTGGGACAGGGGGAGCTGAACACGTTCTCGCGGGCGATGCTGCCGTGGCTGGCGATGCTGCTGGTGGGACCGCTGCTCGCGCCGCCGTTCTACGCGGCGCGGCGCGCCGGGCGGGGCGACAGCAGCCGGCGGACGGACTTCTGGCTGGCGCTGGCCGGCTTCGCGTTCCTCGCGTCGCTGTACGTGATGCTGCTGGTGTCGGCACCGGCGGAGTACCGGGACCCTGCGCCGGACGTGCCGCTGCTGGGCGCGTTCGTGGAGTTCTGCTACGCGCTGGACCCCGTCTTCGCGTTCGCCCCGCCGGTCGTGGGCGTGGTCGTCATCGTCGCGGTGGAACGGCTGGCGCGGTGACCCCGTGACGAAATCCGGAAATGGCTCGACCGCCTAGCCCGGAGCATGACCGAGAAGACAGGGACGTTCCTCGTCACGGAGGCGGACACCGAGTCCGCTATCCTGCGGGACGTGGAGACGGGCCAGATTCACACGCTGTCGGAGCACGACGGCTACGAGCAGGGGGAGGTCGTCGACGCGACCATCGCGCCGGAGCCGCCGATGGATGTCGTCTGGACGGTCGTCGAGGAGTCGTCCCGCCGGACCGTCGAGCTGGTGGACAGCGACCTCTCGCCGACGAAACAGGCGATGGAGATCGCGGAATCGCAGCCGGTCGGCGAGGTCGAACGCGTCGAGCGCGCCGGGACGGGCGAGATACACGTGCTCTCCGTGCCGCCGGAACAGGTGGACGACGCGGTCGAGGACGTGCTCGAGGACGAGGAGACCGTCGCCCGCGCCGCCCGCGTGGACGCGGTGCGGGTCGAGGTACGGAGCGACCCGGAGGAGGGCGTGCTGAACGTGCGGTACCTGCCGGACTGAGGGGCGGACCGACGAGAACCGACTGCGTCTACTCGCCGGCGGGACCGGCGGCGCTCTGGACCTCCCAGCCGCCGCCGATCTCGCAGGCCTCGCGGACGGTGTACTCGATCTCGGTGTCGGGGCCCATCGTGGAGCCGCCTTCCACCTCTTCGACGCGCAGGGGGACGTCGTAGGTGCTGCCACAGCAGCCGACGTCGACGAACTCCTCCCAGATGTCGCCGACGTGCACCTCGTCGTGGGTCCGGCGGAGCCAGGCGTGGTAGTGGCCGGTGTCGACCTGCTGGCGGCTCCAGCCGGAGAGGTTGACCGGGTACGAGAGCACGATGCGGGTGGCGTGAGTGCGCATACGTGAACACAGGTGCCAGCCGTCCAAAAGGGTGACCCGGGTCGGTACGGCGCGCGCCAATCCGACAGTCACCGAGCAACGGCGGTTATGGGCGTCGTAACGCGGTCTTTTCGACCGGCGGAGCGGCCAAAGATAAGAAGGCTTAGGTGGGCTGATGCCAGAGCCGCCTGCATGAGCAAGTTCGAGGTACCGGAAGTCGACTACACCCGGTACTCGAACCGCCAGCTTGCGGCGGTGCCCCTCGCCGTCCTCGCCGTCGCGCTGGTGGTTCTCGCCGGGTGGTACGTCATGTTCGGAACGCCGGTGTCGCTGGGAACCGACTTCACCGGCGGGACCGAACTCACGGTACAGACGGATACGCCGCGGGGCGAGATCGACCAGGCGTTCGAGGCCGAGGTGCTGTCGACACAGCGGATCCGGGACCCAACCTCGAACAACCCGACCTACGTCGTCACCTTCGGGAGCGAGACGAACGGCACGGTGCTGGCCCAGCAGGCGACCGACAATCTGGAGCCAGCGTGTTCGAACCCCGAGAACTGTGAGATCGTCCTCTCCAGACAGACGGTGTCGCCGGCGTTCGCGTCCGGCGCACAGAACACGGCCATCCTCGGGCTCGTCGTCGCGTTCACGGGCATGAGCCTGCTCGCGTTCGGGCTGTTCCGGACGTTCGTTCCCTCCGTGGCCATCGTCATCTCCGCGTTCTCCGACATCGTCATCCCGCTGGCGGTGATGAACCTGCTGGGCATCGAGCTCTCGCTGGGGACCGTCGCTGCACTGCTGATGCTCGTCGGCTACTCGGTGGACTCCGACATCCTGCTGAACAACCACATCCTCCGCCGGTCCGGTGGCTTCTACGAGAGCACCAAGCGCGCCATGGACACCGGTGTGACGATGACGCTCACGTCGATATCCGCGATGGCGGTCATGGCCGTGACCGCGACCATCTTCGGCATCGACCTGATGGCCTCCATCGGGGTGGTGCTGGTGCTCGGGCTGACGGCCGACCTCATGAACACGTACATGCTGAATCTGAGTCTGCTTCGCTGGTACAAGCTCGGGGAGGTGACGCCGGAATGAACGTCCGCGAGAACTGGCGGGTCATCCTGCTCGCCATCATGCTCGTCTCGAGCGGCGTCGTCCTGTTCGTGCCCGGCGTCGTCGGTGGCTCGGGCGACAGCGGGCAGATATCGAACCTCCAGTACGGCATCCAGCTCGACGGTGGGACGCGACTGCGCGCCCCGGTCGTCGGGATGACCGCGGAGGACGTGAGCTTCGCGGGGCAGGACCAGGGCCAGGCCAGACAGGCGATGGCCGACAACCTGAGCGTCCCGACACGGGACGTCTACTTCCAGGTGAACCGGGAGACGGGTGTCGGCACCGTCGAGGTGTTCAACGACTCGGTCAGCGAGACCGAGTTCGCGACCGTGCTGAACCAGGTCGGCTTCCGGACCAGCGACGACGGGCAGTTCGGCGAGGGCGACATCCGCGACGGCGTGACCGCCGACACCCGCCAGCAGATCGTCGACACGCTCGACCAGAAGCTCGCGGAGTCCGGCCTCACCGCGGGGTCGGCACGCGTCGCGACGACGCCGCAGGGCCAGAACTACATCGTCGTCGAGGCCCCGAACCAGGGTGCCGAGGAGCTGGAGCGGCTGGTCGCCCAGCGCGGCTCGGTCGAGCTCGTCGCGCGGTATCCGGGCGACAACGGGACGATGCAGGAGACGACGCTGGTCACCCGCGAAGGGATCGACAGCATCGGGAGTCCGGAGCCGGGCGATAGCAGCCCCTATCAGGTTCCGGTCGTGCTGAATCAGGAGGGTGCCGAGCGGTTCACGCGCGTGCTGAACGAGAACGAATTCACCACGACGGGCGCCGGATCGACGGCCTGTGGCGGTGCGGAGAAGAACGACCGCGGCTACTGTCTGCTGACGGTCGTCGACGGCGAGGTCGCGTCCTCGCACTCGCTCGCCCCGAGCTTCGCCGACATCATCCGGGCGAACGAGTTCTCCGACGACCCCCGCTTCGTGATGGGTGCACAGAGCCGCGGCGAGGCCGAGACCATCGCGGTCGGCCTGCGCGCCGGCTCGCTGCGCGCGCCGCTCGACACGGAGGGTCGCCAGGTGTACACGCTCGAACCCGCGCTCGCCGACCGCTTCAAGGTGAACTCGCTCATCACGGGTATCATCGCGGTGCTCGCGGTCAGCGGTGTCGTCTACCTGCGCTACGGCGAACCGCGCGTCGCGGTGCCGATGGTGCTGACGGCGCTGGCGGAGGTCGTGCTCCTGCTCGCGTTCGTCTCCGCGGTCAGACTGCCGCTCGACCTGTCGCACATCGCCGGACTCATCGCCGTCATCGGGACGGGGGTGGACGACCTCATCATCATCGCCGACGAGGTGATGGCCGAGGGTGACGTGAACTCCGCACGGGTGTTCCAGTCGCGCTTCCGCAAGGCGTTCTGGGTCATCGGTGCGGCCGCGGCGACGACCATCATCGCGATGGCGCCGCTGGCGGTGCTGAGTCTCGGCGACCTGCGCGGATTCGCCATCGTCACCATCCTCGGCGTGCTCATCGGGGTGCTCGTCACCCGGCCGGCCTACGGTGACATCCTGCGCTGGCTGTCGGTCGAGAAGTAGCCGTTCGGTCCCGTTCTTCTACTCGTCGTTGCTGACCACCAGCACGGGCATCGACGACTGTCTGACGACGCGGTCCGTGACGCTCCCGAGCAGCAGTCCCTTGAGCCCCGAGCGACCCCGCGTCGCCATGACGATGCAGTCGATTCCCCGGTCGTCGGCGTAGTCGAGGATGGTCGTCGAGGGGTCGCCCTGCAGGACTTCCGTCACGGCCTCGACGCCGTGCTCTCGGGCGCGCTCTTCCACGTCGGCGACGACGCGTTCGCCCTCGGTTTCGAGGGCGTCGACGACCTCGCCGCCGATGGTCGTGACGCTGTCGCGGTTCGTGTCGGCGACGTACAGCACGTGTAGTCGCGCGCCGTAGGTCGCGGCGAGGTCGACGGCGTACTCGAACGCCTCCTTGCTCGGGTCGCTGCCGTCGGTCGGGAAGAGGATGTCGTCGTACATGGCCCGACGTTGACCCGCCAGCGTCAAAGGGGTTGCTCAGAACTCGTCCAGCCCGGCTTGCTCGGCGGCGGCCAGTGCGTCCGCGCACGTCGACCACGTCTCCCGGGCGAAAGGCGGTAGCTCGCCCGTCTCGGCGACGTAGTCAGCCAGGAACTTCCGAGTGGTGCCGTCGCTCGGATAGCCCGACCCCACGGGCCCGTACTCGTCGGCGAGCGCGGCCATCTGGGCGTCGCGCTCGACCTTCGCGACGATGCTCGCCGCCGCGACGACGCGGTCAGACTCGTCCGCGCGATGTGCGGGGACGACCGTCACGTCGCCGTCGGCCGCGTCGGCGACCCGTCGGCCGAACCTGGCAGCGTCCGTGTCGCCCGCGTCCACGACGCCCCGGGCCCCATCCACGGCGGCGGCGTCCAGCGCCGCCGCCTGCGCCGCGACGGTCAGCGAGTTCATGTCCGTCGCCGGGTTGTCGATTCGCTCGGGCGTGATATCGGCGACGCCGACCTCGATCCGGTCGTCGTCGTGGATGGCGCTCGCCAGCGTCTCGCGGCGCTCCGGGCTGAGCCGCTTCGAGTCGTCCACGCCGTCCGGGAGGATGTCGGCCCGCGGGACGACCACCGCCGCCGCCCACATCGAGCCGAACACCGGTCCCTTGCCGGCCTCGTCGACGCCGAATCGCATCTGGACTGGGTTTCTGTGCGTGGTGTCTTGGTCGTTTTCGTTGCTGTCTGTGCCTGCTGGTCGTGACTGCTCACCCTCATCGGTGACGACAGCAGCTTGAAAGCCCCGGGCGTCTCGTGACCGATGCTCGCTGTTGCTGCGCTTCTCGCCCCTCGCGCGGAATGGCTCGCGGCCTCCGGCACGCCCGCCAGCGTGATAGGCGGCCTCCGGCACGCCCGCCAGCGTGAGAACAGGCTCTCGCTGGCCATCGGAATCGCGCCGCGATTCCGAGACAGCCGCGCGCCACCCGGCTGGTTCACCGATGCCGCCCAGAAAAGTTTACGTTAGGCGTAAACTTCTGAGCCGAGCAGCGGCGCGCTCCGGCCGGGTCGAGAGCCGTCGCTCCACGGCTACTGGCGTCCCGAAAGAGGTGGAAGGTGTACTCAGTCGTCGGCGGCGGTGGGCATCTCCGCCAGTTCGTCGTCGGCGTCTTCGTCGGAGCTCTCGTCCTCGATGTCCTCGATGGCGGTGTGTTCTATCTCGATGTCATGGTGGCACATTGGGTGACCCCTCGTACCGTGACAACGATTCGCACGGTCAAAACAGTTCCCCCGCTATCGGAGGTAGTCGGGGTCGTCGAACGGCTCGTCCTCGCCCTCGACGGCGAGCACGTCGAGCGCGGTGACGGTCGCCTCGACGCCGAGCAGGCCCGCAAGCGAGGGTTCGGTACGGCCCTCGTCGCCGCTGATGAGCTCCTTGATGTAGAGGCCGCCCTCGCCGTGGACGTCGACGGTGGCGTGGCTGTCGTCGTCGAGGTCTGCGGAGATCTCGTAGACGGTGCGCTCGCGGTCGAGCTTCGCGCGTCGGTGGTCGACCCGATGCGGGGTGTGCTGGCGCACGGTGGTCCCGGAGAGCGTGGCGACGGCGTCGGCGAGCGCGTCGGCGTCGACGGGGTCGTCGAACTCGACCTCGGCGCGGTAGGTCTTCGAGGCGTCGAGCTCTTTCACGCGTTCGACCATCTCGTGGGTGGCGAGCCGGAGGTCCTCGACCTCGACTGCGCCGGCGGCGTCCTCGTTGATGCGCCGCTGGAGTGCCTCAACGTCGGGGTCGCGGCTCCGGGGCCGTTTGACCTCCGCGACGAACGGCCGACCCGTGCCGAGCATGAGTGCGTCGACGTCCTCGCGGCCCGCGCCGTGGAACAGCGCCTCGTCGCCGTCCATCGCGTCGAGGACGTGCGGCGTGACGTGCTCCTCGACGCTCATGTCGTAGAGGTAGCCCGAGCCGCCGCAGTGGTCGCAGGGCTCCTCGCCGTCGTCGCCGAGCTGGACGCCGGAGCCGCCGCACTCCCGGCAGGGCCACTCCGTCTGGGGGATGTCGCGCTCCAGCTTGCGGTAGCGACCGTAGACGAACGCCGGGTTGACCTGCACCTCGACGGCGTGGCTGGAGGGCTCCTCGGCGGCCGCGTCGAGGTTCACCAGCGCGAGCACGTCCGGGCGCTCGAAGTCGACCTCGGTGTCGGTCAGGCGACCGACGCGCTTGCCGACCTCGCGGTTGAACTCGCTCTTGAACAGCTCGCCCGCGTCCGGGTCGAGCCCGGCGTCCTCGCGCAGCAGGCGGTCGTTCTCCTCGACCAGGGGCGGCGCGCGCGTGCCCACCTGGTACGTCTCGAACTCGATGTCCGCGAGACCGTCGGCGACGAGCTCCGCGTACTCGTCGAAGCGGCCACAGAGGCCCTCGCAGACCCAGCACTCCTCGGGGTCGACCGGCTCGTACGGCTCGTCCGCGGCCAGCGCGAGCGAGACGCGCAGTCCCTTGCCCCGCTCGGCGTTCGTCAGCCCGAAGCTGCGGTCCGCGAAGGGCCGCCCGAGGCAGGCGTCACAGACCGGTCCGGTCGCCAGCATCGCCCGGACCGCGTCGTCGAAGTCGTTCATGTCCCACGAAAGCGGCGCTGTGCGTTAGTGCCTTGCTATCTCTCGTGTCCCGTCCGTCGTCGATGCCTGGCTCGACGATGCCGTCACGAACCACGCGGCCAAGACACCCCGCGCCGGCAGGCGCGTGGGTGTCGAGGGGGAGGGCTGGCGCGGTGCGGTCGCGGGTGCGGTGCTGTGCGGGGTGGGACTGAAAGGGGCGGTGCTCTCGACGAAGGCAGGCGACGCAAGGACCGCAACGGAGCGAGGGCCGGTCACGGGACGCTCGCGTCTCGTGAGCATCTCGCAGAATCGAAGCGTTCTGACGACGCAGCGAGCCTCCCGAGTCGAGAGCACCGGGGCTTTCCGGCCGTCGGCGGTTCAAGCGATTCCCACGACGGGCGGGGCTTTCCGGCTGTTGGCGGTCCAGAAGCGCCCCACCCGTGGGCGTTCCAGGGAGGTGACTCCCAGCAACCCCCAGTCCCACCCGGACAGGCGGTGGCTTCAAGCGCCCGACGGTCGACGTGCCGTTATGGCTGGAGACTGGGACTACCGCGCCATCGTCGCGGGCTTCCTCGGCGCGCTGGTCGTCCTCGCCGTCGTGCTCTGGGTGGTCGGCATCGGGGAGATACTCGCCCAGCTCGGCCGGGTCGACCTGCGCTTCGCGGTCGTCCTGCCGGTGTTCGCGCTCGGCTGGCTGTTCTGCTGGGGGCTGGCGCTCCGGTCGGTACTGGGGACGCTCGGCATCTCGCTGTCGGTGACGAAGGCGTTCCTCGTCTTCCTCTCGGCGACGTTCGTCAACAACATCACGCCGTTCGGACAGGCGGGCGGCGAGCCGTTCACCGCGCTGCTCATCGCTCGCGTCTCCGAGAGCGAGTACGAGACGGGGCTGGCCGCCATCGCGAGCGTCGACGCCGTCAACTTCGTCCCCTCCATCGCCATCGCGTTCGTCGCGGTGAGCTACTACGCGGTGACCGTGGCGGTGACCGACCGGCTGCTCGACGTGGCGCTGGTGATGGTCGCACTGACGGTCGTCGTCGGCGTGACGGCGGCGCTCGCCTGGCGGTACCGGTACGGGCTGGAGACCCGGGTCGTCCGTGTCGTCTCGCCGCTGGTCCGCCGTGTCGGGCACGTCGTCCCCCGGATGAACCCGCCGAAGCCGAAGGCCATCCGTCGCCGCATCGAGAACTTCTTCGCGACCATCGAGCGCGTCGCGCAGGACCGGCGCTCGATGGCGATGACGCTCGCCTTCTCGACGGCCGGCTGGCTCATGCTCGTCACCTGCCTCTGGCTCTCCTTTTTAGCGCTCGGCCTCCGGGACCCGGACCTGCTCGCCGCCGCGATGCTGGGGGTCCCCCTCGGCGCGCTCGCCAGCGTCACGCCCCTGCCGGGTGGACTCGGCGGCATCGAGGCCGTGCTGCTGATGGTGCTCCCGACGGTGACCGGCGTCGGCGCGGCGACCGTCGGCGCGGTCATCCTCGTCCACCGCGTCGCTTCGTACTGGATTCCGATGCTCGTCGGCGGCGGGGCGACGGCCGCACTCGGCACGGCCCAGCGCGGCTGAGAGCGGCCGACGACGCCCGTCTCCGGTGACGACAGGCCGGCAGGAAGACGATGCCCTTTTAACCTGCGCGAGGGAACCAAGATGCAATGACGACGATGTACGACGTTCCGGCCGACGACCTCATCGAGGCCGTCGCCGCCGAGCTCGAGGATCGACTCGACGAGCCCGAGTGGCTCGAATTCAGCAAGACAGGCGTCAACCGCGAGCTCCCGCCGGAGCAGGAGAACTTCTGGGCCATCCGTTCGGCCTCGCTCCTCCGCAAGGTCGCCGACACCGGCCCCGTCGGTGTCGACCGCCTCTCCACCGAGTACGGTGGCTCGAAGAACGGTTCGACGCGCTACCGCGTCGCCACCGCCCACCGCGCCAACGGCTCGAAGAAGGTCATCCGCGTCGCCCTCCAGCAGCTCGAGGAGGAGGACCTCGTCGAGACCGCCGAGGGCGAGGGTCGCCGTATCACCGCCGAGGGGCGCAGCCTCCTCGACAACATCGCCGACGACGTGATGCAGGAGCTCGACCGGCCGGAGCTCGAGCGCTACGCGTAACGACAGCGAACAGTCGAAACGATTTTCCTCCACAATCGACAAGCGAGTAGTATGAGCGGCAGTCCCGACGACGACGAACTCGAGGAACTTCGCGAGAAGAAGATGGAGCAGCTGCGCGAGCAGCAGGGCGGCGGTGGCGACGCCGAAGCCCAGGAGGCCATGCGCGAGCAGGCCGAAGCCCAGAAGCAGGCGCTGCTCCGGCAGTACCTCACCGACGGGGCCCGCAAGCGCCTCAACTCCGTCCGGATGTCCAAGCCGGACTTCGCAGAGCAGGTCGAACAGCAGGTCGTGGCGCTCGCCCGGTCCGGTCGCATCCAGGGGCAGATCGACGAGGAGAAGATGAAGGAACTGCTCCGCGAACTCAAGCCGGACTCCCAGAGCTTCGACATCCGTCGGCGCTGATGCAGCTCGGGCTGCTCTACAGCGGTGGCAAGGACTCGACGCTCGCCGCGCTGCTCTGTGACGAGTTCTACGACGTGACCCTGGTCACCGGTCACTTCGGCGTGACCGACGACTGGGAGCACGCCCGCGATGCCGCCGAGGCCGTCGGCTTCCCCTTCGAGCGTCTCGAGCTCGACCGCGAGGTCGCCGAGAACGCCGTCACCCGGATGCGCGCCGACGGCTTCCCCCGCAACGGCATCCAGCAGGTCCACGAGCACGCGCTGGAGCGACTCGCCGCACAGGAGTTCGACGCCATCGCCGACGGAACCCGCCGTGACGACCGCGTCCCGACCATCTCCCGCGCTCAGGCCCAGAGTCTGGAGGACCGACACGACGTGGACTACGTCGCGCCCCTCTCGGGCTTCGGTCGCAACGCCGTCGACAGGATCGTCGAGTCGAAGCTCTCCGTCACCGTGGGCCCGAGCGAGGAGATCCGCCGCGCCGACTACGAGGCAGAGCTCCGGCCCCTGCTCGCCGAGCGCGACGGGCCGGATGCCGTCGGCGAGGTGTTCCCGGACCACGACCAGACGTACGTCACCGGGACGGACTGACCGGGTCCGGTTCGTGACCGCCGTCGCTCGGGCCGTCCCCGACGGGGACGCCCAGAACCGGACAGGGGGGTTACGGATGCCACGGGTTCACAAAACCGGCAGATTTCTTCGGTTGTCCCGAACTGTTAGTTTCCGAATTAGGTAACCTTAACAGGCGATAGCAACAATTTCTCTCCGATGAGTAAGACAAACCAGGACTGGTGGCCGACCCTGCTCAACGTGGACATCCTCGACCAGAACGCCCGTGACGTCGGGCCGACGGACGAGGAGTTCGACTACGCGGAGGCGTTCGAATCCCTCGACTTCGCCGAGGTGAAGGCCGACATCGAGGCCGTGATGACGGACTCCAAGGACTGGTGGCCCGCCGACTACGGACATTACGGGCCGCTGATGATCCGGATGGCCTGGCACAGCGCCGGGACCTACCGCACGGTCGACGGCCGTGGCGGCGCGGCCGGCGGCCGACAGCGATTCCCACCGCTCGACAGCTGGCCGGACAACGCCAACCTCGACAAGGCCCGCAGACTCCTCTGGCCGGTCAAGCAGAAGTACGGCCGCAGCCTCTCGTGGGCGGACCTGCTCGTCCTGGCGGGCAACGTCGCCCTCGAGTCGATGGGCTTCGAGACGTTCGGCTTCGGCGGCGGCCGTGAGGACGCCTGGAAATCGGACGACGCCATCGACTGGGGGCCCGAGGACGAGATGGAGACCTGGGACCGCTTCGACGGGGACGACTTCCTGCAGGAGCCCCTCGGTGCGTCGGTCATGGGCCTCATCTACGTCAACCCCGAGGGCCCCGAGGGCGAGCCGGACCCCGAGTGGTCCGCCGACCGCATCCGCCAGACGTTCAGCCGGATGGCGATGAACGACGAGGAGACCGCCGCACTCATCGCCGGCGGCCACACCTTCGGGAAGGTCCACGGTGCCGACGACCCCGAAGGCAAGCACGGCTCCCCGCCCGCCGACGCCCCCATCGAGCAGCAGGGGCTCGGCTGGCAGGTCGAGGGTGCCGACGGCCCGGTCAAGGGGAGCGAGATGATCACCAGCGGCATCGAGGGCCCCTGGACGCAGAACCCCGTCGCCTGGGACATGGGCTACCTCGACAACCTGCTGGATTACGAGTGGGAGCCTCACAAGGGTCCCGGCGGTGCGTGGCAGTGGAAGCCAGTCGACGAGGAGCTGGCGGACACCGTCCCGTCCGCCCACGACCCGTCGGAGACGGACACGCCGATGATGCTGACGACGGACGTCGCCCTCAAGCGCGACCCGGAGTACCGGGAGATCATCGAGCGCTTCCAGGAGCACCCCGACGAGTTCCAGGAGGCCTTCGCGAAGGCCTGGTACAAGCTCATCCACCGTGACATGGGCCCGCCGCAGCGCCTGCTCGGTCCCGAGGTCCCGGACGAGGAGATGCTGTGGCAGGACCCCGTCCCGGACGCCGACTACGTGCTGGTCGGCGACGAGGAGGTCGCCCAGCTCAAAGAGGAGATACTCGAATCGGACCTCTCGATATCGCAGCTGGTCAAGACCGCGTGGGCGTCGGCGTCGACGTACCGCGACAGCGACAAGCGCGGCGGCGCGAACGGTGCGCGCATCCGGCTCGAACCCCAGCGGAGCTGGGAGGTCAACGAGCCCGAGCAGCTCGAGACCGTGCTGGGGACCCTCGAGGAGATCCAGGCGGAGTTCAACGAGTCGCGCTCCGACGCCACGCGCGTCTCGCTCGCCGACCTCGTCGTGCTGGGCGGCAACGCGGCCGTCGAGCAGGCTGCGGCCGCGGCCGGCTACGACGTCGAGGTGCCGTTCGAACCGGGCCGTGTGGACGCCTCGCAGGAGCAGACCGACGTCGAGTCGTTCCAGGCGCTCAAGCCGAAGGCCGACGGCTTCCGGAACTACGTCGCCGACGAGGCCGAGCGCGACCCGGAGGAGATTCTGGTCGATACGTCGGAGCTGCTGAACCTGACGGTGCCCGAGATGACGGCGCTCGTCGGCGGTATGCGCACGCTCGGCGCGAACTACGCCGACACCGACCTCGGCGTGTTCACCGACCAGCCGGGGACGCTGACCAACGACTTCTTCGCCACCCTGCTCGGCGAGGGCGTCGAGTGGGAGCCCGTCTCGGAGGAACGGCTGGCGTTCGAGGGCTACGACCGCGAGACGGGCGAGCTGGCGTACGAGGCCAGCCGCGTGGACCTCGTCTTCGGGTCGAACGCCCGGCTCCGGGCCGTCTCGGAGTTCTACGGTGCCGACGACGGCGAGGAGCAGTTCGTCGAGGACTTCGTCGACACGTGGAGCAAGGTCATGCAGCTCGACCGCTTCGACCTGGAGTGAGCGGTCGGTAGCTTCCGGACCGCCTTCTTCTGCCGACACCCGCGAGCGGGCGCTCAGCTCAGCAGCGTCGTCGTCACGGACGCGACGTCGCCAGCCGGTGCGTCCTGGAACTCGGACCGGGCGAGCTCGAAGCAGTCGGCCTTCAGCACGCCGGCGGTGGCGAGCTCGTCGCGACGGTTCGCGACGGTCGCGGGGCTCGCGATGCCGTTGGTCGCCGCCCAGTACTCGACGGTGGCGACGTCCATGTCGGCGCGGGCGGCGGCGACGAGGGCGACCGTGACCACGTCGGGCCCGGGGCCGTCGCCACGGGCGGTCGTCATCGCGGCGTAGAGGGCTTCGAACTCCGCGGCGGTCGGACGGCCGAGACTCTCCGCCAGCGAGTCGGTCAGGTCGTCGAGCGTCTGCGGGTCGTCGACGTCGGCGGGACCCGGGACGGGCAGGCCGAGACGGACGTAGGCGGCGCGGGCGATGAGTATCGCCGCGACGCCGTAGGTCCCGGCGAAGAGGAGCTTCAGCGCCGGCGAGAGCGCCGTCTCGACGAGGAGGTAGCCGACCAGCACGGCTGCCAGCGCGAGGGCGAGGAGTTCGAGCGCGACGATGGCGAGGTTGGCCGCGGCGTCGCGGCCGACCGGCTCGCCCGGTGTCCGGTACCGGGCGTCGGCCAGGAGCTGGTCCCGTCCGTTGCTGGTCGTGAGTCGCCCGCGCCAGAGCTGGACGAGCCCGACGCCGAGCAGCCCACAGAGACCTACCGCGATGACCGGAACCCACATCACGGCTGTTGGGTCACGCTACTGCGACTATACGCTTGTGGCCGGTGCCAGCGGTGATACCCGTCGCTCCGGTCGCCCGCTCAGGCGTCGTCGAAGTCGAACGAGCGGTCGGTGTTCCGCAGGATGAACGGCCCGATGGAGAGGGTCCGCTTGGCGACCGTCGCGACGCGGAGGACGTACGCGAGCAGGATGGCGAACGGGACGACTGCGACGGTGTTGGCGAGTGCGAACACCAGCAGCACGTCCGCGACGCCGAGGGTCGAGCCGGCGAGCCCGAGCACGACGGTGCCGACGAACACGAACGCCGCGATGCCGGCCGCGACGACCCACCGGTTCGCCTCCAGCAGGACGCGCAGTTTCCAGCTCGACTCCTGGGCGCGGCTCCGCATGCTGTCGTCGCTCGCACCCTCCGCTTCGTCCATACGGCGAGCGACGGGAATGATGGTGAAAAGCGTGGGGTCGAACTCCGTAGGGGGCCGTCCGGGCCGGGGAGGTAGCGTTTCGGGGACGTCAGCAGGATGGGAACAGTCGGCGGGCGGTTACGCGTTCGAGTCCTCCTCGTCTTCGAGCTCCTCCAGGTCGGCCTCGACGGCCTCGTCGCCGGAGCCGCCGGACTCGGCGGCGTCCATCTCGGCCTCGAGCTCCTCCAGGTCCGCGGAGACATCCTCGTCGCTGGTCTCGGCGTCGGCGGACTCGGCGTCGGCGCCGCCGCCGCCCTTGCCCATGTCGGCCTTGAGGGTGTCGAGCTCCGCCTCGACGTCGCTGGACGCGCCGAGCTCCTCGAGCTCGCGGTCGATGGAGTCCTTGTCCGAGAGCACGTCGTCGAACGCGCCCTCGTCGTACAGCTCGTCCATGGCGGCTGCGCGGGCCTCCATGTCCTGCGTGCGTTCCTCGGCGCGCTCGATGGCCATCCCGACGTCGTCCATCTCGTCGCCGACGCCGGTCATGGCCTCGGAGACGCGGTTGCTCGCCTCGGCGGCCTCGTAGCGGGCCTTCATCGACTCCTTCTTCGTGCGGAACTCCTCGATGCGCTGCTGGAGGGTCTCCTTCTTGTCGACGAGCTGGTCCTGCGTGCCCTGGAGCCGCTCGACCTGGGCGTCGAGCTCCTCCATCTGGCGCATCTTCGTCTTCTTCTTCTCGAGGGCGCGGCGCGCGAGGTCCTCGCGGTCCTGCCGGACGGCCTCGCGAGCCTGCCGGTTGTGCTTCTCGACGTCCTCCTCGAGCCGTCGCTTCTGCATCTCCAGGCGCTTCTTCTGTGTCGTCAGGTCGGCGATGCCGCGCTTGACCTTCTGGAGCTGGTCGCGCATCTGCTCGTAGGAGTAATCGAGCGTCTCCGTCGGGTCCTCGGCCCGGTTCAGCAACGAGTTGATCTTCGATTTGAGGACGTACGACGTCCGCGATAGTATTCCCATATTGCGTTATTTCACTCCGTGAACTTAAAAACGTCACTCTCCGAAGGTGTACGTGTGACAGCCGATACAGTTCTCGTACCCGGCGGTCGGGACGTCCGTGCGAACCTCGACGAAGCGCCCGCCGACGCCGACGCCTGCGTCGTCGCGTGCCCACCACACCCACAGCATCGCGGCCACCGCGGCGACAAGCGGCTGGTCGCCGTCGCCGACGCGCTGACGGCCGGCGGCGTGGACTGCCTGCGCATCGACTACGGCGACTGGGACGAGGGCTACGGCGAGCGCGAGGACGTCCGCAACGCCGTGCGCTGGGCGGCCGACCGCTACGACTGCGTCGGCGTCTTCGGCTTCAGCTTCGGCGGCTGTCTCGCCATCCTCGCTGCCGCGAGCGTCGACGTACCCGTCGGCGCGGTCAGCGCGCTCGCCCCCGCCGACCGGCTCGCCGCCGACCTCGACGCGGTCGCCGCGCTCGACGAGGTCGACTGCCCGGTGCAAATCTGCTACGGCGAACGCGACGACGTCGTCGACTGGGAGCGAATGGTCGAGCGTGCGGAGGAGCTGGGCGTCGAAACGGTCCGCTTCGGCGCGGACCACTTCTTCGTCGGCCAGCACGGGAAGGTCGCCGACGCGGCGTCCGAGTTCCTGTTGCGCGAGCTCTGACGGTCACTCCCCGGCAGGGACGCCCGACACCTCCGCCACGTGGAACAGTTCGTCGACCCGCGCGAGCGTCGCGTCGAGGTCGCGGGAGTTGTCGACGACGACGTGGTCGCACTCGACGGGGTCGAACAGCTCGCGGAACCGCGAGTGCAGGTCCGGGTCGGCGTCGCTCTCGTCGTCGGTGCGCTCGCGGATGCGTCGACGTGCGACGGCCTCGTCGCACTCGACCTTCACGAGCTGGAAGTCGACGTCGAGGTCCGCCGCGAGGTCGACGACGTCCTCGCGGAAGCGTGCCTCCTTGAACGTCCCGTCGAGCACCGCCGTCTCGCCGTCCTCGACGGCCTCGCGGCCGCGGGCGAGCAGTTCGGCGTACACCGCGAGCTTCTCCGTCTCGGTGTAGTCGGGGTCGGGAAAGAGCTCCTTGCGCACCACGTCGGTCCGGACGAGCCGGCCGTCGACGCGGTCGGTCACCGCCTCTGCGATGGTCGTCTTGCCCGCGCCGGGCAGTCCACAGACCACTAGCAACATCGGCCCCTGCTTGTGCGTGGTGTGGCCGCTGTGGTTGTCCACGAGCGCGCGGTGGTTCGTCGGTCGGCCCATCCGTATCCGGCAGTTCCCCGGTGCCCGGCCGTCATTGGGAGACAGACGACACCGAGCCCACATGAAACTGTGGAATCCGTCGCGGAACGGGGGCTGTCAGGCACCGTAGATCCTGGCGTAGGCGTCCGCGAACTGCTTCGAGAACACCGTGCCGAGGTACTTGATCTTCACCGGCGTGACGACGACGGTGATGAGCTGGACGACCGGGATGAGCGCGATGACGAGCGAGATGGCGAACGCGATGCCGGCGACGATGCTCACCTTCACCCAGGCGACGAACCACGTCCCGCTGACGAGGACGCGCGCCAGCTTCGGCGAGAACCCGGACAGCATCGAGCCGGTCTCGGCGAAGCGCGCCACCCCGGCCGAGCCCGCGTAGCCGAACAGCGCGGTCAGTCCCAGCCAGATGACGACCCCGGTGAGCAGGCTCCCCAGCCCCTGCTGGAAGTTGCCGTTCAGGATCGCCGTGATGCTCCCCAGCACGAACACGACGAACGCGAGTAGCGGGATGACGCCGTAGACGCCTGCGATGATGGAGCCCTTGATGCCGTCGACCAGCAGTCCACCGGGGTCCGAGAACGACGGCGGCTCGGGGTCGCCGGCGAGCCGCTGGCGCATCACGCGGACGTAGTACCCCGTCAGCAGCCAGCCCGGCACGATGAGGAACGTCAGGTACTCCAGCACCGTCCCGATGGCGATGGTCTTCCACCACCCCTCCTCGTTCATGGGGTACTTCATGTCGGTGCCGAGGCTGTCCGGCCCCCGCGTGTCGGGATGCTGGTCTGCCGACCGGTCCACACCGTCGCCCGGCGTACGGACGCCTCCCCCGCCCGCGCCGCCGGTGTCCTCCCGCGGCGGTTCGCCGTCGTCCCCCCGCTGTCCCGTCTCGGACCCCTGCTCGCGCGGTGGCGGTTGCTCGTCCCGCTCGACCGCCTCCGTCCGCGTCGTCGTCCCGCCGCCGGGCGTACCGTCGCCGACGGGCTCTTCGCGGCGGCCTCGGCGGTCGGTCTCCCGGTGACTGTTCGATGCCGGTGGCGCGTCGGCGTGCCGGTCCCGTCGGTCGTCGCGGTGCACCGGTTCGTCGCGCCGGTCGCGTTCCTGGTGTCCCGGCGCTGGCTCTGGGTCGCGACGGCTCGACTCGGGCTCGGGGTCCCGCCGTCGACCGCCCGGGTCGTGCGCTCGGCGCTCGTCGTCGTGGGACCGACGGCGGTCGTCGCCACGGCCCCGCCGCCCGTGGTCGGCGGAACGCTCACGACGGCCGCGGGACTCGTGACGGTCGTCGCGTCGGTCCGTCTCGCGCTCCCCGTGCCGGCGGTCGGCAGCACGAGGCTGGCGGTCGTCGTCGGCACCGGGGTCCTCGCGGTTCCGGGCCGGTGTGCGGTCCCGGTCCGCTCTCGGCTCGTCCGCCCGCCTGTCTCGACTGTCGCTGCTGTGTCGGTCGCCCCGTCGTCCGGAGCGGTCGGGTCCGTCGTCGGGCCCACGTCGTCCGGAGCGGTCGTGGTTCGGTTTCCGTCGGTCCGTGCTGGCGGCCGCCGACTGACCGTCGTCCCGGTCCCGTCGACTGCGCTTCGAGTCCGGCGACGTCTTCCCGGTCTGGTCGACGCCACAGCGCGGGCAGATGTCAGTCGACGGGTCGAGACTCACGCCGCAGTTGCGGCAGTCGCGCTGGCCGCTCCCGTCGTCTCTCGCCCGCCTGTTTTCTACCGTCCGCCTGTCGTCTCTCGCCCCGTCGCCGCTCCGCCGCCGGGGTGAACGAGCCGTCCTGTCCCGCTCGCTCTCGTCGCTCCCGGGGCGTGTCGTCCCCGACCGCCTGGCGGACGTTCCGCGGCGGCCACCTTCGGCCTGTTCGACGCCGCAGCGAGGGCAGACGTCGGTCGACGGGTCAAGACTCACACCGCAGTTCGGACACTCCCGACGCCCCCCGTCTGCGCGCCCACCCCCGGTATTGTCTTTCGGTGACATTCGCAACTGGTACCCACTGCGCGAAGCTGTCACTTGGGCGTACTGGCCGTCAGGGCTCGGGCGCGACCGCACCCTGGGCCTGTTTCCGCTCGTCGAACGTCGCCAGGTCCGCGCCGAGGTCCGCCGCCATCGCGAGCAGCGTCCAGTCGTTGTTCGTCAGGTCCTCGCCACGATCCGTCCCGTCGCGCATCGCCTTCGCCAGCCCGAAGTCGTCCATGTCCGCCTCGTACACCTCCACCTCGTCGACGATGTCCGCACAGGCATCCCCGACCGCCGTCCCGTCCATCCCCGCCCCGTCGACGAGGATCGACTGCAGCTCCAGCATCGTCAGCGTCGACGTGGCGAGGTCCTCGGTCTCGTTGAGGAACGCTCGGGCCGTCCCGCCGTGCTCGTCGTCGGCGACCAGCGCGGCGAGGAAGACGTCCGTATCGACGACGGTCGTCATTCGCGCTCCTCCCTGACGGCCTCGACCGGGTCGACGTCGGCGTCACCGAAACGGCCGAACAGGCTGTCGCCGAGTGGCTCGTCTGACATGGCGTCGTGCTCGTCGGAGTCGTCCATGGCATGGCCTGGGAGGCCGTGGGGAGTAAAACGTTCGGCTCGGGCCGGTCCGAGACGACGAGCGTGCTGTACCCAGCCGCGAACAGATGAGCGCGAACGCGACGGGCTACCGCCCCCTCACGATAGCTCGATGAACGGTGCGATGCTGCCAGCGATGAAATCCGCGAACTCCAGCGAGTCGAAGCCCGGGGAGTAGACGTTGAGATAGCCGCTCTCGGTGATGTCCAGTTTCACCGTCTCGCCCGATTGGCTCTCGTACGTCACACCCAGCTGGTTCAGTCTCGCCTGGTCGACCACGCCACCGAACTCCCCGTCACCGAGGATGTCGTCGCCGTACACGACGCCGTTGTCCGCCTGGCCGTCGTGGTCGTAGAAGCCCACCTTCCACGCCTCGGCGGACTCGACACTGCCGATGTAACCATCGAGGTCGATGGTGGCTCGCTCGATGTCGGCCTCACCGACCCGCCCGATCAGATCGAACGCGAACGACCCATCACCGCTACTCACGACCACGAACTCCCCAGGGACGGTGAGGAATTCGGTGTACTCGGTGATCGTCCCCTCGTCACTCACCTCCTCGATCTCCGTTCCTCGGATCGTGTACCCCGTGTCCTCCAGGTTCCGTTCCCTTGCGGCCGCCCCGACGACCACCCTGTTCCCAGCTTTCGTCTGGGTGAATCGACCGACCTCGATGACGGAGTTGCCGTCGTCATCGAACTGAGACGTAGTGAGTCCGTTCAACGAGCCATCTATCTTCGCGATAACCCCTGCGTTCATTCCGACGGAGAGTCAATCTGCTTCCACTTAAATCTCGGTGCGGGTCGGACACGCGGCACGAGTCGTTCACCCACGACGGACTCCTGGCAGGCGCTCGTCGGTGCAGAATGCGGGATAAGTGGGCCGGCGCGAATTTGAATCGCGGTTACGGCCACCCGAAGGCCGAAGGATACCAAGCTACCCCACCGGCCCGCATTCGAGATAGACGAGTGGGCGACTTTTAACGCTTCCGAATCGCCCGACGATTCACCGGTCGACGCGGAGTTCGTCGAGGTGGCCCTCGAACTGGAGATCGTGGCCGTGGACGGTGGTCACGCGCACGGCGTCGGAGGAGAAGCTGGACTCGACGCGGTACTCCTCGTCGTCGTCGCCGTCGACGTAGATGGTGGAGCCGCCGATGTAGCTGGTGTCGGCGCTGGTGACGTCGCCGGAGACCGTCTCGGTGGGGGCGGAGCCGTCACCGGTGTCGCGACGGAGGTCGAAGTGGACGCGGTCGCCCTCCACGACGTCGTCGAGGCCGGAGTCGAGGACGGTGCCGAGGTCGGAGCCGTCCTCCTCGGGAGTGCCGCCGTCGGCGACGACCTCGGTCGCGGACGTCGTGCCGGTGCGCGATTCGGGTGCCGTCTCGGGGACCGATGCACAGAACTCGTCGAACACGTCGGTGCAGTCGGGACAGAGCACGTATCGGTCCTGGTCGACATCGAGCTGTGTCGCGCCGGCGTCGGGGGTGACGTCGCCGCCACAGAGGCTGCAGTCGTGGTCGGCGAGGGTGGCGCGGTCGATCATGTGACGGTGCTGCATGTCGGCGGCGAGTGCGCGGACGTCATCGAAGCAGTGGTCGCAGGCGAAGCGCTCGCTCGTCTCGACGGTCGCGGCGTCGCCATCGACCCGACGGGTGTAGATGCGATGGACGGTGTCGGTCGCCGTCGGGGTGACGATGCGCGTACAGAACCGGCAGGTGTCGGGGGAGTCGGTAGACATGAATCACCCTCTGAAGGCCAGCTACTTAATTTCGACCTTCTACTCGACTGTCAGAAGCGCGTGTAGGCGTCGGTGTCGAGGTAGTGGTGTGCGACCGTGACGGCGTGGTCGGCGTGCAGCAGCGTCGGCCCCAGCCGGAGGCGCTGGTCGGCGGTTTCGGCGAGCATCGTTGCCTCAGCGTCGGTGAAATCGCGGTGGTCCGAGAGCACGAACGTCGGGTTCTCCGGCGGCTTGACCTCGTTGGCGGCCTCGCCGTCCTCGTGGAGCTGGACCACGGTTCCGTCCCGCGCGCACTCCTCGAGCACCACGTCGAGCCCCACCCGCCGGATGCTGATGCCCGGCGACGACTCCGCGGGCTGGTGGCCGATGGCATCCTCGCGGTGTTCCAGCGCCGTCCGGACCAGCGCGGCGGTCGAGCGTTCGTCCGGGTGCAGGTTCCGCACCGTCGCCCCGTCCACGGTGACGGTGAACTCGTCCTGCAGGACCAGATGCACCCGCACGTCGTCGCGCAGGCCGTGACTCGTGAGGAACGCCGCGTTCAGACACCGACAGAGCAGGTCGAGCCGCCCCGCCTCGCTCGCGAGCGCGTCCAGCGAGAAATCGGGCGACGTGGGGACCTCGTGACCGCAGATGACGAACTGTCGCATATCGTCTGTTGTGGCTGGTGTGGGTTTAGTCGCGTCGAACCCGCTTTTGAAGGGTTGAGTTGATTCGGTCTCTGCTCGCGATGCTCCCAGGCCAGGTTCGATTGTCGTGGGAACGCGCTGGTACTCGAACAGCCAGAAAGCCCCGAGGCGCTCGGCTCGGGGGCTTCGCTGCGGTCCTCGCTCCGCTGCGGTCCTCACTTCAGCCGCCGTCGCCGAGCGCCTCGCCCCTTTAGTCCCGCCCCGCACAGCACCGCGCCAGCCCTCCCCCTCGACACCCACGCGCCTGCCGGCGCGGGGTGTCTTGGCCGTGGGGTTGGTGACGGCGTCGTCGAACCAGCCGGCATGGCGCGCGACTGGCGAGCGTGTCGAACGAAGCGAGACCGCGACCCATCCGTGCGAGGGATGAGAAGCGTAGCGAGCATCGCAAGCGGCTGGGGAGGTCTGAGGTGCGATGCTGTGCGGTCGGGTGGGAGTGAGCGGGAGGGGGCGTTCTGACTGTTCGAGTCCACTGCTGTTCCTCCTGCAACCTCGCTGAATCACGTGTTCGGACCGCGTTCCTTTTGCCGACCGCCACGAAACACACGGCCGACATGAACGAACGGGCGGCGCTTTCGCTCGTCGGCGACCTCGTCGACCACGCGGGGGACGACGCGGCGGTGGTCGACGGGACGGTCGTGACGACGGACATGCTCCACGACCGGACGGACTTCCCCGCGGGGACGACGCGGTACACGGCGGGCTGGCGGGCGGTCGGCGCGTCGCTGTCGGACGTGGCGGCGACTGGTGCGGAGGCGACGGCGGCGGTGGCGGTGTACGCGGCACCGGAGTTCGAAGAATCGGAGCTCCGCGATTTCCTGCGGGGCGCGACGGCGGTCTGCGAGACGGTCGGCGCGGAGTACGTCGGCGGGGACCTCGACACGCACCAGGAGTTCACGGTGGCGACGACGGCGCTCGGGCGGACCGACGAGCCGGTGGGCCGGGCTGGCGCGGAGCCGGGCGACCGGCTCTGCGTGACCGGGACCCTCGGCCGGAGCGGCGCGGCGCTCCGGCTGTTCGAGGCGGGCGAGACCGAGCGCGCGAACGAGCTGTTCCGGTTCGAGCCGCGGGTGGCCGCGGGGCTGGCGCTGGCCGGGCATGCGACGGCGATGATGGACTCCAGCGACGGACTCGCGCGCTCCTGTCACCAGCTCGCCGAGGCGAGCGACTGCGGGCTGGCGCTCGACGGCGACGCGGTGCCGGTCGACGACGCAGTCCAGGAACTCGCGGGGAGCGAGGCGACGGTCCGCGAACTGGGCTGGTACTTCGGCGAGGACTTCGAGCTGGTCTGTACGGTGCCCGCGGACCGGGTCGAGGACGTCCGTGCCGACTGTCCGGTGCCGCTGTCGGTCGTCGGGGAGGTCACCGAAGCGGCGGACGGAGAACCGGGTGACGACGACCCCATCGTCACCGTCGACGGCGAGCCGCTCCCGGACCGTGGGTTCACCCACGGCGAGTGACGCCGGGGGAGTGCGCGCCGACGACTATCCACGAACGTGCATCACAGCCGCGAGTCACAAGAGTTTTTGAACACGAACGCGCCTGTCCAGGTGATGAGCGCCTACACCGCCACGGTGACCGTCCGACTCAAGCAGGGAGTCCTCGACCCCGAGGCCGAGACGACCAAGCGCGCGCTGGAGCGCCTGGGCTTCGAGCTGTCGGGGCTGCGCTCGGCCGACCGCTTCGAGGTCGACCTCGACGCCGACGACGAGGACGCCGCCCGCGAGCGCGCCTCGGAGATGGCAGAGCGCCTGCTCGCGAACCCGACCATCCACGACTACGACGTGGAGGTCGTCCCGCGCGAATGACGGTCTCGGTCGTCCGCTTCGGCGGCTCGAACTGCGACCGCGACGCCCTCCGTGCCCTCACCGACCTCGGTATCGACGCCGAGATCGTCTGGCACGAGGACGGCCTCCCCGCGGACACCACTGGCGTCATGCTCCCCGGCGGCTTCTCCTACGGCGACTACCTCCGCGCCGGCGCGATGGCCGCCCGCTCGCCCGTCATGGACGAGGTGCGCGAGCTGGCGAGCGAGGGCGTCCCCGTCCTCGGAGTCTGCAACGGTGCACAGGTCGGCTGCGAGTCCGGCCTCACGGAGGGGGCGTTCACCACGAACGCGAGCGCCCGGTTCCAGTGCGAGCACGTCCACGTCCGCGTCGAGCGCGCCGACACGCCCTGGACCGCCGGCTACGAGGCGGGCGAGGTCATCGAGCTGCCCATCGCCCACGGCGAGGGACGCTACGAGATCAGCGAGGACCGACTCACCCAGCTGGAGACCAATGAGCGAGTGCTGTTCCGCTACTGCGACGCCGACGGCAACCTCACCGACGAGGCGAACCCGAACGGCTCGAAGCACAACGTCGCGGGCGTCGTCGGCGAGCGCGACTCCGTGGCAGTGCTGATGCCCCACCCGGAGCGCGCTGCGCTCGCTGACGTCGGCGGCACCGACGGTCGGCCGCTCCTGCGCGGCTTCGCCGCCGAGTAGGGCGATTCGACGCGGGGTCAGGTCCCGAGTCGAGGCTCGTAACGGCTAAAGCATTAAAGACGGTGGCTGTCCTCGGCTCGTGTAACTGGTGGCGCGTGTGCCGCCGAGAGTCGCATGAACGGACGTACGAGACGCGTCCTGCTCGTCGCTCCCCCCGGCGACGTGCGGACGGAGATGGTGGAGTCGCTTCCATGGACGATGAGTACCGCAGCCGATACCGCGTCGGCTCTGGACGTGCTCGACGGTGACGTCGACTGTGTCGTCGCGACGGACACCGTCGCGGGTGACCCTCTCGACCTGCTCGAGTCGGTCCGCAGGCGGTGGCCGGCGCTCCCCGTCTTCCTTCTCGCCGAGGACGGCGACGAAGCGCTGGCGAGCGAGGCGGTCGCGGCCGGCGTCGACGGCTACGTCCCCACCTCGGCCGGCCCCGACGTACTCCGCGACCGCATCGCCGCCGTCGTCGAGCCGGAGGACAGCCTGCCCCTCGACAGCGAGCTCGACCGGCTCAGACTCGTCTACGAGCAGGCACCACTCGCCGTCGTCGAGGTGGACGCCGACGGCCACATCACCGCCTGGAACGACGGCGCGGCCGACATCTTCGGCTACGAAGCGTCCGAGGCCATCGGCGAGCCCGTCGTGGAGCTGCTCGTCCCACCCGACGAGCGCGAGGCCGTCCGGCCCATCGCGGACGCCGCGCTCTCGCCCGACGGCGAGGTGCCGTCGGTCAACGTGAACCGGAACGTCACCGCCGACGGGACGGAGCTGACCTGCGAGTGGTACAACACGACGCTGACCGACGACGGGACCGTACTCGGCGCGCTCTCGTTCGTTCAGGACGTGAGCGACCGCGTGAACCGCCGCGAGACCGTCGAGTCCCTCCAGGCGATGACGAGCGAGCTCGTCGGCGTCGAGGAGCCGACACGCGTCGCGGACTTCGCGGTCGAGGCCGCACGGACCGTCCTCGACCAGCCCTACGCCGGCGTGTTCTTCTACGACGACTACAGCGAGGTGCTCGTGCCCGTCTCGGCCACCGACGAGGTCGCCAGCCACTTCGACGAGCCGACCACGCTCGGCGCGGACGACGGGCTCGTCTGGAACGCGTTCGAGAACGGCGAGACGGCCGTTATCAACGAGGCGGCGACGGCCCGGACCGCGATACCCCCTTCACTCGACCTCGAGAGCGCCATCGTCGTCCCACTGGGCGACCACGGCATCCTCGTCTTCGGTGCCCGGGCACGCAACGCCTTCGACCGAACCGACGTGCAGATGGTGAACATCCTCGCGTCGACGACGCAGGCCGCCCTCGACCGGAGCACCCGCGAACGCGACCTCAAACGGCACCAGACGATCGTCGAGGCGGCTGGCGACGGCGTGTTCGCGCTCGACGAGTCGGGCCACTTCCACGCGGTCAACGACGTGCTGGCCGAGATGACCGGCTACGAACGCGAGGACCTCATCGGCCGCCACGTGGACGAGGTCCTGCCCCGGGAGCACATCGAGCGCGGTCGCGAGGAGTTCGCGGCGCTGTCCGACGGCGAGACACGGACGTTCGAGCTCGATTTCGGGGACGAGGAGGTCGTCGAGTACGAGGCGACCATCGCGGTGCTCCCGCAGGAGACGACCTTCGAGGGCACCGCCGTCGTCGTGCGGGACATCTCCGCACGCAAGCGCATGGAGGCCGAACTCGTCGAACAGAAACGCAAGATAGAGGCGCTACACGCGATCGCCTCCGACCTCGACGACTGCGAGACGCGTGATGAGATCTGGGCGCTGACCGTCGAGGCCGCCGAGCGCGTCCTCGACTTCGACATCTGCTGTGTCGACGAGGTCGCCGACGACTTCCTCGTCTCCCGCGCGCTCTCCTCGGAGATCGAACCGGAAGGCTACAGCGAGCGCGCCCCCATCACCCAGGGCCTCGCGGGGAAGACGCACCGCACGGGGGAGTCGTTCCTCATCGACGACGTGACCGCCGACAACGCGGCCGAACCGGAGGACCGGACGTACCGCTCGTTGCTCTCCGTGCCCGTCGGCGACGAGGGCGTCTTCCAGGCCGTCTCCGACGAGGTAGATGCCTTCGACCGGACGGACCTCGAACTCACGGAGCTGCTGCTGACCCACGTCGCCGACGCGCTCGAACGCGCCTCGTTCGAGGCCGAACTCAAGGACGAGCGCGACCGGTTCGCCGCGCTGTTCCAGAACGTGCCCGACCCCGTCGTCTACGCGGTCCACGAGGACGGCTACCCGACGGTCGTCGAGATAAACAGCGCGTTCGAGCAGGTGTTCGGCTACGACGCCGACGAGATCGTCGGCGGCAACCTCGACGAGTTCATCGTCCCGCCGGACCGGGAGACCGAGAGCGACCACATCAACGACCAGGCCTACCGGGGCGAGCTCGTCGAGCGCGAGGTGAAACGACGCACGACCGACGGCCTGCGTGACTTCCTGATGACCGTCGTCCCCGTCGACCTCGACGAGTCCTCCCCCCGTACCTTCGGCGTCTACACCGACATCACCGAACGCAAGGAGCGACAGAAGCGCGTCGAGATCCTCAACCGCGTGCTCCGACACGACCTGCGAAACGGCATGAACATCATCAAGGGCTCGGCGGAGATGCTCGGCGACGTGGTCGACGGGACCGCCGCTATCGGCTACTCCGAGACCATCATCGACCGCGCGGACGACCTCATCAGCCTCGCCGAGAAGACCCGTGCCGTCGAGCGCACCCTCGACCGCGACCACGCGGCGACCGGCCCGGTGAACGTCCACGAGAGCGTCAGCACCTCCATCGCGCAGGTCGCCGAGGAGCACCCCGAGGCCGAGTTCACGACCGACCTGCCGGAGTCGGCGCAGGTCCGTGCCGACGACCTGCTCCGGACCGCCATCTTCCACGTCATCGAGAACGCCGTCGAGCACAACGACACCGGCACGCCGAACGTCCACGTGAGCGCGCGCCGCGGCGAAACCGACCCGGACGTGCTCCAGGTGTCGGTCGCCGACGACGGCCCGGGTATCCCCGCCTCCGAGCGCGCACTCATCTCGGAGGAGCAGGAGATCACCCAGCTCAGGCACGCCAGCGGGCTCGGCCTCTGGCTGGTGAACTGGGTCGTCACGCAGTCGGGTGGCTGGATCAGCTTCGAGGACAACGAGCCCCGCGGCAGCGTCGTCACGCTGCACGTGCCACTGGCGATGTCGTCTGCGTCGGAGGCCTCGGACGAACGGACCGGGACTGGCGAGAACGAGACGACGCCCGTGGAGTGACTACCGCGCGAGCGGCATGTTGTAGCTGGTCTCGCGCTCGACGACCGCCTCCCACGTCAGCTCGCAGTCGCAGGACACCTGCTCGAACACCGACGGGTCCTGTCGTACGTCGAAGTCCTTGATGGCCGTCTGGACGCGGTCGTCGCAGTCGCCGCAGTTGTGCGCGCCGCGGTCGGAGCCGTGGCCGACGGGGTCGGAGACGACGATGGCGTCGCAGCCGGCCGTCGATTCGAGCACGTCCGCGACCGACCAGAGCCACGGCGGCCTGTAGCCGCCGCGGAAGAACAGCTCGTCGACCATCGTGTAGCGCTGGACGTTGCAGGGGTTCATCGAGACGGTGTGACAGCCGTCGACCTCGCTGCAGCGACGCACGGAGGACTTCATGTCGTCGAGCGCCTCCGGCTCCGAGAGGAACGGCGGCTTCATCAGCAGGTACGCCTTCACGCCGGCGTCGCCCTCCCCCTCGCCGCTCGCCTCGTCCGCCGCGACGGCCTCCGAGCAGGCATCCTCGAAGTCGGCGAAGTCGAAGTACTTGTTCACGCAGTCGTGGCGCACGCGGTCGGTCGCGGTCTCCAGCCCGATGGCGACGTCGGTGTCCAGCCCGTGGCTGGTGAACTCTCCTATCTTCTCGCGGTCGACGAAGTCGGGCAGCGACTCGACGACGATGCGCTCGCGGTCCGCGAACGTCTCCGCGATGGCGCGGCGCGTCTCCCCGCCGACCTCGCGCTCGTCGAGGAAGCTCCCGGAGGTGTAGATCTTCACGAGGTCGCTCGGCCCGTCGGCGTTCTCCGCCTCGTGGTCGAGACAGACCTGGATCTGGTCCATCAGCGCGTCGTGGCTCACCGAGCCGCCCTCGACGGACTCGGCGACGTAGCCACACATCGTGCAGCCGCCGGCGCGGGCCCACCGGCAGCCACCGGTGTTGAGGATGATGGTCAGGCTCTGGAACACGCCGCCGGGCGTGTTGTCCTCGTCGATCCACACCCGCGTCGGCTCGTGAGGGTCGTACGTCTCCTCCTTCTCGGCGCGGATGCGACGCATCACCTGGTTGTGGGCGTCCATCCCCTTCCCCTGCTCGTACACTTCGGGGCTGGGCTTGCTCATTGCCGGAGAACAACGGTCGTGTGCGTAAATCCGCTTCGGGTCGGCGGAGGGCTCAGTCCGCGTACAGCGAGTAGAGGATGACGCCGAAGCCGACGGTGGTCAGCAGGCTCTCGATGGCCAGCGCGACGGTGCGGTCGGCGGGGCCCATGATGAACTGGTCCATCGCCCCGGCCAGCATCGCCCCGAGCGTGACGAAGCCGAAGCCGACCGCCAGCGCGCGCAGCGCGGGCGAGCCGGTCCGGCGGTACGCCTTCGCCGCGAAGTAGGTGATGAGGCCGCCGAAGACGAGCGCGAGCGTCTTGAACGCGATGACGAGGGCTGAGAGGTGTGTCATGTCTCCTTGCGCACCTCCTCCCACATCGACGCGAGGCGTTCGTCTGGCGTTTCGGGCGGCCGAGCGATGCGTAGTTCGAGCGAGTTGTCCTCGGCGAGCATGATTGTGACGTCCTCGAAGTTGACCCGGTACTGCGACGTGTGACGGCCGTCCGGACGGAGCTGGGTCTCCTCGACGAGCAGCGACGACTCGGTGAGCCGTTCGAGCTTCCGGTAGGTCGTCGAGAGCGGAATCCCGCACTCGTCGGAGAGCTCACTGGCGGTCATCGGCTCGTCGAGCGCCTCGATGATCGCGTGGCAATCCTCGTCGTCGAGGGCGTCGACGACCGCCTGGAACTCCGGTTCGTCCGTCGCGGACGGGTCGTACATCCGTACCCGGCTACTCCGAACGGGGGCACTAATACAGTTCGGTTTTTGATGCGACCGCCGTCGGTCAGTTCCCGCCGCTGGGCTCGTCGTCCGGGCGTCCGTCGGAGCCGAGCGCCATCGCGACACCGACGAGCGCGGGGAACAGCAGCAGCGAGCCGAACCCGCCGACGAAGGCGAGCTCCAGGGGTTCGATGCTGGACTCGCCGACCGGCCGCGGTTGCGCGGTGGGCTCGGTCCAGCCCCCGGCCTCGCTCTCACCGCTGCCGCCGGCTTCCGCCGCACCGGTCACGACGACCGTACCCTTCATCCCCATGCCCTCGTGGGGTTCGCAGTAGTATCTGTGGATGCCGGGCTCCTCGAACGTCCGTGAGTAGGTGTGGCCGGCCTCGCCGACGAGTTCGGAGCCCCAGTCGCCGGACTCCGGAAGGACGTTGTGGACGCCGCCGTCGCCGGTCCACTCCCAGACGACCTCCGTACCGGGGTCGACGCGGACCGCCGGCGGGGCGAAGCCGAACGCGCCGCCGTTGGCCTGGCTCCCGACCTGCACCGTCACGCTGTCCGTGCCGGTCTCGTTCGCGGTCGACTCGTAGTTGCCCACGTCGTCGAACCAGCCGCCGTAGTCCGGTTCCTCGAAGCTCTCCTGGCCGCCGTCGCTGCTCCCACCGCCAGACGGGCCGGCGTCGCCGACCACGACGACACCTTTCATCCCCATGCCCTCGTGGGGTTCGCAGTAGTACTTCACCACCTGCACCTCCTCGAACGTCCGTGAGTAGGTGTGGCCGGCCTCGCCGACGAGTTCGGAGCCCCAGTCGCCGGACTCCGGAAGGACGTTGTGGACGCCGCCGTCACCGGTCCACTCCCAGACGACCTCCGTGCCGGGGTCGACCCGGATGGCGGGCGGCGAGAAGCCGAACGCGCCGCCGTTGGCCTGGCTCCCGACCTGCACCGTCACGCTGTCCGTGCCGGTCTCGTCGACGACCCCGTCGTAGTTGCCGACGTTGTCCAGCCAGCCGTCGAACGTCGGCTGGTCCTGTGCGGTCACCGTCGCGCCGGTCGCCGCGAGCCCGGCTCCGACGCCGAGTGCCCGGAGTGCGGTCCGTCGCGTGCAGCTCTGCTGTCGGCTCATACACGACAGTCGCATCGCCGGAGAAAAGCCGGTTACGAGCGTTCCCAGCCGCTGGGAGACCTTTTCGACGCGAACTGCCAGCCGGCCACGCCGACGACAGCGCCGACTGCGTTCGCTGCCCCGTCGACGAGCGAGGCCGTCCGCCAGGGGACGAACGACTGGAGCAGCTCCACGCCGAAGCCGACGGCGACGGCGACTCCGACCGCCAGCAGCGCCGCCCGCGCCGTTCGACGGCCGAGTGCCCGGGCGACCAGCCCGCCGAGCACCGCGTAGGCGAGCCCGTGTTGCCACTTGTCCGCCGCCAGGACGCCGAACGGACCGGTCGTCGCCGTCGCCGCGCCGGGCGGGTCGACCAGCGAGGCGACGAGCACGACCGTCCCCCAGCCGACCGCTGGGCCCCACAGCCACGCACGTCGGCGGTCGAGTCGAGTCACGCTCCCGACTCGGGGGCGACGACACAAAAGTCGGTCGCGTCGTCGCGGACCGGCGGCTTCTTGCGGTCGCCACCACCACGTCAGCGCATGGCCGGCGGAACCTACACGCTGCTCGTGGAACTCGAACGCCCCGTCACGCTCGAAGTCGGTGCCCTCGGCGAGGTGGCGCTGGACGCGGGCTGGTACGGCTACACCGGGAGCGCGCTCGGCAGCGGCGGGTTCTCGCGGCTGGACCGCCACCGCGAGGTCGCGTCTGGCGAGCACGACGTGCGCCACTGGCATGTCGACTACCTGCTCGGCCACGATGCGGCGACGGTCCGGGGCGACATCCGCACCGCCGATGACGTGGAGTGCGCCGTCGCACGGCAGCTCCCCGACGCGGTCGTCGGCTTCGGCTGCTCGGACTGCGAGTGCACCAGCCACCTGACCCGGGCCGACGACGAGGCGTCGCTCCGGGGCGTCGTCGAGGACGCCCACCGGGTCGCCAGCGACGAGGCCTGACTACCGTGTCCCGCCGTCGGTCGTCGTGTTCCCGCCGTCCGTCGCGGCCTGCGGCGTGTCCTTCCCGATGACGACGCACTCGCGCACCTCGAGTGCCGCCGCGAACTCCTGGACCCGGTCGGCCTCCCGCGCGAGCCGCCGAAGATGCTCGATGTGGGCGCACTCGACCGCCCGGGAGTCGGTCGAATCGAAGCCCAGGCGGTCCCCGATGGTCGCCCAGTGGCCGCCTTCGACGAGGAAGACGAACGCGTCGCTCGTCTCGTGGACGCACTCGTAGCGGTTCCGGTAGTCGTCGACCCGGAGGCCGAGGTCGGCCTGCACGACCCCCACGAGCTCGGGGACGCGCCTGTGCGGCAGGCCGGCTGTCGCTGCTGCGAACAGCACCGCCTCGTCTCGGATCGGGTAGTTCTCCATCCTCCTCACCCCGGAAGGCCACCGGTTCGTGGGCCGCTCGAGTCGCTCCGCGCTGGTCTCCCCCGCCCGCAACCATCCTGTCCCGTCACGCACGACTCGAGGCTCATCGGGTACACACAGCAACTCAGCACCTATAAACTCGGCAGGCAACCAGTTGGTAGCCGACGCCTTCACGAATCTGTGATTCATAACGGATTTACAATCTCGGCGGCCCCGTCGAACTGCAATGTACACTGGTGTCGTCCCCGGGACAGGCCGGGTGACCGCGAGCGAGCCCGTCGGAGAGGGCCACGAACTGCGCATCGAGACGAACGGACACGTCGACCCCGCACCGGGCGACAGCGTGGCGGTCGACGGCGTCTGCCTCACCGCCACCGCCGTCAGCCCCGACTGTTTCGAAGCGTACTGCAGCGGCGAGACCGTCGCACGGACGCTGCTCGCCGACCGACCCGTCGGGACAGCAGTCAACCTGGAGCCGCCGCTGACGCTCTCGGACGGACTCGACGGCCACCTCGTCCGGGGCTGTGTGGAGACCACGACCGAACTGCTCGCCGTCGAGTCGACGGGGACCGGCTGGCGCTACGAGTTCGCTGTCCGCGACGGCTTCACCGGCCTGCTCGTCGAGAAAGGCGGTGTCGCGGTCGACGGTGTCAGTCTCACCGTCGCCGACCTCGAAACAGACCGGTTCGCCGTCGCCGTCATCCCGGAAACGCGCGAGCGAACGACACTCGCCGGGCGCGAGCCGGGCGAGCGCGTCCACCTCGAGGCCGACCCGGTCGCGAAGTACGTCGCCAGACAGGCCCACGTCGCCGGCGAACGGTCGACCTGACTACTTCTCCGCGACGTGGCGGACCGACGCCGCCTCGCCGCGCGTGCTCTCGACCATCGCCGCGCCGTGCATCTGCGCACGACCGATGGCGTAGGCCGCAGGGCCCTCGATGACGACCTCGTCGCCGACGCGGATGTCCTCGTCGGCGTCGACGACGCCCGGCGCGAGCACGCTTCCGTGCGGCACGAAGCCATCGATCTCGACGCGCTTCGTCGGCGCGTCGCTCGCGTCCCAGCGGCGGGCCCCCTCCAGGGTGAACGAGAGCGTGCCATATCTCGGCACCTGTGCGGCGAGCTGGGTGCCGTCGTCGTCGCGGACCTGGAGCTTCGGGTACCGGCTGGTGGTCTGGAACGACTCGAACAGCGCGTCGCCCGCGCCGTCGCCGAGCTGGACGTCCGCCAGCGCACGGACCGTGTTGTGCTCCCGTTCGCGCTTGCTGTACGCCGATTCGCCGTCCAGGGCGTCGCGCAGGTTCCCGAGGCTCTCGCTCGTCGTCGGGTGGTCCACGACGGGGTACTCGACGGGGACGTCGAGGTCGTCCTCGATGCGTTCGAGGATGGGCCGATAGTCGTCCGGAACGTGTGCGACGATGCGTGGGTAGTCGCTCCGGTCGAGGTAGCGCCCGAGCACCTCGCTCACGAACTCGACCTCGTCCGCGCTCCAGCGGCCCGTCACCACGGAGTCGTAGTGCTGGGCCGGGTACGTCGTCTCCAGCTCCTGGGGGACGACGCCGATGGGCGATGTCATCGAGACGATGTGGCCCCGGAACTGGATGGCGTCCATGTACTGCCGGTGGCTCTGTGACTCGCTGTAGGGTTTCGCGGCCGAGCACGGGACGAGCACGAGCGGGTGGTCGTCGAACCGGCTCCGGTACCGGGTCGTCACGCGCTCGGCGAAGCGCTGGATCTCGACGCGGCGGATGGTGTCCTCCGTCGCCGCGTCGAGGTCCGCGCCACGGTAGACGGGCGTCCGCGCCTCCAGATAGCCGTACTGCTGGTCGAGCTCCCGAAAGAGCGCCGTGAGCCACTGGTCCTGTCGGGCCTGGCCCTCGATGTAGTCGCGCAGACGGCCGTCGCGGATGCGTCGGCGGACCCGGCGTAGCTCGGCCTCCAGTACGTTGACGTTGTGCGCCGCACAGTCCTCGCGGTCGAACTCCTCGCGCGGTTTCGAGCAAGCCGGACAGGCACACGGGAGCTCGTCGAGGTCCGCCAGGAAGTACGCGTCGTCGGTCGTCAGGTAGCGGCCCTCGGTGCCGCGGACGTACGCCCGGTGGGCGTCGAACAGGTCGACACCGGCGTAGGCGAGGACGGCGACGTTCCGCGGGGTGGCGACGCCGGAGAGGTAGAGTCCGGTGTCGTCCGGGATGGCCTCGCGGACGCCGAGCACGAGGTCCTTCATGCCGGCGCCGTGGCCGAGCGAGCCACCGGCGTCGGAGACGACGTAGGCGTCAGCGCCGTGGTCGGCGGCCGTCTCGGCGGAGACGACGGCGGCGCTCGGATAGTCCACGTCCGGGTAGTCGACGGCGAAGGAGTCGGCGACCTCGTCGGCGGTGCCCGCCGGGAGCCCCCGGTGCGGGAGGACGGTCAGTCGGGACTCGTCGCCGTCGGGGAGCTCGCGCTCGCCCGTCCAGAGGCTCCCGGCGTCGTCGACGTAGTCGTCCACGAGCGCCGGCGTCGTCACCGGCTCCGTCAGCCGGAGTTCGGCCAGACGGGCCGCGCCGTCGCGCTCGAGGACCTCGAAGTAGTCGGTCATGGCACGGTGTCGGGGGCCGACGGACTACTATCTTGTCTTGTGCGGCGGCGCTCGTGGTGGTGCGAGCGCCCCGTCCTCAGCGGTCACCGTGCCAGAGGCTCTCGACGGTCATCGACTCCGGAACGAGCGCGAGCGCACTCTCCGGCCAGTCCTCGTGGGCGAGCGTGAACGACACGTCGGGGTTCCCCTCGGCGAGCCGTGCCACGCCGCGGGCGGCGGCCTCGTAGGCGTCGCGGTCGAGCCGGCTCGGCATCTCCGCGGTCAACGGGTAGGTGTTCCGCAGCGCCTTCGGGAACGGGCCGAACGGTGGGACGACCGGCCAGGACTCGTCGAACTCCGACGAGTGGTCGCCCTCGGTGAGGAGCACGTCGCCCGACGGCGAGAGCCGGTCCAGCCGCTCGTGGTGCCGGACGACCTCCGGCCGCTGTGCGCTCTCGTTCGAGAGGTAGAAGAAGGAGCCCTTCGAGGCGGGGTCGGTCTCCTCGAGCTGGGCGGCGTGGTCGGTGAGCGCACGGTAGCCGTCGAGCATCGCCGGGTGGGCACGGGCGCGCCGCTCGACGAGCTCCAGCAGGTCGCCGTCGCGGATGGCCTGCTTGATGGTGCGCATCTCCGCGAACGTGACGTGGAGGTTGTGTGCGGCGAGTGCCTCCTCGCGGTCGCGGTCGTCCATGGCGCGGAGCGACTCCGGCGTCTCTTCGACGCAGACCGGACACGAACAGGGCATGTAGTCGAGCTCGTCGACGTGCTCGGTGCCGTCGACGGTGAGGTACCGGCCGTCGCGGGCGTACAGCGCGTACGCCGCCGAGTCGAACAGGTCACAGCCCATGGCGACGGCGAGCGCGAACATCATCGGGTGGCCGGCACCGAACAGGTGGACCGGACAGTCACGCGAGAGCCCGCGCTTCGCGGCGGCGACCACGTCGACCATGTCGTCGTAGCGGTAGTCGTTCAGCAGCGGGACGACCGCGCCGACGGGGAACACGTCGAGGTCCGTGCTCGCGGCGTGAGCGCCGGCCTCCTCGCGGAGGTCGAGGTGGGTCGAGCCCTGCACCGGCGCGTTGACGAGCATGTCGCCCACGTCGATGGTCTCGGCGAGTTCGAGGCGCTCCTGCGTGGTGCGGAGCTCGGACTCGGCGCGCTCGTGGGAGACGTCCGGCGGCGTCGGGATGTCCACGGGCGTGCCGATGTCGCTGCCGATGTCGTGCTGGAACTCGAGGATCTCCTCGGTGTTCGTGTCGATCGCCCCGTACTCGGCGAGCTGGAAGCTGCCGGAGTCGGTGACGATTGCGCCGTCGAAGTCGAGTAGGTCGTGGAGCCCCTGCTCGCGGGCGTCGGCCTCCAGCCCGTCGGTCGTCTTGATGATGTAGGAGTTCGTGATGATGATCTCCGCGCCGAACTCGTCGGCCATCCGCGCGGGCTCGATGGTGACGATGTTCGGGTTGACGACCGGCATCAGCGCGGGGGTCTCGACGGTGACGCCGGCGCGGGGGACGGTCAGCTCCCCGATGCGACCGCCGGCGTCGCTGTCGCGGACCTCGAACTGCTCTCTCATTGGCGTCGGCTACCCGGGCACCGGCGGTAAGGGTGTCGTTTGGCAGCGAGGAGAGCGCTCGGCGGGGCTATCGGTAGCGAGCCGGCACGCTGTCGGGGCGGCGTGCCTCCAGATACACCGACGCGGCGGCGAGCAGCGCGAAGGGGAGGCCGGCCCCGACGGCGAAGCCGTAGCTGACGAGGACGACCAGCCCGACGAACCGCACCGCGAGCGTCGTGCGGTGCGAGAGGACTCGGTGCTGCACACGTGAGTTACGCGCCGTGTCGACAAAACGGCTGTGGTAGGGGTTGGCAAGGGGCGAGCAGGCGACGCGCGGGGCTACACGCGACGGTGCGTCGCACACCGGCCTCGGCCGTCGCGTGGCGGGGCTCAGGCCACGCCACGTCTGGCCGCGGCTTCCGATATGAACCTCTGGGTCGTCAGTCCCGGAGGTCCCAGACGACGATGGCGACCAGCACCGGGAACGCGACGACGAACAGCGCCTGGGTGACGACGATGTCGGCCCCGCCGAGGAACGCTGCTGCGGCCGTAGCGCCGAGCAGCACCGCGATGCCCATCAGCAACCCGATAGTCCGGGGCGACAGATTCTCGGCCATGCCACGAGGTCGCGTGGCACGGAAATCAGTCTACTGGCCTCGCCGGTCGTCGAATCAGGCGCTATCGCCGAACAGCTCGTGGAAACAGAGCGCGGTGACGGCCCGGCCGTCACGCAGGTCGCCGTCCCGGGCGGCCGCGAGGAGCTCGTCGTAGGGACGGGTGTCGACCAGGATGTGCTCGTCGTGGTCGAGGTCCTGGTCGGCCGAGGGCTCGCAGTCGCGGGCGACGAAGTGGTGGTGGACGGAGTTTCCGATGCCGTTGGCGGGTTCGACCGTGGTGAGGGGCTCGACGCTCCCGGCCTCGAAACCGGTCTCCTCGCGGAGCTCGCGCCGGGCGGCGAGCGCGAGGTCGTCGTCCCCGGGTTCGACGCTGCCGGCGGGGAGCCCGTGGTTGACGCGGCCGACCGCCTGCCGCCACTCGTCGATGACGACCACGTCGCCGTTGGGGGTGAAGGGGAGGACGACCACCGCCGGGGGCTCGTCGACGTAGTCGTAGTCGGTGCGGCTACCGTCCGGTAGCGTGACCTCGTCGTGGACGATGTCGAAGCCCGGGCACTCGTAGGCGACGTGGGAGGACTCGACGGTCCACGCCAGTTCCTCGTCGTCTGTCATGCTCGCCCCTCGGTGATGGAGGGCAAAAAGCGTGCGTCTCCCGGCTCAGTCGCGGTCTCCGAAGAACTCGACCAGGGAGTCGGCCACTGCCTCGGGCTCGTCGAGGTGGGGCCAGTGGCCCGCGTCGGGGAACCGCACGATACGGAGGTCCGACACCCACTCTCCGAGGCCTTCGGTGAGCGCGGGCGAGAGCGCGTCGTCGTCCACGCCCCAGAGGAGCTGCGTCGGCACGTCGACGTCGAGCGGCGGTCCCTCGCCGCCGACGAGCGGGAGCATCGACAGGCCGAGCGTGCGGAACAGCGCCCGGTAGTAGTTGATGGCGGAGGTGGGGGTCCCGGGGAGGGTGAACGCGTGCTCGAACCGGCGGACGTCCTCGGCGGAGCAGGCACCCTCGCTGTTGGTTCCCTCGGCGAACAGCTCGGGGAATATCCGGCTACTGGCGGCCGCGAACAGCCGTTCGGGCAGCCACGGCACCTGGAACCAGAAGGCGTACCACGAGCGCCGGAGCTGCCCCGGATTCCGGGTGAGCTCGCGCTGGAACGCGCCGAGGTGGGGTGCGTTCAGCACGGTGAGCGTCTCGACGACCTCGGGGTGGCGTGCGCCGACGTCCCAGGCGACGACGCCGCCCCAGTCGTGGCCGACGACGTGGGCGGTCTCCCCGAACTCGCGGACGAGTCCGTCGACGTCGCGCGAGAGCCTGCCGAGCGTATAGGCGTCCTTCCCGTACGGTTTCTCGGAGCTATTGTAGCCCCGCATGTCCGGCGCGACGACGTGGTAGCCGGCATCGGCGAGGGCGGGGATCTGTCGGTGCCAGGTGTACCAGTACTCGGGGAAGCCGTGGAGGAGGACCACCGTCTCGTCGGCTGGGTCTCCCGCTTCGACGTAGTGGAGGCGCACGTCGTTGACGATGGTCTGGGCGTGCTCGACGTCCGACATGTGTGGTGGTTCGCAGGCCGTCCTGAAAGGCGCTCCCCTCCCGTGTCGGGTGCTCGTCCCCGAGCCTACTCCTCGAATCCCGGCGGGAGCCCGGTCTGCTTGATGCCCGACCAGTCCGCCACCACGAACCGGTAGAGCGCGACCTCGACCTCGTCCATCGCCCGCTCGAACAGGTCGGGTCGCCAGGCGTTCTCCAGCGCGTCGCGGGCGGTGTCCATCTCGTCGTCCGGCACCGGCTCGATGCGCCCGGTGAGCCGGACGCTCTGCCAGGTGAACGGGGTGTCCGCGCGGTAGACGAGGAACGCGGCGGTCTCGGCGCGGTCGCTCAGCTCCCGCTTCTCGCTGCCGGAGCCGACGACGAACGTGAAGTAGAGCGTCTCGTCGCCGTCGTAGCCGAACGACAGCGGGAGGAGGGCGGGCGCGCCGTCGGCGGGCAAGCCGAGCACGCCAGTTCCCTGCGTCGTCAGGAACGCACGGACCGCATCGTCGTCCATGTGCTCGATGCCGTACGCAGCGAGGTCTTCGAGCGTCATACGTGAACGTACGCCATGGAACGGCTCAAATGTGTCTGTGGCTCCAGCGCGCTGGGAATCGGCGGCGGTGAGAACGGAACGTCCGCGGCCTCACTCCGTCAACCCGTAGCCCCGCGCGAAGAGCGCCACGTCAACCGCGAAGACGACCCCCGTCGCGACGAGCAGGATGCCGAGCGAGAGGGCGGGGTCGCGTTCGGCGTAGCCGAGGAAGCCGTAGCGCACGGCGTCGACCATGTGGACCATCGGGTTCGCGAGCGAGACGGTGTACCAGACGCCGTCGAGCGCCGACAGCGGGTAGAAGACGCCCCCGAAGAACACCAGCGGACGGATGAGGAACTGGTTGAGCACCGTGAGGTAGTCGAAGTCCCGGGCCCAGAGCCCGCCGACGATGCCGAAGCAGGCGAACAGCGCGGAGACGGCGACGAGCGAGACTGCGAGGTAGACGGGGTGGGCGACGGACACGATGTCGTAGCCCGGGTGCGCGAGGGTGAACACGACGCCGATGACGCTGATGATGACGCCGACGAGCACGCCCCGAAGGGCGCTGGCGGCGACGTACGCGAACGAGAGCTGGCGGTACGACAGCGGCGACGTGAGCACCTCGTGGATGTACTCGTTCCAGCGCCCGTGGAAGATGGAGAAGGAGGCGTTCTCGAAGCCGTTGGACACCGCCCCGAGGACGACGAGGCCGGGCAGGACGAACTTGATGTACGGGATGCCGTCGCCGTAGCTGCCGATGCGGCTGCCGAGGATGACCCCGAACACCGCGAAGTAGAGCACGTTGTTGATGAAGGGCGGGAGGAACGTGTTCCGTGGCCGGCGCACGTACCGCAGTATCTCGCGCTTGAGGAGCGCGCGGGTGCCGACGGCGAGGCCCCTCATCGGTCGTCACCCGTCAGCTCGACGAAGATCTCCTCCAGACTGGTGCGCGAGATGTCGAGGTCCACGACCACGTGGCCCATCGCCTCCAGCTCGTTCAGCAGGTCCGGCGTGACCGCGCCACCGTTCTTGGCCCGGACGACCAGCCGGTCGCCGTCGAGGGCGACGGACTCGACGCGGTCGAGCGTGTCCCCGAGCGGCGGCGTCTCGGCCGGCGCGTCCCGGAGCGTCACGGTGACGGTATCCGTCCCGCGGTCCATCAGGTCGTCCGGCGTCGCCACCTCGACCTTCCGGCCGTCGTCGACGACGGCGACGCGGTCGCAGAGCCGTTCTGCCTCCTCGATGTAGTGCGTGGTGAGCAGGACCGTCGTGCCGTTCTCGTTCAGCTCGCGGACGACCTCCCAGAGGTCGTGTCGGAGCTGGACGTCGACGCCAGCTGTCGGCTCGTCGAGGATGAGCAGCTCGGGATCGGTGACGAGCGCGCGGGCGAGCAGCAGCCGGCGTTTCATCCCGCCGGAGAGCCAGTCGAAGCGCTCCCTGCGCTTGTCGTAGATGCCGACGCGTTTCAGCGCCTCGTGGGCCCGGTCCAGCGCCTCGTCCTCGGGGATGCCGTGGTAGCCCGCCTTGTGGACCAGCACCTCCTCGATGGGGAAGAAGCGGTCGACGTTGAACTCCTGGGGGGCGAGCCCGATGGCGTCCCTGGCCTGGCGGTACTCGTCGACCACGTCGTGGCCGAACACCTCGGCGTGGCCGCCGGACTTGCGGACGAGCCCGACGAGGACGTTGATGAACGTCGTCTTGCCCGCGCCGTTGGGGCCGAGGAGCCCGAAGAACTCTCCCTCCTCCACCCGGAGCGAGAGCCCGTCGAGCGCCCGGATCTCGCCGTAGGACTTCCGGAGGTCCCTGACTTCGATGGCAGCAGTCATCGAAGTGGCTTCGGCGGCGTTCGCTGGTAAGGGTGTTGGATGCGGGTCGGCGGACTGCCCTCGCGACGCGTTCACGCCCCGGAAAAGTATACGTGCATTACGGACGGAAACAGTGGACGACCGACAGCGTCCCCCGACCCCGTTGCTGGAGCGATGGCCGACGAGTTACCACCCCGGACTATCGATACCGATGGGGGACGGCTAGTACTAAAACCAACCAGATTGGGCTCTCGAAGCGGCGGTTCAGGCGGTTTCTACTCGGTTACGGGACGGGGTCGCGTGCGTACCGGGATTCGACGGGACCCGGTGATTTATTAGCCGGTTGCGGTGGTTCTTGAACAGTCTACCGGTCGTTCACCTATTTTCGAACGGTATACCGGCCAATTAATTATGAGATACTCTACCGCATCTGGAACTGGAGCATGAAATCGACCCGTCGAACGCTGCTCACGATACTAGGTAGCACCGTCGCAGTCGGTGGCATCGGCACGACAGGCGCGCGCACACCACCCACGAAAGGTCGCATCAGGAAGCTCGGCCACTCACTGCTCTCCGACCCGGCCGGAGGGTACGCCGAGGAGGACGTACGTGCAGACGGCCAGTACGCACTGCTCGGCAGTTTCACCGGCCCTGGTGGATCGTTCCTCGTCGACATCAGCAACCCGCACGACCCGACAGAGGTACACGAGTTCCCGACACCGTCGGACGGCGTCCGTCACGCCGACGTCCAGTTCGACCGCCGCGACGGCCTCTACTACCGCAGCCGCGAGGGCGGCGGCGGGGATGGCGAGCCGCCGAACGGTGTCGACGTCATCGACTACGGCTACGACGAAGGCACACCCGAGGACCCGGTCAAGGCGTCCCGGATTCCCGCAGGGTCGACCCACAACGTCGAGTCCCATCCGGAGGGCGACGTCCTCTACACGACCGAACACGACGGCGTCGGCGTCTGGGACACCAGCGACCCGACGGACGTCACCGGCGGCGACGTCGTCAGCCCGGACCCGGCCGGCGACTGTCACGACATGGTCGTCGACACCGAGCGCGACCTCCTCCACTGTGCGTTCATCGGGGGCGGCTTCGACGGCTACGTCGCGATGGACATCAGCGACCCGCTCTCGCCGACCGTGGCCGGGAAGTTCAGCTACGAGGGGCTGCCGGACTACACGGAGGAGCGCCTCGAGGCCGGCGAACCCGGCTTCAGCAACTGCCACTACGCGAGTCACGACCCCGACCGAGACCTCGTCGTCGTCGGCGACGAGATCGGGTTCGGTGCTCCGGGTGGGAAGCACATCTTCGACATCGGCTGGGGGGACGGCTCCGTCGAGGACCCGGAGCACGTCGGCTTCACGTACTCGCCCAACGCCCAGATGATGGACGAGGCGGACGAACTGTTCGACTGGACGACCCACAATCATCAGGTCATCTCGAAGGGGAACAACTCACTGCTCGTGAGTGGAGACTACCACGAAGGCACCGTCGTCTACGACATCTCCGACCCCACCGACCCGACCCCGGCCGACCAGTACCGGACCGACGACATGGCGGACCAGGCCGACGGTGCCGGATTCGTCGGCGAGGCCCCCATGGCGTGGGGTGCGAACTACAGCGAACAGCGCGACCTCGTCGTGACGGGCGACATGCAGACCGGCATCTACGTCTTCAAGGTGACGCCTGCCGCGGCGAGGGGCGGGGGTGGCGGAGCTGGACCCGAGACGCGGTGACGAGGCCGCTGTCGGGAAGCCACGAGCACACGCCGACGGCCGGTTCGCCCCGTCTGGACTGCAGCAGCAAGGTCGACCGACGGCCTCGCTCGCCGACGGCCGCGTACCGGTGAGACGTGGGTCGGTCGACGGCGCAGACGTCCGAGGCTGTCGCTGGCATGGTCGGTTCACCAGCCGGAAGCAATCTGGTAACCACCGTGCGGGTATCCTGAAAATAGCTTCATGGCGTGCCTTCGAGTAGCACTCGCTTACCGAACGATGACCGAGCCATGAATCAGGACGAAACGACACCGTCGGAGACTGGGAGACTGTACCAAATGGCTGGCGTCACCGGGCTCGGCTGGACCGTCTCGCTCCTGGCGTATCTGTCGACGTTACTCGGCTACGGGAACGTCGTCGTCGCGCGACTCGTCGGCAGTCCCCGGGCGCTCCTCTACCTCGGCGGCGGCCTGCTCGTGGCGACGCTGGGGCTCGACAGACTCCAGAACAGGGGCTCCGACGAGGACGATGGCCGGATGGAACCGGCAGGTGCCGTCGCAGACGACCAGCCGGAGTGACAACACATTTGACCGCCGCCCGAGAACCCACGCCCGATGAGCACGTCGACGGCCCGTCGCTGGCTGCCGGAACTCGGGATGTCGCTCGCCCTCGTCGGTGGCGTCGTCGCCTTCTACGCCCTCTTCGCACCGGGGATGGGCTGTCGCGACCACGCGCTCTCGACGTGGGGCGTCTCGGTCGCGCTGGACGGCGTGATGCTCCAGATCGCCGACTGTGGCAGGTACGCGGTCACCGTCGACCTCCGGCTCGCGGTCGGCGGCCTCGGCTGCCTGCTCGTGGGCTGGGCGATCGCCAGATACAGCACCTGAACGTGTCGACCAGTCGACGCGCCGTAACGCAACGATTAGGAGCTGCGGCCTCGGAATTTACCCCATGACAGGTGACATCGACGACGCGGTCGACGAGCTCGCCGACGTGCAGGCAGGGTCGGACCTGGACTCGGTCCCCATCGTCGACGTGACGGAGACGAACGCGACGGTCGCGGTGACGCTCGGGCTCCCCTCGGGCAACGAGTTCGTCGACGAGTTCACGAAGCCGCCGGTGTGGGGCGCGAACTGCGAGCTCCAGTCGTTCCTCGACGCGATGGACGTCGGGCCGAACGAGCTGGACGAACTTGTGGGCGAGACCGTGCCGGCCGAGCGCGAGGTCGGCACCAGCGGCCTGGAGTTCAGCATCGACCGCGAGACGGTGTTCGGCGGGAAATAGGACTACTCGTCGTCGTCGACGGTCGAGAGCGGACCCCGAAGCTGCGCCGCGAAGCCGACGCTCTCGTCGTAGCCGTCGGTCGACATCAGCACCGGGTAGAACGGCTCGTCGAAGGTGAGCTCCTCCTCGCCGCGGCGGGCGAACGGCTCGCCCGCGGGCACCACGACGAAGTTCTCGCCGAGGAACTCGTAGCCCGCGCCGTCGACGCGCTCGGTCACCTCGAAGACGGTCGGATCGCTGACGGCGGCCTCGCCCTCCACGACGCCGTAGGCCGCGAGCACGTTCCTGACGACCCGCTCGGCGTTGTCGACGGCGGCCTCGCTGCCCTTGTAGCCGCACTCGACCGCGACGCCGTCGACGTGGTTGGTCAGGCCGCCGGGCTCGGTACGGATGTCGACGGCGCGGTCGAGCCCGGTGCGTTCGATGAGCTCCCGCGACCGGGGGGTGAGGCGCTGGTAGAGCGCGAACGGCTCGTCGGTCGAGACGGTCGAGTGGAGGTCGAGCACGACGAGGTCGTCCAGCTCGTCGAGCAGTTCGCTGGCCAGTCGGGCCTCGTGCGACGCCGCATCGGGGTCGCCGGGATACGCACGGTTGAGGTCCTCGTCGACGAACCGCTGTTCGAGCTCGGCGGCGCGCTCGTTCCCCACGACGAACGTGACCGCACCGGTGAGTTCGAGGTCGTCGTCCGCGAGGAGGCGCTCCATGGCGCGCTCGCCGCAGGGCTCGTCACCGTGCTGACCGACGACGACGGCGAGCGCCGGCTCGCCGTCCCCGAGTGTGTGGACCCGCATTGGTGGTACACTCTCCGAACGTCCGTATTTAACTGCTTCTATCGAGCGAGCCGTCGTGCGCGACGGACACCTGCTGGTCGAGGGACGGGTCGGTTCCGTTCACCCTCCGAGATAACCGTTCGCAAGGGTGGATTTATAAGGTGGTATTTGGTAGTACGATGCATGCCAGAGAATGGTACTGACCGACGTGGCTTTCTGAAGTACGCAGGCGGAGCAGCGGTCACGGCATCCCTCGCTGGTTGCCTCGGTGGTGGGGGCGACGGTGACGGGACCGACACCCCGGCGGACACCGAGACGGAGGGGACCGACGGCGGTGGTGGCGGTGACGATACCGAGACCGACGACGGCGGCGAGGAGCTGCCGGACTTCCCGGTGACCGTCACGCAGGGCAACATGCCCTCCGGACTCGACCCGCACGACCACCGCGAGACGCCGACCGACGTGGTGATGCTCCACGCGTACGAGGGGCTCATCACCCGCGACGCGGCGGGGGCGGTACAGCCCGCACTGGCGACCGACTGGTCGCGCGTCGACGGCGAGGAGGCCGCGGAGTTCCAGGTCCGAGAGGACGTGACGTTCCACAACGGCGACACGTTCGTCGCGGGCGACGCCGCGTACAGCATCAACCGCATCGTCGACCCTGACACCGGGTTCGCGAGCCCCCAGAGCGACCAGCTCGCGGGGGTCTCCGGTGCGAGCGCACCCGACGACACGACGGTCCGCGTGACGCTCGACGGGCTCAACCCCATCGTGTTCTCCGAGTTCGCGACCTACTGCGACATCATGCAGCAGTCGTGGGTAGAGGACCGCTCGAAGTCCGAGATCGGACAGGACATGAACGGTACCGGCGCGTTCCAGCTCGACAGCTACACGCAGGACGAGCAGGTCGTCCTGACCCGGTACGAGGAGTACTGGGACGACCCGGCCGAGGTGTCCGAGCTCACGTTCACCGCGGCGGCCGAATCGAGCACCCGTGTCAACCAGCTGCTCCAGGGCGAGACCGACATCATCGTCAACGTCCCGCCACAGGAGGTCAACCGCATCAACAACAGCGACGCCGGGAGCGTCGCCGCAGCACCGAGTACGCGCATCATCTACAACGCGATGCGCTACGACGTCGAGCCGTTCTCCTCCCAGCAGTTCCGCCAGGCGATGAACTACGCCATCGACCTGGAGAGCATCGTCTCGAACGTCCTCGGCGGCTTCGGTGCCCAGACGGGCCAGCCGACCCTGCCCGAGTTCGTCGGCCACAACCCGGACGTGGACCCGTACTCGTACGACCCCGACGAGGCCGAACGGCTCGTCGACGAGTCCGGCCACGCCGGCGTCGAGATCGAACTCAACACGCCCGTCGGGCGCTACCTGAAGGACCTCGAGATCGCCCAGGCGGTCGCGGGCTACATCGACGAACTGCCGAACGTCACCGCGACGGTGAACCAGCGCGACTTCGGCTCGCTCGTCGACGAACTCCTGACCGGCAACATCGAGGACAAGCCGCCGTGGTACCTCATCGGCTGGGGCGAGGCGACGTTCGAGGGCGCGCTCGTCATGACTGCGCTGCTCTCGACCAACGGCGCGCTCACGAGCTGGAGCAACGAGGAGTTCGACTCGCTGCTGGAGACGGCCGGCAACAGCACCGGCGACGAGCGCATCTCCGCGCTGCAGGAGGCCAACGCACTCGCCCACGAGGAGGCACCCTGGATCTTCCTCAACCAGCAGTTCAGCGTCTACGGCGTCAGCAGCCGCGTCTCGTGGGAACCCCGCTCCGACGAGCGTATCGACGCGTACGCGATGAGCCAGGCGTAAGCTCTCATGTCTCTCGCCCGGTTTTTGATAAAGCGACTACTGCAGGGCGTGTTCGTGGTCTGGGGAGTGATCACTGTCGTGTTCGGCCTGCGCGTCATCGCGCCCGGTGACCCGGCGAACGTGCTGTTGCCACCCGATGTCGCCCCCGAGGTACGACGGCAGGTCGTCGCCGACCTCGGACTCGACGAGCCCCTGTACGTGCAGTACTGGGAGTTCATCAGCGGGATGGCCGTCGAAACCCCGCTGGGGCTGTACCGGCTCGCGACCGGTCGCCCCGGTGGTGACTTCGGTCTCGGACTGTCGCTCACGTCTCAGACACCGGTCGTCGACCGGGTCGCCCGTAGCCTCCCGGCGACGCTCGAACTCGCCATCATGGCAACCATCGTGGCCGTCGTCATCGCCATCCCCCTGGGGGTCATCAGCGCGACGAACCGGCACTCCGCCCCGGACTACGGGGCGACGCTGTTCTCGCTCGCCGGCATCAGCACCCCCAACTTCTGGCTCGGCGTGATGCTCATCATCGTCCTGTCGGTGCAGTTGAACCTGTTCCCGACGAGCCAGCGCGCCATCGGCATCCCCGGTGTCGTCGACCTGCTGGTGGCGGGACAGCTCGGGGCTGCTGGCGACGGTTTCCTGACCTGGCTGTGGTACATCACACTCCCGGCGGTGACGCTCGGGACGTACTTCACGGCGCTCATCACGCGACTGACCCGGAGCGGGATGCTCGACGAGCTCGGCAAGACGTACGTCCGCGCCTCGCGGGCGAAGGGGCTGCCGGAGTCGCTCGTGCGCTACAAGCACGTGCTCCGGAACACGCTCATCCCCATCATCACGGTCGTCGGGCTCCAGCTCGGCACGCTCATCGGCGGTGCGGTCATCACGGAGTTCGTCTTCGACTGGCCCGGTCTGGGGCAGGTGCTCATCAACAGCATCAACTCGCGTGACTGGCCGATGGTACAGGGCTCGCTCATCGTCATCTCCGTCGGCTTCGTCGTCGTGAACATCGTCGTCGACACGCTGTACACCTTCGTGAACCCACGGGTGGGATTCGACTGATGATATCGCCACGTACACTCCGCAGTTTGAAGCGCGGACTGAACCGGAACGCCCTCGCCAAGGTCGGCATCGTCGTCGTCGTCGTCGTGCTGCTGGCGGCGATCTTCGCGCCGTTCGTCGCACCCGACAAGCCGGGCAAGCAGAACCTGAACGAGTCACGCAAGCCGCCCATCGGCTTCGAGAAGGCGACGACGCAGGAGGTCCCGGTTCAGGAGAACGGGAGCGTCGTCTTCGAGGACGGTCAGCTCGTCACGGAGAACCGGACCGTCTACGAGAACGCGACGTGGGACCATCCGCTCGGGACCGACGGGAACGGTCGCGACATCCTCTCCCGGCTGATATACGGGGCGCGGGTGTCGCTGCTCGTCGGCCTCCTCGGGACGGGGCTCGCGATGCTTGCCGGCGTCAGCGTCGGCCTCATCGCGGGCTACTACCGTGGGAAGGTCGACGACGTGCTGATGCGCAGCGCCGACGTGATGCTCGCGTTCCCGTCTATCGTGCTGGCCATCGCGCTCATCGGCGTGCTCGGCGATGCGCTCGAACGGTCCGTCCCGGACCCGTTCGTCCAGACCGGGCTCGCCGAAGCGTTCCGGTCGGCCGTCGGCCTGCCGACGGGGATGCCCGAGAGTACGGTGTTGCCGGGGACCATCATCGTGGTCGTCGCGCTCGTCAACTGGGTGTGGTTCGCCCGCGTCGCCCGTGGCGAGGCGCTGAGCCTCCGCGAGGAGTCCTACGTGAAGGCGGCCCGCGCCCTCGGCGCGAACGACGCGACCATCATGTTCCGGCACGTGCTCCCGAACGCTATCACGCCGATACTCGTGCTCGGGACCATCCAGATCGCCGCCATCATCCTGCTGGAGAGCGCGCTGTCGTTCCTCGGGTTCTCCTCGGCGAACATCTCCTGGGGCTTCGACATCGCCCTCGGCAGGCAGTACCAGTCGACGGCCTGGTGGATCTCCGCCATGCCGGGGCTGGCCATCGTCATCACCGTCATCGGGTTGAACCTCGTCGGTGACTGGCTCAGAGACGCCCTCGACCCCGGTCTCGGGGGGGAGGGTGGCGTATGAGCGGTTCCACCTTCCACCGCGACGACCTGCTCCGCGTGGAGGACCTCACGACGCGGTTCTACACGGAGGAGGGCCAGGTCAACGCCGTCGAGTCTGTCTCGTTCGACGTGCGGGACAACGAGATACTCGGCATCGTCGGCGAGTCCGGCTCCGGCAAGTCGGTCACGGCCCTGTCGACCATCGATCTCGTCGACTCGCCCGGGAAGGTGACCGGCGGCGAGGTGTGGCTCCGGGACGTCGACCTCGCCGAGGAGTTCCGCGAGGGCAACCCGGAGGCGGTCGACGGCGACTTCGTCGACCTCCGACAGCTCCCGAAGGGCGTCCGTCGCTCGCTCCGGGGGACGAAGTTCAGCATGATCTTCCAGGACCCGATGAGCAGCTTCAACCCGTCGCTGACCGTCGGCGAGCAGATCGCCGAGGCCGTCGAGGTGCAGCGTCGTGCGTCCGCGAACCCGCGACGCACCCGCTCGCGGACGCAGGGCTACGGGCTCGGGAAGCTCCTCGTCGACAGCGTCGTGCCCGGCCGGGAGTACACCAGCGACGAGAGCCACGAGCGCGCCATCGAGCTGCTGGACCAGGTCGGTATCCCCGACCCGGTCGAGCGTGCCGACGAGCACCCCCACCAGTTCTCCGGTGGGATGCTCCAGCGCGCGATGGTCGCGCAGGCGCTCGCCGGCGAGCCGGACGTGCTGTTCGCCGACGAGCCGACGACCGCGCTCGACGTGACCATCCAGGCGCAGATCCTGGACCTGCTCCGTGACATCCAGCAGGAGCAGGGGATGAGCGTCGTGCTCATCACGCACGACCTCGGCGTCATCGCCCGGATGTGCGACCGCGTCGGCGTGATGTACGCCGGCGAGATCGTCGAACGGGGCTCGCTCGAGGCGGTGTTCGACGACCCGACCCACCCCTACACGCAGGGGCTGCTCGGCTCCATCCCGGACGTGGACGACCCGGCACCGCGGCTCGAACCCATCGAGGGGAACGTCCCGAACCTCATCGACAGCGAGATGCCGGACCGGTGCTACTTCGCCGACCGGTGTCCGAAGGCGATGGAGGCGTGTCTGGAGCACCCCGACGAACGCGCGGTCGAAGGGGAGACGGCCCACACGGCCCGCTGTGTGCTCGCCGACGGCGAGTACGACCCGGCGACCGCACTCGACGAGTCGTACTTCGAGGGAGGTGAGGACGCATGAGCAGTGAGGGCTTCGACGAGACGACCGGCGGACCCATCCTCCAGGTCGAGGACCTGGAGAAGTACTACTACGAGAACGATACGCTGTTCGACCGCGTGCTCGGCAGGGAGCCGACGGCGGTCCGTGCGGTCGACGGCGTCTCCTTCGAGGTGCAGCAGGGGGAGACGCTCGGACTCGTCGGCGAGTCCGGCTGTGGCAAGTCGACGACCAGCGAGACGTTGCTTGGCCTGCGCGAGGCGACCGGCGGCTCGGTCCGCTTCGACGGCAGGGACGTGTTCAGGATGACCGCAGCGGAGCGGAAGGAGTTCCGGCAGGACGCCCAGATCGTCTTCCAGGACCCGTTCTCCAGCCTGGACCCGCGTATGACCGTCGGTGAGATCGTCACCGAGGGCCTGCGCATCCACGGGCTGGCCGGCAGCGACGAGCGCAACGAGCGGGCGAAGGAGCTGCTCGAACGCGTGGGACTGTCGGCGCGACACGTCGACCGCTATCCGCACGAGTTCTCCGGCGGACAGCGCCAGCGCATCGGCATCGCCCGGGCGCTCGCGCTCGACCCCGAGTTCATCGTGCTCGACGAGCCGGTGTCGGCGCTCGACGTGAGCGTGCAGGCGCAGGTGCTCAACCTGCTGGAGGACCTGCAGGAGGAGTTCGGGCTGACGTACCTGTTCGTCGCCCACGACCTGAGCGTCGTCCGGCACATCTCCGACCGCGTGGCGGTGATGTACCTCGGGAAGATCGTCGAGACGGGGCCGGTCGACCAGATCTTCGAGAACCCCCAGCACCCCTACACGCAGGCACTGCTGGACAGCGTCCCGCGGGCATCGACCGACGAGTACGGCCGCCGGGGCGGGACCCTGGAGGGCGACGTGCCCTCGCCGCGGAACCCGCCGCCGGGCTGCCGGTTCCACACCCGGTGCCCGCACGCTCGTGACGCGTGCACGCAGGAGCTGCCACCGGACTACGACACCGGCAAGCGGCACGAGGCGGCCTGCTTCCGGGTCGACGAGACCCACGAGTACTGGGAGAGCGAGCCGCTCCCGCACGCGAGCGAGGACGCTTCGGTCGGTGGCGGTATCGCCGACTCCAGCGACTGAGTGCGGCTCTCGGTCACCGCCGTCCCGTCTTCTCCAGCTCCAGCCCGAGCGCGTCAGCGACGGTCTCGAACGCTCCTGCGACGTCCGCGTACCGGTTCGGCGAGTCGAACTCGAACCGCTCGGGCCGGTTCGGGCCCAGGAGTGTACCGACGGTCGCGAGCAGCCCGTCACCGGTGGCCCACGTCAGCCGGATGGCGCGGCCCCCGTCGTCGAACGCGATCCCGTCGAGCGCGCCGAGACCGAAGCAGGTCGAGCCGTCGACACAGAGCGACGGCGGCGTGAGTTCGTAGTGGGTGCCGTCCGCGTCCCAGGCCGCGAGCGTCCCGGCCGGGAGCAGCCCTGCGTGCTCGTCGGCGACGGCACACGAGACGGAGTCGACGACGCCCTCCGCCGCCGTGGCGTCCACCGTGAACGTCGTGTGGTCCGGAACGTAGTGCAGGAGCTGCCGTCCGTCCCGGGACGCGTCCAGCCGTTCGAGCGTGACGAACCGGTGGACGTCGGTCAGGTTGAGGAGGGCGGCGAGGGGTTCGCGGACGCGGTCGACGGGCGCACGGAGGACGCCATCGTCGACCTGCTCGGTCGCGGCCCGGAGCTGTTCGGCGAGTTCGGGGTGGTCCGACGCGAGCGCCCCGGGGTCGAGATGCAGCGTGACGGCGTCGGCGTGGTCCAGCACCGCCCCGACCGCGGCCGCCGTCGCACTCGCCTCGGCGGTTGCGTCGCCACTCGTCGTGATGACGAGGGTGTGCGTCGGGTCGAACGGATGGTCCTGGCCGGCCATGACGTATCGGACGCGCTGGACGCTCAGTCGAGTCGCTTCTCGTACACGTATCGTTCGGTTCCGAACCGCTCGTCGGTGGTCGTCCGACGGTCGTCGAAACCGACCGACTCGTAGAACCGGACGCCGACGTCGTTCTCGGCGAACACCGAGACGCGGAGCCGCTCGAAGCCGCGGTCACGGAACGCCCGTTCCAGTCGGTCCAGCAGTGCCCGGCCGAGCCCCGCACCCCAGTGGTCCGGGTGGACGTAGATACGGTAGAGGTCGGCCACATCGTCCTCGTCGTCCGGAACTCCCTCGACGTACCCGACGACGTCGTCGTCGACTGCGGTGACGAAGAACGGGCGCTCGTCGGGCTCGACGTCGTCGTGGACGAGTCGTTCCGGATCGTACCAGCTCGCGACGACCTCGTCCACTTCCTCGGGACCGAGGATGTCGTCGTAGACGGCGTGACAGGCGGCGTCGGCGACGCGCTGGACTGCGCGGGCGTCGTCGGTCGTGGCCTCTCGAACGGTGGGCGAACCCGTCATTGCCCGTCGGTTCCGTCGCGGCACGGGAAAGGCTGACGGCGACGTGACATACCGTCGCAACGACACTCCCTCGCAAGGCTGGCCGCCCTCCGAAATCGTTTTCATCCGGCCCCGCGCACCATCGGTATGCCGACCGATTCCGAAACGGGGTACGACCCCACACTCGGGAACAAATTCATCTTCGTTACAGGCGGCGTGATGTCCGGGCTGGGCAAGGGTATCACGGCCGCGAGCACAGGCAGACTACTGAAGAACGCCGGGTTCGACGTGACGGCGGTCAAGATCGACCCGTACCTCAACGTCGACGCCGGGACGATGAACCCCTACCAGCACGGGGAGGTGTACGTCCTCAAAGACGGCGGCGAGGTCGACCTCGACCTGGGGAACTACGAGCGGTTCCTCGACGAGGACATGACGTTCGACCACAACGTCACGACGGGCAAGACGTACAAGCACGTCATCGAGAAGGAGCGCGCGGGCGACTACCTGGGCAAGACGGTCCAGATCATCCCGCACATCACGGACGACATCAAGCGCCGGGTGCGCGAGGCGGCCGAGGGCACGGACGTCTGCATCGTCGAGGTCGGGGGCACCGTCGGCGACATCGAGGGCATGCCGTACCTGGAGGCGCTGCGGCAGTTCGCCCACGAGGAGGACGAGGAGGACTTCCTGCTCACCCACGTCACGCTGGTGCCGTACTCGAAGAACGGCGAGCAGAAGACCAAGCCCACCCAGCACTCGGTGAAGGAGTTGCGCAGCATCGGTCTCCAGCCCGACGTGCTGGTCGGTCGCTGCGACGACCACCTCGAACCCGAGACGAAGGAGAAGATCGCGCTGTTCTGTGACGTGCCGACCGACGCCGTGTTCTCGAACCCGGACGTCGAGGACATCTACCACGTCCCGCTGATGGTCGAGGAAGAGGGCCTCGACGCCTACGTCATGGACCGGCTCAACCTCGACGCGAAGGCGCTGCCCGAGGACGAGCGCGACAACACCTGGCGCAAGCTCGTCACCCGCGAGCGCGAGGGCGAGGTCGACATCGCGCTCGTCGGGAAGTACGACCTCGAGGACGCCTACATGAGCGTCAACGAGTCGCTGAAACACGCCGGGCTCGCGAAGGGCGTCGACGTGAACGTCGTCTGGGTGGACTCCGACGAGATGGTCAACGCCGACTCGGATGGAGTCCACCGCGAACGGCTCGAATCCGCCGACGGCATCGTCGTCCCCGGCGGCTTCGGCTCCCGTGGCACCGAGGGGAAGATCCACGCCATCCAGTACGCCCGTGAGCACGGCGTGCCGTTCCTCGGCCTCTGTCTCGGCTTCCAGATGGCCGTCGTCGAGGTCGCCCGCGACGTGCTCGGCTACGAGGACGCCCACAGCGCCGAGATGGACCCGGACACGACGAACCCGGTCATCGACATCCTGCCCGAGCAGTACGAGGTCTCGGACATGGGTGGGACGATGCGGCTGGGCGCACACCAGACCGACATCACCCCCGGCACGCTCGCCGAGGCGGTGTACGACGCGACGGCCTGCACGGAGCGCCACCGCCACCGCTACGAGGTCAACCCCGAGTACTTCGAGGACTTCGCGGAGACGCCGCTGGTGTTCTCCGGCCGCGCGGGCAACCGGATGGAGATCCTGGAGTACGAGGACCACCCGTACTTCCTCGGGACGCAGTTCCACCCCGAGTTCCGCTCCCGGCCCGGCCGGGCGTCCCCGCCGTTCGTCGGCCTGCTGGAGGCCGTTATGGAACTGGCCGGCGTCGAGGGTGCGGACAACGGCCTCGACAAGGAGGTGACCGCCTGATGGTGAACGTGAACGAGTTCATCGACGAGAAGGTCGCCGAGATATCCGAGGCGGTCGGCGACGCGAACGCCGTCATCGCGCTGTCGGGCGGTGTCGACTCCTCGACCGCGGCCGCGCTCGCCTACGAGGCCATCGGCGACCAGCTGACCCCGGTCTACGTCGACACCGGCCTGATGCGCAAGGGCGAGACCGAGGAGATCCGCGAGACGTTCGACTACATGGAGTCGCTCCGCATCGTCGACGCCCGCGAGCGGTTCCTCGACGCGCTGGCCGGCGTCACGGACCCCGAGGAGAAGCGCCACGTCATCGGCGAGGGGTTCATCAGGGAGTTCGAGACGGTCGCCAACGAGGTCGACGCCGACTACCTGGTGCAGGGCACCATCTACCCCGACCGTATCGAGAGCGAGGGCACCATCAAGTCCCACCACAACGTCGGCGGGCTCCCGGATGTCGTCGACTTCGAGGGCATCGTCGAGCCGATGCGGGACCTCTACAAAGACGAGGTGCGCGAGGTCGCCCACGCCCTCGACCTCGACGAGCTCGTCGCCGAACGCATGCCGTTCCCCGGCCCCGGGCTCGCGGTGCGCATCATCGGCGAGGTCACCGAGGAGAAGCTCGACGTCGCCCGCATGGCGAACCACGTCGTCGAGGAGGAGCTGGCGGAGCACGAGCCCTGGCAGGCGCTCGCGGCCGTCCTCGGCAAGGCGACCGGCGTCAAGGGGGACAACCGCGTCCACGGCTGGGTCGTCGCCGTCCGCTCCGTCGAATCCCGCGACGGCATGACCGCCCGCGCCCAGGAGGTCGACTGGGACACCCTCCAGCGCATCCAGTCCCGCATCACCGCCGGCCACGACAACGTCTCCCGTGTGGTGTACGACGTGACCCACAAGCCGCCCGCGACCATCGAGTACGAGTAGCGCTCTCCCTGTTCTTTCGTTCGCAGGTCTGGTAGCCGAGATTGTCGAGTCTACCAGCCAGAAAGCCCCTTTCAGTCCCGCCCCGCACCTCGTGCCCCCCAGCCGATTGCGTCCCCGGAAATCGAAGATCTCCGGTGGGCTCACGGGACGCGAGCGTCTCGTGACCGCTCCTCGCTCCGCTCCGGGGCGGAAATGTACATCATTCGCAACCAGTCGCCGGCTCACTCCTCGCCGATGCGGATGAACATCCCGCGCGAGTCGGGCGCGGTGGGTTCGAACCCCCAGTGCTCGTAGAACCCCTCGACGTCGGCCATGAGGTTCACGTAGGCCGATTCGGGCGCGGTCTCGCGGAGGTGGGTGACGAGCGCGTCGGTAATCTCGGTGCCGAGGCCCTGTCCCTGATGGTCCGGATGGACGACGATGTCGGTGAGCTGGAAGACGGTGCCGCCGTCGCCGACGATTCGACCCATGCCGACGACGGTCGCGTCGCCGTCCTCGCGTGCGACGACGGTGACCGCGTAGTGGCTGTTCGGCACCCCTTCGCGGGCGGCCTCGACGGTCCGGTGGGCCATGCCGGCCGCGTCCCGGAGCTCGACGAACCGCTCGGGTGTGGGGGGTTCCTCGCGGAGTTCGTACGTCGACGTGTCCATACGTCTGCTCCACAATGCCGGGCGAAAACGCTGTCGAACAGCAGGGTTATAACCTAGTAGTATTACCTAGTAGTCGATGACGCAGATACGCGAAGCCAGGAACGGAGTCGTCACCCCAGCGATGCAGCGCGTCGCCGAGCGCGAGGGCGTCGAGCCGGCGTTCGTGCGCCAGCAGGTCGCCGAGGGGCAGGCCGTGATTCCGGCGAACGTCCACCACGAGAGCCTCGACCCGATGATCATCGGCCGGGAGTTCTCGACGAAGGTGAACGCGAACATCGGCAACAGCGACACCACGAGCAGCATCGAGGAGGAGCGCCGGAAGCTCCACGTCGCGGTGAGCCACGGCGCGGACACGGTGATGGACCTCTCGACCGGGGAGGACCTGGACCGCATCCGCGAGGACAACGTCGAGCGCTCGCCGGTTCCCATCGGGACCGTGCCGCTGTACGAGGCGCTGAAGCAGGCGGGCTCGCCCGAGGACATCACGCCCGACATCCTGCTCTCGGTCGTCGAGAAGCAGGCGAAGCAGGGCGTCGACTACATGACCATCCACGCGGGCATCCTCGCCGAGCACCTGCCCCTGACCGACGGGCGCGTCACGGGCATCGTCTCCCGCGGCGGCTCCATCATGGCGTCGTGGATGGAGGCCAACGGCGAGCAGAACCCGCTGTTCACCCACTTCGAGGACATCTGCGAGATATTCGCCGAGCACGACGTGACGTTCAGCCTCGGGGACAGCCTCCGTCCCGGCTCGGTCGCCGACGCATGCGACGAGGCGCAGTACGCCGAGCTCGACACGCTCGGCGAGCTGACGCGGGTCGCGTGGGACCACGACGTGCAGGTGATGGTAGAGGGTCCCGGGCACGTCCCGATGCACAGGGTCGCCGAGAACGTCGAGCGCCAGCAGGCGGTCTGCGACGGCGCGCCGTTCTACGTGCTCGGGCCGCTCGTCACCGACATCGCGCCGGGCTACGACCACATCACGAGCGCCATCGGGGCGGCGATGGCCGCCGAGGCGGGTGCGGCGATGCTCTGCTACGTCACGCCGAAGGAACACCTCGGGCTGCCCGAGGAGCAGGACGTCAAAGACGGGCTGGCGGCGTACCGAATCGCCGCCCACTCGGCCGACGTCGCGAACGACCGCCCCGGCGCGCGCGACTGGGACGACGCGCTCTCGTCGGCGCGGTACGAGTTCGACTGGCGCGAGCAGTTCGACCTCGCGCTCGACCCCGAGCGCGCTCGGGAATTCCACGACCAGACCCTGCCGGGTGACAACTACAAGGACGCCCGCTTCTGCTCGATGTGCGGCGCGGAGTTCTGCTCGATGCGCATCGACCAGGACGCCCGCGAGGGTAGCGACCGCGAACGCAGCGTCGAGGTTCCGGACCTCGCGGAGAGCGAGGCCGCAGAGGTGAACCGGCCGCCCGTGGGAACGCACGACGCGAGCGCGATGGCCGACCGCATCGTCGAGCGCGCGAGCTCCGACGACTAACTGTCAGATTTCCTCTCGAAGATCCCTTCGCCACAGACTTTTGTTCGCACCGGAGAAGTCGGAAGCATGGACGCGCCCACCCGCCGTCGCCTGCTGGCCGCGCTGTCGGCCACGGCGGCGACCGCCCTCTCCGGCTGTTCGAGCGACGACGGTACCGCGAGCGAGACACCGACCAGTACGCCGACGGGGACGCCGACCGCCACCCACACCCCGACGGCGACAGAGGAACCGACGACCCGGGAGACGACGGCCGAGGAGATGGTCGACCCGGAGGTCCTCCGGACCGAGGCCCGCGAGCTGACCGTCGCGCTCGCCGACGGCGAGTACGAGCGCGTCTCCGACGCCTTCACCGACGAGGCCGCCGAGGTGCTCACGCCCGAGCGTCTCGAGGGTGCCTGGCGGCAGACGACCGGCGACCGCGGCCCGTTCCGGGCCATCGCGAACGCCACCCACACCGCGAACGACGACGGGACACACCTCGTCGTGGTCGAGGCCACGTTCGAAGGGGGCGTCCTGACCTTCCGGTGGACGTTCGACGCGAGCGGCGAGCCGGTCGGGCTGTTGATCCGGCCGCCACAGGGCGAGTACAGCCCGCCGGAGTACGTCGACGAGTCCGCATTCGAGGAGGCCGAACTGACCCTCCCGTCGCCCGCCTGTGACCTCGGCGCGACGTTCTCGATGCCCACCGGTGACGGCCCCGTGCCGGGCGTCGTCCTCGTCCACGGCACTGGCCCGAACGACCGCGACGTGACCGCCGGCCCGAACAAGATCTTCCGCGACCTCGCCCACGGCCTCGCAACCCGGGGCTACGCCGTCCTCCGGTACGACAAGCGCACCTACGCCTGCGACGTGAGCGCCACCGACGACGTGACCATCGACGACGTGACCGTCGACGACGCCGTCACCGCCGTCGAGCGCCTCCGCGAGGAGGACCGGGTGAGCTCGGTCCACGTCGCCGGCCACAGCCAGGGCGGACTCGCCGCTCCGCGCATCGCCCAGCGCGCCGACGCCGACGGGATGGCCCTGCTCGCCGCGCCCGCCGGCAACCTCTGGGAGCTGATCCCCATGCAGAACCGCCACATGCTCGGACTCGACGGCGAGATAAGCGACGCCGAGCAGCGCCGCCTCGACGAGATAGCCGCCGAGGCCGAGCGCATCACGAACGGGGACTTCTCCGAGGACGAGGACATCCTCGGTTTCGACGGGAGCTTCTGGGCCAGCCTCCGCGCGTACGACCAGACCGCCGTCGCCGCCGACCTCGACATCCCCGCCATCGTCCAGCAGGGCGGACGCGACTTCCAGGTGCCGCCGTCGGACATCGAGGACTGGGAGGCCGCCATCGGCGACGACCGCGGTACCTACCACAGCTACCCCTCGCTCGACCACCTGCTGTTCTCCGGCTCCGGCACGTCCAGCCCCGCGAAGTACTACGAACCGAACAACGTCGACGTGGACGTCGTCGCCGACCTCGACGCGTGGCTGGCCGCGCGGTGACCCCGAACGCGACGTGAGCTGGCGGCCCGGGTTTACGATTATCGTAAACCTCCTACCGTGGCGCGCGGCTGTCTCGGAATCGCGGCGCGATTCCGATGGCCAGTGCGAGCTTGCCCTCACGCTGGCGAGCGTGCTCTCGCACTGGACGGGCACCGCGGGATGCCTGCGACCGAGGAGCGGTTACGAGACGCGAGCGTCTCGTGAGCCTCTCGCGGAATCGAAGCGAACCACATCGACCGATGGACGCCACTTTGATACCGGCCCCGTCCCTCGGAACCGCCATGGATACCTATCGCGCGCTGCAGGTCGACGCCTTCACCGACGAGCCGCTCTCGGGCAATCCGGCGGGCGTCATCCCGGACGCGGACGGGCTGGAGGCGGAGCGGATGCAGGCGGTCGCGGCGGAGCTCGCCGTCTCGGAGACGGCGTTCGTCCACCCGAGCGGGAGCGCGGACTTCAGGCTGCGCTACTTCACGCCGACGACCGAGGTGGACCTCTGCGGGCACGCCACGGTGGCGACGTTCGGCCACCTGTACGAGGACGGGGTGGTCGACGCGGACACGTACGCCGTCGAGACGAACGTGGGCGTGCTCGACGTGACCGTCGAGGAGGACGGGACGGTGTGGCTCGACCAGGACACGCCGACGGTCGTGGAGGTCGAGCTGGAGTACGACCGGGTTGCCGACGCGCTCGGCATCGACCCGGCGACGCTGCAGGACGTGGGCGCGGACCTGCCGCTCGCCATCGCGGAGGCGGGGGTGCGCTACCTCGTCGTCCCGGTGAACTTCCTCGAACACCTGGGCAACGTCGACCCGGACCTCGGCGCGATCGAGGCGCTCACGGACGAGGTCGAGGCGACCGGGCTGTACGCGTTCACGTTCGACGCCCTCGACGCCGATGCACAGCTCCACGCGCGGATGTTCGCGCCGGCGGCGGGCATCCCCGAGGACCCGGTCTGTGGGACGGGTGCGGGTGCGGTGACGGCGTATCTGGACCACTACGGCGCGTTCGCGGACGAGTTCCCGGACGAGGTCGTGATAGAACAGGGGCACTTCGTCGACCGGCCGGGACGGGTGCGCGCCCGCACCGCGCCGTTGCGCGTCGGCGGCCGGAGCGTCACCGCGCTGGACGGCTCGCTGGTGGTTCCCGAGGCCGACGAGGACGAGATTCTGGAGGCCTAGGGCAGCGGGTCGTCGTCGTCGGACTGCTGCTTGCGCCGGGACCGCTTCTCGTCGCCGGAGACGGCGTCGGTCGCACGTTCGCTGCGGTCGTCGTCACCGTCGCCGCTGCCCGACCGGGACGAACTGCCGCCGCCGGAGCGTGTGGACTGCTCGCTTCCGGAGCGGCTCGAGGACCGGTGGCTCCCGGACCCACCGCCGGAGGCGCTCGAACTCCCACCCGCTGACCCACCGCTGGAGCGACTGGCCGTGGTGCTGGTCGAGACGCTTGTCCCGGCCGAGGGGGCGTCGTCGGTTGCGGTGTCCCGTTCGATCTTCCTGATCTCCGAGCGGAGGTCCTTCTCGACGCCGGAGATCTGGTCGTTCACCACGTCGAGTATCTCGCTCTTGAGCTGCTCGTCGTCGGTGTCGTCGGACTCCGCGGCGATGGCCCGCTCCATCGTCTTCGTCAACGCGATGGACTTGCCGAGCTGCCAGACGACGAGGCCGACGACCGACAGTACGACGGTGATGACGGGGTTCGCCGCCGCGATGGCGGGGTCGAACTCCGCCGGGAAGTCGTTGAACAGGATGGTGATCGTCTCGCCGAGGCCAAGGTAGAAGCCCAGCCCCACGAGCGCCATGCCGATACCGAACGACAGCCACGAGAGCAGTCGGTAGAAGCCGACCAGTTTGAACGTCTGCCTGGTATCCATGGCCGAAGGGTCACGACGACAGACCATAACGCCTGCGGCTACCCGGTGCGGCGAACGATACCCGGCCAGCGGATAGCCCCACGATTCAAACCACTCGACTGCGTGGGTTCGGACATGACGACACAGGTTGACCGACTCGGTGACGAGCTCCGCGACCGCGGAGAGACGCTGGCGGTGGCGGAGTCGTGTACGGGCGGACTACTCGGGGCGCGAATCACGGCGGTTCCGGGCGCGTCGGACTACTTCGACCGGGGGCTCGTGACCTACGCCTACGGCGCGAAGGAGCAGCTGCTGGGCGTCGACCGCGAGGCACTGGACGAACACGGCGCGGTCTCCGAGCCCGTCGCCCGGCAGATGGCGCGTGGTGTGCGCGACACCGCGGACGTGACGTGGGGCGTGGCGACGACCGGCGTCGCCGGCCCCACCGGCGGCACCGAGGAGACGCCTGTGGGGACCGTGTACATCGGCGTCGCCTACGCCGGGCCGTGGGGGAGCGGCTCCTCCTACGCGACCGTCGAGCGCTACGAGTTCGACGGCGACCGCGACGCCGTGCGCGAGCGGACCGTCGACCGGGCGCTCGCGGACCTGCTGGCGGAGGTGGGGGAATGAACAAGAAGGGCCACGTGATGAACGGCGTCCTCCTCTCTATCGGCATCGGCTACATCCTCGAACCCGCCGGCACGGAGGCGACGTTCGTCAAGATTCTGGAGGTCGGGCTGCCGATCACGCTCGGCGCGCTCTTCCCCGACGTCGACACCGAGTTCGGCAAGCACCGGAAGACGCTGCACAACCTGCCCGTCCTCGGGCTGTTCGTGGCGTTCCCGTACCTGTTCGGCAACCTCGAGTTCGTCTGGATCGGCGTGCTCACCCACTACGTGCTCGACGTGATGGGGAGCAAACGGGGTATCGCACTGTTCTACCCGTACTCGAAGGAGTTCGGGCTGCCCATCGGCGTCGCGGTCAAGAGCAAGCACTCCGACCTGATGACGATCGTCATCACGGGCTTCGAGCTGGTCGTCGTCGCCGCCATCGTGTTCTACACGCCGTGGGACACGCTCCAGTTCGGCGACAGCATCCAGCAGGGGATCCGGGCAATCGGCGCGTAGGACCGCGAGGATCAGTAGACTGCGATGTCGTCGAACCGGCCCTCGTAGGCGATGTGTCCCGGGTGGGTCGGCTCGGTGCCCTGGAGGAACAGCCGGTCGATCTTCGACCACGAGTTCTCGTAGCCGAGGTGGGCGAACTCCGCGAGACAGCGGAGCTGATGACGGATGCCGGTCCGTCGCCCCACGGTCCGCGGTGCGCCGTCGCGGAGTGCGTCGACGAGGTCGTCGGGTCGGTCCAGCTCCCGTTCGAAACGGGTCCACACCTCGCCGACGCTCGATTTCAGGTGCGCGTACGACGAGCCGAACGGCGGCCAGCCGCCCTCGTCGACGATGCGGCGCGCCCGCCGCCCGGCGCGGGAGAGCAGCTTCGGGTTGTACGCCTCGACGCCGTGGATGCGGTCGCCGTAGGCCGCCAGGTCGGCACCCGTCAGGCTGACGTTCAGGAAGCCGGGGTGCGGTGCGAGGACGACCGCGTCCTGTCGCTGGAGCTCGCCCATCGCACCCTCGAGGGTGATGAAGTCGGGGACGGGCTCGTCCAGGCCGACCGCGAGCAGGTGCTTGCGGGCGTGCCAGCTCCCGGTGAACAGCTCGCGCCCCGGGACCACCAGCAGCTCGTCGTCGCTGAAGGCGGCCGCCCGCTCGCGGATCTCGGGCAGCCTGACGAAGTGCGGTGCGTACACGAGCGCGTCCAGCCCTGCCGCTTTCGCCCGTTCGACGATCGCCTCGTCGAGCACCTTCACGTGCATGTCGACGCGGAAGCCCTCGCTGTCGCTCACGTCGGGACGTTCCCCCACGCCGAATTTATCCGTTGCGCTTCTGGGATGTGGTTCGGCTGGGCGTCGTGATCCCGGACCCGACCGGACTCGTGCGGTGAGCCCAACTGGTTTTGCACGGCACCTATTTTTATACAGGGCGTGTACTTCGATACGAGTAGCCCTCGTAGCCCTCACACACCGGACACCACCATGAAGAAGGACCAGGTCAAGGCAGGAAAGTCGATCCAGCAGCAGACGGGGCGAACGTTCCACCTAGCGACGCGACTCCTCCCGAAACGCATCAGACACGCGACGTACGTCCTGTACGGGTTCTTCCGCATCGCCGACGAGATCGTCGACGACCCCGACGCCCCCGGGCCCGACGAGCAGGCTGCACAGCTCGCCGACCTCCGCGCCGAGGCGCTCGGCCGGCAGCCCACTGACGAGCCCGTCATCGCCGCCTTCGTCGACCTCTGTGCGGAGCACGACATCGACGACGAGTGGGTGATCGAGTTCCTCGACGCGATGGAGAGCGACATCGACACCGACCGCTACGAGACGTACGCTGACCTCGAAGACTACATGCGCGGCTCCGCGGCCGCCGTCGGCGTCATGATGACCGACATCATGGAGCTCGACGAGGAGGAGTACGAGCGGGCGCTCCCCCACGCCATCACGCTCGGCGAGGCGTTCCAGCTGACCAACTTCGTCCGCGACGTGCGCGAGGATGTCGTCGACCGCGACCGTGTCTACCTGCCCATCGAGACGCTCGAACGCCACGGCGTCGACCGCGACCAGGTCATGCGACTGGAGACGAGTGAGGCGTTCCGCGCGGCCGTCGAGGAGGAGCTCAAGCGGACCGAGGGGCTGTACCGGGAGGGCGTCGCCGGCATCCGCTTTCTCCCCGAGGACTGCCAGTTCGCCGTGCTGCTGGCGGCCGTGCTGTACGCCGAACACCACCGCGAGATCCGCGCGGTCGACTACGACGTCATCACCCACGAGCCGAGCCTCTCGACCGCCCGGAAGCTCCTCCTCGTCGCGAAGACGCGCTGGCACTGGCTCTGGAACAGGGACCCCGAGGCCGTCTTCCACCGCGTGAGCGCCGTGCCCGCCGGAGAGGCCAAGCACCACGAGCACGGCCGCGGCTGGATGCGCTGGCTGCCGACGCGGTGAGCGGGAGACAGGATTTATAGCTCGCCGAGTCGTGTGATACCGTATGGCACACAGGCGCGGGAGTGGGTCGACCCCGCTGGACCGGTTGACATCGCACTACGACGACGTGGATCTCCGGTGTCCGAGCTGTGGCTACGAGGACGACGACGGGCACTGGAAGGCTGAGACGAACGGACGCACCGTCCTCTACCGCCACATCTGTCCGAGCTGTGGGACGATCCGCAAGCGGACGCTGAAGCTGCGGTCGTAGCGGAGGCTGTTCCAGGCGAGACGGAGTACAACCCTTTTGAGCACGTCGGGCGAACGGACGCGCATGCAGACCCACATCGTCCCGGTCGGGTTCGACTACGACCGGCTCATCGCGCCCCTGGTCCGCGACCAGTTCGACGTGGACCGGGTCATCCTGCTGGAGGGCGCGGTGGGGAGCGAGGCCAACGTCGAGTACTCACAGAACCTCTCGCAGAAGCTGGAGACGGACTTCCAGAACCTGCTCGGCGCGGAGACCGAGCGCATGGTCGTCGCGGACGTGTACGACTACGACGCCGCGTTCGAGCAGGCGTACGACCTCATCGTCGAGGAGCTCGACCGGGGCAACGAGGTCTGGGTGAACATCGCCGCGATGCCACGGACCGTCTCCTTCGCCTTCGCGACGGCCGCCCACTCGCTGATGGTCGAGCGCGAGGAGGACCGCGAGTCCATCCACACCTACTACACCGCCCCCGAGAAGTACCTGGAGACCGAGCTCGCCGAGGAGCTGCGCCAGCAACAGGAGCTGCTCGGCGACCTCGCCGAGTCCAGCCTCGACGACGACCTCCGCGACCGTGTCGTCGCCCGCCTCGACGCCGCCGACGGCCTGCTCAAGGAGTTCGACGAGCGCGGCACCACCATCGGCGCGAAGGAGATCGACGGCAGTCACGTCATCGAGCTGCCCGTCGCGTCGTTCTCCAACGTCAAACCGTTCGAGGAGGTCATCCTGTTCGAGCTCGGCGAGGAGGGCGAGTTCGAATCCGTCTCGGAGCTCGCGGAGGCGCTCTCGCGCGAGCTCAACGAGGAGTACACCGACTCCTTCCGCTCGAAGGTCATCTACAACGTCGACCGGTTGGGCCCCGGTGGGAAGGGGTACATCGAGCAGGAGTCCGCCGGGAAGTCCTACCGGACCCGGCTGTCGCGCATCGGCGAGCTGTGGGTGCGGGCGCACTCCGACCGGGAAGCGTAGTCGGCCCTGCCGCACCTCGACGACGCGGAACCTCCCTCGCTCAAAATATATAGGTTTCGACAACCAACGTAGGGATACGATGAGCAAACTCAAGAAAGGCGTCGTGGCCGTCGGCGGACTCGCCATCGGACTCCTCGCACTGCGCGCGGTGCGCGGGCGTCGCTCGGACGGCGAGGCGGAACCGGACGCGGCAGACGAGGCGGCGGAAATATCGGTGGAAGCCCACGAGACGGAGACCGAAGCGGCGGCCGAGGCGGAGTTCGAGGTGGCCGAGTCGGAGCTCGAGGCAGCTGGCGCGGACGTCGAGGAGGGGCTGGAGACGGCCGCCGAACACGCGACCGCCGCGATCGACCACGCGGGTGCCGCGGTGAGGCTGGCGCTCGAGGCCAGGCGCGAGAAGGCCGAATAGGGAGTGGCGACCCAGCACTGACGCCCGTGACCGACCGGCACGCCACCGCTGACTTTTTAAGCCAGCCACGTCCATCTCCCAATATGGAGCACACCCCTGTCGCCGTAGTACGTACGTAGAGCCAGACAGCGGTGTGCGTCGTTCTCTCGAACTCGCACGCGAGGAGCGGCGGCACCGTCGACCCGCATCGATTGTATTAAACGGCGATTGGACCACTGACAGCACAACGAGCACTACATGCCAGACGGAGACTACGACCCCCAGGCGACCGAGGAGAAGTGGCAGGACCGCTGGGTCGACGAGGAGACGTACGCGTACGACCCCGAAGACGAGCAACTGGACCCGAACACGGTGTACAGCATCGACACGCCGCCGCCGACGGTCTCGGGCAGCCTGCACATGGGCCACCTGTACGGCCACACGCTGCAGGACTTCGCGGCGCGGTTCCACCGGATGGACGACGACGCGGTGATGTTCCCGTTCGGCTATGACGACAACGGCATCGCCTCGGAGCGGCTCACCGAGAGCGAGCTGGGGATCCGGCACCAGGAGTTCGAGCGCCGCGAGTTCCAGCAGAAGTGCCGGGAGGTCTGCCAGCAGTACGAGGCCGAGTTCACCGAGAAGATGCAGGACCTCGGGATGAGCATCGACTGGTCTCGCACCTACAAGACCATCGAGCCGCGGGTCCAGCGCATCTCCCAGCTCTCGTTCATCGACCTGTACGAGCAGGGCCGGGAGTACCGGAAGAAGGCACCGGCGATCTGGTGCCCCGAGTGCGAGACGGCCATCTCGCAGGTCGAACAGGAGGACGCCGAGCGCCACACGCACTTCAACGACATCCGGTTCGACCTGACCGAGCCGACCGAGTCGGGCCGCGAGAGCTTCGTCATCGGGACGACGCGTCCCGAGCTCCTGCCGGCGTGTGTCTCCGTCTTCGTCCACCCGGACGACGAGGAGAACGCCGAACTCGTCGGGGGGACGGCGGAGGTCCCCATCTTCGGCCACGAGGTCCCCATCATCGAGGACGACCGCGTCGACCTGGAGACGGGCACCGGCGTCGTGATGTGCTGTACGTTCGGCGACCAGAACGACATCGAGTGGTACCAGGCCCACGACCTGCCGCTGCGCGTCGCCATCGACGAGTCCGCGACGATGACCGACCTCGCGGGCGAGTACGAGGGCATGAGCACGCACGAGGCGCGCGAGGCCATCGTCGAGGACCTGGACGACGCCGGCCACATCGAAGGCCGGGAGGAGCTGACGCACACGGTCCAGGTCCACGAGCGCTGCGAGACCGACGTCGAGTTCCGCGTCTCCAAGCAGTGGTACGTCGAGATCCTCGACCACAAGGAGGAGTACCTCGAGGCCGGCGAGCAGATGGACTGGTACCCCGAGAAGATGTACACGCGGTACGAGCACTGGATCGAGGGGCTGGAGTGGGACTGGCTCATCTCGCGTCAGCGCGACTCCGGCATCCCGTTCCCGGTCTGGTACTGCGCCGACTGTGGGAAGGAGGTCGTCGCCGAGAAGGCGGCCCTGCCGGTCGACCCGCTCTCTGACGACCCGCCGGTCGACGCCTGCCAGGAGTGCGGTCACGACGAGTTCGAGCCTGAGGACGACGTCTTCGACACGTGGGCGACCTCCAGCCTGACCCCGCTGGTCAACGCCGGCTGGGACTGGAGCGAGGACGAGGGCTTCACCATGGACGACCCGGAGCTGTACCCGTTCGACCTGCGGCCGCAGGGCCACGACATCATCAGCTTCTGGCTGTTCCACACGGTCGTCAAGTGCTACGAACACACCGGCGAGGTCCCGTTCGACGCGGTCATGATCAACGGACACGTCCTCGACGAGAACCGCGAGAAGATGTCCAAGTCGCGTGGCAACGTGGTCGAGCCCGCCGCGGTCGTCGCCGAGTACCCCATCGACGCCATCCGGTACTGGGCCGCGAGCACCGCGGTCGGCGACGACTTCCCGTTCAAGGAGAAGGACATCGTCGCCGGCGAGAAGCTGCTGCGCAAGCTCTGGAACGCCTCGAAGCTCGTCGAGCACCTCGCGCCCGACCCGGTCGACGAGCCCGACGAGCTCGCGCCGCTGGACGAGTGGATTCTGGCCGAGCTCGACGCCATCGTCGCCGAGACGACCGAGCAGTTCCGGAACTACGAGTTCGCGAAGGCCCGGGACCGCCTGCGGACGTTCTTCTGGAACACGTTCTGCGACGACTACCTCGAGATCGCCAAACAGCAGGTAGACGAGCAGGCCGACCCGCGGTCGACGCAGTACGCACTGCAGACGGCCCACCGGACGTTCCTGGAGCTGTTCGCGCCGCTCGTGCCCCACATCACGGAGGAGCTGTGGCACGACATGTACGTCGACGGTGACGCGACCGACAGCATCCACACCCGGGACTGGCCCGAACCGAAGGGATACGAGGCCGACCTCGCCGGCGGCGAGGCCGCGATGGCCGTCATCGGCGCGCTCCGGCGCTACAAGTCCGAGAACCAGCTGCCGCTGAACGAGCCGCTCGACCACGTCGCGGTCTACGGGAACGTCGACGGCTTCACCGACGCCATCGCCGGCGTCATGCACGTCGCGGAGTTCGAGCTGCTCGACGAACCGCCGGAGATCACGACCGAGGTAGCCGACATCAGCCTCGACTACGCCACCCTCGGCCCGAAGTACGGTGGGACGGTCGGCGAGTTCGACGCCGCCATCGAGGCCGGCGAGTACGAGCTCGACGGCGACACGCTCTCGCTCGCGGGCGAGACACTGGAAGCCGACGAGTTCGAGGTCCGTGAGGAGCGCACGTACTCCGGCGAGGGCGAGATGCTTTCGGCCGACGAGGCCGTCGTCATCGTCAACTGACGGCTCCCGGACCGCGGTTCTACGTCTTCTCCTGCGGTTCGACGGACCGGACGAGCAGCCGTTCGGCCGCGACGAGGACGACCAGCGAGACCAGCGCGGTCGCCAGCAACGGCACCTGCACGGTCCGGAACGCGTCGAGCCGACCCGACTCGGCGAGCGCCCGTGTGACGCCGAACAGCGCCATGCAGTTGTGGAACACGAGCGCGCCGTACAGCGACCGGCCGACGAAGAAGAACAGCCCGGTCCCGAGGCCCACCACGGTCAGGACCGCGATGGTCCCCGGCTGGTCGAACGGCGGGCTGTGCGCGACGTGGTAGAGCCCGAAGGCGACGCTCGACAGGACGAGTGCGAGCCCGGCGGCGACGGGTCCGGGGACGCCGCGCTGTCGCAGCCACGCCTCCACCGTGCCGCCGAGGAGGGCCCAGCAGACGACCAGTTCCGCGATGGAGACGGTGAGCACCTGCGCGAAGGCGTTCGTGAGGACGGTCGGGTCGGTCGACGGTGGGTCCTGCGCGAGGAACAGCCCGCCGCCGGCGACCCCGCCGGCGAGGACGGCGAGGAGCGTGCGCCGGGCTGCCCCGAATCCGAGCTGTTCGCGCGTGAGCAGGCCCCCGGCGACGAACCGGCGCGCCACCCAGAGGGCGAGGAGAGTCCCCACGACGACGTTGGCGACGAGGGCGTACACGAGCCGGTCGCCGACGGCGTCGGGTCGCAGCAACGTGCGGAGTCGGCCTTCGAGCAGGTACGTCACCGCCGTCCAGACGAGGTAGGTCGCGACTGCGACGGCCAGCACCCGGAACGGCGGGGGTTGCCGCCCGGAATCGCCCGGTACCGTGCCCGCTGCGGTGTCCATGGCTGTGACAACGACCCGATGGCCCATCGTTCTGGACTCGTTACCACCGTCGAGTTCCGGTCACTCCGCGACCGGAACCTCCCACAGCAGAATCAGCGCGGAGCCGACGACGAGCACCGCCCCCGAGACCGCGAGCGCGACCAGCGGCGTCGTCGCGTCCGAGAGCACGCCGCTGCCGAGCTGGAACGGCACGACGGTCAGGCCGCTGACCATCGCCAGGGCGCTCAGCGTCGTCGCCCGGCCGACGGTGTCGATGCGGTCGTTGACGTACTGGCCGGCGAGCGACCGCGTCACGTCGGCGAGCCCGCGGGCGAACAGGAACGCCGGGAGCGCGAGAATCGGGAGGAAGTACAGCCCGGCGAGCGCGCCGCCGACGGCGAAGGGGAGGACGAGGAACCAGGTCCGCAGGCCGATGCGGTCCTCGATGGTTCCCGTGTAGTAGCTCAGGCCCGCGCCGACGAGGCTGTACGCCGCGTAGAAGGCACCGAGGAGGGGCTCGACCTGCGCGGGGGCGACGCCGAGGTCGACGACGACCGTCTCGAAGACGGGCTGGAGGTAGACGAACACGAGGTAGGTGACGGCGGCGTACAGCACGTAGTAGTAGACGACGAGCGCGCGGATGTCCCGCCGGCCGAGCATCGACCGGATGAGCGTCAGCGATTCGCGAAAGCCCAGCGCGTCGGCCGCGCTCGCCTCGTACGTGTCGGACTCCTCGACGGTCAGGAGGACGAGGACGCCGACGGCGGTCACGCCGGCCGCGACGAACCACGGGTACGAGAGGTCGACGCTGCCGAGCGCGCCGCCGGCGACGGCCGCGCCCGCGCCGACCGCCAGCGAGACGGACTCGCCGCGGCCCCGGACGTGCGCGAACTCCTCCTCGGCGAGGTCGTCGGTGAGCGTGTCGTAGAGCCAGGCGTCCTCGCTGCCCGAGCGGAAGTTGTAGCCCATCGACCAGCAGACGTAGAGCCCGGCGAGCGCGAGGAACGAACTCGCGAGGCCGATGCCGACGAGCGTCAGCGCGATGAGGACGGTCCCGGCGAGCAGGCTGTTCCGGCGGCCGACCCGGTCGCCGACGTAGCCCGTCGGCACCTCGCCGAGGACGGTCGTCAGGTTGTAGATGGCCTCCAGCGTGGCAATCTGCGTGAAGTTCAGCCCCTGCTGGAGGAAGAAGAGGTACATGACGGGCCGGTAGAACTCGACCGCCTTCGTCGCCTTGTAGAGGTAGTACTTCCCGACGCTGCTGCTCGGGAACCAGCTCCGGTCGGCCGTCCCCGTCTCAGCCATTCGGGCCGACGTACCGCGGTCACCCACAACTGCGTTGCGGTCGCGGCGGTTCGCCCGTCGCGGACTGGCTTTCGCTCTCGTGCGTGCCGTGCTCCCAGCCGCACCGCGGTTAATACGGGCCCGGGAGTCACGAGTGGTAGGTAGATTACAGATGGTAACCGTAACTTTCGCTTCCGGCCTCGCCGGTGGTCTCGTCGCGACGATAGCCATGACCGTCTTCATGCTGGCGCTCGGGGACGACTCCCCGCCGCCGACGGCGGCGCTGTGGGCGAAGTTCGTCGGCGATGAGGGCCCAGAATCGTACGTCCCGCAGGGGATGCTCCTGCACGTGCTGTACGGCGTCGGTGCCGGCGTCGCGTTCGCGCTGGCACTCCCGCTCGCCGTCGGCGAGGTGACGCTCGTGAATGCCGTCGGGCTGGCGGTCGCGTATGCCGCTGTCCTCACGGTCGTCGGCGCGGTGGTGTGGATGAAGGGCGTGCTCGGGATGGACCCCGGCCGCGCGACCGCCATGCAGTTCGGCTTCTTCCACCTCGTCTACGGGCTGGTGCTCGGCGGGTTCGTCGGTGCGGGCCTGGTCTAAGCATCATTCCGGGTCGCCCGGATCGTCGCTTGTCACACCCCTGCAGTGGACCCGCGGTCGACTGGCCCGGTGGCTGCATCCGGTCGAGCTCAACAGGTGACGTACCCGAATTCCACGCCACCGGGCACGGCAACGACGGTCGTCTGGGTACAGCCCGACGCCGACCAGGACTTCTGGACCGGTTCGCCGCCGTCGACCGAGATGATGAGGTCGTACGTTCCGAACTCGACGAGATCCTCGAGTTCCCACTCGCCGTCGGGGCCGAGGTCGACCCGTTCCGACGCCACCTGCTCGCCCGCCTCGCGCTCGACGAGAATCTCGACAGTCGCGGGGTCATCACGTTCGTTCTCGACGCGGAGGTCGTTCGCCCACTCTGCGTTGTCGGGAGCGAGGAGGTCCGTACAGCCGGCCAGCCCGACGACCGACCCGAGAGCTGCACCGTGGAGGAGCGTGCGGCGGCGCATGCCCGGTGCTACCGAGGCCGGGTACAAGTGCTTTCTACCGCTCGCGCGCCAGCCGTCCCTCCAGCTTCTTCACCCGCGTCGACAGCGCGAGGAACGTTGCGAGCAGCGTCAGCACGACGGCCCCGGCGGCGGCGACGCGGTGCGGCCCGGGCGTGTGGACGATGGCTCCGTCGACGAGGTCCTCCGCCGGGATGAGCGTGTGGTGTGGCGTCCCGACGATGGGGACGAAGTAGTCCACCACGTCGTTGAAGCCGTACCAGGCCAGCGCGACGGCGACGGCCCTGACCGGGAAGTCGGAGATGCGGTGCAGCACGAACCCCTGGAGCACCATCGCGAGATGGCTCCAGAACAGGAAGTTGTACATCGCCCAGTGCAGGTCCGCGAAGTCGCCTTTGAACGCAAGCAAGACGAACGGCGTCCACGCGCCGAGTTTGAGACAGCCGAAGAACGCGAGCGCGGAGAGGTACTCGTTCGGCCGGTCGAGCAGCCAGGCCGCGAAGGCCAGCGCGATGAAGAGTGTGGCGACGGGGCTGTCCGGGACGACCGGCCACGCGACCACCGGCTCGATGGCGAACTGGCTCAACTCGGCGACGAACCCCGGCGCGAACGGGTCGATGCCGTAGTAGTAGAAGCCGAAGGCGGTGCCCAGGACGTTCGTGAGGACGACCAGCCATGCGAACGTGAGCCCCAGGTCCTCGACCACCTCGGGGACGGGCGCGACGTACCACGGGAGGTTCTCGCGTTCGGGCGGGTCGGCGAGTGGCCACTGCATCGTTCGCCGTGTCGGACGGTCCTATGATAGCCGTGACGGTTCCCGTTCGTGTGCGTTCGGGTTGGTCCGTCGAATTTTCTCGACCCGACAACAACCAGAAAGCCCCGAGCGTCTCGACTCGGGGGACTCGCTGCGCTCCTCGTGCCTGCGGTGCTTGCGTCGTCCACCGTCGTCGAGACGCTCGCCCCTTTCAGTCCCACCGTCGGACCTGCGGTCCGACGAGCCCCCGTTCGCTCGCAGGCTCGCTCACGGGGACACCCGACCGCAACCGCACCGCACCTCACGCCTCCCCAGCCGATTCGCTCGGTCGCAGGCTCCCTCGCTCATCCCTCGCACGAGTGCGGCGAGCGGCCTCGCTTCGCTCGGCACGCTCGCCAGCCGCGCGCCACGTGGACTGCGGAATCCCGAGTCGGTGCAGAAACCTCCAACTCGTCCCGTCCCCGGAAAGAACCGGTTAAGTGGGACCGAACCCAAGTCGGCGACATGACCGAGGAGACTGACCTGGAGGAACTCAAGCGCGGGACCGAACTCGTCAAGCGCGGGTTCGCCCGGATGCAGAAGGGCGGCGTCATCATGGACGTCGTGGACGAGGAACAGGCGAAGATCGCCGAGGAGTGCGGTGCCGTGGCGGTCATGGCGCTGGAGGCCGTCCCGGCGGACATCAGAAAGCGCGGCGGCGTCGCGCGGATGGCCGACCCCGCGGATGTCGCCGACATCGTCGACAGCGTCTCCATCCCGGTGATGGGGAAGTCTCGCATCGGCCACCGGAAGGAGGCCGAGATCCTCGAAGCGGTGGGCGTCGACATGATAGACGAGTCCGAGGTGCTCACGCCCGCGGACGATGCGTACCACATCGACAAGCGCGAGTTCACCGCGCCGTTCGTCTGCGGTGCCCGGAACCTCGGCGAGGCGCTGCGCCGCATCGACGAGGGCGCGGCGATGATCCGGACGAAGGGCGAGGCCGGCACGGGCGACGTGAACCAGGCCGTCCACCACCAGCGCACCATCAAGGGTGCCATCCGCCAGCTGGAGGGCATGAACTGGGAGGAGCGCGAGAAGTGGGCCCGCGAGCACGAGGCACCCGCGGGGCTCGTCCACGAGACCGCCGAGATGGGTCGGCTCCCGGTCGTCAACTTCGCCGCGGGCGGCATCGCGACGCCGGCCGACGCGGCGCTGATGATGCACCACGAGTGCGACGGCATCTTCGTCGGCTCCGGTATCTTCGGCGCGGAGAACCCCCGCGAGATGGGCACGGCCATCGTGCAGGCGGTGAACAACTGGGACGACCCGGAGACGCTCGCGGACATCGCCTCCAACCTGGGCAAGAGCATGAAGGGCGACGCCAACGTCGACCTGCCCGAGGAGGAGAAGATGCAGGGTCGCGGCGTCTGAACGACGGCACTCAGTTCTCGTCGCTGTCCTCCGTACTGAGCCGTGCGATCAGGGTGTCGAACGGCGGCCCGCCGAGGAGCAGCATCGTGCCGGCCAGTGCGAGGTAGCCACCGAGGCCGCCCCAGAGCATCGCGAACACGAGCGAGGGCGCGACGAACGCACCGACGACGGCGACGAGGACGACGCTCGTGACGGCGAGCGGTCTCACGAGCGGGCGCTCCCACATCGACCGGACCCACGCCGCGCTCGACGGGCTCGTCGACAGGAGCAGTTCGACGACGACCACGCCCGCGGCGGCCGCGAGGAGGACCGTCGTGTGGACGTCGACCTCGACGGCGAACCCGATGCCGACGACGATGGCCAGCGCGACCGCTGCGAGGACTGCGTCCTCGGCCAGTCGTTCCCGTCCGGACGTCCCTCCGACGCTCCCCTCCTCTGTCATCGGTTCACTCGAAGACCCCAGTCAGGATAAAACCCAGTCCGAGGAACCAGGTGCCGACGACGACCCCGACCAGCCCGTAGTGATAGACGGCCGCGAGCGTCGGGAGCGTCGTCGGGTCCGCGGCGGCGACGGTCACCAGCCGCGAGAGCGCCGCGTCGGTGGTCCCCGCCTCGAGTCCGAGGGCCGCGCCGGTGCTCGCCGCGACGAGGAGCGCCGCGACGGCGAGGCCCCCGCCGAGTCGCTGGACGAGCCGACCGTACCACTCGACGGTGCCCGGCTCGCCGGCGAGTGGATGCTCCGGACGGCTGGTTGCCACACCGTCCCATGACACGCCTTGTCAATATAAATCCACGGCTCAGCGGAACAGCTCCGCGCCGTCGCCGACGGCGGTCTGGTACGCCCGGGCGTCGACGCCCGCCTCGTCGAAGCCCGAGACCATCGCGGCGGCGACCCGCCGCCGGTCGTCGGGCCGGCGACAGACGGCGAGGACGCCCGGGCCGGCACCGCTGATGGTCACCCCGGTCGCGCCCGCGTCGAGCGCGGCCTGCTTCGCCTCGTCGTAGCCACGCACGAGTTCCGCGCGAGCCGGCGTGACCACGGACTCCTGCAGCCCGCGGCCGACGAGTGACGGGTCGTCGCGGGACATCCCGACCGCGAGCGTCGCCGCGCTGCCGACGGTCTCGACCACGTCGTCCATCGCCACCGTCTCCGGCACGACCTCGCGAGCGTCCCGGGTCGAGACCACGATGTCCGGCAGGCAGACCACCAGCGGGAGGGAGGCGTCGACAGACGTGATACCGTCCGCCCGCGCGATGGTGAACCCGCCGACGATGGCCGGCGCGACGTTGTCCGCGTGGGCCGCTCCGGAGACGACCGCCTCGCCCTCCGCGGCCGCCCGGACCAGCTCCTCGTCGGAGTGGCCCCGGTCGTACAGCGCGTTGAGTGCGACCGCCGCACCAGCCGCGCTCGCCGCCGAGGAGCCCAGGCCGGAGGCCGGTCGGACTCCCTTGTCGATGTGGATTCGGGCCGGCGCGTCGAGCTCCTGGGCGACCACGCCCGCCGTGTTCTTCGCCGGGTCCGTCGGGATGTACTGGCTGCCAGCGCCGGTCACCTCGATGGTCGTCTCCGGGGCCTTCTCGACGCGGACCACGTCCGCGGGGGCCGACAGCGCCAGCCCGAAGACGTCGAAGCCGCTCCCCAGGTTGGCGCTCGTGGCCGGTGCGCGGACGGTGAGCATGCACGCTCCTTTCGATAGTGCGGGCAAAAACCTAGCGGACGGAGCCGATTCTGCGTTCGTGAGGACACTGGCTGGATGATGTGTCGAGTGGGTCTGAAACATCGAACAATCAGAAAGCTCCGCCAGTCGTCGAACTCCATCCCACCACGAACAATCAGAAAGCCCCGGCGGTCTACGCTCCCGCGGCTCGCTGCGGTCCTTACGTCGCCGGGGATCGCGTACCCGCCGCCCCTTTCATCCCCGCCCGCAACCGCACCGCACCTCACGCCTCCCCAGCCGATTCGCTCGGTCACAGGCTCCCTCGCTCATCCCTCGCGCGAATGGCTCGCGGCCTTCGGCACGCTCGCCAGCGTGAGAGCACGCTCTCACTGGCCATCGGAATCGCAAGCGATTCCGAGACAGCCGCGCGCCATGCCGGTTGGTGAGGGATGCGATGCACGGAGTAGTTTACAACGTTTGTAAACTCCAGAGTCAGACACGAACGCACCGACGGGCATCCAAAAGACCCTTCGCCCCCGGTGTCCGACCACGAACCATGACAGTCGGCATCGTCGGCGGTGGCATCGCCGGACTCGCCGCCGCGTACCGCCTCCAGCGCCACGGCCACGACGTGCGCGTCTTCGAGGCGAGCGACGACCTCGGTGGGTTGGCCGCCGTCTACGAGACCTCGGGCGACCCCATCGAGAAGTTCTACCACCACCTCTCGAAGTCCGAGGAGACCATCGTCGAGCTGGCCGAGGACCTCGGCGTCGGCGACCGCGTGGAGTGGATCTACGGCAACGACGGCTACTACGTCGACGGCGTCGTCCACCCCCTCAACACCATCTGGGAGATCGCGGCCTACCCCCACATGAGCCTCTACGACAAGTTCAGACTCGGGATGCTCACGATGGAGATAGACGTCCGCGGCGGGATTCCGAGCTTCGACACGTACGATGACCTCGAGGCGTACGAGGACGTTCCCATCCGCGACTTCCTGGTCGAGCACACGACGACGGGCGTCTACGAGAACTTCTTCGAGCCACTGCTCGACGCGAAGTTCGGCGACCGGAAGGACGACGTCTCGGCGGCGTGGCTCCTCGGGCGCATCAAGTTCCGGGGCGAGCGCGACCTCCTGAAGGGCGAGCAGCTGGGCTACTTCGACGGCAGCTTCGCGGTGCTCGTCGACGCGCTCATCGAGGGCGTCGGCAGGGAGCACGTCCAGACGGGTGCGCGTGTCGTCGACCTTCAGACGGGTGACGGGAGTACCGCGACGGCCGACGGCGGCGCGGTGGCGGCCGAGGCCGCTGGCACCGAATCCGTCGCGGTCGAGTCCGTCACCGTCGAGACCGAGGACGGCCGCGAGACCCACGACCTCGACGCGCTCGTCGTCGCCGCGATGCCGAACGTCCTTGAAGAGCTCACCGGCTTCGAGTGCGACATCGACTTCCAGGGCGCGGTCTGTGCGGTCGTCACGATGTCCGAGCCCCTGATGGACGAGACGTACTGGCTCAACGTCGCCCACGACGCCCCCTTCGGCGCGCTCATCGAGCACACGAACTTCGTCCCGCCCGAGCGCTACGGCGGCGACCACCTGCTGTACGTCGCGAGCTACGTCCAGTCGCCCGAGGAGTGGCTCTGGCAGGCCGACGACGACGAGGTCGAGACGCGCTGGCTGGACCACATCGGCGAGATGTTCCCCGACTTCGACGAGGCGCGGGTCGAGGACGTGCGCATCTCCAGAAATCCCCGCGCCGCCCCGGTCTACGAGCGCGGCTACCTCGACATGGTCGTCCCGTACGATCTCGCCGACGAGGTTGCGGAGGGCGTCTACTACGCCGGGATGGCGAGCCGCGCGCAGTATCCCGAGCGGTCGCTCAACGGCGGCATCCTGGCGGGGTACGAGTGCGCGGACCGCATCGACGGGAAGTTCTGAGCGAAGCGTGAGACGGCCGGAAAGCGTCTTTCCACGGCGAGTGTCGGCACTAGGTGTCGCAGCGTACGCCTCCATCAGCCGTATTCGGTGGTACCACCACAGAGGGGTCAGCAGAGGGAGGCAGACACGTGCTCCGGGATTGAAGGGAGGGCCGACTGGGACAAAACAGTAACATGGATCGGGTTAGTCGGAGGACATGTGCCAAAGATAACACGTCGGGAGTGGTTTCGTACGGTCGGAGTAGTCGGGACCGTTGGAATCGCCGGATGTAGCACGGCCGTCGACGAGCCGACGACAACGGAGAACGCCGCCACGGAGACAGACTCGGCAACTGGGACGGATTCACCCACGGAGACAGAGTCGACGACCGAGACGGACTCCGGCACCGAGCCAGATGGTTGGTCGATGTTTCAGTACGACCACGCAAACAGCGGTTCAGTCGCAAGCGAAACTGGACCGACGACCGATACTACCCAGCGATGGAGCTTCGAACTCGACGGCGGTGTGACCACGTCGCCGGCGATCGTTGATGGAACCGTCTACGTGGGGAACAGTAGCACAGGGGTGTACGCGGTGGATTCGGGGACGGGCGAGCAGGAGTGGGTTCTCGATTCGATCGGCGGTACGTTCTCTTCGCCTGCAGTCGCCGACGATATCGTCTACGTCGGCAGTCGGGACTCGGATCTGTACGCAGTGAACACGGTCACAGGTGACCAGGAATGGGTGTTCGAGACGGACGGCTCCGTGGCGTCGTCGCCGGCTGTCGTCGACGGCACGGTCTACGTCGGCTGCGGCGATGCGAATCTCTATGCGGTAGAGACGACTACGGGCGGTCGACAGTGGCGCTTCGACGTGGGGAGTGTCGTGATTTCGTCGCCGGCGGTGGCCGATGGGACGGTCTACGTCGCGGGAATGCAGACCGACCTGTACGCAGTGGATGCTATCACCGGCGACCAGCGGTGGGTGTTCGAACAGCTGGAGGGTGCGTACTCGTCGCCTGCAGTGGTGGATGGGACGGTCTACATCGGCAGTTACGACGGGAACCTGTACGCGGTCGATGCCGCTTCGGGAGCGCAGGAGTGGTCTTTCGAGACTGGGGAGTCCGTCGCTTCATCACCGGCGGTCGCAGGCAACACAATTTACGTCGGCAGTATGGACAACAGCCTCTACGCGGTCGATGCCGATTCGGGCGACCAACAGTGGGAATTCGAGACAGGCGACTCTGTGGGGTCTTCGCCGGCGGTCGTGGACGGCACGGTCTACGTCGGCGGGTACGACGGAAATCTGTACGCAGTGGACGCGGATAGTGGCGACCAGGTGTGGGTCTTCGAAACGGATGACCGAGTGCTGTCACCCGCGGTCGCGGACGGCACCGTCTTCGTCGGAAGTCACGATACCTACCTCTACGCGTTGGGTGAACAGTAGGCGCGTTCGTCGCACGTCGATTCAGAAGCCTCCCTACGAATCCAACACACTGTGGGGTGCCCCATCGGTCACTCGAGGCGGGACATCCCGTCGTGGTCTCAGCCCTCGACCTCGTCCGGGTCGACGCCGGGGGCGTCCTCCGGGGAGACGTCCTCGGGTTCGTCCTGGCCACCGACGACGACCTCGCCGTCGGCTGTCTCGACGTACACGTCGTCGGCGAAGCCGCCCTCGGCGTGGGGGTGCTCCGGGTCGTCCAGCTTCTCGGGCGTCGAGGGAGCCTCGGCGACCCCGTCCTCGGGCGTGAACTCGCCGAGCGGGTCGTCGATGGTGATGCCGTGGTCCGCGAAGAACTCGCGGTAGCGGTCGTAGTGCGCCTCCAGCTCGTCGGCGGGGAACTCCATCATCTCGGTCCAGCCGTGGTTGTAGAAGTCGAAGTTCGCCTGGACGTGGGTGATCTCGCGGGCCTCCGCCTCGGGCATGTAGTCGAGCGCGGCGAGGTAGGTGTCCATCGTCGCGTCGAAGAAGTCGTCGAGGTGCTCGCGGCGCTCCTCGCGGTGGGCCTCGTCGGCCCGGTCGAGGAAGATGCCGGTGTGCATGTCGACCAGTTTGTCGTTCGCCACGACGCCCACGACTGGTGCCGTCAGGGCCGCCTTGAACGCGAAGTGCTTGACGTTCTGGCGTATCTTCATATCCGGCGGTTGGGGACGGACCATCAAGAACGTCTCGACGGCTCGTCGCCGACAACGATTCGACCGTTTGCGAAGATAGCAATCCACTTTAACCCCCGCACCAAACCGTCGGGACATGACCGAGTCGTACGTCATCATCGGCGATGGCATCGCCGGTGGGTCCGCGGCGAAGACACTTCGGGAGGAGTCGCCCGACGCCGACATCACCGTCATCACAGATGAAGGTGAACCCCTCTACAATCGCATTCTGATCAAGGAGTACGCGAAGGGGAAGATCCCGATGGAGGACCCCCTGTTCCTCCACGACGAGGAGTGGTACGAGGAGCGCGACATCGAGCTCGAACTGAACACCCACGTCACTCGCATCGACACGGAGGGTCACGTCGTCCACACGCACGAGGGCGACGACTACGAGTACGACGGACTGCTCGTCGCGACCGGCGGCACCCCGCGACAGCTCCCCGTCGACAACTCCGACGCCGACGGCATCCACCACTTCTGGACGTTCCAGGACGCCCGCGGCATCGCCGACCACGCCGAGGAGTCCGAGTCCGGTATCGTCGTCGGTGCTGGCCTGCTCGGCATCGACTTCGCGGCCATCTGTGGTGCACGCGGCATCGAGGCGAACTACCTCATGCGCGGTGACTGCTGGTGGCGCTACGCGCTCAGCGAGGACGGCGCGGGAATCATCCACGACGCGCTGCGCGAGCTGAACGTCGAGCCGGTCTTCCAGTCCGGCGTCGACCACTTCACCGTCGACGACGACGGCCACGTCACGGGTGCGGTCGACCCCAACGGCGAGGAGTTCGAGGGCGAGTTCGTCGGCGTCTCCATCGGCCTCGACTTCAACACCGAGTTCCTCCGGGGAAGCGGCATCGAGACGGACGGCGGCATCGTCGTCGACGAGTTCATGGAGACCAACGTCGAGGACGTCTACGCGGCCGGCGACATCACCCGGTTCTACGACGTCATCCTCGAGGAGTACGCCCAGAACGGCTCCTGGGACTCCGCGAAGAAGCAGGGCGCGGTCGCCGCGAAGAACATGACCGCAGCTGACGGCGAGGCGGAGGAGTTCCGCCACGTCTCCTCGTACTCCATCTCGCACTTCAAGGACCTCCCGTTCGTCTCCTTCGGCCACCCGACCATCGGCGACGACGACCGCGAGCGCAAGTACTCCGACACCGAGTGGCGTCGCCTCACCTTCATGAACGACAAGCTCATCGGCGGCGTCCTCATCGGCGACCTGAAGCTCCAGTCCGCCTTCAAGCGCATCATCCGCGAGGAGCGCGACCTCGAAGGGCAGAAGGACCTGCTGCTCGAGGAGGACTTCGAGCTCGAGATGCTCGACGCGGCGGCACAGGAGCAGTAGGCGACGACTCAGTTCCCGTCTTTCCGACGCTGTCCCCTGGTTTCACGTCCGGGAGGCGAAGGTTTAAGCTACATCATGCCATACGTTGTCATGGCCCATGGCAGTTGGTACTACTTCGGGACGACACGTTCACCTCGCCGCACGCGAGGTCGAGATGGTTCCTGCAGACGCGACGGCGCTTCGCCACGTCGACCAGCTCGACGACCAGGCGTTCGACCAGCTCCTGCGACTCGTCGACGGCGACACAGTGAACGTGCAGCGCGCCGAGGAGGCACCCTTCGAGGACGGCGAGATAATCGTCCACACTGCCTACTACCGGGTCACGATTCAGTAGCTCAGTACCCCTACTCCCGCCAATCGACATCGTTTTCAGCGCGCCGAGGCGAGGTTCCCGCATGAACGGCGACGGCACGATGACGCTGGCGCTCGAACTCTCGGCGCTGGAGCGTCTCGCGAACCCCGAGGCGGTGTTCGACGACGCACGGCGCTGGAGCAAGTACGTCGGTGTCGTCTCCGACAAGCCCACCTACGTCGTGACGAACTTCACCCGGAAGAACCGCATCCGGCAGGACTTCTTCTCTGGGCCTCGCGGCAAGGGCGAGAGCCTGGAGAGCGTCGGCGAGCAGTTCGACACCGACCGCCACGTCTTCGTCGGCACCACCGACGAGGACGCGGACCTCGCCGAGGAGGTCGGCTGGGAGTACCTCCCCATCGAGGACGCCGCCGACGCCGCGGGCTGGGAGATGGCCGAGCCCGAGGACGAGGCGGAGCCCGAGGAACCGGTGCGGGACGACTGGCCCTGAGCGGTCCGTCAGCGTCTGCTTTTATCACGACTGCGCCTGTCGGTCGGTGTATGGGAGACGACATCTCCGTAGACGTCGAGGTCGAGGTCGAGGTCGACCGGGACGAACTCGAGATCGAGGTCGGTGACACGCGCACCGCCGAGGCCGAACTGGAGGCCGACGGCATCGAGATCGAGGTAGAGGTCGAGGTGGAGGCCGAAGGGGACGAGGAGACGGCCGAAGAAGTGGAAGACGAGGAGGAAGCGGTTGAAGCAGCGGAGGGCGAGGAGGAGGACGCCGAAGACGAAGCAGACGACGCCGAAGACGACGAGGAGTAACCGCAGAGCGCGTCACTTTTCCTTTCGGAACGCCGAGGGAGCCGTATGACCGAGCCACGCGTCCCCGGTGGGTCCGGGACGGAGCTGTCGCTGCCGGACGGTCCGACGGTCGACGTCGGCGAGATCGACCTCGGGATGCGGGAGTACGTGCGCGACGGCGAGCGCTACGCGGTCGTGATGGACGTCCATCCTCCCTCGCGGTTCTTCCCGGAGTCGCTGGTCGAGGTGCTGCGGGACACCATCGAGCCGGCCGACGAGTTCGACGAGTTCGGCACGGTCCACATCATGGGTATCGTGATGGAGGAGTTCCCGGAGAGCGTCGCCAGCGCGGACGTGTCCGACGACGGCACCGTCGGCTGCTCGATGATCTGGCTGGCCGACTTCACGGACCGGCGACTGCACGAGATCGTCGTCGAGCTGGTCGTCGAGCTGATGGAGCACGCCGTCAGCCACAGCGACGACGACACCGCCATGTCCGAGTTCGAGCGAGAGATGCTCGAGTTCGACGTGAGCGAGTTCGTCGAGGCGTACCGCGAGCAGCGCGACTTCGAGAGCGAACACGACCGCGCGCTCTGAGCCACGGGCGTGGGTGTGATTGTCTGACGTGCGTCTGACGCCGATTTATGCCGCTGGAGGCCGTCTACCGCGTATATGCAGACCCGCCAGGGCGAGTTCGAACGGATACGCACCGTTCTCGCGGAGGCGGACACCGACGAACCGATGTCTGCCCGGGAGATCGTCAGAATCCTCGAGGAGCACGACCTCGAGATCGACAGCCCGCACCGGGTTGCGACCGTGCTCGGCAGGCACGCGGAGAGGGGCGACGTCGAGGTCATCCGGTCGCAGCCGTACCGGTACCGGGTCCAGACGTCGGACGCATCGGGGTAACGTCGCGCCGTCGCGGGGGTGCGTTCGGGTGACAGTCCACGGGTAGCGACTGCGTTCTCCGGCAACTTCGTCTCAGGCACCGCGACGAGCGGCGGCTGTGTGCCGCGCCAGCACGCCACGGATTCGAATTTCGAAACGGCATTACGTTTCTCGTAGTGTATCGTGGCGTTTATTACGATGTGCGAACTGGGTACCGACAGACAACCATGACCGGCGGGACAGCGGACGACACCGGCGACGGACGCACGATTCTTCTCATCGGCAGCGGTCCCATCCAGATCGGGCAGGCCGCCGAGTTCGACTACTCCGGCGCGCAGGCGTGCCGGGCACTCCAGGAGGAGGGCGCGCGAGTCGTCCTCGTCAACTCGAACCCGGCGACCATCATGACGGACCCGGAGATGGCCGACAAGGTGTACGTCGAGCCCATCACGACCGACGCCATCGCGGAGATCATCCGGAAGGAGCGGCCCGACGGCGTGATCGCCGGGCTGGGCGGCCAGACCGGGCTCAACGTCACCGCGGAACTCTCCGAGGAGGGAATCCTGGAGGAGTACGACGTGGAGATAATGGGCACGCCGCTGGACACCATCTACGCGACGGAGGACCGCGACCTCTTCCGCCAGCGGATGGAGAAGATCGGCCAGCCCGTCCCGGCGTCGACGACCATCTCGCTCGACGACGACGAGTCCGTCAGCGCGCTCACCGAGGACGATCTGGTCGAGCGCGTCGAGGACGCCGTCGACGCGGTCGGCGGTCTGCCGGTCATCGCACGCACGACGTACACGCTGGGCGGCTCCGGCTCCGGTGTCGTCCACGAGATGGACGAACTCGTCAGCCGCGTGCGCAAGGGCCTGCGCCTCTCGCGCAACGACGAGGTGCTCATCACCGAGTCCATCGCGGGCTGGGTCGAGCTGGAGTACGAGGTCATGCGCGACGCCGACGACTCCTGTATCATCATCTGCAACATGGAGAACCTCGACCCGATGGGCATCCACACGGGCGAGTCGACGGTCGTCACGCCCTCGCAGGTCATCCCCGACGACGGCCACCAGGAGATGCGCGACGCCGCACTCGAGGTCATCCGCGAGCTCGGCATCCAGGGCGGCTGCAACATCCAGTTCGCCTGGCAGGACGACGGCACCCCCGGCGGCGAGTACCGCGTCGTCGAGGTGAACCCGCGCGTCTCCCGCTCCTCCGCGCTGGCCTCGAAGGCGACTGGCTACCCCATCGCCCGCGTGACGGCGAAGGTCGCACTCGGCAAGCGCCTCCACGAGATCGACAACCAGATCACCGGCGAGACGACAGCCGCCTTCGAGCCCGCCATCGACTACGTGGTGACGAAGGTGCCACGCTGGCCCATCGACAAGTTCGAGGACACCGACTTCACGCTCTCGACGGCGATGAAGTCCACCGGCGAGGCGATGGCCATCGGCCGCACGTTCGAGGAGAGTCTCCTGAAGTCGCTGCGCAGCTCCGACTACGACCCCGCCGTCGACTTCGGCGAGCTGGAGGACGACGAGCTCACCGAGCAGTACCTCGAACGTCCGAGCCCGGACCGCCCGTACGCGATGTTCGAGGCGTTCGAGCGCGGCTTCTCTGTCGACGACGTCGTCACGGCGACGGGCATCTACGAGTGGTACGTCGAGCGCTTCCAGCGCATCGTCGAGGCCAGCAAGGAGGTCGTCGACGGCGAGTTCACGCCCGCGGCGACCGCGGGCTTCACGAACGCCGAGATATCGGCGCTCGCGGGCAACGTCTTCGAGGACAGCAGCCTCACGTGGCTGCCGGAGACCCGCGGCGCGTGGCGGACCGCCGAGGCGACCGACCCGCCCGAGGCGGTCTCCGGCGAGGCCGGAGCCGAGGCCGCGGGCGGCGCGGCGGTCGAGACCACCGACGAGGGGGTCCCGGTGTCCGCCGCCCGCGCCGGCGTCGGCCAGGTCGAGGCCGACGTGCCCGGCCGCACCTACAAGCAGGTCGACACCTGCGCCGGCGAGTTCGAGGCGTCGACGCCGTACTACTACTCCTCGCGCAAGCCCGAGTGGTTCTCCGGCCCCTACGAGGGAGCCGAGGCCGCGGCGGGCGAACTGCAGATAGACCGCGACGCCGAGAGCGTCGTCGTGGTCGGCGGCGGTCCCATCCGTATCGGCCAGGGCGTCGAGTTCGACTACTGCTCGGTCCACGCCGTGCAGGCCCTGGCGGAGCTGGATGTCGACGCGCACGTCGTGAACAACAACCCCGAGACCGTCTCGACGGACTACGACACCTCCGACGGGCTGTTCTTCGAGCCCATCACCGCCGAGGAGGTCGCCGACGTCATCGAGGTCACCGCCGCGGACGGCGTGATGATCCAGTTCGGCGGGCAGACCTCGGTCGACATCGGCGAGCCGCTCGCCGACGAGCTCGAACGCCGCGGTGTCGAGTGCGACATCATGGGTACCTCGGTCGAGGCGATGGACCTCGCGGAGGACCGCGACCGCTTCAACCGGCTGATGGACGAGCGCGGCATCGCCCAGCCAGAGGGCGGGAGCGCGACCAGCGAGGAGGAAGCCCTCGAACTCGCCCGCGACCTCGGCTACCCCGTCCTGGTCCGCCCGAGCTACGTCCTCGGCGGCCGTGCGATGCGCATCGTCCACGACGACGCCGAGCTGAGGGAGTACATCGAGGAGGCGGTGCGGGTCTCCCCCGACAAGCCAATCCTCGTCGACGAGTTCCTCGAGGACGCCATCGAGCTGGACGTCGACGCCGTCTCCGACGGCGAAAGCGTGCTGCTCGGCGGCATCATGGAGCACATCGAGTCCGCCGGCGTGCACTCCGGTGACTCCGCCTGCGTCATCCCGCCGCGCTCGCTCGACGACGCGACGGCCGCACGGGTCCGCGAGGTCGTCGAGGAGATCGCCGACGCGCTCGACACTGTCGGCCTGCTGAACGTACAGCTCGCCGTGAAGGACGGCGAGGTGTACGTGCTGGAGGCGAACCCGCGCTCCTCGCGGACGGTCCCGTACGTCTCGAAGGCGACGGGCGTCCCCATCGCGAAGCTCGCCGCGAAGGTCATGGCCGGCGAGACGCTGGCCGACCTCGACGTGGCGGAGCAGGTGCCGACGCACTACTCGGTGAAGGAGGTCGTCCTGCCGTTCGACCGGCTGCCGAACTCGGACCCGCGGCTCGGCCCGGAGATGAAGTCCACGGGCGAGGTCATGGGCACCGCGAGCACGTTCGGGATGGCCTACTGGAAGGCCCAGGACGCCGCGGGTAACGCCATCGAGCCCGGCGGTGTCGCCGTCGTCGACCTCGAGGTCGAGGGCTACGACGAGTACTTCGACGTGACCGAGTTCGACGACGTGGAGGACGCCATCATCGAGGGCACCGTCGACCTCGTCGTCAGCGACGACGTCGACGCGCTGAAGACCGCGGTCGAGGAGGAGGTCGCGTACATCACCACCGAGGCCGCCGCCGAGGCGTTCCTCGAGGGACTGGCCGCGAAGGAGGGCGACCTCGAGGTGCTGCCGGTCCAGGAGCGCCCGCGCACCGAGCAGCGCTGGGGCTGAACCCGCGACGACAGATCCGGCTGCAGGCGTCGGGATTTGGTGCCAATTTGGGACGGAACTGGGAAAATTCACTTTTACCAATACGTTCAGGTACGCCCATGGTAACTGGGGTACTCGGAGGGGCGACCCGTCGGCTCCGTCGCGCAGTCGACCCGCGGGCGTCGCTGACGGGGAAGTTCGTGACAGCCGCGGTCGCGTCGACGGTCGTCGCGGTCGCCGTGGTGACGGTCGCGGTGTGGCAGGCGACCGTCCACCTCGCGACGACGTACGGGGAGGCACAGGCGATCTACCGCGGCGGCATCCTGGCGCTTGCCGTCGTGGTCTCGGGCAACGTCGTCGCGCTCGCACTCGTCGAGCGGTCGGTGGTTCGTGGGGTCAGGAGCCTCGACCGGGAGACGCGCCGGGTCGCGGAGACCGGACGGTTCGAGACCACCTTCGAGCCGACGCGCCGCGACGAGGTCGGCCAGCTGGCCTGGAGCGTCGCCGAGCTCCGCGACCAGCTCGCGTCGCAGGTCGACACCGTCGAGTCGCTGAACCGCGAGCTGGCGACGACGGCGACCGCACAGACCAGAACGCTGTCTGCGGCCCGTCGCGGCGACCTCACCGGCCGGATGGACGAGGAGACCGGCGTCCTGCAGTTCGACGCGCTCGCGACGAGCTTCAACGGGATGATGGAACAGATGGAGACGATGGTCGCCGAGGTCCGGTCGTTCTCGCAGTCCGTCGCCGACGCCGCCCGCGAGGCCGACGAGAACGCGACCACGGCCCGCGAGGGGACCGTCGAAGTGACCCAGGCGACCCAGTCCATCAGCGAGGGCGTCGACGGCCAGCACGCCCAGCTCGAGGAGACCGCCCGAGCGATGGCGGACCTCGTCGACCGCGTCGAGGCCGTCGCCGACCGCGCGGAGACCGTCGCCGAGAAATCGGAGGCGGCGGCCGCGGCGACCGACGAGGGTGCGGCCGCCGCGACCGACGCGCTGGACGCCGTCGGGACCATCGAGGAGCGGACGGCGTCGTCGGTCGACGAGATCGAGTCGCTCTCGCGGACCGTCGCGGACGTCTCCGACCTCGCGGACCGGGTGCGCGACCTCACCGAGCAGACCGAGCACCTCGCGATGAACACCGAGCTGGAGGCGAAGAAGACGAACGACGACGGCAGCATGAGCCACCTCGGCAGGCAGATACGGACGCTCTCGAACGACACCGAGGCGGCGGCAGCCGAGATAGAGGACGCGCTCCGGTCGGTCGAGGCCGACACCGAGTCGGCGCTCTCCGAGATCGAGCGCACGCAGGCCGCGGTCGAGCGCGGCACCGACACCATCGAATCGGCGCTGGGCGCGTTCGACGCCGTCGAGGAGGTGGTCGACGAGACCGCCGCCGACGCCGCCCGGATCGACGCGGCGACGGACGCCCAGACCGAGCGGGTCGCCGAGATGCGCTCGAACGTCGAGCGGGTCCGGGAGATCGGTGCCGAGACCGCGATGGAGGCCTCGCAGGTGGCGACGACCGCCGGCGAGCAGGAGACGGTCATCGGAGTCATCGAGCAGCGCGTCGACTGGCTCGCCGAGAGCGCCGGGAAGCTCGAACGGGCGCTGGAGCAGTTCACCGTCCGTTCGGCGGAGTCGAAGGCCGGGGCCCCGGTGGAGGGGCGTCGATGACCGGCGACGCCGGTCCGACGGCGGACGGCGACGCGGCCACGGGGCCGGGCGACGCGACCAGCGAGGGCAACGCTGGGACGGGCGGGGTCGGCTCCGACGACGAGTCGACCGATGCCGCCGTCGGTCCGTCGCCAGACCTCGGGCCAGCGGACGCGGTCCGCGCACAGCTCGACGCGCTCGCGGCGGCCGCGGTCGACGTCGCGGCGGCACGTGCCGACGGGGCGGTGCCGGCGAGCGTCCGGACGCTGTTCGACTTCTCGGCACCGGCCTACCGGACCGCACACGGCTCGCTCGACGGCTTCGCGACGACGCTGCTCGGTCCCATCTACGACCGGCTCCTCGGTGCGTACGCGGTCGAGCGCGGACCGACCGAGCGCGAGGGCGAGACGTTCACGCAGGCCGTCCTGGTCCGACATCCCGACGGCGAACGCACGTACGAGTTCACCGTCGCTCGACAGTCCGACGGCAAGTACGCGGGCTGCTGGATGACGACGGCCATCGACCTCGTCTACGACGGTCGGAGCCCGACGTTCCGGCGGACCCCGACGGTCAGGTTCGAGGACCGCGAGGTCACCTGCGAGGTCGGCGACCAGCTCCGCTCCGTGCTGCTCGCCGCCGAGGGCAACTCGCCGCACAACGACGTGACGCAGGTCGCCAACTGCGGCGGCAACGGCCTCTGTGGCACCTGTGCCGTCGCGGTCGACGGCGAGGTGAGCCAGGCGGAGTCTCGCGAGCGACGCCGGCTGGACCTGCCGCCGCACGACGAGGAGAGCGGGCTCCGGCTCGCCTGCCAGATCCGCGTGCAGGGCGACGTGACCGTCAGCAAGCATCGGGGCCTCTGGGGACAGCACGTCGAGGAGGTGGCCACGGACGACGGGTCCGAAGCCTCCGACGACGACCCGCCCGACCCGATTCCCGTCACCGACGCGGAGTACGCCGGTACCTACGACTACGTCGCGCTCGCCGGCGGTGACGCGCGATGATGGACACCGACGCGGCCCAGACCGACGAGGCGATGCGGGACGGGCTCGGCATCGACAGCCTGCTCGCCCTCGGCGGCGTGTTCGGGTTGCTCGGCTGGGGTCTGACCCAGCTCCTCGCGAACCGGCCCGGCTTCGCGCTCGACGCGGTCGGTGTCGAGGGCACCGTCGTCGTGGTCGGCCTCTGGGCGGCCGCGACGGTCGCGCTGGTCGGCCTCGGTCTGCTCGCCGGCGCGCGGACGGTGCGATACAGCCCGCTGCTGTGGCTGTGGGTCGTGCTCGTCGCTGCCGCACTCGCACTCGACGTGGCGGTCGTCTACGGCGTGGTGTCGTCGCCGGAGCTGGCGCGCACGCTGCTGTGGACGCCGTGGCCCGTCGTGCTCGCGCTCGGCTACCTCGTCACCGGCGTCGTCGCCACCCACCGGGCCCGGGCGGCGTACCTCGTCGGTAGCCTGGCCGCCGGGCTCGTACTGCTCGCGGCCGTGCTGTTCCCGCCGACGGTGCCGGGCTGGGCGTTCGCCGCGACCGGCGTCGTCCACGCCGTCCCGCTGCTGGTCGACGCCCGCCTCGGCGGCGGGACCGACGAGCAGCCGGTCGGGACGGGCTATGAGTTCCGCGACGTCCCGGCCGCGGGCACGGAGGAGGAGCCGTGAGCCGCGACGAGCGTGGCTCGACTGACGGTCGGGAGCGGAGCCGGCGCGACCTGCTCCGGACGACCGGGGCAGCCATCGCCGCGGCCGTCGGCACCGCGGGCTGTCTCTCGAACCCGTGGGGGCCGGCGCGGCGAGCCACGGACCGCGGGGCGGGAGGCGGCGGGACGAACGCGGACGCGACGACGTCGACATCCAGGGCGACAGCCGAGAACGACGCGACCACGACGGCCGAGACGGAGCCGACGGCGGCCGCGAGCGAGACGAGCGCCCCCGAAACGACCGGCCTGCCGCCCGTGGAGCGCGAGCCGGACCTCGTCGTCGAGGTCGCAGCGGACGGCTTCAGCTTCGCGCCGGAGACGTTCTCCGTCGCGGCTGGCGACACCGTCCACTGGGTGTGGCGGAGCTCCGGGCACAACGTCCGAATCCGCGAGAAGCCCGACGGCTCCGACTGGACCGGCACGCCGGGGACGGCCTCGGACACCTACGACGAGGGCTACCTGCACGCCCACACGTTCCGAGCGAGCGGGCGGTACGAGTACTTCTGTGCGCCCCACCAGACGCTCGGGCTGGAGGGCTCGTTCGACGTCGAGTAGACTGCTGACAGATGTCGGACCCGGGCGACGGCGACAGGGAGGCCGTCACGGACGGCGGCTACGAGGTAACGGGCTGGGGACCACGGACGCATCTCGACCGGTTCGCCGTGTTCGTCTACGGCGGCAGCGTCCGGCCGACGCTCGGGATACTCACGGCCGTGTGAAGACGCGTCGGAACCACCAGCGGGACCGCCGGTCTCCCCGCGGCGAGTTCGGCGACGAGTCCGGCCGTTGAGGAGGTGACCAACTGGTTGCGCGGAACGCTTTACTCACCCCGGCACGTAGGTTGTCACCGTGTCGCACGAATCGTACCGCGTGCTGGTCGCAGACGCCTCGACACCGGTCGGTCGGGCACTCGTGAACTACCTCGCGGACACCGACTACGTGGTGCGTGCGCTCGTCCCAGACCGTGGCGAGGAATCCCTCGCGCGCCAGGCCGGCGCGACCGAAGTCTGCATCGGGGACCTCACCACTGGACGTGGACTCGATGGTGCGGTCAGGGACGTCGACGCCGTCTGCTGTAGCGTCAGGGACGGCGGTCTCTCCCACGCCTTCGGGCGGCTCGACGTCGGCGTCGGGGTCCGGAACCTCGTCGACGCTGCGAGCGACGCCGACCGTCCGTACGTGGTTCTCCACTCGAAGATCGGTGTCGGCGACTCCGAGAGCGGCATGGTGCTGCCGGTCAGGCTGTTCAAGTACAGGATACTCGGCGCGCTCGACGCCACCGAGCGCTACCTTCGGGACTCCGGTGTCCCGCACACCATTCTGCGGACCGGGCGGACGACGGACGGAGAGGGAACCGAGTCCGTTGCGACGAGCGAGGGCGAGGACACCGTCGCCGGGCGCATCCCCCGGCCGGACCTCGCGTGGGTGATGGTCGCCGCGCTCACCACGCCCGAGGCACGGAACCGGACGTTCGAGGTCGCCGAGGTCGCCTCGCCGACCCACGAGGGCGTCGAGTTCGAGTGGCGTGGCCCCGAGGCCGGCCTCGTCGCGCGTCGGTCGGGCTACTCCATCCCGTCCTGACGGACTCTCCCGTCGCCGTTCGTCCCGTCGAGACAGGGAGTTCACACGCTGCGTAGACGCTGTGGCGAGACGATCGAGCCGGTGGCTCCCCGGCGAGCGCGAGAGAACGAGTGGGGACGCCTACGTCCCGCTCAGTCGGCGACGATGGTTCGCTTCGAGGCGGTCATCCCGAGCACGTCGTCGAAGAAGGAAAGCGAGTCGTGCGGGCCGGGGTTGGCCTCGGGGTGGTACTGGCGCGTGATGATGTCGAGGTCATCGCTGTCGAGGCCCTCGGGGGTGCCGTCGTTGACGTTGATCTGCGAGACCTCGAGGGCCTCGGGCGCGTCGGCGACGGTGTAGCCGTGGTTCTGGGTGGTCATGACGACGCGGCCGGAGGCCTCGTCGCGGACCGGCTGGTTGACGCCGCGGTGACCGAAGTCCATCTTCTCGGTCGTCCCACCGAGCGCGCGGGCGACGATCTGCTGGCCGAGACAGATGCCCGCGATGGGCACCTCGCCGACGTAGCTGTCGACGAGGTCGACGGCTGCGTCGAAGTTCTCCGGGTCGCCCGGGCCGTTCGAGATGAACAGGAGCTCCGGGTCGATTTCGGCCACGTCGTCGGCGGTGGCGTCGTAGGGGAGCACGTGGACGGTCGCGTCGCGCTCGACCAGCGAGTCGACGATGGAGCGCTTCGCGCCGCAGTCGACGAGTGCGACCGTCGCGCCGTCGCTGTCGGCGTTGTGCACGACGGGCTCGTCGACGGACACCTGTGCACCGATGTCGGTGTGGTCGCTCATCGGGACGCAGTCCGCGAGCTCGGCGAGCGCATCCTCGGGGGTCACGTCGTCGCCGACGGCGATGCCACAGGCCATCGCACCCTCCTCGCGGATGTCGGTGACGAGGTCGCGGGTGTCGATGTGGTCGACCGCCGGGACGCCCTCCTCGGTGAGCCACTCCGCCACGTCGTCGGTCATCTCGCGGGTGACGGCGGCGCGGGGGTGGACCCGGTCGGACTCGAAGCGCTCGGACCGCACGCCGTAGTTCCCGATGAGCGGGTACGCGAAGGTGAGTATCTGTTCCTCGTACGACGGGTCCGTGAGGCTCTCCTCGTATCCCGTGTACGCCGTCGTGAAAACCAGTTCGCCGGTTGCTGTGCCTGGCGCACGACCACGTGCCTCGACCACGTGGCCGCCCTCCAGTGCTACGTAGGCGTCCATCGTTACGAAGTACGTATGATGCCACGTCAATAAACCTTGCTTTCGAAGCGTCGTTACGAATTTCGTAATCGTCAAGTGGGCCCCGGTGGTAGGTGACCACCTCCATGGACGAACTCGACCGCGAGATACTGAACATCCTCCGGCGGGACGCCCGGACGCCCTACACCGAGATCGCCGAGGAGGTCGGCACGAGCGAGGGGACGGTCCGCAACCGGGTCGAACGGATGACCGGCGACGACGTGATCGAACGGTTCACCGTCGCCACGCGCACGGGGAACGTCAAGGCGATGATCGAGATCGGCGTCGCGATGGACGTCGAGACGACCCAGATCTCCGAGCGGATGGCCGACTGGACCGAGGTGGACTTCGTCTGGCAGGTCTCCGGGGAGGAGGACGTCGTGCTCGTGGTCGACTGCGCCGACACCCAGGGTGTGAACGACCTCATCACGCAGGCCCGCGAGATGGAGGAGGTCGTCTCTACGAAGACCCGACTCATCCTCGACGAACGGCTCGGCTGAGGTAGTAACGGCTGGTTGCCACGCGGTATGCAACCATTACGCCCCCCGGGTGTCTATCGATTCCGCCGATACCGACGGCCACAAACACTTTATACCGCGGTGGTTCTGGTAGGTAACCAACAGATAACTATATCTGGTAACCAACGGAAACGCTAACTGGTTCACATGGCCACCCCCAGCAAACGGTTCGGTGAGGACGACGTCAAACTGGAGGCGAGCGTCGACACGGGCGCGGCGTTCGTGATGATGATGCTCGCCCAGATGGTGTTGCTGTTCACGTTCTGGATCACGCTCTGGCCGACCGCGTTCGGCATCCCGCAGGACGTCCGACTGGTGACTGCCATCGGCGGCTTCTTCAGTGGCGCTGCCGTGCTCGGGCTGTACGGCGGTATCAAGTCGCTGATGGCACAGACGGTCGAATCCGAGGTTTGAACGGCACGAGATAGGGGTTGGGTGGTCATCCCAGGGGAACGGGCTGCGGTACCGGCGTGCGGCGGTGCAGGTGGCGGTGAGTAGAGTCGTCAGTGGCCTTTTCCGCGGTGTACCACGTCGTACAGCGGTGCGAGCGCCCGGTCGAGCCGCGTCGGCGCAGTCCGAACCGAGACGCGCCCGTCACGGATCGCGTCGACGACCGCCGCTGCCGTCGGTTCCGGCGCGTCGACGACGGTGTGGGCGCGCCCGACCTCGAACGGGAAGTGCGCGTCGCTCCCACCGACCAGCGGGAGGTCGCGCCGACTCGCGATTCGCTCCACGCGGGTGCGGCGTTCGAGATGCTTCCCGTTGAGTTCGACCGCGTCGAACGGTGCATCCACCTTGCGGAGGTCGCTGTTCCGGAACGGATGTGCCATGATGGCCGCGCAGTCCCGGTCGTGGGCCAGCTCCACCGCCTCGGTCGGCGAGAGCTCGCCGGGGACCGTCCGTCGTGGCGGGTCCGGACCGACGACGAGGAGGTGGCCGCCGCTCGTGGAGATCTCGATGCCCGGGAGCAGCACCGGGTCCGCGGCGACGAACGGCGTGTAGTAGTCGTGGTTGGTCAGCGCGAGCGCGTCGAGCCCTCGCCAGCGGGCCACTGCCGCGAGTGCCCGGACCCCCATCGGGTCGAACCGGTCGCCGAGGCGCTGCCGGCCGTGGAAGAATCGCGTGTGGGTGTGCAGGTCGAGGGCGAACACGACTCGCCAGTCACGGGCCAAGGCCTTTGTCGTTGCGTCACCACCAGCGACCGATGACCGACTCAGTACTCCTGTTGAACCCGAAGAGCGCCGGCGGTCGACACACCGACAGAACGCAACGGCTGGCGGCCACGGCGGGCTTCGAGGTGCGCGAGTCGACGGCGCGCGGCGAGACGTACGACCTGGCGCGGGCCGCCGCGGGGGAGGGCATCGCGACCATCGCGGCCGGCGGCGGCGACGGCACGCTCAACGAGGTCGTCGCCGGCATCGACGACGCGGGCGCGCTCGCGGAGACGACCGTCGGCGTCGTCCCGGCGGGGACCGGGAACAACTTCGCGGCGCGGGTCGGCATCCGGGGTCTCGAGCACGCCTTCGACGTGCTGGACACCGGTCGCCGTCGCCGCATCGACCTCGGCGACGCGAACGGCCGGCGGTTCGTCAACTCCTGTGTCGGCGGGTTGACCGCCGACGCCAGCGTCAGCACGACGCCGGAGCTCAAGAGGAGGTGGGGGGCGCTCGCGTACGTCATCGCCACGCTCCGCGAGTACCGCACCTTCGAGGGCATCGACGTCGAGATCCGCGACGACGAGGGCGCGGACGTGTGGACCGGGTCCGCCATCGGCATCCTCGTCGGCAACGGTCGGCGGTTCGTCGGTGAACCCGGCACCCAGGCAAACATGGAGGACGGCCTGCTCAACGTAGTCCTCATCGAGTCGAAACCCGCGTACTCGCTGGCGACCGAGGAGGCGGTCAGCCGGTTCCTCCGCCGGGACGCCGACCACCTGACGCGGGTGCTCGCGCCGCGACTGCACCTCTCGGTCCACGGCGACGAGCCGGCCGGCTTCAGCCTCGACGGCGAGCGCCTCGCCACCGACGAACTCACCGTCGAGTCCCGGCCACGCTGTCTGGAACTCCCGGTCGGTGAACGGTATCGCCCCGAGCCGTGACGAGTCGAAGTCCATTTTAGCAGGGTGCTCGATTGTTGAGCCATGAGTACGTCTGACCCGTCCGACGGCGCGGCCGAGGACCTCCCGCACAAGAACGCGGGGCAGGAGGTCATCGCGGTCGACCCGGACGACAACGAACAGGGACTCGTCAACCGGCTGGATGCCCACACCGGTGAGGGCATCCGCCACCGGGCGTTCACCTCGCTCGTGTTCGACGAGGACGAGAACATCCTGCTCGCACAGCGCGCCGCCGACAAGCGTCTCTGGGGCACCTGGTGGGACGGCACGGTCGCCTCGCATCCCGTCGAGGGCCAGAGTCAGGAGGAAGCGACCCGCGAGCGCCTCGAGGAGGAACTCGGCATCACGCCCGACCAGTACGACAACCTCCAGCTCACGGACCGCTTCGAGTACAAGCGCTACTTCGAGAACGCCGGCGTCGAGCACGAGGTCTGTGCCGTGCTGAAGCTCACGCTCACCGACACCACGCTCGACCCCGACCCGGCGGAGGTCGAGGGCCTGATGTGGGCCCCCTACGAGCACCTCCACGACAACCCCGAGTTCTACCGTCAGCTCCGCCTCTGTCCCTGGTTCGAGATCGCGATGCGCCGCGATTTCGACTGAGGGTCCGGGCTGGCCCGTGGAGAGTATGTGTTAACACGTAGCAAGGATTATGTCGCGGTGGGTCGTAGCATAGCCTGGAGGCGGTCATCCACAGATGTCGTCAGCACGAAATCCACCGAAATCGACCGGCTTGACGCTCTCGCGTGGCGAACTGTGGCTCGTCCACCACGTGATGGTCGAGCGACTGACGGGGCACGACGAGGACGACCCACAGCCCTGGTGGGCCCTCAACATCGCCCGGAAACTCGAGGCCGGCGAGCCGACACTGACGACGTTCGAGGCGTGGCGACTGCGGCGTGACCTGCTCGACTACGCGGAGCGGGACGGGACGCCGGTGTCGGACGTGGCCCAGGCGCAGGCGATCGTCGACCAGCTGGAGTCAACGTTCGGCCGGGTCCCCCTGAGCTAGGGCCGCGTCGTCCCCCAGACCGCGACGAGTCCGAGCAACAGCGCCGGCAGCATCGGGAACGCGAGCAGCGCGACCCAGTACGGCAGCGACGGCGGCCGGTAGAGGATGACCACCGGCATCACGAGGAAGGAGAAGGCGACCACGGCGACGACCACCCAGCCGCGCCAGTTCCACTCCCGGTCGACGGCCTCGGGGTGGGTACCCTCGGCCGGTCGGTGGACGTAGCCCTCGCTGTCGTCGTCGGCCGTCTCGGTACCCCCGTCGATGGTGGGCGTCCCGCTCTCCCCGGCCCCCTTCTCCGGCGATTCGGCGTCAGAGCTCACTGTCCGGAATTACGACCACCTTCCCAAAGCCCTCACGGTTCTCCAGTAGCTCGTGGGCGCGGCCCGTCTCGCTCATCGGCAGCGTCTCGCGGATGCGCGGCTCGAACGTGCCGTCCCAGACGAGTTCGAGGACCGTCTCGGCCTCGCCGGGGGTCGCCATCGTCGAGCCGATGATCTGGAGCTGGCTCCAGAACACCCGGTTGACGTTCGTCTCGGCGTACGGGCCGGTCGTCGCGCCGCAGGTGAGCAGGCGGCCGCCGGGCGCGAGGCACTTCAGCGAGTCCTCCCACGTCTCCTCGCCGATGTGGTCGACGACCACGTCGACGCCCCGCCCGTCGGTCGTCTCGCGAATCCACGACGCGAAGCGCTCCTCCTCGTAGTTGCAGACGTGGTCCGCACCGCAGTCGCGGGCGTACTCCAGCTTCTCCTCGCTGCTCGCGGTGGCGTACACCTCCGCCCCTGCGTAGTCCGCTATCTGGACCGCCGCGTGGCCGACCCCGCCCGAGGCACCGAGCACCAGCACGGACTCGCCGGCGGTCACGTCGCCGCGCGAGACGAGCATCCGCCAGGCGGTGCCGAAGACGAGCGGTGCGGCCGCCGCCGTCTCCCAGGACACGTCTTCCGGCACCGGAACCAGGTTCTCGGCGGGCAGGGTGGCGTACTCGCTGTGGACGCCGGGGAGGTGCTCGCCGATGACCTTGAAGCTCCGCGAGAGCGTCGGGTCGCCCTTCCGGGTGAACTCGTCGTCGTCGGTCGCGGTTCCGGACCAGACCGCGACGTGGTCGCCCGGTTCGAAGCGCGACACGTCCGCGCCGACGGCCTCGACGACGCCCGCAGCGTCGCTTCCGGGGATGTGTGGCATCTCCAGGTCGAGGCCGGGGAGCCCTCGCCGGGTCCACACGTCGAGGTGGTTGAGCGCGCCGGCCTTCACGTCGACCAGCACCTCGTCGTCGTCGGGCTCCGGTGTCGGGTAGTCGTCGTACTCGATGACGTCGGCGTCGCCGTGCTCGGAGAACTGGACCGCTTTCATGCGCAAGGCGACTCGCGGCGCTGGCAAAAGCGTGCCGACGCGGGCAACCCGGACAAGAGCTATGCCGTCGCCGCCGGAACCCGTCGGACATGAGCGAGCACGCCGATGACGGACGCGACGCCGATGACGGACGCGACCCCCATTCGGACCACGGACACCACCAGCACGACGACCACCACCTCGAGGTCGCGGTCCTCACGGTGTCGAGTACGCGCACGCTGGACGACGACTCCTCGGGCGACCGCATCGAGACGCTCCTCACCGACGAGGGCCACGAGGTCACCGTCCGCGAGCTCATACCCGACGAGTACGACAGCGTGCAGGGGACGGTCGACCGGCTCGTCGACCGCGACGACGTGGACCTCGTCGTCACGACCGGCGGGACGGGCGTCACGCCCGACGACGTGACCGTCGAGGCCGTCGGACCGTTGCTCGACAAGGAGCTCCCCGGTTTCGGCGAGCTGTTCCGACGGCTCTCCTACGAGGAGATCGGCACCCGGACCATCGCCACACGGGCGATGGCCGGCATCGACAAGGGCGTGCTCGTCTGCTGTCTGCCGGGGAGCGAGGCCGCGGTCCAGCTCGGTGTCGCGGAGCTCGTCGTGCCCCAGGCCCCACATCTGGTCGGGCTGGCACGTCGCGAGGACTGAGCCGACGGCTGGCGGGTGTTCGGGTCGTCGAAAGGGAAGGGGGAGTGATGCTGGATGATATCCAGTACCGGGAGACCACGCCTGTCAGGGAACGAGGGAGTGACCCTCTGACACCGACCTATCTGTGTCCTCGTGGTCTCCACCCGATGGGAGTGCACCTATCTACTTGAACCGGTACAACCGTACAGACGATTTAGCGGTTCTGAACGGTCTTGAACAGTCGTGCGTTCGTCTCGTCGCTGGAGAACGTGCGACTGTATCGCACACGGTACGACGACCGAAATCGGTCGAATCCCGGACCTTCGAGCCGTCTCCCTGTCGAAACCGTTGTACTCTGTGCGCGACGCCCCCGTCGAGTGAAACGTGTCGTCGTGCACCACACCGTCTCGCGCGCGGTCCAGTCGGCCAGTCACTGCGTCCACGACGACCAGTGCCGTCGTCCCTGCCGGCCCGGCCGCGCCGGTCACGACTGGGACGGACCAGAGCACAACAGCTCGTTACTGGCCAGCCAGCTCCTCGGCGACCGTCGCCGGATCGAGCAGCGCCGGATCCACCGCCAGGTCGGCCTGGCCGCTGACGAACTCCGGCAGCGAGTCGTCGGAGTAGACGACGACCCGCACGTCCGGGTTCAGGTCCTTCGCGACCGGGATGCCGGTCGCCTGCCCCACGTCGGTCAGGACGAACAGCTCCGCGTCGACGATTCCGGCCTCCTCCAGCCCGGGGCGGTTCGCGACGCCGTCGACGACGTGGACCGTGAACCCGACTGCCTCCAGCTCGCGTACCAACTCGTGCTCGTCGTGTCCAGCGAAGATCGCGTGCATCACGTGGACGAACGAGGGGGGAGGCTTTGTGCCTTTCCCGTCCGAGCCGCGGTTCGCTACCTGCGACCTCGCTCGAGCGCCACCGACGGACACGGACACTCGCGGAACCTGAAAACGGTTAAGTGCCGACACGCGCGAGTCCCGGGTATGAGCGACCTCCCGGAGGATTTCAACTGCACCATCACGAACTGGGAGTACATCTACGGCCTCTGTCGGGACGTCAGCGAGGACGTCAAGGAGGACTCCTTCGAGCCGGACGTCATCGTCGCACTCGCCCGTGGGGGCTGGTTCGCGGGGCGGTGTATCTGTGACTTCCTCGGGATGGACGACCTGACGAGCCTGAAGATGGAGCACTACGTCGGCACCGCCCAGAAGGCCGACGAGCCGCAGGTCCGGTACCCGATGCCGGAGGGCAGCGTCGAGGGCAAGGACGTCCTCATCATCGACGACATCGCGGACACCGGCGGGAGCATCCGTCGCGCCGAGGAGTACGTCGAGGAGCGCAACGCGGGCACGGTGAAGACGGCGACGCTCCAGCTGCTCCAGACCAGCGAGTTCGAGCCGGACTACGTCGGCGAGCGGCTGGAGGAGTGGGCGTGGATGGTGTACCCGTGGAACTTCATCGAGGACATGATCGACATCATCTCCGGGCTGATGGAGCGCCACGAGCAGTCGTCGTTCCAGAAGGCGGACATCCGGCACTTCCTCGCTGAGGACCACGACCTCCAGCGCATCGAGATGGAGATCGCCCAGCCGAACCGCATGAGCGAGGTGCTCTCCGAGATGGAGCGCCGCGACATCGTGGCGTCGACCGACGAGGGCGGCTGGACGCTGACCTGAGTCGACTCGGCTGACTGGGAGTTCGGCGCGCACCGACCTGGCGGTAATATTTAGCTCTGGTTCTATCCGTACAAAGATATTTGTTGTGGGGTCGTGAAATCGCGGTGGATGATAGCAGACCTGACCGCAGCGCTGGAGGACGCAGCACCGCTCACGGTGACCAGTCCGGACTTCGAGGACGGGGAGCGACTCCCCGACTGGACCGGGTTCGTAAACGAGAACGAGCGCCCCGAACTCCGGATCGAGGGCGTACCCGACGCGGCCGAGTCGCTGCTCGTGACCATGGTCCATCCCGAGGCGGCCGACGTGGTCGACCACGGGTGGGTGCACTGGCAGGCCTGGGGTGTGGATCCAGAGACGACCGTCCTCCCGCGAGGTGAACCGCTCGACGGAGCGACCGAGGGGTACAACGACTTCCTGCGGCAGGGGTGGGGTGGCCCGTCACCGCCGCCGGAGCAGGTCGAGACCTACCGGTTCAGGGTGTACGCGCTCGACATCGACCTCGACCTCCCGCCGGCGACGCGTCGTGCTCGCGTGGCGTCCACCGTCGGCCTGGAGGGGTCGGTGCTGGCCGCGGGGGAGCTGACCGGGGAGTACGGCGCGGACCAGGGTACCGTGTTCGTGACGGAGGGTCCGAGGGGCCTGCGACCCTGACCGACGGACGAGACGACCGGTCGACGGTCGGTGGCCGACCCTGACCGGGTGACCGACGGTCGCCCTGCGTTGTCAGTCCGCACCGCTCTCGCTCACGCCGTCGGCGACCACCGGCTCCCGTTCCCGGCCATCGTCGACGAGACCGGTCTTCCACGTCCCGCGGGTGAACCAGAGCATCGCGGCGATAGCGCCGACCACGTCGCCGAGTGCGACGGCCGCGAAGACGCCCGTGGCGTCCCAGCCGAGGACGAACACGAGCACGTACGTCGTCGGGACGCGCACGAGCCAGAGCGCGACCACCGAGAACACCAGCGCGGTCTTCGTGTCGCCGGAGCCGCGGAACGCACCGAGGAACACGGGGAACAAGCCCATGAACACGAACGCGGGGGCGGCGATGCGGAGGTACTCCGCCCCGTAGACCAGCGTCTCGGCGGCCTGTGCGGTGTCGGCCGTGAGGAGCGGGCGCAGCACCAGCGTCGGCACCGCGAAGATGACGAGTGCGACGACGAACAGGCTGACCGCGGCGAACTTCGCGGCGAGCCAGGTCGCGCGCTCGGCGCGCTCCGGTTTCTCCGCGCCGAGGTTCTGGCCGACGACGGTGTTCGTCGCCTGTCCGAGCCCCATCGCGGGGAGGAACACCAGCGAGATGACGCGGTTGCCCAGCCCGTACGCGGTGACGACCGCGGGCGGGAACGTCGCGACCATCCCGGTCAGCGCGATGAGCGCGAGCGAGGTCATCGACTGCTCGGCCGCGGAGGGGACGCCGATGCGGACGATGTCCCGGATGGTCCCGAGGTCGGGTACGAGGTCGGACGCGCCCACGTCCGGCCCGGCGTCCGTCCAAAACAGCAAGTAGAGGCCGAGCAGCGTGGCGACGCCGCGGGAGAACACGGTCGCCAGTGCCGCGCCCTCGATGCCGAGTTCTGGGAACGGGCCGACGCCGAAGATGACCAGCGGGTCGAGCACGACGTTCAGCGCGACGGAGACGAGCATGATGCGCAGCGGCGTGCGGGTGTTGCCGTAGCCCCGGAGCAGCGAGACGAAGACGAAGAAGCCGAACAGGAACGGCATCCCGAGGAAGAAGATCCGCATGTAGTCCGCGGCGAGCGGGACGATGACGCGCTGGGTCTCGGGGTCCGCCGGCAGCACGGCGAGCATCGGGTCCGTCAGGACGTAGCCCACGGCGCCGATGACGACCGAGAGCACGCCGACGAAGCCGACGGTCTGGCCCGCGACGAGGCTCGCCGAGCCGTCGCTGTCCGCCCCGGTGTACTGCGCGACGAGGATGGCACCGGCGGCCGTGAACCCGCCTCCGACGGCGATGAGGAAGAAGATGAGCGGGAACGCGAGGCTCAACGCCCCGACGGCGTTCGAGGAGTACGCGCCCAGCCACGCCGTGTCGGCGAGGTTGTAGGTGACCTGCAGCAGCTGGATGGCCACCAGTGGCCACGCCAGCCGGAGCATCGGCCGGGCGAGCTCCCCCTCGGTGAGCTTCGTGTTCGTGTGCGATTCGACCATTACGAATCGAAACGTTCCGCAGTCGTATCAATGCGAGTAGTGGTCGATAGCACGTGACACGGGTGCGGAGTACACGGTTCGTGGCCGCCGTCGACACACATTTCATTCCCCGGCTCTCAAGGCGGAACCGAGACATGTCCCCGACCCGACTCTCCCGTCGTAGTCTGCTCGCCGCCGGCGTCGGCACGCTGGCCGGCGGGCAGCTCCTGCGGCCCTCCACCTTCCGCGACGCGTTCGACGCCGACCCGTCCGTGTCGACCGACGAGTGGCTACTGCCCGGGCGGTCGCCCAGCCGGCGGAACCACGTGCCCGTCTCCGGTGGCACCGAGCTTTCACTCTCCTGGGAACGGTCGTTCGACGGCGACTCCGGCTACCGGGTCGTCGTCGCCGACGGTCGGGCCATCGTCTCCGTCACGGACGACGCGGTCTACGCTCTGGAGGTCAGCGACGGCTCCATCGCGTGGCGCGCCCGTCCACGCACCGGATCGGGATACGGTGTCGCACTCGGGGGCGAGCACGTCTGCTGTTCGACCGGCGACGGGTTCTACGTCCTCGGGCGTGAGGGGAACTCGAAGTGGTGGCTCCCGGGCTACGACTACCGAACCGTGGAGCGAGCGGGCTTCCTCTCCACCTACCTGCCGGTCGGGTCGACGCTGTTCACCGTCGGGCGGGGATTGGAGGCCCGTGGAATGGAGTCCGGCCTCCGACACTGGGTGGGCGAGCGACCCGACGGCAGCCGGCTGGTCGCGAACCCACTCGCGTTCGCCGACGGGACGCTCTACTGCGCGGGGGGTCGCTACGGGAACTACCCGTTCGTCGCTGTCGACGCCGAGGACGGGACCCAGCAGTGGGCGACGGCGGCGTTCGAGTACGAGAGCCGGCACCTCGCCGTCGACGGGGACACGCTCCTGGCGACGGGGGAGACCGAGGGGGGCGGTCGCATCCAGGCGTTCTCGACCGACGACGGTGCACTCCGCTGGCAGCGGGCGACGTCGACACAGCTCCTCGACCCGACGGTCGCCGACGGTCTCGTCGTCTGTGCCACCGAGGGCAGGCGACTCCACGCGTTCGACCGCGCGACCGGCGAGCGGCGCTGGACCGTCGGCAGGCAAGCAGGAGTGCACGAACTGCTCCGCACCGACGACCATCTCTACGTCCACACTCCCCACGGGGTCGAGGTGCGTGACCCGTCGACCGGGGACAGACAGGTGCGCCACGAGATCGCCGGCTCCGAACCGAACGGGTTCGCCTACGCCGCGGGACACCTGTTCGCGCTCCGCGGCGGCCGCCTGTTCGCGCTGGAGGTGGTCGACGGTGCCTGAGCCGTCCCGACAGGGCGAGGTGCCGACCCTCAGCGACGACCCGTCGCTGGTCCAGCGGTTCAGGATGTCCCTCCCGCTGCTGCTGCCGGCGTGGCTCGTGACGTACCCGCTGCGCTGGCTGCTCGACCGGCAGACGATGGTGCCGGACCTCGTCGCCCTCCCGCTCTGGGTCGTCCTCGGGCTCGCGTTCGCATTCGGCGCGACGCACCCGGACCGGGACGAGTTCGCCGCCGTCGTGTTCGCGGTTGCCGTCGCAGCCGTCTTCTTCGTCGCACAGGGCGTGCTCGCGCCGCCGTTTCCGGCGGTTCGGGGACAGCCGCTGTACCTCGCTGGCCCGATACTGAACGCCGTTGGCGCGGGACTCCTCGGCTACCTGGTGGCGTACCGGGGGGGACTGGAGACCGTCGTCGGGCTCTACACGGACGACGAGCCGGGCCCGGACGGTCCGCACGACGACTCGTAGCCGTTTTACGCGCGCCCCGAGTTCGTGGAAGCATGACTATCGGCGTCATCGGCGGCAGCGGCATCTACGAGGCCCTGCCCCTCGAGAACGTGGAGCAGAAGCGTGTCGACACGCCGTTCGGCGAGCCCTCGGACGAGGTCACGCTCGGCGAACTCGCGGGCAAGGAGGTCGCGTTCCTCCCCCGGCACGGCCCCGACCACCAGCACACCCCGACGAACGCGCCGTACCGGGCGAACATCTACGCGCTGAAGTCCGTCGGCGTCGACCGCGTCATCGCGACGAACGCGGTCGGCAGCCTGCGCGAGGACCTCCCGCCGCAGACGCTCGTCGTGCCGCGGCAGATCTTCGACCGGACGAGCCACCGCGAGCACACCTTCTTCGGCGACGGCATGGTCGTCCACATGGGCTTCGCGGACCCGTACGACCCGCCGATGGTGGACCACCTCGCCGACGCGGCCGAGCGCGCCGACACCGACGCGGACGTCGAGGAGGGCGGCACCTACGTCTGCATCGAGGGGCCGCAGTACTCCACCCGGTCGGAGTCCGAGTTCTACCGCGAGCAGGGCTGGGACGTCGTCGGCATGACGGCGATTCCGGAGGCGAAGCTCGCCCGCGAGGCCGAGATGTCCTACGCGACGGTCACCGGCGTCACGGACTACGACGTCTGGAAGCGCGACAGCGAGGTCACGCTCGACGAGGTGCTGGAGAACGCCGCCGCCAACCAGGAGTCCATCAACGCCGTCGTCGAGGAGGCCGTCCGGTCGATGCCCGACGACTTCGAGAGCGACGCCTGGTCCGCGCTGGAGGGCACCATCAACACGCCCAGCGAGGCGATCCCCGAGGACACCCGCGAGCGCGTCGACCTGCTGGCGGGTCGGTACCTCGACTGAGCGTCGGCTCCGTCGCGTCGCCAGCCCCACCGACCGATTTTTGCCGTCGCGTCGCGTCCGTCACTCGCATGGACGCAGACGACGAGCTCGTCGAGCGCATCGCGGCACAGCTCGACGCCGACGAGGAGACGGCGCGTGGATTCCTCGAGGGTATCGACGCCGCGGTCGGCTCCATCTGTCCGCTGTGTCGCGAGGGCTACGTCGTCGAGACCGACGACGAGCGGTTCTTCCCCTCGCGCGGGCGGCAGGCACGCTCGCTGAACCTCGGCGTGATGGAGCTATCGCTGTCGAAGTCGCGGGAACTGCGCGAGACGAACGAGGAGCAGGTCGTCGCGCCGTACACCTGTACGTCGGCGAACCCACCCGAGGTCTGTGCGCTCGCGGGGCTGTTCCACGAGCAGGTCGCCGTCGAGACCGTTCGCGGCGTCGCCGAGACCGACCGCGCCGTCGACCGGCGGCGGTCTTACGTGGTCGACCGGCTCCGCCGCGGCAGCGAGCGCCTCTGACCGTCGCTTCCTCCCGTGGTCACTCGCCCGACTCGAGCAGCTGCTCGACCGGCGCGTCGATGTCGTCGGCGAGCCACCAGAGCCGCTGGCGGAGGTCATCACCGATGGTCACCGAGCCCGAGTACTCGGTCGCGACGGTGACGAACGCCGTCGCGGCGGCACGGCTCACCCGGTCGTCGTCGTCCCCGATGGCGGTCGTGAGCGCGCTCAGTGCCTCGGGTATCCGGTCCGGATGCTCGACCCCGACTCGGCCGATGGCGTACGCCGCGGCCAGCCGCTGGCTCGTCGGCGCGTCGAGGACGAGCTCGGCGAACAGCTCGTCGACCTCCGGGACGGTGGCCGGGTCGGACACGGCGACGGCGGCGAGCAGGTCGATGGAAGCGGTCTGGAGCGCGGGCACGGGCTCGCGGGCGTTCGCAACCGCGTCGTCCACGACGGGGAGCACCTCCTCCGGGTAGCGCGTCGCCACGTCGGCCAGCGCACCGGTCGCGTACGTCCGGACGTCCCACTCCTCGTCGTCCGTCGTCGCGTCGCGGAGGCCCTCGACAGCGTCGAGGACCGTGCTGGGGCCCGAGGCGGCGAGCTGTGCGAACACGGACGCGACCGCCGCGCGCACGTACGGGTCGCCCGTCGAGAGCGAGGGTGCCAGCGACTCGACCCACGCGCTGAACGTCCGTGGCGCGCCCGCCGCGGTGGCGGCGAGCGCGTCGGCGGCACGGCGGCGGGCGCTCGCGTCGTCGTCGTCGAGCTGTGTGATGAGGGCGTCGACGCAGTCCACGAGCGCTTCCGGCTCGGCGCCGGCGATGTGGTACAGTGCGTCCGCTGCGCTCGCCCGCGTCGTCGCGTCCCCGGCCGCGAGCAGGTCGCGTAGCTCGTCGACGTGCGCGACCGCGCCGGCCGGGTCGTCGCGCGCCAGTTCGCACAGCTCCTCTGCACGGTCGGTGTCGTCGGACCCACTCAGCAGTCCCATCTACCGGTACGTCGTCGTCGGAGACCAAGAATCCCTGTCATCGGGTCGAAAACGCCCGCGGTGGGCTGGCGAACGCAGATCGCGGTGACGTCTGACGGATGTGATGGGCTTCGACTGACGGTGGATGCGGTGTGGGCCAGCCAGCCCAGCGAGCGTTCTGGCGTCGCAGATCGCCTGACATCGGCGACCTCGCGTGCCAGACCGCCGCCCCCTTTCCCCCTCTCTGTGACCGGGACGACGGTCGCGTGTACATATTTCTTATGGCCCCTTGATACCGATGCTTGCTATCTCAACTGGTTTATATCTGTGACCGGGACGGCGCTCAGCCGCGTCGAGGCACCGGCTCGTCGAGTTCCTGGTCGAGTGCGTTCTGGAGCACGGTCTCGGTCGCTCGTCGCAGCCGTTCGGATGCGGCCTGGTTCGAGATGTCGAACTCGGCGGCGATGTCGTCGAGCGTCGACTGCCGCGGGATGGCGAAGTAGCCGGTCTCGACGGCGAACAGCAGCGCCTCACGCTGCTCCGGTGTCAGCCCGTAGGCGCCGTCCGCTTCGTCCGTGCCGTCGGCTGACCGACCCAGCCGGTGCAGGTCGAGTTCGTAGCCGTGCTCTCTGGTCCGTTCGTGAAAGCGCGTGACGCTCGTGTCGTCCGGGAACCTGACGCGGAAGAACCACCGGTCGGTCGCCCGTGCCTCGAGCACCGCCGCGTTCGTGTCCACGAAGATGGACAGCAATCCGGTGGGCTCCGTCCCCCACCGGAGCCGGTAGAGAACGCGCGCATCGTGTCTGTCGAGCACGTCGTAGCCGACGTCCGCCGCCGACCCGTCGATCGCCCGCTCGAACCCGTCGGTGTCTCCGGTCACCCAGACGTACGGCGCCACGTCCCCCGACGTGGGCACGATCGGTTCGAACTGTAGCTGGACCTCTCCCCCGCCGACCGACGACGGACCGAACGCGTCCGTGTCGACCGAGAACTCCGCAATTACCCCCATACAAAACGTACAGGATATTTGAACATATCTATCTTCGGGTCGAAGACAGCGATATCGACCCCTCAAAAACGGGGCGCGTGCGGAGCTGTCCGCGTTCAGTCGGCGACCGCCTCGTCCGAGACGGCGGTCGCGGCCGGGTCCTGCACCCAGAGGTCACCGAACAGCTCGTCCTGCTGGAGCGTGACCTGTCCGCGGTGTGCGAGGAAGAGCAGCGCGAGAAACGTCAGGACGCGTGAGCCACCGCTGTCCTGTACCTCCGCGAACAGCACCTCGGCGCGCCCGGCGTCGTAGTGCTCGCGGAGCGCCACCCGCACGTCGTCGATGACCTCCTCGATCTCCTCCTCGTGGGTCGTCCCCGTCACGTCGTCTTCGGTCGGCTCGTCGTCGACGCGGCGGTCGTCGCCCGTGTGGTAGTCGAGCGTCTGCGTCCCGCGGCGGAACCCCTGTGGCGAGTCGCTCGTGTCGTACTCACGGCCCTCCTTCCACCAGGTCCCGCGCTCGGCCTCGCGCAGGTCCCGGACCAGCTCGTCCAGCGTCTCCGGCGTCCCGCGGGCGTGCTTCCGTTCGAGCCGGCGTTCCATCTCGGCCTCCAGCCCCGCAACCGGATCGAAGTCGGGGTCCGCCGGCGGCGACTGCGGCTCGTCCCCGAACGGCTGCTCCCACGGCGCGGGCTCCTCCTCGTCCTGCTTGTCGCTGCCGTGGATGAGCTCGTCGCCCTTCATCCGCAGGAGGACGCTCGCGTAGAACAGCGCGCGTCCCGACGTGCGCAGGTCCACCGACTCCAGCGCGTCGAGGAACCGGTCGGTCACCCGCATGACGTCGATGTCCCACGGGTCGATCTCGCCCCGCTTCGCGAGCTGGACGAGCAGCTCGACCGGCTCGACCTCGTCGTCGTCCGAGTCACCGATGGCGTCGTCGTCCGGCAGGACCGCGTCGAGCTCGTCGTCAGCGGCTGCGTCGTCGTCGCTCGGCTCCTCGTCGTCCTCGCCCGGCAGCACGTCCTCGACGTCGCCGTCGCCGTAGAACTCGTCGGGGTCGGCCGGGTCGTCGCCGCCGTCCCCGTCATCGAGGAAATCGGGCTCCTCGTCCGGCGGTGTCCGGTCCTCGTGTCCCGCGATGGTGAGCATGTCCTCGGGGGTGTCGCCGTTCCGCTCCGGGGACTCCTGTTTCGGGGAATCGCCGTTCTGTTTCACGGACTCACCACGCTGCTCGCCCGAGGCGTCCGGGTCTCCGCTCGACTCCGCCGAAGAGCTCCCATCAGTCATCGGCGGACACCTCCACGTCGCCGGCATCGCCGTCGGACAGGTCGATACCGGTGACCGCAGAGACGTTGTCCTCCTGCATCGTCACGCCGATGGCGCGCTCGGACCGGTCGAGCATCGCGGTCCGGTGGCTGACGACGACGAACTGGGCCTGGCCGGCGAGCTCGTCGACCATCTGGCCGACGCGCTCGGCGTTGACCGCGTCGAGGAACGCGTCGATCTCGTCCAGCGCGTAGAACGGGGCCGGGTTGTGCCGCTGGATGGCGAAGATGAACGCGAGCGCGGTCAGGGACTTCTCGCCGCCGGACATCGCGTCGAGGCGCTGGATGGGCTTGTCCGCGGGCTGGGCCTTCATCGTCAGGCCGCCGTCGAACGGGTCCTCCTCGTCCTCCAGGTGGAGCCGCCCGCTCCCGTTCGAGAGCCGCGTGAAGATGTCCTGGAACTGCTCGTCGATGTCCTCGAAGGCGTCCATGAACGTCTCCTTCTTCTGGGCCTCGTAGGAGTCGATGCGCTCGCGGATGGCGTCACCCTCCTCGACGAGCGTGTCCCGGCCCGCCTCCAGCTCGTCGAGGTCCGCGCGCACGTCGTCGTACTCGTCGATGGCGAGCATGTTCACCGGCTCCATCGCCTCCATGTCGGCCTGGAGGCAGTCGACCATCTCGACGACGACGTCGTGATCGGGCACGTCCTCGGGGTCGTACTCGCCGACCTCCTCGGCCAGCGACTCGATCTCCCAGTCGAGCTGGTCGCGCTTCTCCGTGGAGGAGTCGAGCTTCGACTGTACCGCGTCGACCTGCTTCTGGACCGAGTCGCGCTCGTGCTGGGCCGACTGGAGCTCCTCGCGGAGCCCCTCGCGCTCGTCCTTCAGCTCGGAGAGCTCGTTCTCCAGTTCGAGCACCTCGCGGCGCTTCGATTCGAGTGTCTCCTCCTTCTCGGTGACGTCGGCCTCAAGCTCCTCGATGCGCTCTTCGTGTTTCGCCTTCTCGTTCTGGGCCGCCTCGATGTCGTCGTGGAGGTCCTCGATGGCCTCCTCGGCGTACTGCTTCTGCAGCTGGAGCTCGTTGAGCTCGGCGTCGAGGTCGTCCGTCCGGTCCTCGATGTCGTCGATCTCCTCCTGGATGGCCTCCTTCTTCCGGGTGAGCTCGGGGATGCGCGAGTCCGCGAGCTCGGACTCGATGTCCTCGACCGCCGATTCGAGCTCGGCGATCTCGGCCTGCTTCTCCTCGATGTCGGCCTCTATCTCCTGCATCTCCTCGTCGACGGACTCGCGCTCGCCCTCTATCTCCTCGCGGCGGTCCTGGAGGTCGGCGATGCGCTGCTCGCGCTCGGCGATCTTGCGTTCCGTGCTCTCGATGTCGCTCTCGATGCCGCGCACCTCGTCGACCGCGTCGGACTTGCGGTCGCGGGCGTCGTCGAGGCGCGACTCGACCGCCTGGATGTCCTCGCGGAGCGACTGGCGCTCCGCCTCCAGCTCGGAGATGCGCTCGGCGACGCGCTTCAGCTGCCCCTCGCCGGAGGAGTCGAAGGAGTAGCGCGAGCCCGACGACGAGCCGCCGGTCATCGCGCCCGACTTCTCGACGAGGTCGCCGTCGAGCGTCACCAGCCGGAAGTCGCCCTGCATGTCCCGTGCGGTGTCGAGGTCCTCGACGACGAGCGTATCGCCGACGACGTGGCTGAAGATGCCCGCGTACTCGTCGTCGAAGTCGATGAGGTTGTACGCGAAGTCGACGACGCCGGGCACGTCGGGCGCGCTCGGGAGCGAGCGGTCCCGCATCTTGTTCATCGGGAGCATCGTCGCCCGGCCCGCGTTGCGCGACTTGAGGTGCTCGATGCACTGCTGGCCGACCACGTCGTCGCGGACGACCACGTTGGCCATCCGCCCGCCGGCGGCGGTCTCACACGCCGTCGCGTAGTCGGGGGCGACGCTGCCCAGCTGGGCGACCGCGCCACGCACCCCGTCGATGCCCGAGTTGAGCACCGTCGTCACCGAGCGGCCGAACGAGGAGTCGCCGGTCTCGCCGGCTTTCGCCTCCAGTTCGGCGTACTTCTGCTGTTCGGCCTGGAGGTCGTCCTCGACGGTCGCGAGGTCGTCCTGGTACGACTCCTTCTCGGCCTTGAGGTCATCGACGACCGAGGCGATGGAGTCGACGTTCTGCTCGGCCTTCGCCAGTTCGTCCTCGAGGTCGGACTGCTCCGCTTCGAGGTCCGGAATCCCCGCGCGCTGGTCCTCGATGTCCTCGTCTATCTCGCTGGCCTCGTTCGAGCGGCGGCGACGCTCGTCGACGAGGCGGTCCTTCTCGCGCTGGAGCTCGTTGACCGCGTCGCGCTCGGCCTCGAGCTCCGCCTTCTTCTCCTGGAGGTCGGTCTTCAGCTCGTCGTACTCCGTGTCGATGGCGTCGATCTCGGCCTGGACCTCCTCCAGCTCGCCCTGCTTCGTCGCCACGTCGGCCTTCAGCGAGGACTTCGCGACCTTCGTCTCGCGGATGTCCGCCTCGACGTCGTCGACCTCCTCTTGCTTGCGGTCGATCTTCACGAACGACTCGCGCCGCTTCGTCTCCGCAGCCTCGATGCTCTCCTCGCTCGCCTCGATCTTGTCCTCCAGGCGGGAGATGTCGCCTTTGATGCCCTCTATCTCGCGCTTGATGGCGAGCTGTTCGTCCTCGCCCTTGCGCTCGATCTCGGCGTTGAGGTCCTCGAGGTCCTCCTGCAGGCGGACGACGGTGCCCTGCTTCTGGTCGAGGTCGCGCTGGAGCTCCTCGAGCTCGTCCTGCTTTCGCTCTATCTTCTCCTCGACGGCCTCGCGCTCCTCGCGTTTGTCCTCCAGTTCCGCGGCCTTCAGGTAGCCCTCGTACTGCTCCTTCTCGCGGCGGAGGCGTCGGTAGCGCATCGCCGTCTGGCGCTCGTCCTCGAGCTGTTCGAGGCGGGCCTGCTTCTCCTCGATGCGGAGCTCGGCCTCGTTGATGCGCTCCTGCACCGTCTCCAGCTCCGCGAGTGCGTCCTCCTTCTTCGCGTCGAACTCCGCGACCCCGGCGATCTCGTCGATGATCTCCCGTCGGGAGTGCGGGGTCATGTTGATGATCTCGGTCACGTCGCCCTGCATGACGACGTTGTAGCCCTCCGGCGCGACCCCGGCCTGTGCGAGCAGGTCCTGGATGTCCGAGAGGTTGACCGAGCGGTCGTTCAGGTAGTAGTACGAGTAGTAGTTGTCCTCGGTCTCCTTCACCCGTCGCTTCACCCGTATCTCGTCCACGTCGCCGACGTTGTCGCTGCCGGCGGCGTTGACGACCTGCGAACGGGTGAGCGTGCGGTCCGTGTTGTCGAGGACGACCTCGACGATGGCCTCGCGCGGGCCGCCGGAGCGGTCGCCGTCGTCGTGGCCGGGGTTGTAGATCAGGTCGGTGAGCTTCTCGGCACGGATACCCCGCGTGCGGGCCAGCCCCAGCGCGAACAGCACCGCGTCGATGATGTTGGACTTGCCCGAGCCGTTCGGCCCCGTGACCACGGTGAAGTCCTCGTAGAACGGGATTCGCGTCTTGCGGCCGAAGCTCTTGAAGTTGTCCAGAACGAGTTCTTTGATGTGCATGGTGGTCAGGCGTCGGGGGCCGCGATGGGGGGATTACGCGACGATGATGTCGTCGCCGAGCTCGGACTCCTCGCTGTCGTCCCCGCCTTCCCCCTCGTGGTCCTTAGCGGCTTCGTTCCGGGCCTGTGCGGCCGCCTGCTCCACTTCCTCCTGTTCGGCCTCGGAACGGTCGACGCTCTCGCCCGGTTCCGGCGTGAGCATCTCGTCGACCGACTCGACGCCCGAGTCGGCTGCTCGCTCCTCTTCGAGTTCGGATTCGAGGATGCGAACGCGTTCTTTCGTTTCGACCAGTTCCTCCGTCAGTCCGCGAACGGTCGCTTCGAGCTCGTCCACGGTGGACTCGAGGTCTTCCACCCGGTTCTTCGGCATGTTACGTATCCCGTGCACGGGGAACCATAAACCTGCGTCAGACATCTCCTCTCGTTCTGACAGTTGTTGGCGTGCGAACAGGTCAGATGCTGAGTTCGTGCCAGTCCGTCATCTCACCGCCGTACCCGACCCGGGCCCGGGCCCACACCGTCTCCGGAAGCTGGTCAGCCGTCGACACGTCGCTGAACAGTAACTGTACGGAGACGTACTTGCGCTCGCCGGACAGCCGGACCGAGCGCGCCGCCGTCGCCGTCCGGTCGCCGACCGTCACCTCGCCCTCGGCATCCAGATTCGTCGGCACCGCCCGGTCCACGTAGAGGTCCAGCCCGAGGCCCACGTTCTCGCCGTGCGGGTTCGCGCTCACCCCCGTCACCAGCAGGTCCTCCGGTCCACCGCCGGACTGGGGCGGGTCACCGAACTCCGCACAGCCCGCGAGCGCCACGCAGCTCCCGACGCCGGCGGCTCGTCGCAGGAATCGACGACGGTCCATTGCTGTGTGGTTCGGGGGTCCCGTGGAAAAAGGATGCCGTCGGCTCGCGGTTCGACTCGAACCGTGACCCGAACGAAGCTGGCCGTAACGGGACCAGTGGCAGGGTTGCTCCCCTGTTCGTGGGAACACACCTCGGCTCTGACAGCCGGAAAGCCCCGGGGGGCTCCGCTCCCGCGGCTCGCTGCGTTGTCAGAACGCTCCGCGTACTGACTGCTTGCCAGACGTGGTCTGGCGACGTGGCCAGAAATCGACGATCTCTGGCTGCTGACCGGAACTCGGGGCGTTCCGGGAGTACTAGCAGCGAAGCGTTTTTACAGACTCACGGGCAACCAGCTATCAGTGACGCAGCCGACCCATCGCGTCCCGACGAACCGCCGTATGCGCCCCGCGTGAGCCGTGCGTGGGGATGGACGACGGCGGCCCGGGTCGGTCATGCGACCGCATTCTGCCGCGCCGAACTCCCGACGACGACGGGTATCGCCATCAGACCGGAATCAGCGGGTTTTAGGCCCGTACGAGAGTTCACGACAACATGAGCCACGACGACTTCCCGACGGCACAGCCAGCGGTGGTGACGTGTGGGTTGCCGTACGCGAACGGCGACCTGCACGTCGGCCACCTCAGATCGTACACAGCCGGCGACGTGCTGAGCCGGAGCCTGGAGAAGCTGGGCCAGCAGACGGCGTTCGTCTGCGGGTCGGACATGCACGGCACGCCCATCGCTGTGAACGCGGACGAAGCCGGGGTCTCGCCGGAAGAGTTCGCGATGGAGTACCACGAGCAGTATCAGGAGACGTTCCCGCAGTTCAACGTCGAGTTCGACAACTACGGGCACACGCACGACGAGACGAACACCGAGCTCACCCAGTCCATCGTGGAGACGCTGGAGGAGAAGGGCTACGTCTACGAGAAGGAGATCAAGGTCGCCTGGGACCCCATCGAGGACCAGCCGCTGCCGGACCGCTACGTCGAGGGCACCTGCCCGTACTGCGGCGAGCACGCCCGCGGCGACGAGTGCGACGAGGGCTGTGGCCGCCACCTCGAACCCGGCGAGATAGAGGACCCCGTCTCGACGCGGACGGGGAATCCGGCCGAGTACCGCGAGCGGCCGCACCGGTTCTTCGAGGTGTCCGAGCTGTCGGAGTACCTCAGCGGCTTCCTCGACCGGCTGGAGGGCACGTCGAACGCCCGGAACCAGCCGCGGGAGTGGATCGAGTCCGGCCTCGAGGACTGGTGTATCACCCGCGACCTCGACTGGGGCATCGACTACCCCGGCGAGGAGGACCTCGTGCTGTACGTCTGGGTGGACGCGCCCATCGAGTACATCTCGTCGACGAAGCAGTACAGCGACCGCGTCGGGGCCGACGAGTACGACTGGGAGCAGGTCTGGAAGGAGACGGACTCCGGCGAGGCGGGCGGCGAGGTCGTCCACGTCATCGGTCGGGACATCATCCAGCACCACACCATCTTCTGGCCGGCGATGCTGGAGGTCGCTGAGTTCTCGGAGCCGCGTGCGGTCTGTGCGACCGGTTTCGTCACCATCAACGGGAAGGGCCTCTCCACCTCGCGGAACCGCGCCATCTGGGCGCAGGAGTACCTCGACGAGGGGTTCCACCCGGACCTGCTGCGGTACTACCTGACGACGATGGGCGGCTTCCAGCAGGACCTCGACTTCTCCTGGGACCGCTTCCAGGAGCGCGTCAACGGCGAACTCGTCGGGACGGTCGGCAACTTCCTCTATCGGAGCCTGCTCTTCGCCTACCGGAACTTCGGCGGCACGCCGGACGCCGACCTCTCCGCGGAGGTCGAAGAGCGCATCGAGGAGGCCGTCGACGACTTCACGGCGGCGGTCAACGAGTACGAGATCAGGAAGGCCGGCGACGCCGCGGTGAAGCTCGCCCAGTTCGGTAACGAGTACATCCAGCGCAACGAGCCCTGGAAGCTCGACGACGACGAGGCCGCGCCGGTCATCCGCGACTGCGTCCAGCTCGCGAAGGCGGTCACCGTCCTCATCGAGCCCGTCGCCCCGGAGAAGGCTGAGGCCGCGTGGGCCCAGGTCGGCGGGGAGGGCGACGTACACGACGTGACGCTCGACGCCGCGCTGGAGCCCCCGGCGGCCGAGTTCGACGAGCCGGCCGAGCTGTTCGAGCAGGTCGAGGACGAGCGCGTCGAGGAGCTGAACGAGAAGCTCGCCGAGCGCGTCGCCGAGGCCGCGTCGGGCGACGACGAAGCCGGCGACGCAGACGACGAGACCGAAAGCGAGGAGTCGGGGGGCGACGACGGCTCGGACGTGAGCGACGAACTCGACCCCCTGCTGGACGAGCGCATCGGCTTCGACGACTTCGAGGCGCTGGACATCCGCGTCGGCCGCATCGAGAGCGCCGTGCCCGTCGAGGGCGCGGACAAGCTGGCGAAGCTCGAGGTCGACATCGGCTTCGAGACGCGCCAGGTCGTCGCCGGCATCAAGCAGCTCCACGACCTCGACGAACTGCCGGGGACGAAGGTCGTCCTGCTGGCGAACATGGAGAAGGCCGAACTGTTCGGCGTCGAGTCCAACGGGATGGTGCTCGCGGCGGGCGAGCAGGCCGACCTGCTGACGACCCACGGCGACGCCGAGCCGGGCACGAAGGTTCGCTGAGCGGGCGGCGGACCGGGCGGCTGACCGACGGCCTCAGATGTCGGTGACGAGCTCGGCGAAGTCCTCGGTCGGGATGGCTTCCATCGTCTGCATGTCGAGGCCGTGGCGTTCCATCGCGAGTGCGACGCGGAACGCCTCGTCGCGGCCGGCCGCGTCGAAGACGACGACGAAGTCGTAGTCCCCGAGGATGGCGTAGGTGTCCTCGAGCGTCGCGTCGAACTCCTCGGTCTCGACCTTGAGTTCGCCCCAGACCGTGGCGAGCTCCTGGACGCTGTTGATGTCCCTGTCGCGGAGGCGGACCAGCGATATGTACGTGGCCATGGCGGAGATGATTCGCCGAGGGAATGTGAGTCTATTGCCGAGGGGGATAGGGATGCCCCGGCCATCGGTCGCCTCCCAACACTACTCGAAACCGAGTTAATCATGGGTCTTTTTGACCCGGACGGCCGTATCGAGGGCCATGAGAAACGCGAAGATCGTCTGTACACTCGGTCCAGCGACCGAGTCCGTGAGTGCGATCCGGGAGCTCGCCGAGGCGGGGATGTCCGTCGGACGGATCAACTCGAGCCACGGCACCCTGGAGTCGCGAGCCGAACTCGTCGAGCACCTCCAGCAGGTCGACGAGGAGACGTCCGAGCCGGTCGCGGCGATGGTCGACCTCCAGGGGCCGGAGGTCCGCACTGCGCCGCTTTCCGACCCCATCGTCGTCGAGAGCGGCTCGACGGTCCGATTCGTCGAGGGCGACACCGCCACGCCGACCGAGATCGGCCTCTCCTACGACATCCGGGCGGTCGAACCGGGCGACAGCGTCCTCCTCGACGACGGACGCATCGAGACGACCGTCGAGCGCGTCGAGGACGACGCGGTCGTCGTCCACGTCGATGCCGGCGGCGAGCTCGGCGGGCGCAAGGGCGTCAACACGCCCGGGGTGGACCTGAACCTCGACGTCGTCACCGAGAAGGACCGACGGGACCTCGAACAGGCCGCCGAGCACGAGGTCGACTTCGTCGCGGCGAGCTTCGTCCGGAGTGCGGCCGACGTGGTCGAGGTGTCCGAGGTGCTGGAGGGGTTCGGCGTGGATATCCCGGTCATCGCGAAGATCGAACGCGCCGGCGCGGTCGAGAACCTCGACGAGATCATCGATACCTCGTACGGCGTCATGGTGGCCCGGGGCGACCTCGGTGTCGAGTGCCCGATGGAGGACGTGCCGATGATACAGAAGCGCATCATCCGCAAGTGCCGGGGGACGGGGACGCCGGTCATCACGGCGACGGAGATGCTCGACTCGATGGTCGAGGAGCGCCGGCCGACCCGTGCGGAGGCCTCGGACGTGGCCAACGCCGTCCTCGACGGCACCGACGCCGTGATGCTCTCGGCGGAGACCGCCATCGGCAACCACCCGGCCACAGTGGTCGAGGCGATGGACCGCATCGTCCGGCAGGTCGAGCGCAGCGAGGAGTACGAGGAGCTCAACGAGCAGCGGGTCCCGCCCGCTGGCGACTCGCGGACCGACGCGCTCGCTCGCTCCGCTCGCTACCTCGCCCGCGACGTGGGTGCGAGCGCGGTCGTCGCCGCGTCGGAGTCCGGGTACACCGCGCTGAAGACCGCGAAGTACCGTCCGGGGGTTCCCGTCGTCGCGACGACGCCACGGGACCGGGTGCGCCGGCAGCTCTCGTTGACGTGGGGCGTCGCCGCCCAGTACGCCCCGTTCGACGCCGACGGCATCGACGCAGTCATCGAGAACGCGGTGCAGGCCGCGCTCGCGTCCGGGATCGCCGAAAGCGGCGACACGGTGGTCGTCCTCTCCGGCATGATGACCGAACTGGAGGGCACTCAGACGACGAACACGCTCAAGGTCCACGTGGCGGCGGAGACGCTCGCCACGGGTCGGTCGGTCGTCTCGGGCTACGTGACTGGCCCGGTAGTGCGAACGACCGACGGTGACATCTCGGAGGTACCCGAGGGAGCCGTGCTCGCGCTCGACCCCAGCTTCGAGGGCGAGTTCGAGGGCGACGTGACCCGCATCGGCGGCATCGTCGACGCGCGGCCCGGCATGACCGGCTACCCCGCGATGGTCGCCCGGGAGGTCGACGTTCCGATGGTCAGCGGCGCGGACCTCGCGGCCGTCGCCGACGGCACCACCGTCACCGTCGACGCCGACCGGGGCGTCGTCTACGAGGGCGAGATACGGCGACGGGACGACACCGGTGTGCGACCCACCGGGGTTTAGTAGCCGCGTCACCTAGCCGGACCCATGGAGGACGAATCGACGCGAGACGGGGACGACGGCACGCCCGAGGAGCCGTCACCCCCCGGCCCGTCCACGGACGGCCCCGACGCGACGGAGGACGACCTCGACGCGACGGAGGACGAGCCCGACGCTGCGGACGGCCCCGACGAGTTCGAGTGGGTCGACGACGGTGACTGGGACCCGCCGACCGTCGAGCGGCGCGCGAGCGACGACGCCCAGGCCGTCGCGGTCGGCTACGTGGACATGGACGAGGTCATCGAACCCGGCGACGTGAGTCTGGAGAACGCGGTGTTCGTCGCCATCGGTGTCCTCGGGACCGTCGGGTTAGTGTTCTACATCGTCCAGCTCGCAGGTTGACTCCGGCCCGCGGGTCTGCGAAATGTTAATCGGTCGCGGCTCCTAACTCCGACCATGGCACCGCTACTCGACGTCGACCTGCTCCCGTTCCTGCTGTTTCTGGCCGGTACGGGGCTGATGATACTGGAGGCGCTCGCGCCCGGCGCGCACTTCATCGTCATCGGCATCGCGCTCTTCGTCGCGGGTCTCATCGGGATGCTGTTCTCCCCGCTGGGCACCGCGCCGGCGATGGCGATAATGGTCCTCGCCATCGGCCTCGCGACGCTGTGGGTCTACCGCGAGTTCGACTTCTACGGCGGGAAGGGGACCGGGAAGACGAGCAGCTCCGACGACCTCCACGGTGCGCGGGCGACGGTGACCCGGACGGTCACCTCGACGGAGGGACAGGTCAGGGTCATCGAGGGCGGCGGCTTCAACCCGAACTACAGCGCCCGGAGCGAGTTCGGGGAGTTACCGGAGGGGACGGAGGTCATCGTCACCGACCCCGGCGGTGGCAACGTGCTGAACGTCGCACCGACCGACCGGGAGGACGACATCGACCGCGAGCTCAGGCGGGAACGCGAACGCCGCGAACGCGATTCCTCGGTGGAGTCCGAGGGCGACAACGAGGACGTCGAGCCGGCCTGAGCCGCCCCGCTGTGAACGTGTAGTTCGACCGACAAAGAGGAAGGTTTTTGTCAACTTCGCCGTGAAGTATAGCCATGGAACCGATCCCGCTACAGACGCTCCCGGCGCTCGGGTTCGTATTCGCGCTTATCGGAATCCTGATAATCGTCGCTCTGGCGTCGGCAGTGAAGATCGTCCAGCCGACGGAGAAGCGGACGCTCACCGTCCTCGGTGAGTACCGTGGGCTGCTCGAACCGGGCATCCACTTCGTCCCGCCGTTCGTCTCCAGTACGGTGAGCTTCGACATGCGGACGCAGACGCTCGACGTGCCGCCGCAGGAGGCCATCACGCGTGACAACTCCCCGGTCGTCGCGGACGCCGTGGTCTACATCCGCGTCATGGACGCGGGCAAGGCGTTCCTCGAGGTCGAGGACTACAAGAACGCCGTCGAGAACCTCGCCCAGACCACCCTCCGGGCGGTCATCGGCGACATGGAGCTCGACGACACGCTGAACAAGCGTCAGGAGATCAACGCCCGCATCCGCGAGGAGCTCGACGAACCCACCGACGAGTGGGGTGTGCGTGTCGAGTCCGTCGAGGTCCGTGAGGTCAACCCCTCGAAGGACGTCCAGCAGGCGATGGAGCAGCAGACCTCCGCCGAGCGCCGTCGCCGTGCCATGATCCTCGAGGCGCAGGGTGAACGGCGCAGCGCGGTCGAGAAGGCGGAGGGTGACAAGCAGAGCGAGATCATCCGCGCACAGGGCCAGAAGCAGAGCCAGATCCTCGAGGCGCAGGGTGACGCCATCTCGACGGTGCTGCGCGCGAAGTCCGCCGAGTCGATGGGCGAGCGCGCGGTCATCGACAAGGGGCTGGAGGCGCTCGAACACATCGGGACCAGCGAGTCCACGACGTTCGTGCTGCCCCAGGAGCTCTCGTCGATGCTCGGCCGGTACGGCAAGCACCTCACCGGCAGCGACATCAAGCAGAGCGAGGCCGACCTCGACAGCCGCGACTTCGACGAGGAGACCCGCGAGATGCTCGGCCTCGACGACATCGAGGAGATACTCGGTCAGATAGACCAGGAGGCCGAGATGGACGTCGAGAAGATGGAACAGCAGGCGGAAGCCGTCAAGCAGGGACAGGACCCTCGGAAGATAAAGAGCTCCGACGAGGTCATCGACGAGGCCGACGACGAGTTCACCGGCGGCGACTACGACGTGGAGGAGGAGATGAGCGACGACGAGGAGCTGACCGAGACGGAGTAGTCGAACCACTCCACACAAGCGAAGCGGTTTTATCGCTGGGGAAAGTATCGAATATTAGTATATGGGGGAACCGAGCGACGTCGACGAGCGAAAACGGGCCACGCTCAAGCGGTTCGCCGCAGTCGGAGCGGCAAGCCCGTTCGCCCGGTTCGCGGACGTCGATTCGACCGATGCCGGCGAGAGCGAGGTCCGTGACGCCATCACCGGCTACCTCACCGCCACCCCCGGCGCACACTTCTCGAAGCTCCGCGACGACCTCAAACTGGGCACCGGCGAGACCCAGCACCACCTCCGCCGCCTCGTCGACGACGGGAGCGTCGAGGTGTACCGCGACGGCGACTACAAACGGCTCTACCCGGCGGGCCGCTTCTCCGCCTTCGAGAAGCGCGCGCTCGGCTACCTCCGCCGCGAGACCCCGCGTGGGATGCTCGTCGAACTGCTTCGAACGCCGGAGGCGACGGGGAGCCACCTCGCCGACGCGCTCGACGTCTCCCGACCGACGGTCAGCAAGTACGCGGGCGAGCTCGACGACGCCGGTCTGCTCTCCCGCGAGGACGGCTACCGCGTGGAGCGGCCCGAGACGGTGCTGATGCTCGTCGTCAGGTACGCCGATTCGTTCGACGAAGGTGCGGCGGGTCTGGCCGCGGACGCGGACTCGCTCGTCCGCTTCGACGGCTGATCACGCGACGGTCGGTGACGGTAGCTTCTCCCCGCCGACGCGGTCGACATCCTCGTCGAGTGACGCCAGGTACGACAGCACGGAGACGTGGTCCTCCTCGCCCCGACAGCACGGCAGCACGGCGACGATGTCGCCGTCCCGGCGGACCACGGTACAGATAAGTGGCGTCACGAGCATCTCGTTGTGTTCGCCCGTGATGGCGTTGTCCACGACGCGGTGCGAGAAGGCGGGTTCGAGCGTGACTCCCGCACGCTCTGCCCACGCCGCGAACTCCCGGTACCGGTCGGTCACCTCGCTGGGCACGGTCAGGTCGACCGCGCTCGGCCAGGTGTGGACCTCGTACTCCTCGATGACCCCCCGTTCCGCGAGCTCTTTGACTGTCTCGATGGCGTGTTCTCTCGGTCCGATAGTCGGCGTGTGCGCCCTGACCCACACGTCGATCGTGAGCGGTTCGGTGTCCATGACTCCCGAACTGTATAACACCATCTTTCATTATAAACTTGTGTGCTCGCGGTAGACTCTACGAGAGTGTCCGGTTCGTGGGGGGAGTCACGGTGTGACTGGAGGGCCACAGCGCTCTCGAACGTGGAATGTCGCGGACCCGTCAGGGGCCCGCGAGGAAAGATGACAGACGATCGGGATTGTGAGCCGAGTCAGACCGTGACCTTCCAGGTCGTCGAGGAGGAGTAGCCCCACTTCTCGACGGCCACGTCGAACTCGCCGCGCTGGATGGCGGTCATGTTCGTGCCGACCTCCTTCGCGGTCATGTCGAGGTCGTCACCGATGAGCCGGGACTTGAAGTAGGTCTTCGTCTGACCTTTCTCGCGCAGGTACTCCAGGATCCGGTGCTGCTTGGTCGAGAGGTCGGTCGTCGCGGCCGTGCTCATGCTCATACATCTTCGTATGCGAACCTTCGTCTTAGGGGGTTTGGTACAGCCGGTTAATCGACCCGCGTCTATCGATTTTCGCCCGCGCACTGCCCGGGATGAACCGCGCTCGACTCCCGGTTGGTACGGGTGGTTAACGGGTCAGTCTGGGAACGGTTCAGAAAGTTCTTACCGACGGCTCGCCGAAGAACGCCCAATGAGCGAGGAGTCGGTCTCGGTGAGCGTCGTCCTCCCGGCCTACAACGAGGCCGCGACCATCCGGACGACGGTCGAGACCACGCTGTCGACGCTCGCTGCCTTCCTCCCGGCGGACGCCTACGAGGTCATCGTCGCGGAGGACGGCTGCGAGGACCGCACGCCCGAGATCGCCGACGAGATGGCCGCCGAGGACGACCGCGTCCGGCACTTCCACTCCGACCAGCGGCTCGGCCGCGGCGGCGCGCTCGAACGCGCGTTCCGTGCGAGCCACGGCGAAACGCTGGTCTACTTCGATACGGACCTCGCGACGGACATGCGGCATCTGGAGGAGCTCGTCGAGAGCGTCCGCACCGAGGGGTACGACGTCGTCACCGGCTCGCGCTGGATGGCCGGGAACGTCGCGGACCGGCCCGCGAAACGCGGCGTCCCGAGCCGCGTTTACAACGGGCTCACGCGGCTGTTCCTCCGGTCGGACCTCCGCGACCACCAGTGCGGCTTCAAGGCGTTCGACCGGGAGGCCCTGTTCGCCCTGCTCGACGACGTCGAGGACCAGCACTGGTTCTGGGACACCGAGGTGCTCGTCAAGGCCCAGCGCCGTGGCTTCCGGATGAAGGAGTTCGCGGTCGACTGGGAGCCGAAGGGCGATACGAAGGTCGACCTCGTGCGCGACGTGTTCGGAATGGGCAGCCAGATACTCCGGACGTGGTGGGAGCTGTCGGTCTCCCCGCGCGTGAACCGCCGCGTCGGCATCGTCGCCGGCACGCTGCTCACCTTCGTCGCCGTCTTCCTGATGGCGTTCCTCTACCTCGAACCGGACAAGGTCTGGTCGAACCTGCAGGGGGCCGACCTCGCGCTCGTCGCCGTCGCCGCGGCCATCTACGTCCTCTCGTGGCCGCTCCGTGGCCTGCGCTACCGCGACATCCTCGACGAGATCGGGTTCAGTTCGCGGGTCGGCTTCCTCACGGGGGCCATCTTCATCAGCCAGACCGGCAACCTCGTGTTCCCGGCGCGGCTGGGCGACGGCGTCCGGGCGTACGTGATGAAGGCCCGTCGTGACGTGCCGTACTCCTCCGGGTTCGCGTCGCTGGCGGTCGAGCGCGTCTTCGACCTGCTCACCATCACGGTGCTCGCGGGCTCGGTCATGCTCGCGCTGGTCGCCAGCGGGGACGCGAGCCAGGTCGCCAGCGCGCTCGCGGGGGAGACGGTCGGCCCGCGCTACCAGTCCGCCGCACGGTACGCGAGCTACGTCGCCGCGGTCGTCGGGAGTGTCGCGGTCGTCGCCGTGCTCGCAATCGTCGTCTCCGCGCGCTCGGACCGGAACCTCGTGCGCCCGGTCGTCGACCGGCTCAGCGACGACTCCTACGCGATGGAGGTCGTCGCCGTCGTCGAGCGGTTCGTCGGCGACGTCCAGACCGTCGCGGGCTCGCGGCGCTCGTTCGCGGTCGTCGGTGGCTCGAGCCTGCTCGTCTGGACGCTCGACGTCGTCACGGGCATCGTCGTCATGCTCGCGGTCGGTATCGAGCTCCCGGTCGCGACGCTCGTCGCCGTCGGCTTCTTCGCGGTCAGCGTCGGCAACCTCGCGAAGGTGCTCCCGCTCTCGCCCGGCGGCGTCGGCCTGTACGAGGGCGCGTTCACCGCGCTCGTCGTGGGGCTCGCGCCGGGCGTCACCGTCGAACTCGCCGTGACCGCCGCCATCGTCGACCACGCGGTGAAGAACGTCGTCACCGTCATCGGCGGGCTGGGCTCGATGCTCGCCCTGAACGTCTCGCTCACGGAGGCCGTCGAGGAGAGCACCGAGGCGCGGGAGGCCGACGCGGTCGCGGGCGAGTCCTAGATGTCGTAGCTCGCGGTGACGAACGGGCCGAGCGCGCCCGCGACGGCGGACCGGAGCGCTCCCTCCCTGTCCACCGTGCCCCCGGTGAAGATACCGATGGCACCCTCGCCCCGGGCGACGCCGTCGCGGTCGAACGCGTCGTCCATCACCGGGCCGAGCTCCTCGCCAGCCCGGATGCGTTCGGTGACGCTGTCGGGCAGACGGACGCTCGGGCCGGCGGCGAGTTCGACGCGTTCGCCGTCGGTGACGGCCGCCCACATCACGAGGTAGAGGTCGTCGGTGCCGAGGGTGGCCACCCCGCCCTCGATACCGACGCCGAGGGTGTAGCCGCCGGTCTCGTAGGCACGACGGGCACGGTTCGCCGCGCCGGTTCTCGTCTCGTCCAGCCCCGTCGGCTGTTCGGCGACGCCCGAGTCGACCGCCACCGCGTCGACGGTCGCTCCGGGGAGGTCGCCGATGGCCGCCTCGGTCGCCGCGACTTTCACCGGGTTCTCGCTGCCGACTGCGACTCGCATACAAACTCGTCGCGCTGCGAGCGGGATGTGTGTTGTCCTCTCCACGCCGAAACGACAATATATGAATGTTATGATTTTTATCTACGAACCGCCGTTCTGGACCACGAATCGCGGGGATGCGAAAAGAGTTCCAAAACCTTTATATTTGGGCACTGCGACTCGTGTCTACAGTACCAGCGCTTCCGGTTTCTCCAGGCTGAAACCCTGGCCGGTAGCCCCCGCCTTCGCACCCATGACGAACGCACGAACCCGAACACGACCACGGAACGAGGAACAGACGGACGAACAGACCAAGGACAGCGGCCTCAACTGCCCCGAATGCGGCGGCCACGTCGTCAGTGAGGGCTCTGAGACAGTCTGTGGCGACTGCGGTCTCGTCGTCGAGGAGGACCAGGTCGACCGCGGCCCCGAGTGGCGCGCGTTCGACGCCCAGGAGAAGAACGAGAAGTCCCGCGTCGGCGCGCCGACGACGAACACGATGCACGACAAGGGGCTCTCGACGAACATCGACTGGCGGAACAAGGACGCCTACGGCAACTCGCTGGGCTCGCGCCAGCGCGAGAAGATGCAGCGCCTGCGCAAGTGGAACGAGCGCTTCCGCACCCGCGACAGCAAGGAGCGCAACCTGAAGCAGGCCCTCGGCGAGATCGACCGGATGGCCTCCGCAGTGGGCCTCCCGGACAACGTCCGCGAGACCGCCTCCGTCATCTACCGCCGCGCGCTCAACGAGGACCTCCTGCCGGGGCGCTCCATCGAGGGCGTCGCGACGAGCTCCGTCTACGCCGCCGCGCGCCAGGCCGGCGTCCCGCGCAGCCTCGACGAGATCAGCGACGTCTCCCGCGTCGAGAAGAACGAGGTCGCCCGCACGTACCGCTACGTCGTCCGCGAGCTCGGTCTGGAGGTCATGCCGGCCGACCCCGAGAGCTACGTCCCGCGCTTCGCGAGCGGCCTCGAACTCTCCGACGAGGCCGAGCACCGCGCCCGCGCGCTGCTCCAGAACGCCAAGGAGAAGGGCGTCCACTCGGGCAAGTCGCCGGTCGGCCTCGCGGCCGCCGCCGTCTACGCCGCCTCCCTCCTCACGAACGAGAAGACGACGCAGGCCGCGGTCAGCGACGTCGCCGACATCTCCGAGGTCACCATCCGGAACCGCTACCACGAGCTGCTCGAAGCCGAGGACAACCTCGGCCTCGTCTGAGCGGCAGGCACCGCCGACACCGTATCGCCGCAGGACCCGACTTTCGTTCTCCGCCCCACCGGCCCCGGTAGCGCTGCCGCCATCGCGCACGTTTTTGCCGGTCCGCGCAGTAGCCCGTCCATGGACTTCGACTCGTTCGTCCTCTGTGCGAGCACGGCGGACCTCGCCGCCGAGCCGTCGGCCCGCGAGCACGCCGACGCCGTCGAGTTCCGGATGGATCTCGCGAGCGACCCGCTCGCCGCGCTCGACGGCTACGACGGCGAGCTGCCGGTGTTGGCGACGAACCGGGCCCGCTGGGAGGGTGGCGAGGCCGACGACGACACCGAGCGGCTGGACGCGCTGGCGACGGCCGTGACGATGGACGCGGTCGAGGCGGTCGACGTCGAACTGGCGTCGCTGCAGGACGGCAACGGCCAGCGGGTCGTCGAGCGGGCCCGTGAGGCGGGCGCGAGCGTCGTCGTCTCGACGCACGACTTCGAGGGCGCGGGCGACGCGGAGACGATGGCGACGGCGCTCGACGCCGGGCTCGAACACGGCGACGTGGCGAAGCTCGCGGTCACGGCGACCGGCCGGAAGGACGTGCTCTCGCTGCTCGCACTCACCGACGAGTACGACCGCGCGGACGACGCCGTGGCGACCATCGCGATGGGCGAGGCCGGGCGACACTCCCGGGTCGTCGCGCCGCTGTACGGCTCCCGCATCGGCTACGCGCCGCTCGACCCCGCCGACGCGACCGCCCCGGGGCAGTACGACGTCGCGACGACGGCGCGGCTCGTCGACGAGCTGTCCCCCCGGTGACGGTCGACGCTGGCCAGGCGTTCACCACCGGCGCGCGGCTGGCGAGCGAACCGGCTGGGGAGGCCCGAGGTGCTGTACGGTCGGGTGGGCGGTGCCGGCCGTTCGCATCGCCCATCGCTCGTGTTCGAGAGCGGTCTGATGGTGGGCCGGTCGAGTCGGTCGCGGGACCGCCGACCGAACACGCCCCGAACGACGCTCCAAGACCCGAACCGTATTCAGGGGCGCCGACGCACGTCAGGGTATGGGACGGATCCGGCGGCTCGTCGCGGTGCTGCTCTCCCTCCTGTTCCCGGGGCTCGGGCACGTCTACGTCCGTCGGTTCCAGCGTGGGCTCGGGTTCGCGGTGACGGCGGTGGGCGTCGTCCTCCTGCTCGGGCCGCCGCTCCCGACCAGCGGGCCGGTCGTCGAGTCGGCGCTCGCTGCCTGGGAGGCGGCGTCGTTCGAGGCCAACGTCGCGCTGAGCGCCGTCGAGTTCGCGGCGATGCTCGACGTGTACCTGCTGGAGCGCCCGACGGCCGACGCCGACGCCGACACCGTGGCGAGCTGTCCGAACTGCGGACGCGAGCTGGACGAGACGCTCTCGTTCTGCCCCTGGTGCGCCCACGAACTGCGGGCCGAGTAGTCCAGAAATCACGACAGTATGCTGACACCGTTTCGTGACGAGAGAACGTCACTGCGCCTACCGGGGATTATGCGGGATTGAAGAGCGTTCTCACGCCTTGTAGCCGGTAGTATCGTTCGGTTACCGAGACAGTTCTGCGGCTTAAAACATCGCTATAGTGTTGGAAGAGAAAGACTAACTTGATGTCGTGGTGTGAGTATCTTGTGGCTAGAGACAGGCACATGGATAGCACTACCTCGGAGACCCAGGACAGGGGGGTCTCGGAGCTGTTGGGGCTCGTCTTGCTGTTCGGAATGGTCGCGGTGGGGATCGCGACGATACTGCTGGCCGGTTCGGTGGCCGTCGACAGTATCCAGGAGGAGGCATCGGTGAGTTCGGCACAGATGGGCATGCACGAACTCGACTCGCGGGTCGGCGACACGGCCGGCGGTCCGGTCGGTATCGACCTCGGGAGTCGCGACGGCGTGTACCGGGTGGTCAGGAACGGTTCGGTCACCTTCACGGTCAACGACCGGGCGACCTGCTCGACGACGGAGCCGCTCGGGAGCGTCCAGTACCACGACCGGCGGGGCAACAGACTCGCCTACGAGGCCGGTGGCATCTGGCGGCTCGACAGCGACGGCGGCATCTCGATGGTGTCCCCGCCGCAGATCGACCACGAGGACGGCACGCTGACGATGGACCTGACGAACATCTCGGGCGAGTTCGACGGCGGTGCGGCGGTGATGCGGTCCGACGAGACGGACGACGACGAGATCGTCAGGGAGCTGTACCAGGGCGGCACCGGCTGCTTCCCGCCCCAGAACATCACTATCACGGTGGAGAGCCAGTTCTACGAGGCGTGGGGGCGGTACTTCGAGAGCACCCTGAACGAGTCGACGACCGTCGTCGACGACGACGCCACCACCGCGACCGTCGAACTCCCCATCGACTCGACGTTCTCGGTGAACGCCTCGGACGACTCCGTCACCTCGAGCACGCAGTTCAACGCGACCGTGGAGCTCCTCGGAACCGAGCTGTCGGGGATCAGTGGTGACAACGTGATCTACGGCCCGACGACGTTCCGCGTCGTCGCCGGGAGCAACGAGTACACGCCCTGGCCAGACGGCGACCCGAACGACGGAATCGCCGCAGCGGCCGCCGAGGACGACGTGAACGACCCGACGGAGGGCGAGCACCAGAGCCACCAGCTGACGGACGTCGCACCCGGCACGCCCATCACGGTCCGGGCGACGTCGTGGCAGTGCGGCTCGTGGGAGGATACCAATCAGGACATCACGGTCGGGGGCGACTCCTACGACCAGTGGCGCTGCACCTACGTCGACAGCCAGCGCATCTCGCTCAACTCCTCCGGGGAGAGCTCGAACCTCGTCGTGCTCCAGGACGGCGAACAGGTGCCCAACTTCGGCGCGGCCGGGCCGGAACAGCGCGGTCTCGGCGAGATCCTCGATTCGCGCATCGACGGCACGGGGACCCTCCAGCTCGCGTCCAACGAGTTCGTCTTCCTCTACGAACTCTCCGAGGAGAACGCCGACCCGGACGACGCCGACGGCTCCGGCGATCCGGACTACAACGACGCGGTCGTGCTCGTGACCATCGAGCAGTCGTGGAACGGCATCGGTGACTTCTCCATCAGCATCGAGAAGGACCAGATCATCGTCGAGGAGGACGACGAGGAGAACAGTCGCACCGTACCGGGGCTCGTTCCCACGGCCTGAGCTACGACACCGCGGCGGCGTCGAGCACCGTCGCACCGACGACGAGTCCGAGTTCGGTGAGCTCGTAGCCCGCCGCCGTCTTCTCGACGAGACTGCCGCGCAGACGGCCCAGGTGGTAGTTGAACTGCCCGGAGTCGCGTGTTCCCACGCGCGTCCGGAGCTCGGAGAACGAGAGGCTGCCGTCGGTGGTCTCGTCGGCGTTGGCGACCGACAGCTCGCGGACGATACCGAGGCGTGTGTCGTTGCTGAGCAGCTCGAAGACGCCGCTGAGGTCGAGATCCGAGAGGTCGTCGTCGTCCGCCTCGACGGCCATCACGGTGGCCAGTCCCGGGGTCGCTTCACTCATCGTCGAGGACGACCTCGTCGATCTCGACGTCGGTGACCGTCGGCTGGCCCCCGTCGTCTTTCCCCCACGAGAGCACGGGGTAGACGCGGTAGGTCTCTGCGTCGCTGCCGTCCTCGAAGCGGAGCGTCGCGGGCTCGCCGCGTGCCAGCGACGTGTTCAGCTGCTGGCGGGCCGACCGGTCGAACTGGTTCGCCCCCCGGACGCCCTTGCCCTGGCGGACCGCGACCACGTCGACCTCGAGACCGGCCCGGCTCGTGCGCTGGTTCACCCGCAGCGGGACGGTGTGCTCGGGGTCGTCGAGTCCGCTGAACGTCAGCGTGGCGTCCTCCGCCTCGGCGAGCGCCCCCATCTCGCGTTCGAGCTCCTCGTTGGCCTCCTGCATACCCTGCATCGACGCGCGCAGCGAGTTCGTCACCTGGTCCTTGACCTGTCGGCGGAACTCGTCGACCACGTCGCCGAGGGGCTCGTCCTCCCGACCGGAGGCTGATGGATGCTGCGGGCCGGGCGAGTGGTCCGGCCTCGGCGAGTGGCCCGACGACCAGCCGCCCTCGTTCCAGAACGGCTCGGGGTCCGGCTCCGGCGGCGTCTCCGGGGGCCGGAGCCCACGGTGTAGCACCTCCTCCCAGGAGAGGTCCAGCTCCTGCTTGCGCCGCTTCATCCGCTCGAACACCTCGTCGTCGTCGACCGTGATCCGCACTTCTCGTGCCATGATGTGAGTTCTAGCTGAAGCAGATAATAAATCTTTTGCTAGAAACTCACATAGAACTCACATCGAAGTGGGTTTTGGGGTGTAAATATATGAAATCCAACAGGTGGCTGGCCACGGCGCTGCCGCTGGGCACGTGGTACTGGAGCGGATGGAGCAACGACGGGGAGACGCGACCGCGTCAGCCGGCTACTTCTCGACGATGCTCTCGTCGATGGCCTCGCCGAAGTGCCGCGCGGTGTCCTCGTAGTAGACGAGCAGCTCGTCGCCCTCCTCGACGTCGGTGATGGCCTTCCGGCCGTCGCGCGTCTGGACCTTGATGGTCTCGGCGTTCTGCAGCAGCGTCTCGAACCGGTCGCCGTCGCGCTCGAGCTCGACCCGGAACATCGGGCGTTTCTCGATCTTCGCGCGGCCGACGATGGCCTCGCGCGTGTGTCCCTCGGTGTCGACGACCTGCACCTCGTCGCCGGAGCCGACCTCGCTCAGGTACTTCGTCCCGCCGCCGGGCGTGCGGACGTACGCGTGGACCGCGCCCGCGTTCACGCGGAACGGCCGCGACGCGACGTACGGCGACTCCGCAGTCTCGGCGTGGACGAACACCAGCCCGCGGCTCATCGAGCCGACGAGCATCCCCTCGTCGTGGTCGAGCAGCGAACCGGTATCGACGCAGACCCGGTCCGCGCTCCCGGTCTGTTCGACGGTCCGGACCGTCGCCCACGAGAGGTCCAGCGTCTCGCGTTCGGATTCGTCGCGCACCTCGACGGTGCGCCGGATCTCGTCGGGGTCGTCGCTGTCGAGCAGCACCGCGTCCGCGCCGAGCTCCAGCGTCTCGAACGCCGTCCGGGCGTCCTCGGAATCGGAGACGCCCGCGACCAGGCTCGTCTCCGCGCCGATACGCGCGATGAGGTTCTCCAGCGGGATGATGGTCCAGTCCTCCCCGACGACGATGGTGTAGTCGGCCGTCTCCGCCGCCGCCTCGGCGAACCGTTCGTACTCCTGTCCCAGAATACGGACGTAGGCTCCGTCGGCGTTCCCCCGCCGCAGCGTCGAGAGGTCCGCAGAGCCAGCGAGGTCCGCCGGGAACTCGACCGTGCCGTCGCCCTCGCCCTCCTTCCCGACGACGTACGCGTCGGGCTCGACGGGTTCGTCCGCCGCGTCGTCCTCGCCCTCGGCGTCGTCGATGACGTCCACGTCGCCGCCGCTCCGGAACGCCGCGACGTTCACCGCGCCGAGCTCGCGGACGCGCTCGACGTCCCAGTCGTCGACGAGCACCCAGTCCACGCCGGCCTCCAGGCCGGCCGTGATGCGGCGCTTTCGCGCCTCCCAGTCGCCGACGGCGTCGTCGGCCTTCAGCCAGACTTCGCGTGTCATAATCCAACGGTCGAAGGGCTGTGGCTTGAACGTGGCGTTCGTGACGAGTACGGCAGGTGGTGGTGAGATTGGTAGCAGACTGCGGAGACGGTCCCGGTAGCGTCGACAACAGCCAGAAAGCCCGGCGAGCGACGCTCCCACGGCTCCCTTTCGCCGCTCGCGCAGTCTCGTCAGCGCGCGCCGTCCGGCTGGTCGACTGTCGATGCGGGCCAGAAGTTTACACTGATCGTAAACCTTCTCGGGTTCGCGTTACGACTGCGGCCCGAGATAGCCCCACGCCTGCAGGCGGTCGCCCTCGCCGTCGATCCAGCGCTCGCCGATGTCGTCGCGGTAGTACATGTTGGGCATGACGATGTCGTCGATACGGCCGTAGCACTGCTCGCGGGCCTCCTGCATCGTCTCGCCCTTCCCGGTGACGACGATTGGCATGCCGTTGTCGCCGGCGGCACGCCACTGGCCGTCGACGTTCTTGGCGTCCTCGAGGTGGACGCCGGCGCGGCTCTCGGTCTGGAAGACGACGGCCGCGTTTCTGGAGTTCTCCTCGTAGGTCTTCTCGTCGTCGAACGGGAACGGCGGGAGGACGACGCGGACGGCGATCTGGTAGCCGCGGTGGACGTCAAGGTCGGGGTCGTTGCCGTGGGCGAGGTCGTAGAAGAACTGGCCGGTGTTGGACTCGAAGGACTCCTCCTGGAGCGCGATGGTCGGGTAACCGAACCGCGGGGTGAACTCCAGCGGGTAGATTCCGGTCTCGTTGACGATGCAGTTGATGTCGATGCTGCCGACGTAGCCCTCGTCGGCGAGCCAGCCCTCGAGCCTGCCCAGCGTCTCCTCGAACAGTCGGTTGCGCCCGGCCCAGAACATCGAGGTGCCCATCTCGCCCGTCGAGGGACCGATGTTACCCGGGAACAGCTTCTTGTGCTCGAAGTTGAAGTTCACCTGGTCGACGAACGAGTTACCGTCGAAGAAACCACAGACGGCGACCTCGACGCCCTCGACCTTCCGCTGGAGCTGGAACCCCTTCATCCGGTGGCCCCAGGCCTTCTTGTACGCCCGGAGCACGTCGACGACGTCGCTGCCGTCGTCCTCGTTGCCGACGTACAGCAGGCGCTTGACGTTCTGGACCTCGCCGAGGGGTTTGATGACGTACGGGGCGGGATGCTCCTGGACGTGCTGGATGCCGGCGTCGAAGTCGTGGAACACGTGATGCTCGATGGTGTTCACGCCGTGCTCCTCGAGGACGTCCATCGCGTAGCCACGGTCCTCCTCGAGTCGGTCCGTGTTCGGTGTGCCGCCGACGACCGCGGTGCCCTGCTCGCGGAGCTCCTGGGCGAGCGCGCCGGTGCCGACGTCGTCGCCGACCCAGATGTCGTCGAAGACGACGACGTCGGCCCACGCCACCTCGGCCTCCCAGTCGTCGGTCTTCGGGACGAAGCCGTCGCCGATCTCGTGGTCGCCCGCGGCGTCGATGTAGTACTTCACGTCGTGTCCCTCGCGGTGGACCTGCCAGGCGAGGTCGGTGATCAGTGCGGCGTCGGCGGAGACGAACAGGAACTGTCTGGAGTCCATGGCTGTGTTGGTGTCGGAGCGCACGTCGAGGCGTCCACAGGCAACGACGACCGCCACGGTGAAAAAACGGGTCCGTGTTTGCACTCCGGCACGGTCGGCGCGGCGGTTTCGAGAAGTCGACAGGAATTACAGGCCTCGATACCGGAGAAATTTAAGTGAGTACGGGTTCCACTCTGGGTCAGCATGCGACTGATAGTGGCACTCGTCGGTCTCGCGTTGCTCGTCTCCCCCATGACGGTGGCAGCCGCACCGGCGGCGACACCGGCGAGTACGACCGACGCCGACGTAACACTCCGTGTGACCGTGGTGAACGCGCAGGGCGACCCCCTGGGCAACGCCGAGGTGACGGTATCGTACGATGGGCAGGAACAGACGAGAGAGACGGTGTCGAACGGCGAGGCACTGTTCGACGTCCCCGAGGGCGTGAGCATCGAGATAACGCCGAGCCACCCGATGCTCGTGAAGAACAATCCGGTGACGATCCAGAACGTCGAGGGCAACACCGACGTGACGGTGACCATGTATCCGGCCGCGACCGGGCAGATATCCGTCGTCGACGGCAGCGGCAACGCCGTCGCCGACGCGGACGTCCAGCTCCGGAAGGAGGGTCGGACGGTGCTCGCCGCGACCGGCACGACCGGGAGCGACGGGACGTACACGACGCCGGAGCTCGAACGGGGCAACTACACCATCGAGGTCACGAAGCCGGGCTACTACGAGGAACAGACCAGGGTGACGCTCTCGGGTGACACCGACGTCCCCGTCGAGGTCGAGCAGGGCAGCGTCACGGTCGACTTCAGCGTCGTGGACTCCCACTTCGACCCCGCCGAGCCCATCCAGGCGAACATCGAGATCGAGGACGCGGGCGGGACCATCGGCACGTTCCAGACCGACAGCGGCGGGAGCCGTAGCGTCAGCCTCGACGTGAACACGCGCTACAGCGTGACCGTCGACAGGGAGGGCTACGAGTCCGTCACCAGGTCCTTCCGGATCGGCGAGAACGACCGGAGTCAGACGTTCGAGATCCAGCGGACGCCCCGGCTGACGGTCGAGCCGATGAACACGCAGGTCGTGGTCGGTCAGACCGTCCGCGTCGACGTCACCGACGAGTACGGCGAGCCGGCCGTCGGTGCGGAGATCCAGATCGACGGCGAGACGGTCGGGACGACCGACGAGTCCGGACAGGCGACCGTGACGGTCGAGCAGGCCGGCGAGGTCGGACTCACCGCGGTCAACGGCTCGGTCGAGTCGTCCGCCGTCGTCATCGAGGCGTTCGAGCCGCGGACCGACGCGCCGACCGCGACCGCGACCGCGACGCCGACGGCGGCCGCGACCTCGCAGGCACCGACGACCACCGGGGGCGCAGGCGACGGTGGGACGCCCGGCTTCGGCGTTGCCGTCGCACTCGTTGCGCTCGTCATCGCCGCGCTGTTGGCACGTATCCGGGACTGAGCGAGCGCCGGGCGACTCGCTTCCGACTCCGACTACTCGAACAGCTCTTCGTGACGCGCCGCGAGGTCGGTGTAGGCACCCGACGAGTAGTCGGTCGCTATCTCCTCCGGGTCGACGCTCGTCTCCGACAGTGGCACGACCGTCGCGGGGACGCCGCGCGCGAACGACTCCGCGGGAACCGCGAAGCCGTCGGGGAGGACGGTGCCGGCCGCGACCACGCTTCGCTCGCCGACCGTCGCGCCCGAGTTCAGCGTCGCGTTGATTCCCACCAGCGAGCCGGCCTCGACGATGGCGTCGTTCAGCACCGCGCCGTGGCCGACCATGACACGTTCACCGACCTCGCTGCCGTGGAACACGGCGGTGTCACCGACGTGTGACGCCTCGCCCACGCGGACGGTGCGGACGTCACCACGGAGGACGACGCCCGGCCAGACGCTCGCATCGGGCTCGACGTGGACGTCGCCGACGAGCGTCGCATCGCGGGCGACGAACGCGTCTTCGTGAACGGTCGGCGTCGTCGACTCGAACGCGTAGTTCCGACGGTCTACCATGTCGTTTGGTATCGCGACACAGTACCAAAACGGTTGGTGTCGGGGTCGCTCCCGTTTCCCGATTCTGTCGATTTCCGGGAGTAAGTGGCACTCAAACGTGTTTTAGCGGTAACCTTTACGTCCTCATACAGCGTATACTGGTCGGTTAGTATGGGGGACGACAACGTAACTGAGCAGTCCGACGACTACTCGACCGACTCCGAGGAGACGGTCGAAGTCGCGGACGAGGGTACCGACACCGCCATCTGGGGAGATGGAACGGAGACCACCGCCGAGCCGGCGGGAGACGCCGACGAGGCCGGAGCTGCCGATGTGGATGGCGACAGCGCCATCGATGCTGCCGACGCCACAGTGGCCGAGGCTGCCGACGAGGGGGACGCGGAGCGCTCCCTCTCCAACATCTTCGACGAGCCGGACGACGAGCTCGTGGTCCGACCCGACGGGGCCGACGACGAGACCGCCGACTGGGAGATACTCGACGAGCGACTCATCGAGGACCTCGTGGTCCGACCCGACGACGACGAGGCGAGCGCGGGGGACGACGACGAGCTGACCGAGCTGGTGCTCTGGGTCGAGGCGCAGGAGCCACCCGAACCCGAGGACATCCGCGAGACCGTCCTGTCCGAGGTGAAGGCCCACTTCGACGCGGCCGCCCTCGACACCGAGTTCGCCGCCCGCCCGACCGACGAGTTCATCGACACGCACTGGTTCGACTTCACGTATCTGGACGAGCGCGTCCAGGTCGAGCGCTACTGGGTGAACAAGCCCTACGCGTACATCTCGGTGCTGTTCCACCCGGAGACCAAGGAGTTCAGCTACGAGGTCACGGAGGCCGTCCTCGACGGCTTCGAGCGGTACGTCCGCGAGGACCTCACGCGCATCCTGCGCAACAGCCTCATGTACCACGACATCGGTGACGACGTCGACCGAGAGGCCGTCTTCGAGTCGAAGGCCAAGGAGATCATCGCGGAGCACGCGGCGACGGTGGACGACGGCTCCATCTACAAGCTGCTGTACTACCTGCTGCGGGACTTCCTCGACTACGGGAAGATCGACCCGCTGATGCGCGACGGCAACCTCGAGGACATCTCGTGTGACGGCGTCGACGTCCCGGTGTTCGTCTACCACGGCGGCTACCGCGACCTGCGGACGAACGTCGTCTTCGATCAGGACCGCCTGAACTCCTTCACCGTCCGGCTCGCCCAGCGCGCGGGCAAGCACATCTCCGTGTCGAACCCGCTGGTCGACGCGAGCCTGCCGGACGGGTCGCGTATCCAGCTCACGCTGGGCAGCGACATCGCCACCCGCGGTGCGAACTTCACCATCCGCAAGTTCGCCGACGTGCCGTACACGCCGGTCGACCTCATCAAGTGGAACACGTTCGACGTCGACCAGATGGCGTACTTCTGGCTCGTCATCGAGAACAACCGCTCGCTCGTGTTCGCGGGCGGGACCGGCTCCGGGAAGACGACCAGCATGAACGCGGTCGGCTTCTTCATCCCGCCGAACGCGAAGGTCGTCAGCATCGAGGACACCCGGGAGATCACCCTCCCGCACGACAACTGGATCCAGTCCGTCTCGCGCCCGCCTGTCACCGACGGTGGCCGCGGCGAGGTGTCGATGTACCAGCTGCTCCAGGCGAGCCTGCGCCAGCGCCCCGAGTACCTGCTCGTCGGCGAGATCCGCACCGAGCAGCGCGTCGCGCTGACGTTCTTCAACGCCATCGCGACCGGCCACACGTCCTACACGACCATCCACGCCGACTCCGTCGACGGCGCGCTCGCCCGCCTGCAGAACGCGCCGCTGTCGGTGCCCGTACAGATGATACAGGACCTCGACGTCATCGCCATCCAGAAGCAGATCTTCGACGACGATACCCGCGTCCGGCGCAACAGCGTCGTCGCCGAGATCCGCCCGTCGGACGACCTCTCGCAGGTCGAGGCGAACGACGTGTTCCGCTGGGACCCGTCGGACGACGAGTACGACAGCGTCGGTGACTCCGAGCTACTCGCGGAGATTGCCGAGGAGCGCGGCTGGACCGCCGACGAGCTCGCCGACGAGCTCGCGGTCCGTGCCGAGACGCTCCAGTACCTCGTCGACGAGGACATCACCGACTACGACACGGTCACCGAGACCATCCACCGGTTCGACCGCGACCGCGACAGCGTACTCGCACAGGTGCGCGCCGCCGAGCTGTCCGCACCCGTCGAAGCGGAGGCGCGATGAGCACCCAGGGCGGCGTCCAGACACCCCTCAGCGAGGCCCAGACGCCGCTCCCCGAGTACGAGGTCAGCCAGTACTTCCCGCGCTCGCGGGAGATGACGGCCGAGGAGATGGGCGCGCTCCGCGAGCAGTACGGCTCCATCCGCGCGTACTTCAAGGCCCACCCGGGCCAGTACCGCGACACCCAGCGCTGGCTCAACCAGGCCCGCATCGGCACCACGTACGACGTGTACCTCACGCGGAGCGTCCACCTCGCCCTCCTCGCGGGCGGCGCGGGGGCGCTCCTCGGTGGCGTCGTCGCGTGGCTGCTGGCCGACGCCGGCGTCCTCGCGACGCTCGACTCGCCGCTCTCAGTCGGTGGGAGCCTCGGGACGTTCCTCGCGGCCAACCGGGTGCTGTTCGCGGGGCTCCTGCTCACGCTCGTCGTGGGTGGCACGACCGCCGGCAGCACGTGGCTGTTCCGCTACTACTACCCGCAGAACGTCGTCGCGAACCGCGAACGGGCGATCAACGTGATGCTGCCCCACGCGCTCACCTACATGTACGCGCTGAGCCACGGCGGAATGAACCTCATCTCCGTCTTCGATTCGCTCGCCGAGTCCGAGGACACCTACGGCGAGGTCGCCGCGGAGTTCGACATGGTCGTCCGCGACATGCAGCTGTTCGGCAACGACATGCTCACCGCGCTGCGCAACGCGCGCAACCTCACGCCGAGCGACGAGCTCGAGCAGTTCCTCGACGACCTCATCGGACTCCTCGACTCCGGCGGTGACGTCACCGCCTTCCTCGAGGACCAGGCCGACAACTACACGGAGGCCGCCAAGGAGGAACAGGAGAGCTTCCTCGAGACGCTCTCGGTCCTCTCCGAGGTGTTCATCGTCGCGTTCGTGGCAGCACCGCTGTTCCTCGTCGTGACGCTGATGGTCATCAGCTTCCTCGGCGGCTCGACGCTCATGCAGATGGCCGCGCTCATCTACCTCGGGCTCCCGCTCGGGATGCTCGGCTTCCTGCTGCTCATCGACCTGCTCTCGGCCCCGTACGTCCAACCCGACGATGTCCATCTGGAGGAACAGCGCGAGCGCACCATCGACACCACCACGGTCGAGGACGACGAGCGCTTCCGCACCTACCAGCGGGGCAAGCGCAACGAGCAACTCGTCGCGTTCGCCCGCGACCCGCTCGCCGCACTCCGGCGGAGCCCGCCGTTGACGCTCGTGTTCACGGCACCGGCCGCCGTCGCGTTCGTCGGCGGGATGGTGCTCCGCGGTACGGTGACGCCGTCAGTGGCCGCGCTGCTGAGCGACCCGGTCACGGTGACGACGCTGCTGTTCGTCCTGCCGGCGCTCATCGTCGCGGCCCCGCTGTCGTACTACCACGAACGCAAGCGCCGTCGCGAGAACCTGCTCGCCGCGCGCTTCCCGGACACGCTGAACGTCCTCTCCAGCGCGAACCACATGGGCATCCCGCTCGTGGACGCCCTGGACATGGTCGCACGCTGGTCCAAGGGGAGCCTCGCCGACGAGATCCGCGTCGTGCGCAACGACGTGCGCTGGAACCACGACCTCACCGACGCGCTGCTGGGGCTGGGCAACCGCCTGCAGGTGCCCCACATCAGCCGCACCATCAAGCTGGTCGCCGAGGGCGGCCGGTCGTCCGGTGACATGTCCCGCATCCTCGCCATCGCGGCCGAGGACACCAGGGCGCGCCACCGCATCGAACGGGCCCGCGAACGGGCGATGTCCTCGTATCTGGCCATCGTCATGATCGGCTTCCTGGTGTACCTGCTCGTCATCGTGCTCATCGACGCGAGCTTCCTCGGCGCAATCGCCGAGGCGACCGCGACGGCACCCGAGGACACGCCCACCGGAGCCGGCGTCGTCGGCTTCACGAACGTCCCGCTGGACACGTACCGTGCGCTGTTCTTCCACTCGGTCGTCGTCATGGCGGCCGGGGCGGGGCTGCTCGCCGGCAAGCTCGCGTCGAACGACACGCTGTCCGGACTGAAGTACAGCATCGGCCTGACGTTGGTCGCACTCGCGACCTTCGTCCTGGTCTGAATCAGGGGGGAAATCAATGAACCACAGACACAACACCAACACACTCAGGGGGAACGACCGTGGCGTCTCGCCGGTCCTCGGAGGCATCCTCGTCTTCGGGCTGGTGCTCGCCCTGCTCGTGCTCGCGCAGGTCAGCCTCGTACCGGCGCTGAACCAACAGACCGAGTTCGAACACAACCAGCGGCTCGTCGACGACGCGACCGAGTTCCAGGGGAGCGCGTACCGCGTCGCCACCAGCGGCGGCACCGAGTCCGTCGAGGTCGGCACCGGCGTGCGCTACCGCCCGATGGCGTTCCTCGTGACGCCAGCGGCGGGGAACGGGCGCGTCTACACGGAGGAGGGAACGGTCTCGGTGAGCGGCGCAGTCGCGGCCGACCCCGAGGCCGCCGACTACTGGGACGGCGGCGTCTGGTCCGAGTCCACCCGGACCATCGTGTTCGACCCGGCCTACCGGGAGTACACGACCGCTCCGCGGACCCGCTACGAGGGCACCGTCGTCGTCAACGACTTCGACGGGACCACCCTGCTCGTCGACGAGGGCCGGCTCGTCGATGGGCAGCGCGTCACGCTGCTGACGGTCGACGGCGACCTCTCCGAGGAGAGCAGCCGCTCCGTCGTCCTCTCGCTCCGCGCGGTGAGCACGTCGACCCAGACGGTCGAGCTCCGGAACGAGACGGACCCAATCCGCCTCACCGTGCCGAGCTCGCTCTCGCCCGACCAGTGGAAGGAGGACGTGCTCGCCGACCAGCTCGACGAGTCCGGGCTACCGGACGGCGACCCGAGTGACGACCGCCACGTCCTCGACGTGATCGCCGGGCCGACACCCGGCACCGTCACCGTCCTGCTCGAACCGGGTGTGACCTACGAGTTCACGATGGCCCGGCTGGGCGTCGGCAACGGCTACGACACCTCGCCCGACCCGGCCTACGTCACCGTCTTCGACCGGGGCAACGCGACGCTGCGCCCCGGCGAGCTGACGACGGTCACGTTCGAGGTCCGCGACGCGTTCAACAACCCCGTCGCCGGCGTCCCCGTCTCGACGACCGCGAGTGGCTCGGCACTCGAACTGGACGAGGACAGCACGGTCACGACCGGCTCGGACGGCCGCGCGACGTTCCTCTACCGGGCGAACCGTGACGGACAGACGACCGTGAGCGCCGGCTTCGGCTCCGACACTGCGGCGACCGCCTCGGCCACCATCGAGGTCGTCGACCCCGACGCGGGCGGCGACCCCGACGACAGCGTCGGCGGCGTCATCAACCCCGACACGCAGTCCGGGAGCTTCGCGCTTCGGGATGCGACGCGTCTCGGCAGCGGCCACACGGTCGAGATGACGTTCGACAACGACGGCGTCGACCGGACGCTCACCCACGTCCGCGTGAACCTCTACATGCAGGGTCGCCCCGGGAACAACAACCCGCGGCCCGTGACCGCGACGCTGCTCGACGAGGCCGGCTCGACGACCTACACCGACCTCGACGTCGGCGGACAGTTCGTCAACCTGCCCACGTCCGTCCAGCCGACCTTCGTCGCGGATTCGTCCGTGACGCTGCGGATGGCGTTCTTCACCGACGCAGCCCGTACGACGAACTACTCGGGAGCGAACTCGGACGACTTCTTCGTCCTCGCGCTCACGTTCGACGACGGCTCGACGATGGTGTACTTCGTCCCCTCGTACACCTGAACCGGCCGCGAGGAGGGGTCATCGTTCCCCACGTCGACTCGAACCCTGATTCGACCCTCGATTCTCTCGTGACGGTTAATGTCCCCGCGAGCGACGCTGTAGACGTGCTTGGGCGGCGGACGACGATGCAGTCGGTGTCATCCGCGGGTGGGGCCGCGATGGCAGAGGCGAGAGACGCAGCACGACTCCTGTCATAGTCCGGCGGGTCGCGAGACGCGACCCACCACTGTTCCTGTCGGCCACGAGCGACGGCGCTACTCCTGCGCCGCGATGCGACCGCCGACGGCTCGTCCGTTCTCGAAGGCGACGTGAACGCGGCCCTCGCCGGCGACCCAGTCGCCAGCGACGTAGAGGCCGGCGTCTTCGGCACAGCGGGCGTCGTCGTCGTCGATACTGGAATCCGGTAGCGCGTAGCGCCAGCCCTGGTCGTCGACCCAGTCCGGCTCCGTGAGACGGTCGTCGTCGAGGAGGTCGGCGACCAGCCCGGCCACGGCGTCGGCAGCGGAGTCCAGCGGCTCGTCGTAGTGGTCGACCGACCAGTCCGGGGCCATCTGGACGACGAGCAGGCTCTCGCCGTCGGGGACGTGGCCGGGCTTGCACTCCTCGCGCGAGAGCCAGCCGACGGGGTGCTCGCGGTCGGGGTTCACGAGCGCGTACCACGGCCGGTCGAGCTCGAACGGGTAGTGCAGCAGCACCGTTCGGATGGTCCGGAACACGACTGCGTCGACGGCGGCGTGGAGCCGGTCCAGCCGCTCGTCCGCCCAGTCCGTCGCGGCGAGCAGGTCGGCGGTCTGCGGTGCCGGCGGCGTCAGCACCACAGCGTCGAACGGGCCGAAGACATCGCCGTCGGTGTCGGTCAGGGACCACTCACCGTCCCCATCGCCGGTGATGGACTCGATCCTGGTTTCGGTGTGGACGGCTGCACCGGAGCGTGCCCGGACCCGCTTCGCGAACTGGGTGATCCCCTCGGTGTACGTCCACTTCGGCCCCTCGTCGCCACGCCCCTCGGCGATGGCTCCATCGGCGTCGTGGGTCCACACCGGTCGCTCGATGTCGACGAGGCCGTCGCTCCCGAGTTCGTCGAGGAACTCGTCCACCCAGGCGTCCGCGCCGGGTTTGATGTAGTTCGCACCGTGGTCGTACCGGCAGCCGTGCTTCCGCCGGGTCGCGGCACGGCCGGAGATGCCGCTGGCCTTGTCGAACAGCGTCATCTGGACCGGCGTGTCGCGGCAGGCGTCAGCCACGCCGACACCGGCGACGCCGGCCCCGACGACAGCGATGTGTCTGGTCATCGCCCGACACTGGGGACCACGCCCCCATAGTCCCCGCGCCGGACTCGTTGGGCGACGGCGGCTCGGCCGGTGGACTCGTGGATGGCGAACAGGCGACGCGCTGGCGGGTTCGGTTTGTCACGCGACGGTGCGTCGCACACCGGCCTCGGCCGTCGCGTGCAGGTGGTCAGAACACGCCACGTCTGGCCGCGGCTTCGTTCAAAAAGGCTGGGTCAGTTCGTCGTGACGAGCTCGACGACCTCGCGGTGGTCGAGTTCGGTGTCGCCGCCCATCTGCCGCTTGGTGCGGCAGTTGAGTCCGTGGAGCAGGCCGTCGCCGATGTCGGAGTGGAGGTGGTACGCGAAGTCGCTGGTCGTCGAGCCGCCGGGGAGGAGGAAGCAGTCGCGCATCACGCGGCCCTGCTCGTCGCCCATGGCCTCCGCACCGCCGGGGAAGACGGCGATGACGCCGAGCTCGTCGAACAGCGCGGTCTCGATGGCCTGCTGCACGCCCGTGCCGCCGAACTCGGTGACGAACTCGCGGATCTGTTCGAGGCCCTGCTCCTGTTCGTCGGAGATGTCGGCGACGATTTCGAACTCCTCGTCGCCGGCGTGGTAGTCGACGACGCCCTGGTCGGCCGCGTTCTTCAGCGCCTTCTCGGCGTGGGCGCTGACCGGGACGAACTGGAGGTGGTCGTAGTCGGGGTCCTCGGTTATCTCGTCCCAGTTCGCCTGCGCGGCGGGCGTGTCCATCTTGTTCGCGGCGACGACCATCGGCTTCGTGCGCTTGCGGATCTCGCGGGCGAGGGCCTCGCGGTCCTCGGCCTCCCACGTGTCGGGGTCGAGTTCGAGGTCGAGCGCGAGGATGATCTGCTTTATCTCGTCCTTGTTCGTGCCGAAGGCGGACATCTGGTCGGCGAGCTCGATCTCGATGGAGTGGTCCTCCTTCGCCTGATACCGGTTCTCGAACTTCTCGATGCCCGTCTCGAGGATGCCGACGTACCACTGGTCGAGCTCGTTCTCGAGGAAGTCGATGTCGTCGCGAGGGTCGTGGTCCTCCGTGGGCTCGCCTTCGAGGTCCGTCTCGCCGGAGAAGTCGACGACGTGGACGAGCACGTCCGTCTCGTTCAGGTCGGTGAGGAACTGGTTGCCCAGCCCGCGGCCCTCGTGTGCGCCGGGAACGAGTCCGGCCACGTCGACGAGTTTGGTGGGGACGTAGCGTGTCCCGTCGCGGCAGTAGCCCGTGTCCGGGGTGCAGGACTCGTCGAACTCCGGGGCCGCACAGTCCACGCGGACGTACGCTTCACCGATGGAGGGGTCGATGGTCGTGAACGGGTACGCGCCCTCCGGCACGTCGTTCATCGTCGCCGCGTTGAAGAACGTCGACTTGCCCACGGAGGGCTTGCCGACCAGACCGACGTTGTAGCTCATTGACCCATCGAAGGCCACCGGGCAGTATAAGGCTTGAAATCCGCGTCTACGTTGGTTGTGAGTGTCTTGCACGGGGAGTTCCGGATGGGCTCGTCGTCGGCTAGTGCCACGGCCGGGAGCGGTCAGAACGTCGGACCCTCGCTTCAGGTTTACGAATTTTGTAAACTCCTCCGACCACGGCACCTTTGCCACTCCCGCACCTACACCCGTCTATGAGCGACAGTCCACAGGAATCGAAGAAAGAGGTCCCCACGTCCGACGCCGAGTGGCGGGAGCGCCTCGACGAGGAGGAGTACGAGATACTCCGGAACCAGGGTACCGAGGCGCGCTTCTCCGGGGAGTACGTCGACAACTTCGAGGACGGCACGTACCGCTGCAAGGGCTGTGGCGAGGTGCTGTTCGACGCCGACACGAAGTTCGACCACGGCTGCGGCTGGCCCTCGTTCTACGCCGCCGAGAACGGCAAGATCGAACAGCGCGAGGACCACAGCCACGGGATGCGCCGCATCGAGGTCGTCTGTGCGAACTGCGAGAGCCACCTCGGGCACGTGTTCGACGACGGGCCGGCACCGACGGGCAAGCGCTTCTGCATCAACTCGGTGGCGCTGGAGTTCGAGGACGAGGCGTAGGCGAACACGTCGGACCCGGTTCACTCAGTCGCGGAGCCCGTCGAGCACCTGCGTTCGCGTCGGTACCGCCGTCTGCACGCCTTCTGCGGTCGTCGACAGCGCGGCGGCGACGGCGGCCAGTTCGACCGCGGCTCGCAGCGACGCCCCGTCACCGAATTCGGTCGCGAGGTAGCCGACGAACACGTCGCCCGCGCCGGTCGTATCGACGGGGTCGACGGTCGGCGAGCCGACGTGGAACGCCTCGTCGCCAGTGTCGACCGCGACACCACGTGCACCGAGCGTCCGGACGACCGTCCCGTCGAAGCCGTCGAGCGCGTCCGAAAGGGCGGCCGCCTCGCCCTCGTTTGGGGTCACCACGTCGACGGCGTCGTGGGCGAGCACGGCGTCTGCACCGTCGGCGGGCGCGGGGTCGTAGACGACCGTCGGTCGTCGCTCGACACCCGACAGCTCGTCCAGCGCCGCGAGAATCGCGTCGGCCGGCAGTTCGTTCTGGAGGAGCAGGCAGTCGGCGTCCCGGAGCCGGTCGCCCTGTCGGCGGGCGTACGCCGGCGTCACCCGGCCGTTCGCGCCGGCGACGATGGCGATGTGGTTCTCGCCCGTCTCGTCGACGACGATGGCGGCGTAGCCCGTCGGTCCGTCCACGCGTTCGAGGCCGTCGACTGCCACGCCGCGCGCGGCGAGCGTCTCCACGACCGCGTGCTCGTCCTCGTCGTCGCCGACGCAGCCGAGGAGACTCGCGTCCGCCCCGGCCGCTGCCGCGGCGACGGCCTGATTCGCGCCCTTCCCGCCGAGGAACGTCTCCGTGAGGTCGTCGTGGATGTCGGCCGGGACTGCATCGACGCGGACCGTCTCGCCCGCGCCGGGGAACCAGCCGTGGGCGTCGGCGAGGGCTGCGATGCGGTCGCGCGAGAGGTAGCCGACGTGGTCGACGTTGACGCTGCCGAAGCTGACGACCCTGGCCATGGTCGCTCCGACGCACGGACGGGCAAAGACGGTTCGGCTCTGCCCGTCCGCGTTGCCACGTCCGGACGAACTAAGCCCCGGCGCGGCAGACACCCGCCCATGACCCGTCGCGTCATCGTGGACACGGACACCGCGGGGGACGACACACAGGCCATCCTGCTCGGGGCGCTCTCCGGGGCCGTCGAGCTGGAGCTGCTGACAATCGTCGCCGGCAACGTCGAGTTCGACTACCAGGTCGAGAACGCGAAGTACACGCTCGAGCTGGCCGGCGTCGCCGACGAGGTGCCGGTGTACGAGGGGGCGCGTCGGCCGCTCGTCAAGGAGTTCGAGCACGTCGACCACGTCCACGGCGCGGGCGGCCTCGGCGGCGAGCTGTTCCCCGACACCGGCATCGAGTCCGCCGAGGGCTACGGCCCGGACGCCATCGTCGAGGCGGTCCGCGAGTCGCCCGGCGAGCTGACGCTGGTCTGCATCGGTCCGCTGACGAACATCGCGCTCGCGCTCCGTCGCGAGCCACGCCTCGGCGAGCTCGTCGAGGAGGTCGTCGTGATGGGCGGAGCGGTGAACACGCTCGGCAACGACACGCCCTCTGCTGAGTTCAACTTCTGGGTCGACCCCGACGCCGCGAAGGTCGTCATGCGCGAGCTCGACGTGACGCTGCTCGACTGGGGGCTGACGATGCGTCAGGCGACGCTCGAATCGGACGAACTCGAACCCATCGAGGAGGCAGAGACGCCCTACGCCGACTTCTTCGACGAGATAACGGCGCACCTGCGCGAGTTCAGCGAGGAACGGTTCGGCTCGGACGCGACCACGCAGCCGGACTCGCTCGCGATGGCGACGGTCATCGAGCCGGACCTCGTCGAGGAAGCACCGCGATACCACGTCGACGTGGACGAACGCGAGGGGCTCACCCGGGGCTACAGCATGGTCGACGAGCTCGGCATCACCGACGGCGAGGCCCGCACCCGCGTCGTCGAGTCCATCGACGAGGCACGGTTCAAGACCATCTTCACGGACATGCTCCTGCACGGCGACCCGGACCGGTCGCTGTGAGCGGTCGGGCGTCGACGAGTCGGGGCGGCCTCAGCGCGGGCGCAGCCGGAGCGCGATGCCGTCGGGGTCGGTCAGCTCGATACCGTCGCCCTCGTCTGGCCGCCGGACGGCCACGTCGCCCCCACGGAGTCGGCTCTCGACGGCGTCGAAGCTCGAATCGTCCGGAAGCAACAGCTCGAACCAGCGCAGACCGCGACCCGCCGGCGGGTCGCGCCGGTTGTTCCACGTGTTCAGCCCGAGGTGGTGGTGGTAGTCGCCGGCCGCGAGGAACAGCGCCGCGTCGGCGTATCGCTGCCTGACGGTGAGCCCGAGTGTGTCGACGTAGAACCGTTCGGCGGCCGCGAGGTCGCTCACCTCCAGGTGGACGTGGCCGACCGTCGTCTCGTCCGGGATGCCCGCTTTCCCGCAGGCGAGGTCGGTGATGGCGTCGATGTCGAGCTGGTCCACGCCCATCCGGACGCGGCCGTCGTCGGTCACCGGCCAGTCCGCGCGCGGTCGGTCACGGTACAGCTCGACGCCGTTGCCTTCGGGGTCTGTCAGATAGAGCGCCTCGCTCACCCCGTGGTCGGACGCGCCGGTGAGCCGCCATCGCTCGCGGACACGGCGGAGCACGTCGCCGAGTGCGCCGCGCGAGGGGAACAGGAGGGCGACGTGGTACAACCCCGTCTCGGTCTGGCCGCGCTCGGACGCGTCCGGCGCAGCCTGGAGTTCCAGCAGCGGTTCGGCCGGCGTGCCGAGCGTCACGTTGTCGTCGCCTCTGGCGGTGACGTCGAGCCCGACCACGTCCCGATAGAACTCGACCTGTCGGTCGAGGTCGCTCACGGCGAGTGCGACGCGTCCCGGGCTGGTGTCGGCCGGGAGGTGGGTGTCGCCGTCGTTCATCCGCACTGAATGGTCGCGGATGACCAAAAGCACTCGTGCCGGTGGTCGGACAGGAGCGGTCGGACCCGGAGATAGTACGGCCCCGGCGGACATCGGCGACCACGCAACGTGGTCGTGATGCGCGTCGGGGGGCTCACTCCGAGGACTCGGTGGGCCGGATCCAGGGGAACGAGCCCTCCACGACGACCGTCCGCCCGTCCATCTCGACGGACTGTTCCGCCGCCGTGGAGCCGAGGACCGCTCTGATGTCGGCCTCGTCGTCTACCGACCCCTCGTCCTCGTACTGAAGTGCGATTCCGGACTCCAGTCCATCGGACCGGAACCGGCTGCTCGTCGCGACGCCGACGACGGGGCCGTCCAGCGAGATGGCCTTGAGGTCGGGTATCGGGTCACGATTGGGGTTCCGGTAGTACGAACCGACGGGACTCTCGGTCCCCAGCAGGCCACCACGGGCGTCGAACGACCCCGACATCACGGTCCGTTTCGGTAGCCGGTCCACCAGCGCGTCGAAACCGGGAGACACCTCGCGGAAACGCTGCTCGTCCCCGTTCGAGACGTCGGCCATCGCCTCCACGCGGTCCGTTGGCGTGTTGCGGAACGCACCGCCCTCACGGTCCGTCAGCCGGGTTTCCACCGAGTCGGCGAAGACGAACGTGTCTGCAGTCGTCCCGACGACCAGCGGCCCACGGCTGAACATCGAGAACCCACCGTAGGTCCAGCTGTCCTCGAAGTTGTCGCTAGCCAGCTCCTCGGCGAGCCCGTCGAAGGACCCCTCCAGGACGAGCCCGGCCTCGAAGCGATGTGCCCTGTCGATACGGTCGTATGAGTCGAACAGCGGCACGAGTGCGTCGACGATAGCGTACGTGAGGACGGCGTAGGAGAAGGGGAGCCCAGCCAGCGGGTCGCTCGGTGCGTCCTCGATCCGATCGGGGGACGAACGGACGATTGCCTGGTTCCCTCCCTCGGCCCGCATGAGTTCGAAGTCGACAGTCATGGCCGTGACCCGGTTGCCCGAGTGCGTGCCCGCCGGCACCCACGACGCGTACGTGTTGCGGTCCGCCGCTGGTGGTGGACGTTCGGTCTCCTCCGAGCTCCCACCGACGGTGACCCCCGAACACCCGGCAACGGTCGTCGCCGCGAGCGTCGCTCCCGCCGTCTGCAGAAAAACGCGTCTGTCCATCCGCTCGTGCGGACGCGCATCGAACACAAAGTCGTTTGGGGGTGACACGTTCTGGACTCGCGACCGCCGAAGCGTCCGGCGACGGCGATGCCGTCGTGGTCCGACGGGACGTGGTCCTCCAGGCAGGTCCGGCCTCTGTCGAGACCGTCGAGGGGTCGGCTCACGAACCGGCCGACGCAGGCTCCCGTGCTGCTCACGTGGTGCACCGTTGCACGCCGTCGGTCCAGGCTGGTACCCGGTCGCGGACGGACCCCGCGACGGTCGCTGCCCCGGGCTCGGCGGCCGGTGTTCAGAGAAACGGTCGATGGTGGATGCGCCCCAGTGGTCGACCTACAGCGCGTCGACGATGTTCAGGTAGCCGCTGCCGTAGTACTCCTTGTCGAAGCCGTCGGGCACGTCGGCCGCCCGCTTGAGCGCCGACTCGACCTGGTTCGCGTTGTAGTCCGGGTTCGCGCTCTTGACCAGTGCTGCGGCCCCGGCGACGTTGGGTGCGGCCATCGAGGTGCCGGCAACCCAGCTGTAGGTGTAGTTGACGTCAGAGATGCCGGTGACGTTCTCCTCGTCGTCCGTCTCGTAGGTCGGAATCGCGACGGTGTTCAGCACGAGATCGAGGTACCAACCTTCCGGCTCTTCAGCGGCGGCGGCTGGACTGGTATTTCCACCCGGCGCGCCAAGGTCGACGGCATTGGTACCGTAATTCGTGTAGAACGCCGGGGTCTGCTCTGGCTGCTCGCCGCCGTAGCTACTGGCGTCCCAACCGAAGCCTACTGGACCGGTCGCGGACACCGACAGTGCCTGTGCGCCCTCGTTAGGCAGGCTGATGACGTTACCGTCGTGCTGGAGGTCGGCCGCGTCGTTGCCCGCGGAGATGACCAGCAGGGTGCCCTGGCTGTTCGCGTAGGTCATCGTGCGGTTGAGCACCTTCCCGTAGAACTGGCCCTGCGCCTGCCGCGTCACCGGATAGGCCCCGATGGAGAGGTTCGCTACGTCCGCGCCGATGTTCGCGCTGTAGACAACGGCCGCGAGGATGTCGCCGAAGGACGCGAGCGAACTGGGAGAGAATACGCGGCAGTCGACGAGCTCGGTTCCTGGCGCGGTTCCGATGACGCCGGTGCCGTTGACGCTGGCCCCCACGATACCGCCGACGTGGGTGCCGTGGTAGCCGCCGGCCGGATTGGCGGAACCGAGACCGTCACCGGTGAAGTTCTGCGACAGATCCTCGTTCACTTCCAGGTCCGGGTGACCGGCGGCCACACCCGTGTCGATGATGGCGACCCGGGTCCCCTCGCCCGTTGTCGTCTCGTGGGCCGTCTCGACGTCGAGGTCCTGCTTGTCCCACTGGAGGTCGTAGAGCGGCTCGTCCGTCACGTTGCTCTCCTCCACCGTCGGCGCGTCGGTGTTCACCGCTGGTTCGCCGATCTCGATCAGGGTGTCAGGCGCGTACTCCTTGACCCGGTTCGAGGACGACAGCGCGTCCTCGTCTCCCGAGACGACGGCGAGCTTGGTCCCCGGCATCTCGTGGACGACCTCGACGCCGCTGGGTAGTCCCTGTCCCTTCGTTCGAACGATGAACCGGTCCGTCGATGTCGCCGCCGTGACCGTGGACCCGACCGCGATTCCCCCGAGCAGTGCCCCGCTTACCTTGAGAACGTCTCTTCTGGTACTAGGTACCATGTTACTACCTGACGAGTAGTCGGCCATAAAACTTATCTAATTAAACTGGTCCTGTCGGTAGTTCACTCCGTCGTCCCGGTAATCGCCAGCAGCCCCACTTTTCGAACCGACATCCGTGCGGTTCTCGGCCGGGGTTCGACTGCAAACCGGGCGGGCTCACCGACCACCGTCGCCGGACGGGCGGACGTTCTGGTTCCGATTGAACAGGTTCGTCGGGTCGTAGGCGTCCTTCAGCGCGACCAGCCGGTCGTACGCGTCGCCGAACGTCGCGTGCACCATCTCGTCGTTCTCCTCCAGGAAGCCCGCGAAGTTCAGGTACAGCGAGCCGTCCGAGAACCGCCGCATGTCGTCGAGGCAGTCCCGGACCCACCCGACGTTCGCCTCGTCGGCCTCGGGGTCCTCCCAGTTGGCCTCCACGCCGAGGAGGTACGGGGCCTCACGGCCGCCGAACGCGCTCTCGTCGATATCGACGTCCGCGATGGCACCGCCGAGCTGCCAGACGTCGACCGTCGAGAGCGGGGAGGGTGCCGCGGCGGCCCAGTGCTCGATGCGGTCGATGGCGGCGTCGGACAGCCCGTCGAGGTAGCACGACTTCCAGTAGTAGCGCATTCCGTCGGGGTAGTCCGCGTCGAGGAGCTGCTGGAACTCGACGTACGGCATCGTCCCGCTCACGTCCGCGAGGGGCTCCGCGAACTCCCGGAGGGGCGCGAGCGCGGCCTCGCCCTCGTCCGGGTCGCCCGCGTAGCAGGCCATGATGGCGAACTTCTGGCGGTGGCGGTCACCGGCGTCGAACAGCTCCTCTTCGGGGAGCTCCCCGGCGAAGACGAGACTGCTGATCTCGCGGGGCGCGTCCGCGACGAACTCGCGGTACGCTCGGAGGACCGCCGCCAGCCGGTCGCTCGGGTAGAACACGAGAGCGGTCGCCACCTCGGGGCCGACAGGGTGGAGGTCGAACTCGAAGCCGGTGACGACGCCGAAGTTGCCGCCGCCGCCGCGCAGCCCCCAGAACAGCTCGGCGTTCTCAGTCCCGCTGGCGCGGACGAACTCGCCGTCCGCGGTGACGAGCTCGACGGCACGCAGGTTGTCACAGCTCAGGCCGTGCTTGCATCGCAGGTGGCCGATACCGCCGCCGAGGGTCAGCCCGGCGACCCCGGTGTCGGAGACGACGCCGCCGGGTGTGGCGAGCCCGAACGCCTGCGTCTCGTGGTCGACGTCGGCCCACGTCGCCCCGCTCTCCACCCACGCCGTCCGTCCATCGGGGTCGACCCTGACCGCGGTCATCTCCGAGCAGTCGACGACCAGCCCGTCGTCACACACCGCCGTCCCGGCGACGTTGTGCCCACCACCCCGAACGGCAAGCGGGAGGTCGGTCTCGCGGGCGAACCCGACCGCTCGCTGGACGTCCGCGACGCCCCGACAGCGTGCGATGAGGGCCGGATACCTGTCGATGACGCCGTTCCACACGGCGCGTCCATCGTCGTACCGGGCGTCACCGGGGCGGAGGAGCTCGCCCCGGAGCGTCGCTTCGAGCTGTTCGACCCGTCCGTCGTCGAGTGCTGTCGTCGCCATAGCCGAACAGACGGCAGCGCGGCTGTTGGCCTCACCCATCGGACGATGTTCGCGACGTGAATGCCGTCTCACGTCGTGAACTGTCCGGACTCGTACACGGAGAGTTACTACCCGTCGTCGCGTAGGTCCACGTAGAACCGGCCATGGGAACCGACGAAGACGGCTGGGGAGCCGACCGACCCCGTCCCGGGCCCGGCTCGCCGATACTCGAGGCGCTGCTCGAGAACGCGCGGAGCCGGCAGCACCTCGGACGGCGTCTCGACGGGGCTGGCGAGCGTCTCGGGACCGACTTCCTCGGCGACCTCGTCCGCCACGGTCCCGTTCTGGAGTCGCTCCGCCGGGAACCGCTGGACCGCCGGGAGATCGAGGAGCGCCTCGACGTCTCGCGCGCCACGAGCCACCGCCTGACCCAGTGGCTCGACGACCAGGGACTCGTCGAGAAGGTCGAGGGACGGTTCCAGCTCACCGGTCGTGGCGAGGCCGTCGCCGACGAGGTCCTCCGGTTCGAGGCCAACGTCGGGACCGTCCACCGGCTCGGACCGCTGCTGGACGCCATCTGCGAGGACCACCAGGAGTTCGTCGTCGAGCCGTTCGTCGACGCCACGGTCACCGTCGCCGCACCCGACGCCCCGTACCGGCCCGTCGAGCGGTTCGTCGCACTCGTCGACGACTCCGGGACGTTCCGCGGGTTCAACACCACACACATGGCCCCGCTCGTCCTCGGCGCGTTCCACCAGCGGCTGTTCGACGGGACCGACAGCGAGGTCATCTACCTCCCGAGCATCGTCGAGAAACTGTTCGAGACCTACCCCGAACGGGCCGCCGAGGCCGTCGAACGCGGGCACCTCACGCTCCGGACCCGGGACGACCTCCCCTACGGGCTCGCGCTCTTCGACGACCGCGTCGGTATCGGCGGCTACGACGAGCGGACCGGCCAGATGCAGGTGTTCGTCGACACCGACTCTCCCATCGCCCGCGAGTGGGCCGAACGCGTCTACGCCTCGGTGAGGGCCGACTCGGAGCCCATCGATGCCGACCGGTTCGAGTCGCTCGGCGGGTAGTCCGGAGCGGTTCGGCCGTCGTCGAATCGCTCCCGGCCCCTGCGACGCGGTGACCGACCGGGGAGAGGGAGACCCGCGGACTCACTCGCCGCCAGCGTCGACGCCGCCCGGCACCCGCGGCGACTCGATTCGTGGTCCTCGAAGGCGGCCAGCGCGCGCCCGGTCACGTCCGATTCGAACACGAACTCGTTCCGGAGGTCGTTCACGTACGCCTTCCCCCGGACGGTCCGGTCGTGGAGGTCGTCCCCACCATCGCTCTACACGGGCTCATCACGTCAGGTCGCTCATACGTGCGGGTTGGAGGGCGTCGGCGGCTTCGGTGGACGGTTCAGACGCCGTCGTGCATCGACTCGTTCCCGTCGTCGGCGAGGTTCTTGCAGCGGCCGGTGTCGGCGGTGTCGAACTGGCGCTGGCACTGGGCGGTCCAGGAGACGTCCGTGGGTGGAGAATCGCGTTCGGGGTCGCTCGTCGGTTCGGGGCGGGAGAAGTCGGGCGACTCGTCGATGCGCGGACTCGTGCTGGTGGCGTCGGTACGTGTGCTCATGTGGTGGGTCGTCTGGGTGGTGTTGTGGTCGCCTGCGGTCGATTCGGTGCCGGGTTGGCCGCGCGTGCTGCGAGTACGTGACTCATCGTGCCCCTACCTCTGCACCAATCTATCATAAATGTTCATGTTGGTGTCGGCGTTGCCGCGACGGGCCCACCACCGATGGCGGGGGTGTTCTCCCGCCGACCGCGTATACAGCCGAGCACGACGACTCGGCTGGACGTTCCGGCGATGGAGGACGGTCTCGGACCCGCCGCTCACTCCACGACGATGACACCGAGCGAGTTGAGCACGAGCGCACTCGGGACACCGATGACCGACGCGCCACCCAGCACCCCCTGGAGTGCCAGGACGACGACCGGCGTCATGACCCGCGCGAGGGTGACGGCGCTATCCCGCCAGGTCAGCATCTGAGACATCTGCGTGATGCGGTACATCGCGTACGGGACGCTGATGGCGACCAGGATCTGCAGCAGTTCGCTGTGCATGGCCGTGGAGCGCACCGTCGGGAGGTCCAGTTGCAGGTCGAACATCCCGTGTCAACAGCTACGACGGTGGGGGTGTAAACCACCGATCGGATCATGGTCCCATCGACTGCGCCGTGATTCCGGTTCCGTCCGTAAGTCGACCGTGGGCCGAGTGTCCTACGAGTCGAACTCCAGTTCGACATCTGAATCGAGGGTGAACACGGTCGATTCGAGGGAATGTTTCGAGACGGTGAGGATGCGAAGCATGTACGAACTGAGGAGGACGTAGGGCGAGAGCGCGATAACGAACGCGAGGTTGACGTAGAGGAGCCGCGATCCAAGCCCCAGGAGAGTCGTTCGCGGAAAGAGTCCGGCATCCATCGCGAGCAGCACGTACGCCGTGAAGACGATGACCGGGAGCGAGAGGACGAGGAGGCTACTCGACAGGTTCCCGAGCTCCCGTTTATAGTACAGCGTCGTGAAGTACTCACGACCGGACGCGAGGATCGTTAGTACCTTCAGCAGTGTCGCGAGCGAACTGCGATCCGATTCCGTGAGTTCGTCCCTGTGGACGGACTTCAGGCGGCGGGTCACGTTGATGTGGCGTGCGTAGGGGTACTCGAGAGTGCTCAACAGGACGATAGAGACCTGCGGGTTCGTTCTCCTCATGCGATTCTCGATCCGCGCCAGCTGGGTGTTGATCTCGTCGACGAACGCTAGCAGGTCCGCCCTGGCTCGCTCGTCGTCGGTAGAGTTATCGGAGGTTCGGAGTGATTCCGTTTCGGCGTGGATCGCCCCGATAACGAACTCGAGGAACGGCTGTAGTCCGGACGGGCTGACGCCCTCGTCTGCGAGTTCCTCCAGTTCGACCTGGAAACCGATGGAATCCTCGATGCGTGCCAGTTTGACCTGGAGCGGAGCGAACTCCTGGGCGAGGGCCGCAGTATTGATCGAGAGCACCACCGAGACGAAGAGGATGATGCCCCCGAGCAACGTGTTGAACAGGGTCTGGACCGCTCGCGTCTCGGTGACGAGTCGTTCCATCTCGAACTCCCAGACGGTTCCGATGATAAGCTGCACTGAGAGGATGATGATTGTGGTGACGAGTGCGAGTACCCGCCGGTCCCCGTACAGGAGAACCCACCGAATCAACCGGGCCATCGGATTGTCGGGGTCGGCCCCGGAAGCGCCGGAACCATCGGCTGTATCTGTGAACTGATCGAGAATAAACACCATCACTCCGATTGATTCCACTAGCCGGCGTGCTCTAATTATTAGTAGGCCCTTAGAGACGGTAGGATGCAGATACTGTCGGCAGCAAGAGCCGCGAGTCTCCGACGTTCGCTCGTCGTCTCCTCGAACGGATGGATGGAATGCTGGCCTCGGCACTCATAGGGCTCGTCACCGCCGGGAGCCACCCCGGCTCGGAGCGGGTGCGTCGTCATCGGCCAGCCGGAGCTACACCACCCGCGGAAAAGAGCGTTCTCACTCGTCGCGCCGGCGGGCGATGTGACGTGTCGCGGCTGTCCGGTGCCCCACGCCGGTAGCGTCCCCGAGTACCCCACGCGGAAGGCAGTTATAGTCGGCCAGCCAATGGTTCCGGGAGCGAATCATGTCGACGAACGATGGGGTGACGGATGGGGAACTGGATGAGGACAGCGACGTCGACGACGAGCGGCGACGGCGACTCCTCGTGTACGCGGCGCTCGCGACGGTCGGAATGGGTGGCGCCGCCGGCGCGTGGGCTCTCTCACGGGACGACGACGGGGGCGACACGGACCCGTCGCCGTCCGCAACGGCGACCACATCCGAAGGGACCGAGCGAGCCGACGGTGACACGACCGAAGAGGTCCCCGAACTGGTGGCACGGTACGCCCCGGACCTCTACTTCGGCACGCTCGAAAAGTGGTTCCCGACCGACCCGCGACCGTACGTCGTCGAGACCCACGAGGGCCGGGTCGTCGACGGGTTCGCGGCGCTGGAGGGCTACGCCGCGGCGTACGCGGAGGCGGGGGAACCCCCCGCCCCGGTGGCGTTCTACAACGTCGTCGAAGCAGCCGACGGCGTCGACGCGCTCCAGTACTGGTTCTACTCCACGTTCGACCAGTTCACCGTCAACTTCCACTGGCACGACTGGGAGCTTCTCCAGGTGTTCGTCGATCGGGAGACGGGAGCGCCGCTGTTGCTGTCGGCGAGCGCCCACGCCCGGTCCGTCCCGAACAACGAGTTCCGCGACCCGGCGCTGGGTGGCGACCGCCGCCCGGGCATCCTCACCGAGGTCGGCTCACACTCGAGCGCCAGCGAGGTGAACGAGCTGCTCCCGAGCTTCGAGCGCCTGCCGACCGGTGACCGGGACGCGGACGTCACCAACGAGCTCCTTGGCTTCAGCCTGAACCTGGGGTCGCCGTTCGCGTACGGGCTGCCCCGCGACGAGGGGGCCAGACTCCCCTTCGTCATGCCGGAGCTCGACGGCCACCGCCTCGACGACCACCCGTCGCTGTCGGTCGGGACCGACGACTTCGTCGACGAGAGCGTGACCGTGAGCGGCTGGCGTGACCTCGCACGCCCGCCCGCCGACCTCCCGCTCCGCGAGCCGGGACTCACCTTCGCCCACGTCGACAGCTCGACCGAGGCCGACGTCCGGTACACGCTGGAGCCGCTGTCGAACGTCGCCGACGCAGTCGACGGCTTCGTCGGGCCCCAGCTCAGCTTCGAGTTCGTCATCCCGGGGTTCGTCGAGGACCGCTTCGCCAGCTTTCTCACGTCTGTCGGCATCCCCTGGCAGCAGCCGCGGTTCTCGGACCCCCTGGACGACGTCACCGACCCCGCCCACCGTCGATACATCGACGGGAGCGAGCCGTCGGGCCTGCTCGACCGTGTCGTCGGGCGGGCCCGACAGCTCGGGAGTGGTGCGACGGGTGCACTCGACGGCGTTGCCGACAGCGCCCAGGATGCGCTCGCCGACGTCGCGACCGTCTCGCTGTTCGGGCTGCCGGTCGAGGCCGCCGTCCGCCTCGCCAGCGAGGACCCGGTCGCGACGGTCACCCGTGATGGTGCCTTCGGCTACCTCCACGTCGCCCCCGGTGAGCACCTCCTCGCCCTCAACGGCCCGGGGTACGCACCGCTCGCGCAGCGCTTCGTCCACGAGGGCGGGACGTTCCGTGCCGGGTCGGACGGCGAACTGACGCTCGTCGCGAACGAGGACGCCGGGTGGATCCGCGGCGACGGCCGGACTGCGAACGGGATCACCCACGTCCGGGTCGTCGAGGACTACGCCGGCGTCGTCTACGACGGCGACCCCGCCGAGGACGACCGGTTCGCGGTCGCCGTCCACCGCGACGGGCACTACACCGTCGAGGTCGTGGACGGTGACGGACGACTCGGCGCGTACCGGGTGACACCGGACTCCTTCGACGAGAACGGGGACGTCGTCCGCGAGGTCGTCGAGACCGGCAAGCTGTCGCTGGCGACGACGCTCCGAGACGAACTGGTCGCGCTGCTCGAACTGGCCCGTTCTCTCGCGGACGCGGCCAGTGGGGGCGGCGAGGTGCGGGAGCGACTGGCCCAGGCACTGGAAGCGGCTGAGGGTGCCACTGCCGCCGCACAGCGTGGCGACGGCCGCACGACCGACCGCCAGCTCTCGACCACCGTCTCCTTCCTGACCGAGGCGCTCGAACTCCTGTCCGGGGACGACGGCGCAGGCTACGACGAGGGTGCAGTGGCTGTACTCCTCAGCCGGGCTGAAGCGGCCGTCGACCGGGCGGGCGAAGCCATCGACGCCGAACTCGTGTAGGAGAATCCGATGCGGCGTCGTTGGCCACCCGGAGCGACATCACCCGCGAGAAACAGCGTTCTCACTCGTCGCGCCGGCGGGCGATGTACACGTCGTACTGCGGGGTGTCGGCGACTGGCGAGCCGACGCTGGAGAGCGGGTTCGTCACGCGCCCGGCGTTCTCGCTGCCGACGAAGACGACGCTGACGTCGAGTTCCGCCGCGACCTCGCGGATGCGACGAGCCACGTCGGTCGTCTCGCTGGCGACGGGTTCGACGTTCTCGATGAGCTCGCAGCGGAAGTCGGCCTCGGGCGCGAGGTCGAGCACGCGCTGGCGGAGCTTGCGCTCGATGACGCCCACGTCGAACGTGTCACCGGGGTCCAACCAGTCGCGCTCGCGGGCGTACTCGGGGTCGTCGGGGACGACGGTGAGGACGACCAGCTGTTCGTCGCGGAACGTCGCGAACTCGGTGGCGCGTCGGAGTGCGGTGGTCGACAGCGCCGCGCCGTCGAACGGGACGAGAAGGGTCATGGGCCACGCTACCCCTGCCGGCGGCAATACTCTTTCCCCGGCTCAGGCGACCCGGGCACCGAGGTCGCCGCCGATGCCACCGAAGACGAGGGGGAAGGCGAGCCCGGCGTAGAGGACGGTCTCGACGAGGGCAGGGGCCGCCGGGAACGGTGGGGTGAGGACCGTCACGAGGAGGAGGCGACCGGCGACCGCGCCGAACAGGTATCCGGCCGTGACGGCCGCGCCCGTGACCGCGGCGTCGACCGGCTCGCGTAGAACCGCCAGCCAACCCTGGTGAACGTGTCGGTGAGCAGAGCGTCGCCCGCGACGGCGGTGCGGGCGACGACCAGGCTGCCGGTCAGCAGGTTCCCGGCGAGGAAGGCGACAGAGCCCACGCCGACCCCGCCGAAGAGCGTCGCTTCGTCGAGGGTGGTGCCGCTCATAACAGATGTCGCCCGGCTGTCGAGTTAATCGTTCCGTCCCGCGTCGCGGTGAACGAAACGACTCAGAGGCCGGTTGGAACGTCGAGGAACGTCGTCTCTATCCCCTCGTCCCACGTCTCGACCCAGTCCTGCAGGTTCCGGACGCCGAACGTCTCTGTGGCGTAGTGGCCGGCGAGGAACACGTTCAGGCCGGCCTCGCGAGCCTCGTGGTAGGTCTTCTGCTTGCCCTCACCCATCACGAGCGCGTCGACGTCCTTCGCGCCGGCCTCGGGGACGTAGTCCGAGCCGTCGCCGGTGGCGATGGCCACGTCGCGGATCTCGTCGGGGCCGAAGTCGATGGTCCGGACGGGCTGGCCGCCGGTCGAGAGCTCGCCGGCGAGCGTCTCGCGCAACTCGTCGACGGTGAACGCGTCGCTGGCACGACCGCGCTGGCCGACGTGCTCCGGGCCGACGCGGCCGAACGGCTCCCGGTCTTCCAGCGCCAACAGGTCCGCGAGTCCGGCGGCGTTGCCGAGTTCGGGGTGCGAGTCGAGCGGTAGGTGCGAGACGTAGAGCGCGACGTCGTGGTCGACCAGCGGCGCGACGCGGCCGTACGTCCGGCCGGTGATGCGTTCGATGCCGCCCCAGGAGATGCCGTGGTGGACGACGACGGCGTCCGCGCCCCAGTCGGCCGCCCGCTCGAACGTCTGTCTCACGCCGTCCGTGCAGAAGGCGACGCGCTCGACGGTCCCCCGTTCGGGCCCGACCTGCAGGCCGTTCGCGCTGGCGTCGAGGTCGGCGAAGTCCCCCGTCCGGAGCTCGTCGTCGAGTCGTTCGCAGAACTCGGTGAGTCGCATGGCCGGAGCGAGGACCGCCGCGGAGAAAGACCCTGCGCTCGATAGCTGTGGCTCCCGCGCTGGCGAACAGGCACCACTCCCGCGCCGACGGCGACGTGGCACACACCCGCTGCCCGCCGTCGGACCACTCTCAGGTCACGCCGGGTCTGGCCGCGGGATGTGGTTTAAACGATTGCACAGCCACCGGGGCTTTCTGGCTGTTCGCGGTGCCAGTAGTTCCAACCACAGCGGTACAGGACCCAACTCCCACAGCCAATCCAACCACCAGCCGCCGTAACGGTTACCTACGCACCGACCGACTGCCGGGATATGGAACGGCTGCCGACGGGGATCTCCCGGCTTGACTCGATGATCGGCGGTGGCGCGCCACCCGGGAGCGTCGTGTTGCTCGCGGGCGAGGTCGGGGCCGGCGCCCGGGAGTTCGTCTACACGAGCGTCGCGATGAACGGGCTGAAGGAGTCGGACCAGGAGCTGTTCGACCTGTACTACGGGAACGCGCACGACCAGGCCCGGTTCCCGGAGGAGGTGCACTACATCTCCTTCACCGCCGACAGCAACGCGTTGCTGGAGGAGATGCGGTACGTGATGGACGACGAGCTGGTCGATGCCGGCACGAAGCACGTCGAGTTCGCGGACCTGTCGAGCCAGTACTTCCAGCTGTCGCAGGTGCCCCGGGAGTGGTACTCGAACGCGACGCCGGACATCGGCTCGCTGGGCGACCGGGACCGCCGTGGGACGCTCAACGCCATCGGGGAGTACCTCAACGAGCACGGCGGGGGCAACCTCGTCGTGATCGACTCGGTGACGGACCTGCTGAGTGCGGCCGAGGAGCAGATGGACTGGAACCAGATCACCCTGCTGATGAAGGGACTGAAGAAGGCCTCGTACCGGTGGGGCGGGATGGTGCTGCTGCTGGTGAACACCGAAGCACTGTCGGACCAGCACCTCGGCCGGCTGATGGATGCGACCGACGGGACGTTGCTGTTCGAGTGGGAGTCCGGTGGCTCCGAGCGGGCGCGTACCCTCGTCGTCAAGCAGTTCCGGGGTGTGCTCTCGCGGCTGGAGGACGAGAACATCATCCAGTTCGAGACGGAGATCCACGACGGCGGGTTCGACATCAGCGACGTGCGCAAAATCCGTTGAGGGCCGTCGCTTCGCCTGCAACAAGCCTTAAGCGTTTCCCAGTCGAACTGCGCACGAATGGCGAGCGAGGAGCACGTCGACCTATCCGTGCAGCTACCGCCGGAACTGGGGGAGTGGTTGCACGACCAGGCGAGCGAGCAAGGCGTCCCTCCGGAGGCGTTGCTGGAACAGCTCCTGTCCGCGTACCGGACGGTCTCGGCGGCGAACGAGGACGAGGCGTACGATCTCTCGTCGCTGCTCGAGGGCCGGAGCGGGGAGCTGGACGAGCGCCTCGAAGCGCAGCGCGAGGAGTACACCGAGCTGCTTCAGGACGTCCGCGAGCGCGTCATCCAGGTGAAACACGAGACGGACGAGAAGGCGCCCGCGGACCACAGCCACGAGGAGCTGGTCGCTCGACTCGACGAGCTCTCGGCGACGGTCGAGCAGTTCGACGGGGTCCGGGCGGAGCTCGACGAGCTCGACGACGCCGTCGCGGAGCTCTCGGCGGAGCTCGACGCGGGCTTCGACAACTACGAGACCATCCTGCGGTACCTGAGCGACACCACCGACGACCTCGACACCAAGCTGACGACGCTCGCGCGCCTGACCGTCGACCTCCGCGAGGAGGTGCTGCGGCTGGCCGCGGCGGAGGCGCGCCGGTCGTCGGTCGACACGCTCAGACTCGCGGCCAACCGCGAGGGCATCGAGCGTGCGAAGTGCGAGGAGTGCTCCTCGACGGTCCGGATCGCGCTGCTGACCGAGCCCGCGTGCCCCCACTGCGCGAGCTCGATCACCGACGTTCGAGCGAGCGACTCGTTCGGGCCGTTCGGCTCGAACCGGCTCCTCACGGGTGACGCACCGGCGCTGCCCGAGAGCGCCGAGCCGGACATCGACGAGGGGCTCGACGAGACGTTCTTCGAGGACGACGACCGCTCCGCACCCGACATCGAGGGGAGAGAATGACAGACGACCACGACCCGCTCGACGACCTCGTCGACGAGATGGTGGACACGGAGTCCGTGCCGCCGAGCGTCGACGCCGAGGGCGACGACGAAGGCGACGGGATGGACGAAGCGGACCCGAGCGAGGTCGGGGCCGACGACGACGCACCGAGCGTCGAGGACGTGACCCACGAGGTAACCGGGGCGGACGGGGAGTCCCCGCCGGAGCTGGAGGGCGAGCGTGCGGGCCCGCTCGGTGAGATGGCCGACGAGTTCGAGCGCCGCCGCGAGGAGCGCGATGCCGAGCCGGACGACCTGTTCGAGTCCGTCGACGTCGGCGACGTGGACAGCGATGCGCTCTGGGAGCAGGTGTCGACCGAGGAGCCGACGGCCGAGCCCGAACCCGACGCGCCGGAGGTCCGGACCATCTCGAAGAGCAAGTACTGCCAGCGCTGCGAGTTCTTCACCGACCCGCCGGAGGTCGGCTGCACCCACGAGGGGACGACCATCCGCAGCGAGGCGAGCATGGACGAGTTCGAGGTCGTCGACTGTCCGAAGATACTCGAAGACGAACGACTCGAACGCACCCGGTAGCGAACGTACACTACAACGATGCAATTCTGCGACAACTGCGGTTCGATGATGAAGGCACAGGGCGACGAGTGGATCTGTTCCAGCTGCGGGGCCAGCGAGGCCCGCGGCGGCGACGAGAGCGAGTTCGTCAGCACGGAGTCACAGACCGACAGCGAGGTCATCGAGACCGAGGAGAACGCGGAGTTCGAGGGGAAACCCACCGCCACCGACGTGCGCTGTGACGAGTGCGGCACCGAGAAGGCGTGGTACTACATCCAGCAGACCGCCTCCGCCGACGAGCCCCCGACGCGCTTCTTCAAGTGCACCGAATGCGGGAAGAAGTGGCGGGGCTACAACTGACAGCACGATTCTTTACTCGTAATCGAGTGGCAATTTTCTCCACCGTCTGGGGCCGTTATACGGCTCGCTACCGTACCCCGTGGTATGAGCTTGCACGACAGGAACGTTCGGCAGGACGTCCGGGAGCTCGGCGCGCTCCTGGGTGACGTGCTCGAAGCGCAGTCCTCCACGGGGGCGTTCGACACGGTCGAGTCCATCAGGACGGCAGCCATCGACTACCGACACGGGGAGCGTGCGGACCGCGACGAACTCGTGGCCGAACTCGACGGCATCACGCCGGAGCTGTCGAGCGTCGTCGCCCGCGCGTTCACCACGTACTTCGAACTCATCAACCTCGCCGAGGAGCGCGAGCGCGTCAGGGCGGTCCGTCGTGGCGAGCAGGACGGGACGCTCTCGGATGGCGTCCGCGAGGCCGTCGAGAAGCTGGCCGCGGACGACCCCGAGCGGGTCCAGCAGGTGCTCGACGACGTGCTCGTCGAGCCGACGTTCACCGCGCACCCGACCGAGGCGCGACGGAAGACGGTGAAGGCGAAGCTCCGGTCGGTCGCCGACCACCTCGAGACGCTCGACGAGCAGCGCCTGACCGACGACGAGACCGAGGCCGTCGAACGCGACCTCGAGGCGGAGGTGACGAGCCTCTGGCAGACGCCGCAGGTCCGGGACCGCCAGCCGCACCCGACCGACGAGGCGCGCAACGTCCAGTGGTACCTCGAGAACACGCTGTTCGACGTGACCGCGGACGTGTACGCCGACCTCGAGGACGCGCTGGGCGAGTCGTTCGACGACCTCGACGTGGGCAAGCTGTTCGAGTTCCGCTCGTGGGCCGGCAGCGACCGCGACGGCAACCCCTTCGTCACGCCGGAGGTGACGACCGAGACCCTCTCGCGGCAGCGACGGGTCGTCCTCGAGCGCTACCGCGACGAGCTGAAGTCGCTGTCGGGCATCCTCAGCCAGGACGCCGACCGCATCGACGTCGGCGAGCAGTTCGAGGCGTCGCTGGCGGCCGACCGCGAGCGACTGCCCGGCGTCGTCGACGAGGCCGAGGCGCGCTATCCGACCGAACCCTACCGCCAGAAGCTGAAGCTGATGCGCGAGCGGCTCGACCGCGTGGACGACGTCCGCCCCGGCGGCTACGAGGACGCCGCCGACCTCGCCGCCGACCTCGACGTGCTGGCCGAGAGCCTGCGCGCCAACGGCGGCGAGGTCATCGTCGACGCCCACGTCGAGCCCGCCCGCAGACAGGTCGCGACGTTCGGCTTCTCGCTGGCCAGCCTCGACCTGCGCGACCATCAGGAGAACCACACCGAGACCGTGGCGGCGGCGCTCGCCCGCGAGGGCATCGAGTACGACGCGCTCGACGAGGACGAGCGCGTCGAGACGCTCACCGAAGCAATCCTGCAGGCCGAGCCGGTCGTCGACGTGACCGACACGGCGGGCCTCGACGACATCCCCACCCGCGTGCTCCGACGGTTCGACCACCTCGCGGACTGGCAGGCCGAGTACGGCGTGGACGCCATCGACACCTACGCCATCTCGATGACCGAGGAGCCGAGCCACGTGCTGGAGGTGCTGTTCCTCGCCGACCAGGCCGGGGTCGTCGAACTCCCCGGCTACTGCGGGCTCGACGTCGTCCCGCTGCTGGAGACCGAGAGCGCGCTCTCGGGTGCCCGTCGCATCATGGGTACGCTGTTCGAGAACGAGGCCTACGCCGGGGCGCTCGAAGCCCGCGGGGGCACCCAGGAGATCATGCTCGGCTACTCCGACTCGAACAAGGAGAACGGCTTCCTCGCGGCGAACTGGTCGCTGTACGAGAACCAGCGTCGCCTCGCCGATGTCTGCGACGAGTTCGACGTGACGCTGCGGCTGTTCCACGGCCGCGGCGGCTCCATCTCCCGCGGCGGCGGGCCGATGCACGAGGCGCTGCTCGCGCTCCCCAACCGCTCGGTGACGGGTCAGGTGAAGTTCACCGAACAGGGCGAGGCCATCGCCGAGAAGTACGCCAACCCGCGTGTCGCGGAGCGCGAGATCTCCCAGATGCTCAACGCCCAGCTGCGGGCGCGACGCAACGCCATCGAGACCCCGGAGGAGTCGGTCCCCGATAGCTGGGTCGACGCGATGGAGACGATGGCGGACGCTGCGCGCGACGAGTACCGCGACCTGCTCGAGACGGAGGGGTTCGTCGAGTACTTCGAACAGGCGACACCCATCACGGTCATCGAGGACCTGAACCTCGGCTCGCGCCCGGCCTCGCGCTCGGGCGAGCGCAGCGTCGAGGACCTCCGGGCCATCCCGTGGGTGTTCTCGTGGACGCAGTCGCGCTGCATCCTCCCGGGCTGGTACGCGCTCGCGACCGGTATCGACGCCTACCTCGATTCGGGCGGCGACGTCGAGACGCTGCAGGAGATGTACGACTCGTGGCCGTTCTTCCGGTCGATGCTCGACAACGCCGCGCTCTCGCTCGCCCGGACGGACCTCGAGATAACGACCCACTACGCCGACCTCGCCGAACCCGACCTGCGCGAGCGGTTCTTCCCGCGTGTCAACGCCGAGTACGAGCGCGCGACCGACCTCGTGACGAGCATCACGGAGCGGGAGACGCTGTACGCCCGCGACTGGTACGGCGAGAGCCTCCGCCGACGCAACCCCTACGTCGACCCCCTGAACCTGCTTCAGACGCGACTACTCGCCCAGAGCCACCGCACCGATGCCGAGGAGCAGACGCTCAGGCTCACGGTCAAGGGCATCGCGGCGGGGATGCAGAACACCGGCTGAACCCCTATCCACGTAGGTTCGACTGTGCGACCCAGAGTGGCTTGGTCCCACCCTTACGTGGGTTCATGTCCTAGCGAGGGATGGAAGGGACGATGACCTCAGCAGAGCCAGAGGCGGTCTCGGCGAGCGAGGATACCGAAGCGACCTGTGCGACGTGTGGTGCCCCCGTCGAGACCGACGAGTGGCACCCAGCTGCGTCCACGAAGAGGGGCGACGGAGCCGTCCAAATCCTCTCGTTCTGCGACCACAGCTGTCGGGACCGCTGGCAGGAACGAGCGGAGTAGCCCTCCGCGCACGGAATGCTTCCGTCCGGGACCGCCTGCCGTCAGGGCCGTTCGCCCGCCCTGACGTCGCGTTCGCGGTCGGCCGGTGGCACGTCGAACAGGTCGGTGAGCAGCTTCTGCTGTGCCGCCCGGAGGTGCTCGTGGAACGTCGGCGAGGAGATGCCGAGTGTCGCCGCGATCTCCTCGGCGTCGCTCTCGCGGGGCCACTCGAAGTAGCCGTCCCGTAGCGCGGCCTCCAGCACCTCGCGCTGGCGGTCGGTGAGCTGGTCATCGAGTGTCGACCGGAACTCGGAGACCCGTCGTTCGGGGCGCTTTCGTTCGCGCTTGGTCCGGAGGTCGACGGTCTCGAACATCCCCTCGAGCGAGTCGACCACCGACCGGATGGACCCCGACTTCGGGAGCTCCGCGACGAGTTCCGCCGAGCCGTCCTCGACGACTATCTCGCGGACCGTGCCGCCGTGTTCGGCGAGCAGCGTCGAGATGGGTGGGTCGACGATCGTCATCGTCACGAGCGTCTCCTCGGGGCCCTGGTCGAGCACGGTGAGCCCCTCGACGCGGTCGAACGCCCTGATGATGTCGAAGAACGTCTCGTCGGGGTCACCGGTGACCGTGAAGTACTCGACGAACGTGTGGTCGTCGATGGCGGTCGCCCCGTCGAGTTCGACGACCAGGTCGTGCTCCTCGACGGCCCGGAACAGCGGGTTGGACGCGTCGCGGAGCGCCAGCCCCACCTGGATGGTGCCGTCGGCGATGAGGGCGGCGCGGCGCTCGGTCGCGTTGATGGCCAGGCCGACGACGCTCTGGAGCTGCGAGAGCGTCTCGACCACGCCCTCGCTGAACGCGTCGGGCTTCGTCGCGAACACGGCGACGACGCCGTACTGGGAGCCCTTGTACGAGACCGGCACGGCCGCGACCGACGAGAAACCCCGTTCGCGCGCAGCCTCGACCCACGGGTCGGCGGAGTCGAGCGCGGCGAGGTCGTCGACCAGTTCGACCGACTGGGACGCGACCGCCCGGCCCGCCGGGTGGGTGACCGCCTCGCTGACGGGCACTGTCGACTCGGGCTCGACCCCGTCCTGGCCCGCGCTCGTCGCCGGCTCGACCGTGTCGCGACGGGAGTCGACCCGGCCGAGCCATGCCGCCGCGAACAGCGACGACTCCACGAGCTGTTCGCAGACAGACCGCTCGACCACCGTCCGGTTCGCCGCGGTGACCAGCGTCTCGTTGACGTGCTGGAGGACACGGTTGAGCTGGGCAAGCCCTTCCAGCTCGTCGCGCTGGCGTTCGAGAGCCTGCTCGCGCTCCTTCCGTTCGGTCACGTCGCGGAAGTACACGGACAGCCCCGTCTCGGAGGGGTAGGCCCGGACCGAGAACCACGTCGACAGCGGCGGGAAGTACTCCTCGAAGGAGACCGACTCCTGTGTCTCCATGGCCTGCTCGTACTGCGCCTGGAACCGGCTGTCGACGGCGGCGGGGAACCGATCCCAGACCAGGTCGCCGGCGACCGTGTCGGGGTCGACGTCGATGAGTTCGGCGGCCCGTTCGTTGACGTAGCGGAAGCGGAACTCGGTGTCGAGCGCGAAGAACGCGTCCGTCACCCGTTCGAGGTGGGACTCCAGCTCGGATTCCAGACGCTCGCGCTGGGAGACGTCGCGGACCACGCCCGTGTAGTGTGCGCCGGAGGCCGTCTCGAACCGGCCGAACGTCACGAGGACAGGAACATCGCTGCCGTCGGCGTCGGTCGCGGTGAACCGGATCGGCTGCCACTGGAGGGCCGTGTCCTCGCCGTCCGGCGCGAACGGGGGCAGGAGCGACCGATTACCGCCGTCTTCGGGGAGCAGCGTCGAGAGGTGCTCGCCGACGAGCTCGCCGTCTTCGAAGCCGAAGATGTCCGCCATCGCGGGGTTGGTCTCGGTGACGTGACCGTCGCTGTCGGCGGTCACGACGCCGTCCTGTGCGTGGTGGGCGAACACCGCGAAGCGGTTGGCGGGGTCGGTGAACTCGGCGCTGGTGGAGACGTAGGCGGCGAGCTCGCAGAACGGCACGGGCTGGCCGTCCGAGAGGGTGTGGAGCACGCCGTCGCCGACCACCTCGTCGGCGTCGAGCGCCGGGTTGGTCGTGACGTGCACGAACGGCACCGTGTCCGCGTAGGCGTCGTGCACCTCGGCGAGCCCGTCGTGGTCGCGGTCCTCGCAGACGACCACGCAGTCCGCGCCGTCGGTGCGGAGCCGTCCGGCGAGCTCGTCGACGGCGCCCACGGTTTCGACGGAGAGTCCCGAGCCGGGGCCGTCCGGAAGCTCCGGTTCCGGAGTCGGGTCGGAGGTGAGATAGAGAACCCTGAACTCCTCGGTCATTGCGTCTTCCTCTTCGGGGACTCGGCCGGTAAATGTGTTGTGTTCGGCGACACACGATTCGATCGCATCCGGACCCGCTTGACATCCTCCCCGCCCTAAAGGGCGAGGATTCCCGAGCGTTGGGATATTAAGGTTCGCAACTCACCTGTTCCCTCGGGTGGAACGATCCTGAGGTTTGATTGAACAAGCGAACTGCTGGCCGTGCC